>NZ_JAAIJY010000021.1 GCF_011752065.1 Actinomyces sp. ZJ308
CGTCTCGGTGGTCACAGCGACAGGGACACGCCCGGCACCCATCCCGAACCCGGAAGCTAAGCCTGACAGCGCCGATGGTACTGCACCCGCCAGGGTGCGGGAGAGTAGGACACCACCGAGCACACACATAAGACGTCGGGTCGGTTCCCACAACAGATGCGGAAACCGGCCCGACGTCTCTGTTCGTTGACTTTTCTCCAGAATGGGGAAGATATGTCTCTTCGGTGATGCGGATGCCGAAGCAACGTGATGCCGAGCGCCGCGCGCCACACTCACGTTGCCGGGTCTCGGTACGCCACTGGGCTGCAGTCCAGGTAGGCTCCTCCCAGGCAATCACGGACAGCGAGGGAACTGACGGCAGTCCCGGAGCGAAAGAAGGACCATGGCGTATCAGGACCGTCGGCACCACTCGGACCACGGTGACTCAGGTAAACGTCGTCGGGACGATGATCGTCACGGCTTCGGTCGACGTAAGCGCTTCGATGGGAGCGACGACTGCCCTCGCGGCGGCCATGACTCAAGGAGAGACGACGAGTCGCACCACGCGCAAGGGCGTTCTCAGCGCCCGCCCCATGACGAGCACGGTTCTCGCGGCGAGCGTCGTCACCGCGACGACTGGCGCCGCGAACGGCGTCATGACGGGGACTCCACTGAGAGGCGGCCCGGCCGCGGTAGCGGGAGACCAGGCCGATTCAATGACCACTCGGGGCGGAGAGACTCTCGGGACAGGCGGGATGATCGTCGAGGTCGCCCGTCACAGCGCCAACGCATTCCTGAACCCAGTGTTCCCGACGACGTCGAGCCCGGAGACCTCGAGCGGGGCGCCAGGAGCGAGTTAAGGGCCCTGGGACGCAGCAACGCCGAGAACGTCGCCCGTCACTTGGTGATGGCCCAGCGGTTGCTGAACGAAGATCCTCAGGCAGCCTATGAGCACGCTCGTTACGCAGCCTCCCATGCCGGGCGCGTCGCCGTCGTGCGGGAGACCGCAGGTATCTCCGCGTACCTCGCCGGACACTACAACGAGGCGCTTCGAGAGATCCGCGCCGCCAGGCGACTGTCCGGCCTCGATCTGCACCGGGCCATCGAGGTCGACTGCGAGCGTGCTCTGGGCCACGCCGACAAGGCCCTCCAAGCCGCCAAGGCGGCCGACCCTCGCCAACTCGACGAGATCGAGCGTGCCGAGCTGGCCATGGTCGTCTCCGGCATCCGCCATGAGATGGGACAGACCGATCTCGGTCTCATCGTCATTGAGGACGCCATCAGGGCGCGCCCCTCCGACAGCGACACCCTCAGGCGCCTGCACTCGGTACGCGCCGACCGCCTGGACGAGCTCGGGCGCCACCAGGAGGCCGCAGCCATCCGGGACCGTATCGGCCCCGAGCCGACCGAGGAGGACGAGGTCGAGGTCTTCGACATCGAGGACGACTACGACTCCGAGGTCCCCGAGCCGCACGAGCAGGACGCCATGGAGGAGCCCGACGCCGAGGCTGACGACGGGGCGGCGGTGACGGCGTCCCCTGACGCATCGGGTGAGTCCGATGCGGATGGCGCTGCAGACCTCGACCCCGTTGACCAGGACGATGACGCAGACTGGTCGTCGTCCTTCGCCGAGCGCGTTGAGGCCGAGATGGCCGAGCTGCTCCAGGAGGCGGCCGAGGCTCCCGCGATCCCTTCAACGCATGGGGAGGCCGGGTTGTCACCGGCATCTGCCGATGACGCCGCCGACAGCGCAACCACCACGACGACCTCTACCGACGACACCCCCGAGGAGTCCCGATGACCCAGTCCGCGCAGGCTCCCTCCGATGCTCCCGCCACCCTCCTGGGCAGCGATGAGCCCTTGTGCACCGCCTACGACGTCGCACTGCTGGACCTCGACGGCGTCTGCTTCGCCGGCGAGGCGCGGGTGCCCTACGCCGCGGACAACGTCAACGCTGCCCGCGCTGCCGGAATGCACCTGTCCTTCGTCACCAACAACGCCTCGCGTGCGCCTCAGACGGTTGTGGACAAGCTCGCTGCCAACGACATCGCCGCCGATCCCTCCGAGGTCTTCAGCGCCGCCATGGATGCGGCCGCCATGCTCACCGAGTACGTCGAGCCCGGCTCCACGGTTCTCGTCGTCGGCGGCGACGGCGTGCGTCAGGCCCTCCTCGACGAGGGCTTCCAGGTGACCGGCAGCGCGCAGGACGAGCCGGCGGCCGTCGTCCAGGGATGGGACCCGGCAGTCGACTGGGCCCTGCTGTCCGAGGGCGTCTACGCCATCAACGCCGGTGCCCTCCACGTGGCCACCAACCTCGACGCGACCCTGCCGACAGAGCGGGGCTTCGCCCTGGGCAACGGCAGCCTCGTGGCCGCCGTCGTCAACGCCTCCGGCAAGGAGCCCCTGGCCGGGGGCAAGCCCTTCCCCGGGATCTACACACGAGCCCTCAAGCGTGCCGGCGGTACCCGGCCACTGGCCGTCGGGGACCGACTCAACACCGATCACGTCGGGGCCCGGGCCGCCGGGATCCCCGGACTCCACGTTCTCACCGGGGTCTCAGACGCGCGTGATGTCATCACCGCCCCTGCAACCGAGCGCCCCAGCTTCCTTCACACCGACCTGCGCGGCCTGACCGAGGCGCATCCCACGCCCGAGCGAGTCGTGCAGGAGGGCCAGGAGTGGTGGCGGGTCGGCGGCCGGCGCGCCCGCGTCGTCGACTCCGTGCTCGAGCTCCAGGACGGGGAATCCCTGACCTCTCAGGACGGCGTCCCGGTGCGCATCGATCTGGACTCCTACCGCGCTCTGGCCGTGGCCGCCTGGGACTGGGCCGACGCACAGGAGGCTCGGGGCGAGGCCGCTGCGCTGGACCTTCCCGAGATCGAGGTCGTCGCTTCCTGAGACCGACCGAGGTCGGGAATACTCTCCAGAAGGGAAAGAGGACGCAGCAGCCGCACACGCGAACGATGTCGAGGTGAGACAGGAATGAGCCGCAAGGACCCGGAAACGGGTACACAGGAGAAGACGCCGTCGACGGTGGATCCTGAGCGTCAGCCGGCTCCCAGGCCGCCGGTGCCCGCGCCCCCGCGGGCCGACGCGGCCCTGACGGCGGCCGACGGGCTCACCGATCACGCCGACGAGCTCACCGAGATCGAGCGGATGCCCCTGGAGGAGCGGGCCGCTGCACTGTCCACCATTCATGAGGAGCTCGCCTCCGTCCTGCACGAGGCGGAAGGCTGACATGGCCCGACTCATCCGCATCGACTCCGAGCTCGTGCGCCGCGGCCTGGCCCGCTCCCGCACCCACGCCGCCACCCTCATCGCCGACGGCCACGTCACCCTCGACGGCGAGGTGGTCGCCAAGCCCGCCCGTCAGGTCAACCCGGCTCAGGCCATCGAGATCCTCACCCCCGCAGGAGACGACTACGTCTCACGCGGCGCCCACAAGCTCGCCGGTGCGCTGGACGCACTGGGCGAGCGCGGCCTGGCGCCTCGTATCGAGGGCCGCCGCTGCCTGGACGCCGGCGCCTCCACGGGAGGGTTCACCGACGTCCTCCTTCGCCGCGGCGCCGAGCACGTCGTGGCCGTCGACGTCGGCTACGGCCAGCTGGCCTGGTCCCTGCGCTCCGACCCCCGCGTCACCACCCTGGACCGCACCAACATCCGCACGCTGCAGCCCGACGCCGTCGCCCCCGCCCCCGAGTTGGTGGTGGGTGACCTGTCCTTCATCTCCCTGACCCTGGTACTCGAGCCGCTGCTGCGCGCCGCGGCCGACGACGCCGACCTTCTCCTCATGGTCAAGCCCCAGTTCGAGGTGGGCAAGGACCGGATCGGGCACGGGGGAGTGGTACGCGACCCCGAGCTCCACGTGGAGACGGTGATGACCGTGGCCGAGCGGGCCCACGCCCTGGGGGTGGGAGTCGATGCCGTGACCGCCTCCCCGTTGCCCGGACCCGCCGGTAACGTCGAGTACTTCCTGAACATGCACGCCTCCGGCGCCGGGAGCCCCGAGGACCTGCGCGGCGACGATCTGCGCACCCAGGTCGAGGACGCCGTCGCCGCCGGCCCCGCCGCAGGCGGCTTCCGACGAAGCAGAACAAGGACCCGTTCATGAGCAAGCTGACCCCTTCACCCACCACCGCCGAGACAGTCGAATCCGCCTGCTGCCGCTACGAGGCGGATCAGGAGGGAACGGATTCGCCCCACCAGCGGATCTCACGCGTCATGCTGCTGCAGCGTGACCTCAACGACAAGCCGGTCCCCGTTCCCAGGCCCAGCGCCGCCCCCACGGCCAGCGCCGTGGCCAGGGCCTCCGCGGCGCTGCGCGCCCACGGCGTCGAACCCGTCGGACCGGAGTGCACCGACCACGTCGACCTCGTCCTCGTGCTCGGCGGCGACGGTACGATCCTGCGCGCCTTCGAGGCCGCCCGTGAACGCGACATCCCCCTGGTGGGCATCAACACCGGGCACGTCGGCTTCCTGGCCGAGGCCGACCCCGACGGCATCGAGCAGGTCGTCGCCGACCTCGTCGCGGGCCGCTACACCGTCGAGACCCGCACCACCTTGAACGTGGAGGTCGTCTGCCCCGATGGGACGGTCACCCGCGAGTGGGCCCTCAACGAGGCGGCTCTGGAGAAGCGCGACCGCGCCCGCATGCTCGAGGTCGCCATCGGCGTCGACGGCCAGGCCGTCTCCTCGTTCGGCTGCGACGGCCTCATCATGTCCACACCCACCGGCTCGACCGCCTACGCCTTCTCCTGCGGCGGCCCCGTCATCTGGCCGGAGGTCGAGGCGCTCCTCCTGGTGCCGGTGGCCGCGCACGCCCTGTTCACCCGCCCCCTGGTGCTGGGGCCCGACTCGTGCATGGAGGTCGTGGTCCAGCGGGCGGGCTTCGGCGGAGCCGAGATCTGGTGCGACGGCAGGCGCAGCCTGGACGTACCCGTCGGAGCCCGGATTCGTGTCAGCAGGGCGGATCGTCCGGTGCGACTGGCCCGTTTCAACGAGGCCCCCTTCGCCAGCCGACTGGTGCGCAAGTTCGACCTCCCCGTGGAGGGCTGGAGGGCCTCCGCCTCCGCCGATGAGAGCTCCTCGGCCTCGGACGACACCGCGGATGAGCCCACGGGCGATCCGGCCGACGCAGTGGCCCCGCGGGGCTCCTCGGGAGGGGCGGCGTGATCGAGTCCCTGCACATCGAGGACCTCGGTGTCATCGAGGAGGCCGATCTGCCCCTCAGTCGCGGCCTGACCGCCCTGACCGGTGAGACCGGTGCCGGCAAGACGATGGTGCTGACCTCGCTGGGACTGCTGCTGGGCCAACGCGCTGAGACCACCATCGTGCGCACGGGCGCCGAGCGCAGCCTGGTTGAGGGCGCCTTCCTCGTCGACCCCGACTCGCGCGCCGCCTCCCGTGCCATCGAGGCCGGGGCGGATCTCGATGATGACCTCCTCCTGGCCTCGCGCACGGTTCCATCCACCGGCCGGTCCCGCGCCTACCTGGGAGGGCGATCGGTTCCGGCGTCGGTGCTCAGCGAGGTGGGAGGTCGGCTGGTCTCCGTCCACGGCCAGGCCGACCAGCTACGGCTGCGTTCCGCCGCGGCCCAGCGCGCCGCCCTGGACTCACTGGGCGGTCCCGACCACGCCGCCCTGTGCCGCCGCTACTCCCAGGCCTACCAGGCCCGTCGGCAGGCCGCCCAGGAGCTCCAGGACTGGCAGTCCTCGGCTCAGGTCCGGGCCGCCGAGGTGGCGCAGCTGCGCACCTGGCTCGAGGCACTGGAGGAGGTCGATCCCCGAAGCGGTGAGGACCGGGACCTGACGGCGGAGGCCGAACGGCTCGACCACGCCGAGGACCTGCGCAGAGCCGCCACGGGGGCCCGCACCGCCCTGAGCGGGGAGGAGTCCGCCGCCGGCCAGGAGCCCGACGTCGTCTCACTCATTGCCCACGCGCACCGCAGTCTGGCTGCCGAGTCCGACCGAGACCCCGCCCTGGCCGAGCTGGCTGCGCGTACCCAGCGCCTGGGCATCGATGCGGCTGACATCGCCGCAGAGCTGGGCGACTACCTGTCCTCCCTCAGCGCCGACCCGGCCCGTCTCGCCCGGGTCCAGGACCGCCGCGGTGAGCTCGCTCGTGCCTGCCGGGAGATCGGTGGGCCCCAGGAACAGCTCGACGACGTCGATGCCCTCCTGGCCTGGGGTGAGCGCGCCGCCGCGCGCCTGGCCGAGCTCGACGGCCCCCAGGACACTGCTACCGTCCTGGCAGAGCGCCTGACTGCGGCCGATGAGGAGCTGGCCGACGTCGGCAACGAGCTGAGCCGGGCGCGCCACCTGCTCGCCGAGCACCTGGAGCAGGCCGTCACCGCCGAGCTGGAGGGCCTGGAGATGAGGGGGGCGCGACTCGTCGTCGCGCTGGACCGACTCGATGAGCCCGGACCCACCGGCGTTGAGAGCGTTGCCCTCGAGCTCGTCTCCCATCCCGGTGCGCCCGCCCTCCCCCTGGGCAGGGGCGCGTCGGGAGGAGAGCTCTCCCGCATCATGCTGGCCCTGGAGGTGGTGCTCGCCGACGCCGCCGCCTCCGCGCGCCCCTCCACCCACACCCGCACCCTCGTCTTCGACGAGATCGACGCCGGTGTGGGAGGACGCGCCGCCAGGGAGATCGGCCGGCGCCTGGCACGCCTGGCTCGCCACCACCAGGTCATCGTGGTCACTCACCTGGCCCAGGTGGCGGCCTGGGCCGACACCCACCTCGTGGTGCGCAAGGAGACGGTGAGTCTCCCGCTGACCGACCCGGCGACCGGGCTGGAGCCACCGGCCGGCACGCCCGAGCCCGCGCTGCGGGAGTCCTCGGAGGAGCGTCAGGAGAATGTGAGAAAGTTCGGGCCGGGGCGCACCCGCACGCAGGTCTTCGTCGTCGAAGGCCAGGAGAGAGAACGCGAGCTGGCCCGAATGCTCTCAGGCCACGAGGACTCCCAGGCCGCGGTCCGGCACGCCGCTGAGCTTCTCCAGGAAGCAGTCGTGGGACAATCCGAGCCGTGAGGAATCCCTTCCGCAGAAACTCTGCGTCCGTCTCCGAGCAACCCAGCGGGGTCGTACGTGTCGATGCACGTACCAAGAAGCTCACCAAGCGTCTCCAGCCCGGTGAGATCGCCATCATCGACCATACCGACATCGACCGGGTGGCTGCTGAGGCTCTGGTCGAGTGCGGCCCCTCCGCGGTCCTCAACGCCTCTCCATCGGTCTCCGGGCGTTACCCCAACCTCGGTCCGGGAATCCTCCTCGATGCCGGCATCCCGCTCGTGGACGATCTGGGCCCCGACGTCATGCGCCTGCACGACGGTCAGCGCATCGCCGTCGAGGACGGCACCGTGCGCATCGAGGGCAAGGAACAGGTCATCGCCGAGGGCTCGGTCCAGACCAAGCAGACCGTCGCCGACGCCATGGAGGAGGCCCAGAAGGGACTGGCCGTCCAGCTGGAGGCCTTCGCCGCCAACACCATGGAGTACATGCGCGGCGAGTGGGACCTGCTTCTCAACGGCGTCGGCATGCCCACACTGTCCACGCAGATGAGCGGCAAGCACGTCCTGGTCGTCGTGCGCGGCTACTCCTACAAGGAGGACCTGCAGGCGCTCAAGCCCTACATCAGGGAGTACAAGCCCGTCATCATCGGCGTCGACGGAGGAGCCGACGCCGTCCTGGAGGCCGGCTTCAAGCCGGCCATGATCGTGGGTGACATGGACTCCGTGTCCGACAAGGCCCTCACCTGCGGCGCTGAGATCGTTGTCCACGCCTACCGCGACGGCCGGGCCCCGGGCCTGGCGCACGTCGAGGAGCTCGGGGTCGATCATCACGTGTTCGCCGCCACCGGTACCAGCGAGGACATCGCCATGCTCATGGCCGACGAGGCCGGCGCCGAGATCATCGTGGCCCTGGGCACGCACGCCACCCTGCTGGAGTTCCTCGACAAGGGACGTGCCGGTATGTCCTCGACCTTCCTGACCCGGCTCAAGGTCGGCGGCCGCCTCATTGACGCCAAGGGCGTCTCCCAGCTCTACCGCACCCGCATCTCGGGATGGTGGCTGCTGCTCCTCGCCCTGTCGGGCACCTTCGCCCTGACCATCGCCCTCATGGCTACCCCGGGCGGACAGACCTTCCTGGGACTGTCCGGCGCCGTGTGGGACGACATCGTCAACTTCTTCCGCTCACTGGTGGGCCTGGCCCCGAACACACCCACCGTCTAACGACTCCCGCCCATCTGAGAGGCAGCGCCTCTCACGGTCATCTCCAAGGTCTCAACCATGATCGACTTCCGCTATCACCTGGTATCGCTCATCTCCGTGTTCCTGGCCCTCGCCGTCGGCGTTGTGCTGGGCGCCGGCCCGCTGCAGAACTCACTGGGTACCGCGCTCAACGACCAGGTCACCGCCCTGCGCGAGAACCGCAACGCCACCCAGACCAAGCTTGAGCAGACCGAGGCGGCCGTCAACGAGCGCGACTCCTACATCACCCAGGCCGCCAGCAGCCTCCTGCCCGGAACCCTGGACTCCAAGAACGTCGCCCTGGTGCTCCTGCCCGAGGCCACGTCCGAGGACGCCGACGCCGTCACCACCCAGCTCAGGACCGCGGGCGCCACCGTCACCGGCCGAGTCAGCCTGACCACCACCTGGGTGGACCTGTCCCGCGAGAGCTACCGCTCCACCTTCTCCGGCCAGATTCAGGGCAACCTGGGCGGTGCCGGCTCCAAGGACGCCAACGGCATCCTGGGGGAGGGGCTCGCCAAGGCCCTCACCGGCAATGACGACTCCTCCCGAGCCCTCATGGACCTGCTGTCCGTGGATACCTCCGGCACGCCCTTCGTCACCGTGGACTCCACGCCCACCGCTCCGGCCGAGATGATCGTCGTCGTCGGGCCTCGGCCCCAGGCGGCCTCCGCCAAGGGAGCCACGGTCGAGGCCTCACCGGGCCAGGACCCCAAGGCCTGGGCCAAGGCCCTGGCCGGCACGGCCTCACGGGCGACCACGGTCGTGGTCGGGTCCGCCGACGGTGATGACAATGTCGTCGCCGTCATCCGTTCCGAGGACGCGAAGGTCACCACGGTCGACTCCGTCGGTCAGGTCGCCGCGTCCGTCTCCACGCCCCTGGCCCTGGCCTCCACCCAGGCGGGCACCGTCGGCCACTACGGCTTCGACAAGGGCGCGGACGCCGTTATGCCGCCAGTGACCAAGTAGCCCTCGTGGCCCCGTGTCATCGTTGGTCCCGGCCGCCCGGTCCCGTTGTGGGCCGCCATCGCCACGATTCATCCGACCCTGCCTTAGGCTGAGACCATGGCTGGCACGATCACGCGAGTAGGCACCTGCGTCCGACACCTAGCACAGGTGGGGCTCAAGGCAGCGGGCGTCACCCTGTCCTGGTCCACCTCCCTGGCGCCCATCGCCCGGGGACTGGAGCGCACCAACTTCCACGGGTGCACCGTGAGCCTGCGCGGGGGCGTGGGGGCCGCCGCCGGTTCAGCCATGGCCGCGATCGAGGTCGGCCGGCTCATACGGGACGCGCCCGCTTCAGCCTCCTACGCCTCGCGCAGCGGCTCCCGGGTAGGACTTGCCGCCACCGTCGCAACGGTGGCCGGAGGCTGCGCCGGTCTGGTCGATGACCTCGACGCCGGGGCCCACGACGGCGACGCCCCCGCCAAGGGGCTCAAGGGCCACCTGACGGCTCTCGCTCACGGACGCGTCACCACCGGTGCCCTCAAGATCGCCGTCATCGGATCGGGGGCCCTCGTCGGCGGCGTCCTGCTGGCCCGTCATCGCAGCGTGGGCGCCGGCGGGCGCCCGCCGGTGGTGACCGCCGTCGACGCTGCGTCAAGCGCCATTGTCATCGCCTCCTGGGCCAATCTCCTCAACCTCCTCGACCTGCGCCCCGGCCGGGCGCTCAAGACCGCCTCCATCGTGAGCGCCCCGCTTCTGGCCACCCCCGGGCGTGAGGGCGAGCCCGCCCGACTGCTGGCCGCAGGGACGCTGGGCGTCAGCCTCATGGCCCTGCCCGAGGACCTGATGGAGGACACGATGCTCGGCGACACCGGGGCCAACGCCGTCGGCGCCCTGCTGGGAACCGCCCTGGCCTGCCACCCCTGCCGGGCCGTGCGTGCCGGAGCCGCCTTCACCGGCGTGGGCCTCGTCCTGGCCAGCGAGAAGGTCTCCTTCTCCCGGGTCATCGCCGATACCCCGGCCCTGGCCGCGCTCGACGCACTGGGCCGCCGGCCCTGATGGCAGCCCAGCAACGCCGCGGCGGCCTGCTCCCAGCGGCCGGGTCGGTCGCGGGCCTGACCCTCGTCTCCCGTGTCCTGGGATTTCTCCGCTGGCTCGTCCAGGCCGCCACCGTCGGCACCGGTACGGTGGCGGGCGCCTACACGACGGCCAACCAGCTTCCGAACACCCTCTACGAGGTCGTCGTCGGCGGCGTCCTGGCGGCCACCGTCGTCCCGCTGCTGGCCGCACCGATCGCGGCGGGCAGGCGCGAGGAGGTCACCGAAACCGCATCCGGGCTGCTCGGCCTGGTCCTGGTGGTCCTCGTCCCGCTGTCCGTGGCTCTCATCGTCTTCGCCACCCCGATCGCAGCCCTGTTCCCCACCTCTCAGGGCGTCGATGCGGCGCTTCAGCACGAGCTCGTCGCCTCCTTCCTGCGCATGTTCGCCCTCCAGGTGCCCATGTACGGGGTGGCGGTCGTCCTCACCGGCGTCCTCCAGGCCCACAACCGCTTCACCTGGCCCGCCCTGACACCGATGCTCTCCAGCCTTGTGGTCATGGCGACCTACGGCCTCTACGGGACGCTGGCCGACGGCGAGGACACGGCGTCCGGCCTCGCCCTGAATGTCCTGGGCTGGGGAACGACCCTCGGGGTGGCGGCGCTCAGCCTTCCGCTGCTGTGGCCGGTCCACCGGCTGGGGCTGGGGCTGCGCCCCACCCTGAGGCTGGGGGGCTCCCAGGCCCGGCGGGCGCTGCGTCTGGGCGGGGCCGGAGTGTGGACGATCCTGGCCCAGCAGCTGAGCGTGCTGGCGGTCCTGGCGCTGGCCCGCTGGGGCGGGAACACCGGTACGGCGGCCGTCTACCAGTACACGCAGGCCGTCTACGTCCTTCCCTACGCGGTGCTGGCGGTTCCGGTGGCCACGGTCCTCTACCCCCGCCTGACCGCCGCCTTCGAGGCCTCCGGACAGGGCCGGGCCGTTGCCGACAGCCAGGACACCCGTGAGGACGTCAGCGCTCTGGTCGCCACCTCCACGGCCCTGGTCACCGCCGTGGCCGTCGCCGGGACGGCCATGCTCCTGGCCGCCAGTGACGCCGCCGAGCGCTTCTTCTCCTTCAAGCAGGTCGACGGGATGGGACAGGCCCTGGCCGTCCTGGCACCGGGACTGATCGGATACGCACTCATCTACCAGGTCACCCGGGTCCTCTTCGCCGCCGACCGCTCCCGGCCGGCGGCTCACGCCACCGCGGCCGGGTGGCTGACCGTGGCACTCGCCTCCGCCCTCATCGTGCGTCTCATGGCGCCGTCGGGCGGGGACGGCAGAGCCACCCTCGTCGCCCTCGGCCTGGGCACGACCGTGGGGATGACAGTGGCCGGGGTGGGCCTGCTGGCCGTCCTGGCCCGTGTCATGGGTACTCGGGTCCTGCGCCCGGTCCTGACCACGCTTGCCTCGGGTCTCCCCGTGGCCCTTGCCGCCGGCGCAGTCGTGCGGGTGGCAACCACTCACGTGGTCTCATTGACCCTGGCGGTCCTGGCGGCCGTGGTCGGCGCCACCGTGGCCGCCGGCGCCGTCCTGGCGACGATCCACGCGGCCGACCGCAGCCTGCTGAGGACGGTGCGAGGCGCACGAGTGATGGACACGAGTACCGACAAGCACGAGGACGACAAGGAGAGGGCATGAGCTCCAGTGACGGCAGTGGCTCGAACCAGGCCGGTGCCTCGCAGCGGGCCGTGGGGAACGGGCGCCTGCGAATCCTCCAGGTCAGCGGATCGGCCGCCGGAGGGGTGCGCGCCCACCTGGCCGACTGCGCCCGGATGCTGGCGACCGACGGCCACGACGTCATTATCGAGGCTCCCGCCGCGGTCCTGGACGGACTGGAAGTCGCCCCCGCTCGCGCCGAGGCACTTGAGATCGGGCCCCGCCCCAGCCTCAACGACACCCTGGCCGTGGCCAGGCTGCGTCGGCTGGGCCGTCGGGCCCACGCCGTCCACGCCCACGGTCTGCGTGCCGGGGCACTGGCCGCTCTCGCCCTGGGACGGCGCCGCCATGGCCGCACTCGGCTGGTCGTCACCCTTCACAACCTCACCGTCGGTGGCCGTCTGACCACCATGGTGGGGGAGAGGCTCGAGCGGCTCATTGCCTCCCGCGCCGACCTCGTCCTGGCCGTCAGCCCGGACCTGGCCCAGCGGGCCCGAGACCTGGGTGCCCCACGCGTTGAGCTCGCCGTCATCCCCGTCGCGATCCCGCAGCCGCCCTCAGAACCGCCGCTCCCCGCACCGGCGGCACCGGAGGCCTGGCCGCAGGAGGGCGCCCGGGTCCTGACCGTCGCCCGCCTGGCCCCGCAGAAGGGCCTGCCGCTGCTGCTGGACGCCGCCGCGGTCCTCGCCCAGGAGGTTGAGGCCGGCAGCCTGCCGGCCTTCACCTGGGCGGTTGCCGGAGACGGACCCGGCCGGGATCAGGCCGCTGAACGCATCGCCGCCGAGCACCTCCCGGTGACTCTCCTGGGCCGGCGCGCCGACGCACCCGCCCTCATGGAGGCGGCCGACGTCGTCGTCCAGACCAGCCTGTGGGAGGGCCAGCCCCTCACCATCCAGGAGGCCCTGCGCGCGGGGGCTGCGATCGTGGCCACCGACGTCGGCGGTACCGCCGTGACCGCCAGGGGAGGAGCCGTCCTCGTCGCTCCTGAGGCTCAGACCGTCGCCGAGGCCGTCGCTGTGCTCCTGAGCGACTCTGAGGCCCGATCCCGGGCCCGGCAGAGCGCGCGCGATGCAGCCGATCGCCTCCCCGGCCCCGCTGACCTGGCGGCTCAGCTACGACAGGTGGTTCTCGCCCCGCACTGAGCCGACCGGCCCCGGGCGGTAGCATCGTTGGTGCCCAGGCGCCCGACGACAGGGACGCCAGCAGCCAGTGAAGGAGCCAGTCGTGGACCAGCCGGTGACAGGAGCCAGCCAGGGTGACGGACACGCACACCGTGAGATCAGCCTTGCGGACGCGCGCGAGCCGGGCCGGGAGCTGGTCTCCAGCGAGCGGGTCTGGAGCGGGCCGATCTTCGCCGTCGACGCCGACCACGTGCGCCTGAGCCCCGGCCAGGAACCGGTGGCCCGCCAGGTCGTCGTCCACCACGACGCCGTCGCCGTCGTGGCCCTGCGCGAGGGAGGGGAGTCCTCTCAGGACGACGGCGCTCCGGAGATCCTCATGGTCCGCCAGTACCGGCACCCCGTGCGGGCCTCTCTGTGGGAGATTCCAGCCGGCCTGCTCGACGTCCCCGGCGAGGCCCCGGCCGTCGCCGCCGCCCGTGAGCTCGCTGAGGAGACCGACTACACCGCAGCAACCTGGAACACGCTGGCCGAGTTCTACGCCTCACCCGGCTTCACCACCGAGGGGGCCCGGATCTTCCTCGCCCAGGACCTGAGCCTGTTGCCCGAGGACCAGCGGATGCCCCGTGAGGCCGAGGAGGCCGAGTTCGTGCCCACCTGGGTGCGCCTCGACGAGGTGCTGGATGCCGTGATGGACGGCCGCCTGCACAATCCCTCCACCGTGCTGGGGGTCCTGGCCACGGCCCGGGCGCGCGCCCGCGGCTGGGCCGAACTGCGCCCGGCCGACGCCCCCTGGCTCAGAAGCCCGGAGAGTCTCTAGGACGAGTCCGGGGGCGCGGCGGACCGGGTGAGGCTGCGCCGGGCTTGATCGAGGACGTACTTTCCCCGTGAGGACTGCGCTTTGGCGCAGATGACTGGGGGCTGACCTCAGTCGTCTGCGAGAAGAGTACGTCCCGGACAGAGAACGCAGTTCCCGATCCATGGTCGGCCGCCCTGCGCCTTGCCGTCGCAGACCCGGCGGGCGGCGACCGGGAGTAGGCCAGGCCTCCCGCCCTGACGACCGACTAGTTAGGTGTTCCTAGGTAAGGGTTGCCTTTGATTAGATGACGTGTTCAATCCCACCTCGCGACGCCCCGTCATGAACTTGCCAGCGTTGAATTCGGCAAGCATGATCTTGGTTAAACTCGTGGCACGACGACCAGTGACGCCCCGCAGCCGATCCTGGACCAGCTCCCAGGCTGGTTCGCGGGCACCATCGGCCAACAAGGACGTGGTCGAACCGGCCGCAACATGGTCAGGCCGTGAGGCGTCGCAGCGACTAGGGGAGGAGCAGTCATGACACAGAACGACGAAGACTCTACCCGGGCGCGCGTGCTTGACCTCATCGCTGAGAAGGGCCCGGTGTCGGCGGCCCAGCTCGCCAAGGTCCTGAGCCTGACGCCGGCGGCGGTGCGCAGGCACATCACCGCGCTCGAGGACGCTGAGCAGATCGAGGTCCACACCCCGGCCCTTACCGGGAAGCGGGGCCGCGGGCGTCCCGCCCGGCACTACGTCCTGACGCCCAAGGCCCGCACCTCCTTCGCGGAGGGTTACTCCGACCTGGCCAACCGCGCCCTGCGTTACCTGTCCCAGGTCGCCGGCGACAAGGCGGTCGACTCCTTCGCCGCGGCCCGGGGCCGCGACCTGGAACGCCGCTACGCCGCCGTCGTCGAGTCCGCAGGCAAGGATCCCTCGGAACGGGCCCGCGCCCTGGCCGATGCCCTGACCCTCGACGGGTACGCGGCCTCGGTTCGAGACGTCGGCGACGGGTCCTTCGCCGTCCAGCTGTGCCAGGGCAACTGCCCGGTCCGCGACGTCGCCGGAGAGTTCCACGAGCTGTGCGATGCCGAGACGCAGGCGATCTCCCGTCTCGTCGGCGTCCCCGTCCAGCGTCTGGCCACCCTGGCCGGAGGCGAGCACGTCTGTACCACCCACATTCCGATCGCCATGCCCGCGCTGCGCAAGCGCGCGGTCCGGGCGGCGGCTAAGACGCGAGGCCTTGAGACCAAGCGAATGGAAGGAACCCGATGACACTGCCAACAACCGAGACTGTGCGTAGCACCGACGACGAGATCATCGACTCGATCTCAACGAGCTACGACTTCGGCTGGCACGACTCCGACGAAGCCGGCGAGAAGGCCAAGCGAGGCCTTGATGAGCAGGTGGTCCGTGAGATCTCCGCCATCAAGGGCGAGCCCGAGTGGATGCTCGCCAAGCGTCTCAAGGCCTACTCCACCTTCGAGCGCAAGCCCATGCCCACCTGGGGCGTGGACCTCTCCCAGCTCGACATGGACGCCGTCAAGTACTACGTGCGCTCCACGGACCGCCCGGCCAACTCCTGGGACGACCTGCCCGAGGACATCAAGAACACCTACGACCGCATCGGCATCCCCGAGGCCGAGCGCGAGCGCCTGGTGGCGGGCGTGGCCGCCCAGTACGAGTCGGAGGTCGTCTACCACCAGATCCGCGGCGACCTGGAGGAGCAGGGGGTCATCTTCGTCGACACCGACACCGCCGTGCGCGAGTACCCCGAGCTCGTCAAGGAGTACTTCGGGACCGTCATCCCCGCCGGTGACAACAAGTTCGCCGCCCTCAACACGGCCGTGTGGTCCGGAGGCTCCTTCATCTACGTCCCCAAGGGCGTTCACGTCGAGATCCCGCTCCAGGCCTACTTCCGCATCAACACCGAGAACATGGGCCAGTTCGAGCGCACGCTCATCATCGCCGACGAGGACTCCTACGTCCACTACGTCGAGGGATGCACCGCCCCCATCTACTCCACCGACTCCCTGCACTCGGCGATCGTGGAGATCGTGGTCAAGAAGAACGCCCGCGTGCGCTACACGACCATCCAGAACTGGTCCAACAACGTCTACAACCTGGTGACCCAGCGCGCTACCTGCGAGGAGGGCGCCACCATGGAGTGGGTCGACGGCAACATCGGTTCCAAGCGGAACATGAAGTACCCGGCCGTCTTCCTCATGGGCCCCCACGCTCGTGGCGAGGCGCTGTCCATCGCCTTCGCCGGCGCGGACCAGCACCAGGACACCGGCGCCAAGATGGTCCACATGGCGCCCTACACCTCCAGCCACATCGTCTCCAAGTCGATCGCCCGCCACGGTGGACGCAGCGCCTACCGCGGTCTGGTGCAGATCATGAAGAACGCCCGCCACTCCAAGTCCAATGTGCTGTGCGACGCGCTCCTGGTCGATGAGATCTCCCGGTCGGACACCTACCCCTACGTCGACGTGCGCACCGACGACGTCGAGATGGGCCACGAGGCCACCGTCTCCAAGGTGAGTGCCGACCAGCTCTTCTACCTCATGCAGCGCGGCCTGACCGAGACCGAGGCCATGGCCACGATCGTGCGCGGCTTCGTCGAGCCCATCGCCCGCGAGCTGCCCATGGAGTACGCCCTCGAGCTCAACCGGCTCATCGAGCTGCAGATGGAGAACTCGGTCGGCTGAGGCCGCCGTACCGGACCGTCTCGGTCAGCCCGCCCAGCCCATTCAGCCTTCGACCCACACCTGATCACACCGGCCGGATGCCGGCCAAGGAGCACCTCCACATGCCTGAACTCTCCACCGACCACTCGAGCGCCACGCTCGAGGGCGCCCACTCCCACGGCGGGCCGCGCTACGTCTCCTCGCGCGCCGACCGCCCCACCTCCTTCGACCCCGCCGACATCCCGGTGCCGCGAGGACGCGAGGAGGAGTGGCGCTTCACGCCCATGAAGCGCTTCGCCCCGCTGTTCGACCTCGACGCCGTTCGCGCGGCCACGGCCGCCGGCGAGGCCGACGCCGGTGCCAGCGCCGTCCGCCTGGAGGCCGACCTTCCCGCCGGCGCCCGCCTCGAGACCGTCCCTCGCAGCGACGCGCGCATCGGGACCGTGGGCGCCCCGGTCGACCGCACCGGGGTCACCGCCTGGAACGGCAGCGAGACCGCCACCGTGCTGACCCTTGAGGCCGGTTCCCAGCCGGAGCGGGCCGCCCGGCTGACCGTCGTCGGCCAGGACCAGGGGCTCACCCGACCCACCGCCCAGCACATCCTTGTCGCAGCCGAGTCCGGTGCGAGGGGAACCGTCGTGCTCGACCACACCGGCACCGCGGCCCTGACGCAGGGCGTCGAGGTGACGGTCGCCGACGGCGCCGAGCTCACCCTGGTAACCGTCCAGGGCTGGGAGGACGACGCCGTCCACGCCTCCAACCACCGGGTGAGGGTCACCGGCCGGGGCGTCCTCAAGCACGTCGTCGTCAGCCTCGGCGGGGACGTGCGCATCTGCCCCGACCTGGGCTTCTCCGGAGAGGGCGGGCACATCGACGCCTACGGCGTCTACTTCACCGACGCCGGCCAGCACCAGGAGCACCGGCCCTACGTGGCCCACACCGAGCCCCACTGCTACTCGCGCGTGACCTACAAGGGCGCCCTGCAGGGCGAGGGCGCGCACGCCGTGTGGGTGGGGGACTGCCTCATCGGCCAGGCCGCCCGCGGCACCGACACCTACGAGCTCAACCGCAACCTCGTCCTGACCGAGGGCGCCAAGGCCGACTCCGTGCCGAACCTGGAGATCGAGAACGGCAACATCGAGGGGGCGGGCCACGCCAGCGCCACCGGCCGCTTCGACGACTTGCAGCTGTTCTACCTGCGCGCCCGCGGCATCCCCGAGGCCGAGGCCCGTCGCCTGGTGGTCCTGGGCTTCTTCAACGAGATCGTCGCCGAGATCGGCGTCGGTGAGGTCGAGGAGCGGCTCATGGCCGCCATCGAGAAGGAGCTCGAGCTCACCGGTCTCATCGAGGCCCGCAAGGACCAGGCCCCTGACATCGCGCCGGCAGCCCAGTGACAGGCCGGACCCGCAAGGCGGTCCGCCCATCCTCAACCAGACCAGAATCCAGCTGAAAGAAACGTCGCATGAGCACACTGCAGATCAAGAACCTCCACGTCCAGGTGGCCACCAATGACGGCCCCAAGCCCATCCTCAAGGGCGTCGACCTGACCATCGACTCCAATGAGGTCCACGCCATCATGGGCCCCAACGGCTCGGGCAAGTCCACCCTGGCCTACTCCATCGCCGGCCACCCCGACTACGAGGTCACCGACGGCGAGGTCCTCCTCGACGGCGTCGACCTGCTTGAGATGAGCGTGGACGAGCGGGCCCGGGCCGGCCTCTTCCTGGCCATGCAGTACCCCGTCGAGGTCCCCGGCGTCACCGTTGCCAACTTCCTGCGCACCGCCAAGACCGCGATCGACGGCGAGGCCCCCAAGGTGCGCCAGTGGGTCGGAGAGGTCAACCAGGCCATGAAGAACCTGCGCATGGATCCCGCCTTCTCCCAGCGCGACGTCAACGCCGGCTTCTCCGGCGGCGAGAAGAAGCGCTTCGAGATCCTCCAGATGGAGCTGCTGCGCCCCCGCTTCGCCGTCCTGGACGAGACCGACTCCGGCCTGGACGTCGACGCCCTGCGCATCGTCTCCGAGGGCGTCAACCGCCTCCACAACGAGTCCGACGCCGGCTTCCTGCTCATCACCCACTACACGCGCATCCTGCGCTACATCAAGCCCGACTACGTCCACGTCTTCGTCGACGGGCGCGTGGCCGAGGCCGGTGGCCCCGACCTGGCCGATCGCCTGGAGGAAGAGGGCTACGACCGCTTCCTCGCCTGACCGGAGGACCCCAGCGCAGGAGCCGACGACGACGCGCCGCACATGAGGCGGCCTCGTCGTCGGCCCCGGTGCACAGGGGTACTAAGGTTCCTCGTGATCTCCTGCCCCGGCCGTCGGCGAGAACCTCGAGCACCGTCCGCATCGAATCGGAAAGGCACCACATGACCCAGTCCACGGCGCCGTCCTCCGGGACGCCATCGGCCACCGCCCTCAGTGCCGAGGAGGTCGCCACGATCCGTGCCGACTTCCCCTACCTCGAGCGGCCCTCCCGCAACGGTGAGCCGCTGGCCTACCTGGACTGGGCGGCCACGAGCCAGAAGCCGGCCGGCGTCATCGCCACCGAGGCGGACTTCTACCGCACCTCCAACGGTGCGGCGGGGCGCTCGACCTACCAGCTCGCCGACGAGGCCACGGCCACCTTCGAGGACGCCCGCGACGCCGTGGCCGCCTTCGTCGGTGCGCGTGGCAGCGAGCTGGTCTTCACCAAGAATGCCACCGAGGCCATCAACCTCGTCGCCCTGTCCATCGGGCACGCGAGCCTGGGACGGCCGGCGGCCCATGGTGGCGGGCCCGCCGCGGCCGATGACCCGTCGCGGCGTCTCGTCATCGGGGAGGGTGACGAGGTCGTCGTCACGCGCGCAGAGCACCACGCCAACCTCGTGCCCTGGCAGGAGCTGTGCGCCCGCACCGGTGCGAGACTGCGCTGGCTGGACCTGACCGAGGACGGCCGCATCAACACCGCGACGCTGGATGTCATCACCGAGCGCACCCGCGTGCTCGCCCTGACTCACGCCTCCAACGTCACCGGCGCGATCAGCCCGCTCGACCTCATCCTGCCGCGCGCTCAGCAGGTCGGCGCCCTCGTCGTTCTGGACACCTGCCAGTCGGCCGCCCACCTCCCGCTGGACTTCCGCGCGCTCAAGGTCGCGGGCGTGGACGCCATGCTGCTCTCCAGCCACAAGATGCTCGGCCCCACCGGCATCGGTGCGCTGGTGGCCACCGAGGAGCTGCTCGCGGCGATGCCGCCGGTGCTGACCGGAGGCTCCATGATCGAGGTCGTCACCATGGAGTCGTCGACCTTCATGAGCGGTCCGCCCCGCTTCGAGGCGGGCAGCCAGCCGCTGGCGCAGGCCGCGGGGTGGCGCACGGCCGTGGAGTACCTGGCCGGTATCGGCCTGGACCGGCTCCACGCCACCGAGCAGGTCCTGACCCGGCATGTGCTCGACGGCCTCATCCAGACGCCCGGGCTGCGTCTGATCGGTCCGACCGGCACCAACGACCGCGTGGGCGTAGTCGCCTTCTCCATGGAGGGAGTCCATCCCCACGACGTCGGTCAGGTGCTCGACGCCGCCGGCGTCGCCGTGCGCACCGGGCACCACTGCGCCCAGCCCATCCACAAGCACTTCGGCATCCACGCCTCCTCGCGCCTGTCCTTCGGGGTCTGCTCGACGCCTGAGGAGGTGGACCGCTTCCTGTCCGCCATCGCCGACGTCCGCCGCTACTTCCAGAGGTGAGTATGAACGAACTCGACCAGCTCTACCAGCAGGTCATCCTCGACCACTCCCGTGAGCGTCACGGCTCCGGGGCGCTTGACGCCCCGGACGCCACCAGCCACCAGGTGAACCCGACCTGCGGTGATGAGGTGACGCTGGGGGTGCGCGTCAAGGACGGCAGGATCGAGGCCGTCGGCTGGGAAGGGGACGGCTGCTCCATCTCCCAGGCCTCCATCTCGGTCATGCACGATCTCGTCGACGGTGTGGACCTGGCCACCGTGGCCCGCCTCGAGGCGGACTTCAACACCCTCATGCACTCACGTGGCAAGGGTGTTGACGACGCCGTCCTGGACGACCTCGAGGACGGAGCCGCCTTCGAGGGAGTCTCGAAGTACCCCAACCGGGTCAAGTGCGCCCTGCTGGGGTGGATGGCCCTCAAGGATGCCCTGGCCAAGTCCGGCGTCGCCCTGCCCGCCGCCGAGCCGGCAGGCGCCGAATAGCTCGATACGCCTCGGCACGTCGGCCTCTCGAAGCCGACTCACCGAGTCCCCGTCATCCCAGTTTCCCCTGTCCCCGCCATATCCCCACGATCCTGAAGACTGAACTGCCGTAGAAGTAAGGAGAAGCCATGAGTGAGAACCCCACCGGGGTGCCGGCCGCCGACAACCCCATGGCCGCCCAGCACGCACCGGCCGCCGTCGCCAGCACCGAGGGCGTCGACGTGGCCGCCATCGAGGAGGCCCTGCGCGACGTCATCGACCCCGAGCTCGGCATCAACGTCGTCGACCTCGGCCTGCTCTACGGGGTATCGATCGAGCCCGACGGGACGGTCGTGCTCGACATGACCCTGACGACGGCCGCCTGCCCGCTCACCGACGTCATCGAAGAGCAGGCCCAGCAGGCCCTGTCCCTGCTTGCCGACAAGGTCCGCATCCAGTGGGTCTGGCTGCCGCCGTGGGGGCCGGACAAGATCACCCCCGAGGGCCGCGAGCAGCTGCGTGCCCTGGGCTTCAACGTCTGAGCACCCGTCAGCGGAACACCTACCTCCTGTTCCTGAAGCGGCGCTCGCACCGGCGACTCTTCCGGTGCGCGCGCCGCTTCAGCAGGTGCGTGGCAGGGCGTCGGCCGCCGTCAGGACAGGTCCTCCTCGACGCCGAGGATCTACCTTCAGGTAGTCATGAGCCATACTGCCGAGCCGATATGGATGAGCACGGCGAGTAGCGGCGGCGCCACATCACGAGGGCTGCGACTCATAACGACCATCGCATCGAACAGCTCAATGATCCCGGCGACCAGGAGCCAGGCGGCAGCCTGTCCCGGTAGCAGGAGAGCCACGGCTGCCGTTCCGATCCCGAAGGGCAGCGCCCTGGCGGCGTACATGCGTGCGAAGTACGTCGTTGCCTGACTGGGTCCCTCATCCTGCGAATGGGGTCCGATGTCCAGTGGCCTACCGGGCATTGCCTGCGGTCTCAGGAGGGCGACGCCGCCGAAGAACGCGGATCCCAGGGCAACGACTGCGTTAAGCACCATTAACCAGGTCAAGGGGAGAACCTCCTCATCGTGGGGAACAGGGGGGACGAGACGCGGATATGCGGATGCACTCAGGAAAGATCATCCTCGACGCCGAGGACCGCCTCGCGCAGGACGCGCGCGTGGCAGTGGACGTGATCGTGGCCGGCGAACAGGAGCGTTACCCGCCCTTCCAGCGCCTCGGAGCACAGGTGCTCGACGGCGGCAACGGTTTCGGGCCGCTCGGCCAGCTCGGCCCGGTAGGCGTCGACGAACTGGGGCCAGGGCAGCTCCCCGCTGTGGAATGCCCGGCGCAGCTCGGTCGTGGGGGTGGCCTCCTTGGCCCACTCGTCCAGAGCGGCGCGCTCCTTGGACACGCCCCGGGGCCAGAGGCGGTCCACCAGGACCCGCATTCCGTCCTCGGGGCTGGGCTCCTCGCGGATGCCCTTGAGGATCACGTTGTCAGGACAGGGAAGCCGCTCGCTCATACCGTCGACCGTACTCTCGTCACTGGCCGGTACGGCCGCATCAGCTCGTAGCGAGCCGAGCAGGCACAGGAGAGCGTCCATGGTGTCCTTCAGCGCTGTGGAGGAGTCGGTTTCGGCAAGCCATAGCGCGGCCTCGTTCATCGCTCCGGACAGGAGGTGAGCCACGGGCTCCACCGGCCTGGGAGCGAGGGTGCCGTCGCCCACGAGCTCGGCCAGGACCTCAGTCAAAAGTCTCTCCGAGCAGGCCCCATCCATCTCCTTCCACTCGCGCCATCCCAGCACCCTCGGCGCATCAATGAGCATGATCTGCCGGGTCGCGGGATTGCTGTAGGAGGCGAGAAACGCCTCGCATCCTGCGATGAGCCCCTCCCAAGGAGTCGCGCGGGGCCGGGCCGCGGCCGCGACTCGGTCAGCGACCTCCTGCTGCACCTGCCGGACAACAGCCCGGAAGAGGTCCTTCTTACCGGCGAACTGGTGGTACAGCGCACCCTTGGTCATCCCCAGGGCCTCCACGACGTCGGACAGCCGCACCGAGGCATAGCCCTCAGCGGCGAAGCGCCGCCGCGCCTCGGAGATGAGCGCCGTCTGCGTCGCTGCGCGTTGGGCCTGACGATGTCCGGGCATGCTTCCTCCGACGATTGACATACTGAGAGTATGTGAAACACTCTGACATACCCATGGTATGTGAATTGTTCTCCGAGACCCAGGAGGCCGGCTATGCGCCTGCGAGACCGTTACCCGATCATCGTCACCGCCCAGAAGCAGGAGTCACGAGACTTCTGGGAGCGCTACCTCGGTTTTCGCACCGTTTTCGACAGCATCTGGTTCACCCTCATGACGGACACGGGCAGCGGCGCGTCAATTGCCTTCATGGCACCGGACCACCCTTCCGCTCCGCCTGGACCGGATACCTTCACAGGACGCGGCATGTGCTTCGAGCTGGAGGTCGACGACGCGGCGAGCACCCACGCCGAGCTGACCAGAAGGGGACTGCCGGTGACGTACCCGCTTACCGACGAGCCCTTCGGACAGCGTCGGTTCGGGTTCGCCGACCCCAGCGGGCTGTGGGTTGACGTCGTCGAGCAGATCGAGCCGGAGGCGGGCTACTGGAGCAGGTATATGCAGCGCGAGGACGGCAGCGATCCAGCCTGATGACACCCAGCCCGCTTGAGCCGCGCCCATACGCTGGATGACTGTGCTGAGAGGCGGGCGGGGCGGTGCTCATGATGCGCCGCCGGTACTGCACGAGGTCTGGGTGCTACTGGCCGGGAGGTGGGTGTACTCCACGAGGGGCGGGGTCCCGTGCAGTGCGGTCAGTCCCTGGCCAGTAGACCCCGAATCTCGTGGAGTAGGCCTCCTAGTCACCCGTGCGCCACCGATCGATCGTGGCGAGGAACTCCCGTTCCAGGGCCTGGGCCAGGCGAGGATCGAGGTACTCGAGGCGGGCGATGAGATGGAAGAGCGACCGTACCGCCTCGGTGTCGACACTGCTCGCCAGGTCCTTAAGACGCGTAGGGGACAGCTGCGCCTCCAGGTGCGACACCGTGGCCCGTGCGCGCTGCTCTATCTGCGCATCCGACAGCTCGGCGGGATCCTGAGAGTAGAGGGCCAGTGACTCGGCGTCGTGGCGGGGATCGGGATCGGTGAAGAGGAACTCGGCCTCCGGCGGCATCTGACCGCGGTAGCAGGCCAGGTCGGTCAGGTCCCGCTCCCTGCGCACGGCGGTGCGGGTGGACTCGTCCGGGGCTGCCTGCTCCATCCGGTCGAAGAAGGCCGCCATGCGCGGGGGCATCGGCGAGACCGCCGCGCCGTTCCTGGCTCGCTCCAGCAGGCCGGCGAGCATGTCTCTCTGCCTGGTGACCTCGACCAGGTGCTCCTCGACAGCACTCAACGCCCCGGCCAGGTCCTCGACGACGATCGCCTCGGACTCATCGAGAATACGTTTGATGGTCTCCAGGGACACACCGGCCTGCACCAGCCAGCGTATCCGGGACAGCCGGGCCACGTGCCCCAGGTCGTAGTCGCGCCACCCTCCGCGCTCGGCGGGGACCGGAAGCAGCTCGAGTGAGTGGTAGTAGCGCACTGTGCGCACCGTGGTCCCGGTCAGCTCGGCGATCTCTGCAACGCGCATGGAGCCAGTCTCACACGGTCTCAGCGCATCGAGTCTCTTCCTGCCTGCTGTGGACGTCGTCGGCTGCTGCTCGGTCCGCCCGGGACTCCTTGGCGGGACGGGGCGATGGGGAGAACGATCCGTTTGCCGGGACCTGACCACGTTGCTACTGTGCCCGCGTGATGACGGGCGGATCTGGCTTCAGCTGCGACAGTGTCGCGCAGCCCTCGCGTTGTCTCTCGCCGATGGGAGCGTTCTGGTGAGCGGCACACGGGCCAACCTTCAGGTCGGCGAGATGCTTCAGGGAGGTGCCGGCAACCTGTCGGTCAGAGGCTGCCTGCTCTTCAAGGAGTGGGATGCCCAGGACCGCTGCTTCTACTACTGGGAGGAGTGGCAGCTCATCGGCGCCAGCAGCGCCGACACCTGGGTCGAGCTCGATCACGACCCCGGCGAGGTCCTGTTCTACGAGCCTGTTCATCTCCAGGAGACGATTGAGCCGTGGGCCCTGGCCGTCGGCCAGCAGCTGCAGCTGACCATCAACGGCACTGTGCACCATGCCCTCGTCGAGGAGGTCACCACCGGCACGCTTGAGGAAGTCATCGGCTCGCCGGTGTGTCCGCTCAACATCGGCGAGACGATGACCTACGTCGAGCTGCGAGTGACCGACCCGGCCGGGGTGACCAGCAGGCTGACCATCGACAGCCACCGGTTCCGTGACCTGCTGGCCTACCGGAAGACCACCTTGTCCACCGCCCAGCAGAGGCAGCTCTTCGGACGGGTCATCTACAGCAGGAGTCCCGTTGGTAGCGGGGCGGGCCGGAATATCGGGTGCGCCCTCATCGGCGCGATCGTGAGTGTCGTGCTCGTCGTCGGACTGTTCTCCTCGTGCTCCAGCAGCGCCCGCTCCGGCGGTAGCGCCGACTCCACCAGCACCTCGGACACAGGCTCCTCACGGACCTACCGTCACCGCCCCGTCTACGGAGGCGGAGGTGGCGGCGTCGGCAAGTAGGCTCGGGCCTCAGCTGCAGGCAGGCGGGGGTCCTAGAGGTCCTTTCTCGGCCGCTCGGTGAGCTCGGATGGGGACATCGCCCCGTTTGGTGGGGACCGGCCACGTTGCTACCGTGCTGGCGTGAGTGCGGTGAGCCTGTGTTCCGTCAGCTACAAGATCAGCGGCGCAGAGCCGCATGCCCTCAACGACCTCCCCACTGTGGAGTCGGTGCTTCTCGACGCCGCCGGGAAGGCCGGGCTGACAGCCATCTCCACCGCTCACCACCGGTTCGAGCCCCAGGGCCTGAGCGCCGTCGTCATCCTCGCCGAGTCGCATATTGCCGCCCACACCTGGCCCGAGTCCGGTACCGGCTACGTGACCCTGACCAGCTGCCGCACACTGACTCCCACGCAGATCGAGACCGTGGGGGAGATGGTACGGCGGCGCCTGCGAGCCCGGCGAGTCACCAGCTCTGAGGTGACACTGTGAGCATCAGAGGTGATCTGCGAATTGGTGAGACCCTCCGGGGCACCTTGAGGGAGAAGAGCCACTCCTACACCGTCGTGGGTCGGATCCTCCTGAAACGACATCGAGGAGGCCGGCGATGCGCCCGATGCGAGCAGTGGCGCCTGATCGATGAGAACAGGAAGGAGATCTGGCTCGAGATCGATCATGATGCCGGCACGGTGATACTTCACGAGCCGGTTCCCATCAGGCCGGGGATCGATCCGTTATCGCTTCAGGTCGGCCAGACCTGGCGGCTGAGAGTCCGGGGCCGGCCGTGCACCGTCGTGGTCGAGGACGTGTACTGCGCCGAGATCGACAACGAGACCGGAATGATCATGCACCCGGTGGGGGCTGTCGCAACGACGACATGCGCCGAGCTTCAGGTCATGGAGACAAACGGTCCACTTTCCAGGATGGTGATCGACGCGCATCGCCTCCAGGATCGCAAGGCCTACAGCAGAACGGTCCTGTCCTCCTCGGAGCAGTCCAAGATCCTCGGCAGACCTGTGTATCGGCCGTGGTGGGTTCCCAGGTTTGTGCGAGGATTCGGCAGGTGGTTGTCCGCGGCGATCTTCGGGGCTGTCGGAAGCTGGTTCTTCTGGCTCGTTCTGCTACTCATTGTCATGGTGTTTCTCGAGTGGATTGATGATGACGGTCTCATTCCATCGGGAGGCGGCTCGTTCTTCCGGAACCGCTCGGTCTACGGGGGTGGAGGTGGCGGCGTCGGAAAATAGTGCAGAACTCTGATTCCCATCCTCTCATCGGTCCCCACACACAGGAGAAGACATGTCACTCATGGACATCCCCCACCACTCGTCGGTCGACCTCAACTGGCAGTCCCTGCTCAGCACCATCGTCTACGCGGTGCTCGGAGTCGTCCTGCTCATGGTGTTCGCACTGCTCGTCAACCGCATCTTCCGTCTTGATCTCAGGCGTGAGCTCATCGAGGACCAGAACATCGGCCTGGGAGTCGCCTTCGCCGGTACGGCGCTGGCCATCGCCATCATCATTGCAGCGACCATCCTGAGCTGAGCGGCCCGTCATGACCCATGGCCGGATCGGACGACGGGAGAACGTCGCCCTGTTCACCGCGGCACTGCTGGCCGCGATCGGTGGGCTCATCTACGAGCTCATCCTGGGCACGGCGGCCTCCTACCTCCTGGGCGACTCCGTCCTCAGCTTCAGCCTCGCCACCGGCATCACCCTGTTCGGCATGGGTATCGGCTCGCTGCTGGTCAACCGCTTCCGCTCCGCTCCTGCGGTCGTCTTCGGCGTCAGCGAGGTCCTCCTGGGTCTCATCGGCGGCAACTCCGTCCTCCTGCTGTACCTGGCCTTCGGGCGCACCCGCCTGCACTGGGTGGTCTTCGGCAGCATCAGCCTGACCATCGGCATCCTCATCGGCCTGGAGATCCCGCTGCTGGTGCGGACCTTCGCCGCCTTCGGGCGCCGCTCAACCAGCGAGCTGCTCGGCAAGGTCATGGCCATCGACTACTTCGGCTCCCTGGTCGCCTCCCTGGTCTTCCCCCTGATCCTCCTGCCGCAGCTCGGCCTCATGCGCGGCGCCTACCTGGTGGGGGCCCTCAACGTCCTGGTCGCCGTCCTCGTTCTGGTCCAGGTGCGCACCCCGCGCAAGATCCTGTGGGCGGCCACTGCCGCCGTCGTGGCGCTGGTCGGCATGTTCGCTGCCGCCAACCGCATCGAGCGCAGCGTGGAGGCACTGGCCTACAACGACCCGGTCGTCTACTACCAGCAGACCGCCTACCAGAAGGTGGTTCTCACCGACTACCAGAACGACCTGCGCATGTACCTCAACGGCCAGCTCCAGTTCTCCAGCCTGGACGAGGCCAGGTACCACGAGACCCTGTCCGCCAGTGCCATGACCTCGGTGAAGGACCCCGCCCACGTCCTCGTGCTCGGAGGCGGGGACGGTCTGCTGGCGCGGGAGATCCTGCGCTACCCCAGCATCAAGGACGTCACCATCGTGGATATCGATCCCGACGTCACCGAGCTGGCACGAAGCAACCGCCTGCTCAAGGACCTCAACAACGCCTCCCTGTCCGACCCCAGGGTGAACGTCGTCAACGACGACGCCTTCACCCACGTCCGGGACTCCAGCACCACCTACGACGTCGTCCTCGTCGACCTGGTCGATCCCTCCAACGAGAAGCTCGCCAAGCTCTACTCCACCGAGTTCTACCGGAACGTTGAGGCGCGGCTGGCGCCCGAAGGCGTCATGGTCACCCAGGCCACCTCCACCTTCTTCTCGCCCCATGCCTTCTCCACGGTGGCCAGCACCGTCGCCGCCGCCCAACCGGATCGGCGGATCCTGCCCTTCTCCACCAACATCCCCTCCTTCGGGGAGTGGGGCTTCGTGCTGTCCACCAGGACGCCGCAGAACCTCATCAGTCAGCCGCTGCCCGAGGGGCTGACCTACCAGGACCGGGAGACCCTGGAGTTCATCATGCGAACCAAACCGGCCCGCACCGAGACCATGGAACCCTCCACGCTCCTGCATCCGCGGATCGTCGAGGTCTACAACCGCGACATGCGCCAGTGGCGCTACTACTGAACCATGCTGGTGGTGGGCGCTACCGGCTGTTCGCCGCGGCCGCCAGCTCGCGCCCCCAGGCGCGGGCACCGGCCTCCTCGCCACCGGCCAGCGGACCCTTGTTCGCCGTGACCACGAAGCTCCTGACCGACGGCGTTTCCCGGCCCTGGCGGCGCCGCAGCGCCTTGGTGATCGCCTTGGCCGCCGACCCGCTGAGCCAGCCCCTGGAGACGACCGTGTCGAAGGCCGCGACGACGGTGGGGTCCGGGATCGCCGTGGTCTCCAGCCATTCGCCGATCCCACGGGATGACTCGCTCGTCCCCGCCTGCTCGCGCGCCTTGGCCCGTGTGGCCGCAGTCGGCAGGCCCCGGTTGTGGGTGGGGGCTCCCAGCACGAGCAGATCCAGGTCTGCGGGCAGAGCGCTCGGAGCCTGGTCAAGGCCGATGACCTGAGCGTCGAGGCCGCCCTCGCTCAACCCGCCGGCGACGGCCTCGGCGATGAGCCGGGTATTGCCGAAGTAGGACTCAACAACGATGAGTGCCGTGGTCATGGTCTCCTCCTAAGGGCCGGTACCGGTGATGACGCCGGTGCAGTACGCGTCATGTCCACAGCGTCGGGTGTGACGTCACGTCGCACGCAAACGGGGCCCGCCGCTCAGAAAAGGCGACGGGCCCCGTAGGACCGCGGAGATCGGTGGGGAGGGCAGACGCGTGAGAGGCGATGAACGACGTCGCCGCAGCCGTCTCAGAGCTGGGAGGCGTCGACGCCGAAGGTGTTGCAGGCCTGCACCGAGCCGGTGTTCATCCCGGTGGTGAACCAGCGCACGCGCTGCTCGGAGGAGCCGTGGGTCCAGGTGTCGGAGTCGACGTGCCCCTTGGCCCGCTCCTGGATGTGGTCGTCGCCCACGGCCTCGGCCGCTCCCAGCGCACCGCTGATCTCCTCGCTGCTGGGCCGGTTGAGGAAGGGCCGACCGGTCTCCGGGTCGGCGGTGGAGGAGGCGTGGTTCACCCAGATCCCCGCGTAGCAGTCCGCCTGGAGCTCCAGGCGCACCGAGTCCGACGTCGCACCACTGCCCGAGCGGTCGGCCGCAGCCATCTGCCCGGTCAGGTGCTGGATGTGGTGCCCGAACTCGTGGGCCACGATGTACTCCTCGGCCAGAGGCGTGTCGGTGGCGCCCAGGGACCTCTCCATCTCGGAGAAGAAGCTCATGTCCAGATAGACCGTCTGGTCTCCTGAGCAGTAGAAGGGGCCCACGGCCGAGGAGGCGTTCCCGCAGGCCGAGGAGATCTGGGTACCGTCCCACAGGACGAACTCGGGCTTGGCGTAGGTGATCCCGGCCTGCGCGGGCAGCTGGTCGGTCCACACCGCGTCGAGGGACTCGGCGGTGGCCACCATGCGGCACTGGGCGTACTTGTTGGCGCTGTCCCCACTGGTGCACACGGAGGTGTCGATGGACGAGGACGTTGACGTCGTCGTACCGGCCTGCTGCTGCGCCCCCAGCATGGAGGACAGGTCCACTCCGGTGAGCTGGGAGATGAGGACGACGGCGATGACGGTGAGGATCGAGCCACCGCCGATCATCGCGCCCCGGCCGCCGCCGGAACGGGTCTGGACCCGGTTGGGATCGATCTGGATATCACGGTTGAAGGACACGGACCACCTCTGAGAACACGCCTGATACCAGGCTGGGACTGTCACCACGCTACCGTGAGACCGCCGGCAGCGCGAAGCAGGAGCGCCCGGGAGCGCCACGTCCCGGATCGCGTGCGCCCGCGGCGAGGACCGTGTCAACCGTGATGAACCCTGCCGGGGTAGCCTGAGACCGTGCTCTACGACCTGCTGTACAAGACCGTCCTGACCCGCATTGACCCCGAGCTGATCCACGACGTGTGCCTGGACGCGATCGAGGTGACCGGCAAGGTCCCCTTCGTCAGGGACGTGGTGCGCCAGATGTGGGGACGGCGTCCGGCCTTCCCGGTCCCCTCGGCCAACCAGGGCGGTCCCTTCGCCCGGCCGGTCCCCGGCGTGATGGGGCTGGCGGCCGGGATGGACAAGGAGGGGCAGGCCGTCGAGGGGCTGGACATGCTCGGCTTCGGCTTCATCGAGGTCGGTACCTTCACCGCTCACGCCCAGGACGGCAACGACAGGCCCCGCATGTGGCGCTACCCGCAGATGCGGGCCGTGCGCAACCGCATGGGCTTCAACAACTCCGGCGCCGACGAGGCCGCCAGGCGACTGCGCGCCCTGCGCCGCACACGGCGGGGGCGCTCCATCGTCGTGGGCGCGAATATCGGCAAGACCAAGGTGACGCCCCTCCAGGACGCGGTTGACGACTACCGCTACTCGGCCGCGGCGGTGGCCCGCTGGGTCGACTACCTCGTCGTCAACGTCTCCAGCCCCAACACGCCCGGGCTGCGCAGCCTGCAGAGCGTTGAGGCCCTGCGCCCGATCCTCGAGGCGGTGCGCGAGGCCGCGGACCACGCCGCAAGGCGCCATGTCCCGCTGCTGGTCAAGATCGCCCCGGACCTGGCGGACGAGGACCTCGACGCCGTCGCCGACCTGGTCCTGGACATGGGCCTGGACGGGGTCGTGGCCACCAACACCACGATTGACCACGACCTGGGGGAGGGCGGCCTGTCCGGGGCGCCGCTCCTGCCCCGCGCCCTGGAAGTCGTGCGCCGTCTGCGCGGCAGGCTGGGGGAGGAGCCCACCATCATCGGCGTCGGCGGCATCTCCTCCATCATGGACGCCGAGCTCATGCTCGACGCCGGAGCGGACCTGCTCCAGGCCTACTCGGCCTTCATCTACAACGGCCCCGCCTGGCCGGGGCGGATCAACCGGGCCCTGGCCACCGCATCGGCCGCTTCTGCGGCCCGCCTGTCGCGCTGAGTCCCTCCCGTCAGGCGGGGCGCTTCTCCGGGGAGGTGGTCAGCGACGGGTCGCGCTCGACGACGTCGCCCAGGGCGATGTCGACCGCGGCCATGACGTCGTCATCGAGGTGGACCCCCGAGGCCCTGACCGTGTCCGCCAGCTGCTCGGGGCGCGAGGCGCCCACGATCGCCGAGGAGACGGCCGGGTTGCGCAGCACCCAGGCGATCGCCAGCTGGGGCATCGTCAGCCCGAGGTCCTGGGCGATGGGGCGCAGGGCCTGGACCGCGGTGAGCACGTCGTCACGCATCCACCGCGAGATCATCTGGCGGCCGCCCTTGTCATCGGTGGCGCGTGAGCCTGCGGGCGGCTCCTGGCCGGGCAGGTACTTGCCGGACAGGATGCCCTGAGCCATGGGGGACCACACGATCTGCCCCAGGCCCAGCTCCTGGCTGGCGGGAACCACCTTGTCCTCGATGACCCGCCACAGGGCCGAGTACTGGGGCTGGTTGGACACCAGACGGAACCCCATCTGCGTGGCCAGCTCCTGGCCGGCGCGGATCTGCTCGGCCGTCCACTCTGAGACCCCGATGTAGAGGGCCTTACCGGCCCGCACGACGTCGGCGAAGGCCTGCATGGTCTCCTCCAACGGGGTCTCATGGTCGTAGCGGTGCGCCTGGTAGAGGTCCACGTAGTCCATGCCCAGCCGCGCCAGGGAGCCGTTGATGCCCTCCATGATGTGCTTGCGCGACAGGCCCACGTCATTGGGACCCTTGGGGCCGATCGGCCAGTAGACCTTGGTGAACACCTCCAGGGACTCGCGGCGCGTGCCGGACAGCGCCCGCCCCAGAACCTCCTCGGCGGCGGTGTTGGCGTAGACGTCGGCGGTGTCGAAGCTGGTGATCCCCAGGTCCAGGGCCGTGTGAACGCACTCGACGGCGGTGTCGGCCTCCACCTGCGAGCCGTGCGTGAGCCAGTTGCCGTAGGTGATCTCGGTGACCTTCAGCCCGGATACGCCCAGATTCCTGTATCCAACGGTGTGTTCCATGACACCACCCTACGGCACGGTCCCATGACGCGGAACCGTTGCGGAGCCGTCATGGGACCGGCTGGAGGCGTGCAGGACCGGCTTGGGATCAGGCGGGGTACTGCCCCCGGCTCGCAAGTGCGGCGGGACGGCGGAAGCGCCGCAGCATGAAGCAGCGCGACATGATGTAGAAGAAGATCGTTCCCTCGTCCTTGACCCGCTCCTCGCCGAACTTCTTGTACAGACGGCGTCGCAACCGGTTCCAGGCCCACACGGAGTCGGCGATCGCCAGCAGCAGGTAGCCGTTCATCGCCAGCACGGTGTAGAAGCTGACCTGCGGGTACTGGGGCAGGATGCGGCTGAATCCGAAGGAGAGAATGAGTAGGACGAAGATGAGGGGCATGAAGAACTCACCCAGGCTGAAGCGCGCGTCGACGTAGTCGCGGATGTAGCGCTTGACCGGTCCCTTCTCCCGGGAGGGAAGATACTTCTCCTCACCGGTGACCATGGCCTCGCTCTGCCGTCTCCAGGCCTCGTCACGGGCCGCTCGCGCCTCCCTCTTGGCGGCCTGACGATCCTTGGGAACCACGGGGTGCAGGTTCTTGGCCTGCTGGTCCTTGCGCCTGGGGGTGGGGCGCCCCTTGCCGACGGGCTTGGGGGCGGGCTCGGCCACGGGCTCCGGCTCAGGGGTCTGGCTGCGCTTCTTGAACAGGCTCACGGTGCACAGACTAGCGGCAGCGACGCGATACCCTGAAAACCATGATCACCGTTGATGCCGTGCGCACCGCTGTGCACACCTCCATGCCCGCCATCATCTCCGACCTGACCGACCTGGTGGCGATCCCCTCGGTCTCCGCCTCCAGCCACGACCAGTCCCAGGTCCGGCGCTCCGCCGAGGCGGTGGCCGCGCTGCTGCGCGACAGCGGCCTGGATGCGGAGATCCTCTCCGTGCCCGCCCCCGACGGCACCCCGGGCAGGCCCGCCGTCCTGGCCCACAAGGAGGGACCCCAGGGCAGCCCGCACGTTCTGCTCTACTCCCACCACGACGTCCAGCCCGTCGGCGACCCGGCCGGCTGGGACCAGGCCGACCCCTTCACCGCCGAGCGCCGCGGCGAGCGGCTCTTCGGACGCGGCACCTCCGACGACAAGGCCGGCGTCATCACCCACACCCACGCCCTGCGCACCCTGGCCTCCCTGGCCGACGGCGAGCTGCCCTGCTCGGTGACGGTCTTCATCGAGGGCGAGGAGGAGGTCGGCAGCCCCTCCTTCGAGAGCTTCCTGACCGCCTACCGCGACCGGCTGGCCTCCGACGTCATCGTCGTGGCCGACTCCTCCAACTGGAAGGTCGGCACCCCTTCCCTGACCACCCTGCTGCGCGGTGTCGTCCAGGTCGACGTCCGCCTCGACATGCTCGACCACGCACTCCACTCCGGCCAGTACGGCGGCCCCGTCCTGGATGCCGCCACCGCCATGTGCCGCCTGATCGCCTCCTGCCACGACGACGCCGGTGACGTCGCCGTCGCCGGACTCGTCTCCAGACCTCAGGCCGACGCCGACTTCCCGGACTACCCTGAGGCCGACTTCCGCGCCGACGCAGGGGTCCTCGACGGTGTCGAGCTCGTCGGCACCGGTGACCTCACCGCCCGGCTGTGGACCAAGCCGTCCCTGACCCTCATCGGCATGGATGTCACGCCCCTGGACCTGGCCGGCAACGTCCTGACCCCCTCGTGCACGGCCCGGCTCTCGCTGCGCATCGCTCCCGGCCAGGACCCCGCCGAGGCCCAGGAGGCGCTGGTCGCCCACCTGGAGAAGCACGTGCCCTTCGGCGGACGCCTGACCGTCAGCGGCCGCGAGGCGGGACCGGCCTTCGACGGCTCCGAGACCACCCCCGCATCCGAGGCCGCCCACTGGGCGCTGTCCACGGCCTGGGACACCGAGGCCGTCAACATCGGCCAGGGCGGTTCCATCCCCTTCATCGCCACCCTCAAGGAGACCTTCCCCGACGCCCAGGTGCTCGTCACCGGGATCGAGGACCCCGACACCCGCGCCCACAGCGAGAACGAGTCCATGCACCTGGGCGAGCTCGAGCACATCGTGGTCGCCGAGGCCCTCCTCCTGGCCCGTCTCGGTGACGCCATCGCCTCATGACGGGTCCCGCTCGTCGGCACTGTTCTCCGAGGCCCGCAGGATGAAGGTCCTCCTCGCCCCCGGTGGGCTGTGGCCCGAGCCGGCCGGAGTGCCTCTGTCCGGCCCGGGCCGAGGCCTACCCGCCGGCCGCGTCGCCGCCTGCCTGGAGCGCGGCTGGCACACGGTGCGCCCCGCCGACTGCCTGACCCTGAGTCCCATGGCCGACGGCGGCCCGGGCTCGGCACAGGCCATCGCCCCGGAGCGCATCGCCTCCCGCGAGGCCATCCAGGGACAGGGACCGATCGGACAGGTTCGTGAGGTCGACCTGGTACGGCTGACTCCCGGCCCGGCACGATCCGCGGCGCAGCGCCCCGGCGAGGGCCGGACGTGGTTCCTCGACGCCGCTCGTCTCCTGGCCCCTCCCTCCGATCCCGGCGAGAGCGCCCAGGAGGCCCGCCAGGGCAGCACCTACGGCCTGGGGCAGGTCATCGGTACGGCCCTGAGCCGCACGGCTCCCTGCGACACGCTCCTCGTCGGACTGTCGCGCTCCGCCGTCCATGACGGCGGAGCCGGGACGCTGGACGCCCTCGGCGGCGCCCCAGCGGCCATGGACCTGTTCGCCGGCCGCAGCCTCGGACTGGTCCTGGCCGACGACATCAGCCTGGGAGGCATGAACGGGGCGGGCGCAGCTCTGGTGGGGCTCACCTCCTTGAAGCCCGAGCAGGCCCTGGATCTGGATCGTCGAGCCTGTGCCGCTGCCACCGAGGCCGTGAGCGCAGCCGACGCCGCATCGCGTGCAGCCTCTGGTGGACAGAGGCTGCTTCCCGTCATCTCCGCGCTCGACAATTCGCAGACGCCCTCGCCCTCAGGTGCAGCGGACTCATGGGGGACCGGCCGCCTGAGCACCACCACCTGGGGCACCGGGGCGGCCGGGGGCAGCGCCATGGTGCTGCGAGCCCTGGGGGCGTGGGCCCGGCCCGGAGCCCGCGTCATGGCGGAGATCCTCGGACTGCCTGATGCGGTCCTCGGCCAGGACCTGGTGGTCACCGCCTCGGGCGAGCTCTACGACGTCCTGGCCGACGGCGTCGTGGGCGTCGTCGGCCGGCTCGCCGCCTCACAGGCACTGCCGGCCGTCCTGGTGTGCGGGCGATGCGCCACCACCCGTGGCGAGCTCGCCGGCGCCGGGGTCTCCAACGTCTACAGCCTGCAGGAGCCCCACGCCATCGAGCCCTGGGACGCCGGCGGCCCCGATGCGTTGGAGGAGCGCCTGACCGACATGGGTGCCCGGCTGGCCCGAACCTGGTCGCGCTAGATCAAGCAGCGGGCGCCGCTGCGTCGCGGCTCAGCCGATGGGAGCCGCGGCGGTCGAGTCGCGCACGATGAGGTCGGGGGCGAAGAGCATCTCGGTGTCGGTCGGCCTCTCCCCGTCGAGCTGCGCGAGCAGTGTCGACACCGCGGCCCGGCAGATGGCGTCCACGGGCTGGCGCACCGTGGTCAGTGGCGGATCGGTCATGGGGATGAGCGGCGAGTCGTCGTAGCCGATGACGGAGACGTCGTGCGGCACGGACCTGCCGGTCTGACGCACCCCGTGGACGACACCGAGGGCCATGACGTCCGAGGAGCACACGATGCCGGTGCAGCCCTGCTCAAGCAGGTGCAGTGCGGCGCTCACGCCCCCCTCATAGGTGTAGAGCGTCTCCACGATCCGTAGCGGCTCACCGGGCAGTCCCTCGCTCATGGCGTCCTCGTAGCCGGAGCGCTTGCGCTGAGCCGGGACCATGCGCTTGGGCCCCATGGCGAGCCCGACACGTTGATGCCCCAGGGCGATGAGGTGGTCCACCGCCATGCGAGTCGCCCGGCGGTCATCGGTGGCGAAGCCCGGGGCCTTGATGGTCGGTGCGTTGCCGTTGACCGTCACCAGCGGCACGCCGCGCTCACGCAGACGCTGGTAGCGGGTGACGTCACCGGTGGTGTCGGCGTGGCGACCGGAGACGAAGATGATTCCCGCGACACCGCGGTCCACCAGCATCTCGATGTACTCGTCCTCGCTGATACCACCGGGTGTCTGGGTGCACAGCAGCGGGGTGTGCCCGGAGGGCGCCAGGAGCTGCTCGATCTGCTGGGCGAACAGGGGGAAGATCGGATTGCTCAGCTCCGGCACGATCAGCCCCATGAGGCCCCTGGAGGCCTGGTGCACGGACTCGGGCCTCTCGTAGCCCAGGATGTCGAGCGCCGCGAGCACCTGCCGCCGGGTCGAGTCGGCCATGTTGGACTTTCCGTTGAGCACACGCGAGACGGTGGCGGTCGAGACACCCGCCTGGTCGGCGATGTCGGTGAGGGTGAGTCTCTGCGGCATGAGTGAATCCTACGAGGATCAGTGAAGGTACAAGGGCCTCTTCGCGTGAACCGACGGTGGCTCGTCGCCCGGCCCTCCATCCACCATCATCGCAGATCACGTGCCGTTCGCGTGAATCAGGAACCGCCGTTACGCCACAGTCGTGGCTTCCAGCCAGGTCGTCGTCGTCGGGGGGATGAACAGCCGGCCCTCGTCCTGCCTGAGGGGCTGAGACGACACCAGCACCTTGGCCTCAGCAGGCAGGATGACCGGGGAGTCGGAGGTGTTGACGACGACCAGCACGCCGCGCACCAGGAAGGCCAGAGCCTCAGGCGGGCACCACTCCAGTCCGGTGACGAAGGCCAGAGGGGCGCAGGCCAGGTTGTACTCATTGCGCACGTGGGCGGCGTGCCGCACGGTCGCCGCCGGGGACCCGAACTGCGAGGACTGCCCCTGAGTGTGCTCGGCCACCATGTCCGCCAACTCCAGGGGAGCGGTGGGCTTGTCTGCGTCGGACAGCGCGATCTCATCGCCCTGCCGCAGGTAGAGCGAACCGGGAAGCGCCAGCATCATGGCCTGCAGCGCCAGCCCTCGAAGCAGGCGCAGGTCGTGATCGACGGAGTACCAGCGCTGGCCGTCCCCCGGGTCCAGGTGCTCGGACAGGATGTGAGGAGGCAGGAAGCGCCAGGTGGGCGGTGCGCCGAAGCGATCGTGCTCATCCAGGGAACGAGTCAGGTGGGCAGTGAGGGACTCCGCGTTCCAGCGGGTCAGGGTCAGGCAGTCGTCCCGCAGGTGGTGGACCCAGTCGTCCTGGAGATGGTGGCGCAGCGAGTCCGGGTAGTCGGCTGTCACGTCGGCACCGATGATGCCCTCATCCACGTACTCGGCGAGCTGACCGTGCAGCATCGCGAAGTAGGCACTGAGGCGGTCCAGCCGGGTCTCGCTGGTGACCTGGGGAGGAACGATCGTCCCCAGGTCGATCCCGACCGCACCGGCCTGGAGGTAGGCCTCCGAACGGCGCAGCAGGTCGTCACCCGACCCCTCGAGTCCGGTGATGAAGCCGGTGGTCCGTTTGGCGTAGGGGCCCGTGATCGGACCGAGCGCACCGGAGATGCGCACGATGGTGCGCAGACCCTGCTCGCCCGCCTTGTCGATGAAACGACGGATCGAGTCCACCTCGGAACTGACGTCGAGCAGGCTGGGACGAAGCAGGACCGCATCCATCCCCAGGTAGAGGGCGTGCTCGATGATGGGGGCGGTGCGGTCCAGGTCGGCGGCCCCCAGGGCCGGCGAGGGGATCTCGTAGACCAACGCGTGGCGCCACCACTCCTCCGGACCGTCGTAGGGCCGGTGAACAAGGGTAGTGGTTGTGGTCACGGTAGGTGTCTCCCTTCCGCCGGACTGGTGCCCAGGAGCGTCACTGCCAAGAGTGCTTTATCGGTGGTGTCTCGTAGGGTGCTGGTGACCACATACTGACGATTTCGGATGCCCTTGCTCCCTTGGAACGGTGTCGGAGGTGTCGGAACGGTGACGACCATCGTAACCCGCTTCTGCGCTACCTTGTGTCTATGTCGGTGCAGAAATCTGGATCCACGCCTGTGCGTGTCGATGGAAGCGACAGTCTTGCCCTGGCTGGATACCGACCGCAAGATGCTGAGCGCTTTGTTCACGAGCAGGCGAAGAATCCTCAGCGCACGCCTTTCGAACGCGACCGTGCCCGAGTCCTGCACTCCTCGGCGCTGCGACGCCTGGGGGCCAAGACGCAGGTGCTGGGGCCGTCCGCCGACGACTTCGTGCGCACCCGGCTCACCCACTCCCTCGAGGTGGCGCAGGTGGGGCGGGCCCTGGGCCAGGCGCTGGGATGCGATCCCGACGTCGTCGACGCCGCCTGCCTGTCCCACGACCTGGGCCATCCGCCGTACGGGCACAACGGCGAGAAGGCGCTCGACGTCGTCGCCCGCCGGATCGGAGGCTTCGAGGGCAATGCCCAGACCTTTAGAATCCTCACCCGCCTGGAGCCCAAGACACTTGACGAGTCCGGTCGACCGGTCGGCGTCAACCTGACCCGGGCCAGCCTCGACGCCGTTGCCAAGTACCCCTGGCTCAAGGGGCGGGGGCCGGGGGGCCCGAGCGGACGCAGCTCGCGCAAGTACTCCGCCTATGACGACGACGCCGAGATCTTCACCTGGATGCGTCAGGGGGCGCCGGAGGGCAGACGCTGCATCGAGGCCCAGATCATGGACCTGTCCGACGACGTCGGCTACTCCGTCCACGACGTCGAGGACGCCATCGCCCTGGGGCGCATGGACCCGGCCTGCCTGACCGACCCGCATGAGGTCGATGAGCTCCTCGAGGCCACCAGGGCCTGGTACGGCACCGACCTCAGTGCCGACGCCCTGGGGGCGGCCTTCGAGCGGCTCTCCGGCCAGCCCTGCTGGATCCGCTCCTACAACGGCTCGGCGCCCGACGCCGCGCACCTGAAGAACCTCACCAGCGAGATCATCGGCCGCTTCGTCTCAGCGGTCGCCGCCGCCACCCGCCAGACCTACGGCGCCGGCCCACTGACCCGCTACGAGGCCGAGCTCGTCATCCCCGAGGAGACGGCCGCGGAGATCCTCCTGCTCAAGGGCATCGCCGTGCGTTACGTCATGGAGCCCCGCGAGCACGAACCGGTCTACCTGCGCCAGCGCACCCTCATCTTCGACCTGGCCGACGTCCTCATGACAGGCGACGGGAAGGGCATCGACCCCGTCCTGGCAGACGCCTGGCACCGGGCCGAGAACGATGAGGCGCGCCTGCGGGTGGTCGTCGACCAGATCGCCTCCCTGACGGACACCTCCGCGCGCGCCTGGCACGCCCGGCTGTGCGGCATGTTCTCCGAGGTCTAGCAGGCCGGGCGCAGCGGGGGAGCGGTAGGCGCCTGCGCAGGATGCCTGCGCAGGATGTCGGTGGCCTCGCCTACGATGGGCCTGTGACGGGACTGATCAGGCGCGAGGACATCGAGGCGGTGCGCGAGCGCGCCCGGATCGAGGACGTCGTCGGCGAGCACGTGACCCTCAAGAGCGCCGGAGTCGGCTCGCTCAAGGGACTGTGCCCCTTTCATGACGAGCGCACCCCCTCCTTCCACGTCCGCCCCCAGCTCGGCTACTGGCACTGCTTCGGCTGCGGTGAGGGCGGCGACGTCATCACCTTCATCGAGAAGATCAACCACCTCGGTTTCGCCGAGGCCGTCGAGTACCTCGCCGACCGCACCGGGGTCCAGCTGCGCTACGAGGAGGGCGGAGCGGTCCGGCGCGGGGTGGAGCCGGGCACCCGCCAGCGACTCATGGACGCCAACCGGCTGGCCGAGGCCTGGTTCCGCGAGCAGCTCGCCACCCCGGAGGCCCAGGTGGGGCGCGACTTCCTCACCGCCCGGGGCTTCGACCGCCACGCCGCCGCGCACTTCGGCGTCGGCTACGCCCCCGCCGGCTGGGACAACCTCGCCCGCTACCTGCGCAGCGCCGGCTACACCGAGGCCGAACTGGTCGACTCCGGGCTGTGCAGCCGGGGCGGACAGGACGGGCGCCGCGTCTACGACCGCTTCCGGGGCCGCCTGACCTGGCCCATCCGCGACGTCACCGGAGCCACCGTCGGCTTCGGGGCGCGCAAGCTCACGGAGGAGGACCAGGGCCCCAAGTACCTCAACACCCCTGAGACCCCCGTGTTCCACAAGAGCCAGGTCCTCTACGGGCTGGACCTGGCCAAGCGGGAGGTCGCCCGCTCCCACCGGATCGTCGTCGTCGAGGGCTACACCGACGTCATGGCCGCCCACCTGTCCGGGGTGACCACGGCCGTGGCCACGTGCGGCACCGCCTTCGGCGCCGACCACGTGCGGGTCGTCCGCCGCCTCCTGGGCGACATCGACGACCCGGCGGCGGGGGTCGTCACCGGACAGGGACGCGAGGCCCGCGGAGGCGAGGTCATCTTCACCTTCGACGGCGACGCCGCCGGCCAGAAGGCCGCCCTGCGCGCCTACGCCGAGGACCAGCGCTTCGCCACCCAGACCTTCGTGGCCGTCGACCCCAGCGGCCTGGACCCCTGCGACCTGCGTATGAAGGAGGGGGACCAGGGCATCCCCCGCCTGCTGTCCAGGCGCGTGCCGCTGTTCGAGTTCGTCATCCGCACCTCCCTGTCCCACCTGGACCTGGACACCTCCGAGGGACGGGTGCGGGGACTGCGCTCAGCGGCGCCAGTCGTCGCAGGCATCCGGGACCGGGCGCTCAAGCGCGAGTACACCCGTCGGCTCGCCGGATGGCTGGGACTGCCCGACGCCGAGGTCCACAGCGCCGTCCAGGCCGCCGGGAGACGAGGTCAACAGCCCCCCGCACCCCGCGGCGGCCAGTGGCCCGCGGACGAGACCGCCGGGCCCGACGCCGCCGCTCCGGTGCGCGGCCTGCCACCGGTGACCGACCCCGTGGAACAGCTCGAGCGCGAGGCCCTGGCAGTCATCATCCAGTTCCCGCTGGCCGCGCACCGGGCCGGCGCCGACGAGCTGGGAGCAGACTCCTTCGGCCAGCTCACCCACCGGGCCGTCTACGAAGCGGTCGCTGCCGCAGGCGGAACCGGAGAGGTGCCGGGGCTGGTGCAGCAGGCAGTGGCCGCAGGCATGGGGGAGCAGGAGGCGCAGCGACGGGCCACGTTGCGCTGGCTCCAGCAGGTGCGTGACGGGGCCATCGGCCTGGTCGAGGCCGCCATCACCGAGCTGGCCGTGGCCCCTCTGCCACTGCCGACCATCCGGGGACGCGGCACGGAGGTGGACGCCTCCGGGCTCGACCGCTACGCCAAGGGCGTGCTCAGCTCCCTGGCCGTGATGGGCATCAACCGCCGGCTCGTCGAGATGCGCTCGCGGCACCGCCGGATGTCGCCACAGGATGAGGGCTATCGGGAGCTGTTCTCCCAGATCGCCGCGCTCGAGCAGCGCCGCATGCGGATCAGGCAGGGAGCCTGACGGTCGCGGGTGGGGCCACCGGGCAGGTGGTGCGGGTAGCCTGGCGGGCATGCTGAACCTGCGACGTCGTCAAGGCTCATCCGCCCGCTCCACCACTGTGCTCCCGCTTGAGATGCGTGAGCAGCTGCATCAGCCCGTCCTGGGAGCGGTTCCTCTGGACGAGGACGGCTCGGCATGGGCAGCGGCCACCGCCGACGCGCTCGTCGTCTTCAGCGGGCGCAGCAGGCCCGAGCATCACGCCTGGGACGAGGTGGAGCAGGGGTCCTGGGACGCGGAGGAGAGGGCCTTCACCCTGAGATGGACGGACCTGGAGCGTGATGACCTCGTCCTGGAGGTCCCAGCAGGAGTTCGTGACGGCAGCACCTACGCACCCACGGACGTCGCTCCTTTCGCCAAGGCCCTGCGCCAGCGGGTGGAGGCCGCCATCATCCACAGCGCGGTGGCGACGCTTCCCAGTGGTGTCACGGCCACAGCCAGCGTGCGTCGCGCTGCAGACGGGGACCTGTACTCCGTGACCCGTCCGACGATCTCCCAGATTGCGGATGAGGAGGACGAGGAGGCGCTGCACGTGCTGGAAAACCGCGTCAGGGAGGGTGTGGGGCTGCCCACACGGTAAGATATCCCAGGGATTGCAGCGTTTTCGATGATTTGCCGGATTCGACGTTACTGCGGGATGTTGCTAAAGTTCACTGCGCGTCAAACGCATTCCTGCGTAGCTCAATGGCAGAGCATCCGACTGTTAATCGGACGGTTGCTGGTTCGAGTCCAGCCGCAGGAGCTCATCACTCGGAGCCCCGGCCTCACCGGCCGGGGCTCCGTCGTCTTCCGGCGCGATGCTGGTGGAGATCTTCTGAACGGGCCCCTCATACCTTCAAGATCGTGACGCATAAGTTCTCCGCGGTTGCCAGGCTGCTGCGGTGACGACGGCGCGCAGGGAGTCATCGGGCAGCCGGACGTGGCGTTGCGTGGTCTCGGGGCGGCGTGGCCGAGGACGGCGCCGACGGGCCGAACATGACCTCTCCGCCTCAGTCATGGGAGGATGCCGCCATGGCATACCGCGACATCCGCATTATCGGCGACCCGGTCCTGCGCACAGAGTGCGACTGGATCACTGACATCGACGACTCGGTCAAGGCCCTGGTCGAGGACCTGCTCGAGACGGTCGACGAGGACGGCCGGGCGGGCTTGGCGGCCAACCAGATCGGAGTCGGTCTGCGCGCCTTCTCCTGGAACATCGACGGCGAGATCGGCTATATCCTCAACCCCAGGATCGTCGAGCTCTCCAAGGACGAGTACCAGGACGGGGACGAGGGCTGCCTGTCGGTCCCCGGCCTGTGGTTCCCCACGGAGCGCGCCTGGTACGCCCGTGCAGAGGGCACGGACCTTGACGGCAGGAAGGTCGTCGTCGAGGGGGAGGAGCTCATGGCCCGCTGCATCCAGCACGAGTGCGACCACCTGGAGGGGCACCTCTACCTCGATCGCCTCGACCGGACGAACCGGGCCAAGGCGATGAAGGAGCTGCGCAGCCAGGGGCTGTGACGGCGCTCAGGACACACGACGGGTGGGGGCAGCAGACTCAGGGTCTGCTGCCCCCACCCGTCGTTACCTGAAGGCGATGATGAAGCCTGGCTCTACGTGCCCCTAGCCCACGCGGTGCAGCCAGCGCACGGGGGCGCCGGCTCCTGCGTAGCGGAAGGGCTCGAGCTCGTCATCCCAGGCCTGACCCAGCGCCAGGTCGAGCTCACGGCGCATCCTCTCGGGGTCTGCCGCGTGGACGAGCGCGGCACGGATCCGGTCCTCGGGGATGACGACGTTGCCGTGAACATCCGTCTGGGCGTGGAAGATCCCCAGGTCGGGGGTGTGCGACCAACGGCCGCCGTCGGTCCCCACGCTCGCCTCCTCGGTTACCTCGTAGCGCAGGTTCGCCCAGCCGCGCAGGGCGGAGGCGAGGCTGGCGCCGGTTCCGGCAGGCCCCACCCAGCTGGTCTCGGCCCGCATCATGCCCCGAGCCGCAGGTTGCTCGGTCCAGTCCAGGTGGACACGCGAACCGAGCACCTCGGCCGCCGCCCACTCGATGTGGGGGCAGAGCGCCCGAGGTGCTGAATGCACGAAAAGTACACCGCGGGTGTAGGCACCGATCATGAGTATCGCCTCCTGGTTGGTTTCGAGATTCGCCTTCCCCAACGGTCTCGATCCTCAACCGGGCTCATGTCATGACGTACGCGGCATGCACGGCTATTGTGCACGACGGGGCGGGCCGGGTCCAGCCCGGTGGGTCACAGCCCGGGACTCACACCCGGGCTCACGGCGCCGTCGCTCTGCCTCCGGCTACGCCTGGGTGAAGACGAGTGCGACGTTGTGCCCTCCGAAACCGAAGGAGGTGCTCGCCGCCGCCTCCAGCGCAGGCAGGCTGCGCCCCTGCGGCCCGACGACGTCCAGACCGAGCTCGGTCAGTTCCGGATCCACGCCGGCGGGCAGCAGCGTCGGCGGGGCCCACCGCTCCCGTAGCGCCATAACGGTCAGAACCGCCTCCAGCCCGCCGGCTCCGCCCAGGAGGTGGCCGGTGGCGGACTTCGTGGCGCTGACGGCCGCCTCCGGAACGCTCCGGGCCAGGACCCCGGCCTCGACGACGTCGCCGGCCGGGGTCGATGTGGCATGGGCGTTGACGTGCCCGAGCGCGCCGGCACCGAGACCCGCTCGCTCCATCGCCTGCAGCAGGGCCCGCTCCTGCTCCGCGCCCGATGGCTCGGGGCGCGCCACGTCGTAGGCGTCGGCGGTGACTGCTGAGCCCGCGAGCACGGCCAGGATCCGTGCACCCCGGGCCGTGGCGTGCTCGTGGCGCTCCAGGACCAGGATCCCGGCGCCCTCGCCGAGGACGAAGCCGTCCCGGTCCGGAGCGAAGGGGCGTGAGGCGGTCGCCGGGTCCTCATTGCGCGTCGACAGCGCCCTCATGGCCCCGAAGGCGGCCACCGTCATCGGGTGGAGGGCCGCGTCCGTCCCTCCGGCCACGACGACGTCGGCCCGTCCCAGCGCGATGAGATCCGCGCCGTAGGCGATGGCCTCTGCTCCCGAGGCGCAGGCGGAGACCGGGGAGTGGATCCCGGCGCGCGCTCCCAGCTCGATCCCGACGGCAGCGGCCGGAGCGTTGGGCATGAGCGCGGGAACCGCCGTCGGAAGAACTCGCCTGGGGCCCCTCTCCCTCAGGGTGTCCCAGGCCTCCATGACCGACAGGACCGGTCCCATACCGGGGGACACGGACACCGCGAGACGCTGCGGAGCGACCTGCGGGGACCCCGCCTGCTCCCATGCCTGGCGGGCGGCCAGCAGCGCGCACTGGCTGGCACGGTCGAGGCGGCGCATCTGGCGGGCTGGGAGCAGGTCGGACGGGTCGACCGCCAGAGGAGCGCCGATCCGCACGGGTAGCCCGTAGTCCTCCACCCAGTCGTGCTCGAGGGGGCGGACCGCGCAGGTGCCTGCGCGCAGGGCGTTCCAGGTCGAGTCAACGTCTGCGCCCAGCGGGTTGACGGTACCCAGGCCGGTGACGACGACCTCGCCGGGACGGGCGGCTGCTGGGAGCATCTGGTGTCAGGCCTTCTTGGAGGTCACAAGATCCACCAGGGCTCCGACGGTGGGCAGGGTCGGGATGAGGGAGTCATCGAGAGCCACCCCGAAGCGCTCCTCGACCTGGGTGGCAATGGTCAGCAGACCCAGGGAGTCGACGTCGAGGTCCTGAGCGAAGGTGGTGGAGCGGGTGATGTCCTTGGCGTCGACGCCGGACTCCTCGCTGACGATCTGCGTGATGACGGTCAGGACGTCGTCGTTGCTCTGCTCGGCCATGATGGTGGCTCCTTCTTGCCGCTGCGACGGAGACGGGCTGTGATCCATCGCGGCGCTGGGTCTGGACGGTTGGTGCGGTGCGCCGGCGGCGCGGTCAAGACCATTGTCCCAGAAGGGAACGAGCTTTCCGGAATCGGTACGCCACCGAGACACTCGAGACACTGAGGCCGGTCCGCTCCGAACGGAGTGGACCGGCCTCAGGAGGAGTGAGTGGTGGGGACGGGGCTCTGCGCGTCCTCTGCGGGGATGGCGTCGGCGGGTCAGACCTCCCGTTCGACCGCCAGCCGTCCCACGATGATCGCCATGTGCAGCATGAGGCCGTCGCGGGCGTTCGTCGCGTCCCAGCCGACCTGCTCGCTGACCCGGCCCAGCCGGTAGCGCACGGTATTGGCGTGCACGAACAGGTTGCGGGCCGTCGCCTCCAGGCTTCCCCCCAGGGCCAGGTAGGTGGCCACGGTGCTCTCGAAGGGATCGCCCATCTCGTGGAGGGGAGCGTGCACGAGGCTGAGAATCTGCTCGCCGGCGAGCTCGTCACCCGCCAGAAGACGCTCGGGGAGAAGATCGTCCGCGTGGACGGGGTTGGGAGCCTCGGCCCATCCGGGCAGGGCGCGCAGACCGGCCAGGGCCGAGCGCAGTGAACGGCCCGCGTGCGAGATCCCCGAGACCACGGGGCCGACGACGGCCGAGCCGCCCAGCCCGCCGGCCACCTGCATCGCCGCCTGGTCCACCAGCTGCTCGGCGCTACCTGCTCGGGGGCTCTGGGAGGAGTGCTTGGATGATGGGCCGTGGGTCTCCGGGCTGCCTCCCAGGACGATGAGGACGGAGTCGCCGCGCACCGATACCAGGCAGTCGCTGGCGAGGTTACGGCACTCGTGGCGCAGCCGGGAGACTCCGAGCGCGTCCAGAGTCGTCCTGGCGGCGATCGCCACCACTGGTCCGGTGCCATTCCAGCCGGCCGTCCCGGCACGGGTGGCGGCGTCCTCGGGGTCGTCGTGAAGCATCGCGTCGACCGCCACGGATTCCAGCCTGGCGTCCCAGGCGCCTCGGGCCTCAGCCGCCCGGGCGTACACCTCGGCGGCGGCGAAGCCGACGTCGCGCCCGAAGGTCAGGACCAGGATACGGACCGTGTCGTGATCCTCCTTGGGGACGGCACGAGGGGCCTCGTCGACGACGACGTCGAGGACCGTTCGCACCAGGGCCAGGGTCTGCTCCAGCGTGATGACCCCGGTCAGGGCGGCGGGGGCCACGGAGAAGATCTGGGAGGGGACCAGGGGGGTCGAGGGGTTCTCCGCGGAGTCGACGAACATCGTCACGCCCAGGCGGGCCACCGCCGCGATCTGGTCGCGAGATCCTTCCGGCAGGGTTCGGTAGAAATCGTGGGCCGAACTGATGCGGTCCAGTGAGTGTTCAATAATTGTGTCCTGCGCCTGTCGCAGTGCAGACACTCCCGGAGCGCTCAACTCATCCATGCTGTGGATGTTACCGACTGGAATATCGTGATGACAGTAGGTTCTCGATTGGCGCGGCGTGTGATCCGACACGAGTTTGTGTTGAAAATACGGGGATAACTGAGAGTGGCGCGTCGTGAGGACGGACCGGATTACACAGGTTACAATAGCGTAACCATTGTGGAACTCTCGGTAAGTGAATCTGCAATGACTCGTGCGTGTGCGCCGTGTGTCAGCATGGAGGTGTGCATGCATGCACTCAACTAGACAACTCGGAGGCTCAAGATGATGCAGGCGACCCGTACAGAGGAAGATCTTCTTGGTGCGCGGGAAGTACCATTGGAAGCCTATTGGGGAATCCATACGCTGCGGGCGATGGAGAACTTCCAGATCTCAGGATCGGTGGTTGGTGATGAAGAGGCTTTTGTTCGCGGCATGGTGCAGGTGAAGAAGGCCTCGGCGTTAGCAAACAGTGACCTGGGGGCACTTGACCCGGAGGTTGCGGGTGCGATTGTGTGGGCCTGCGATCAGGTGCTGGTTGCCGAACGATGCCTGGATCAGTTTCCGGTGGATCAGTTTCAGGGAGGAGCCGGGACCAGCGTTAACATGAACACCAATGAGGTGATCGCCAATCTCGCGCTGGAGTACCTGGGTTACGCCAAAGGCCGTTACGACGTCGTCAATCCCAATGATCACGTCAACAAGTCCCAGTCGACGAATGATGCCTATCCGACTGGTTTTCGTTTAGGGCTGTTCACGCTCGTCGACTCCCTCATCGATGAGCTCGAGCGTCTCATTGCCGCCATGCGTGCCAAGGGGGCGGAGCTCGTCAATGTCCTGAAGATGGGGCGCACTCAGCTCCAGGACGCCGTCCCCATGAGCCTGGGACAGGAGTTCGAGGCCTTCGCCGTCCTGCTTGAGGAGGAGATCAGCAGACTCCGCAACAACGCCGCCCTGCTTCTGGAGGTGAACCTGGGCGCCACCGCCATCGGCACGGGGCTCAACACCCCGCCCGACTACCAGCGCACCGTCGTCGGACGCCTGCGCGAGGTCACCGGTCTGGACATCCGGGGAGCGCACGACCTGCTGGAGGCCACGAGTGACACCGGCGCCTACGTCTCCATGCACGCCGCGATCAAGCGCCTGGCGGTCAAGCTCTCCAAGATCTGCAATGACCTGCGGCTGCTGTCCTCCGGTCCTCGGGCGGGACTGGGGGAGATCCGGCTGCCCGAGCGACAGGCCGGTTCCTCCATCATGCCCGCCAAGGTCAATCCGGTGATCCCGGAGGTGGTCAACCAGGTCTGCTTCAAGGTCATCGGCAACGACGTCGCCCTGACCTTCGCCGCCGAGGCGGGCCAGCTCCAGCTCAATGTCATGGAGCCGGTGATCGCCCAGGCCATCTTCGAGTCGATCAATCTCCTCACTCGCGGGATGTCGACCCTGCGAGAGCTGTGCATTGTGGGGATTGAGGCCAATGAGGAGGTTTGCCGCCGTAATGTCCTGGATTCGATCGGAATCGTCACCTACCTCAATCCGGTGATCGGTCATCACAACGGTGACCTGGTGGGACGCGAGTGCGCCCGTTCCGGACGCAGTGTGCGAGAGGTGGTTCTGGAGATGGGCCTGCTCGAGGAATCCGTCCTTGATGAGATTCTCAGCCCGGAGAACCTCCTGCGTCCCCATTTCCGTGACCTGAAGGTGTACTCCGGATCCGATCCGTCGACTCCGCCCGTGGTGCCGACGGCTCCCGATCCGGCGAGCTGAACGGGGTCGGTCTCGGCAAATCGGCACGCAGTCACTGAGCTGCCCTGCCGTTTGCCGATATCGGAGGTAGTCCTTGTCCCTTTCAGCGAGTGTTACGAGAAGATGCTGCAGGAGCGGATGACCGGGGCATGGACGTCCTTGCCGATGACATTGGCGCCTTGGGGGTCCACCTTCGACCGCGGCGGTTCGGAGTGCCAGAAGACGTGATTGAGATTGTCGTCGTCGCTTGACCCAAATGTGACTTTATGAGCGGCGTCGACCCAGATCGTGTTGTTGAAGCCATGAACAGTGAGTGACTCGATCTCACCCTCGATGATGACTACGAGGTTTGTTGCGGTAATTGTTACGTCTCGGGCTCCTGCCGAGACCTTGACCACCTGATCGGTGGAGGTCGCGTCGCCGGAGACATCGACTTGATCGGAGGCGGGAATGACCTTGGTGACCTGGGCCTCCGCCTGGGCGCGGCTGTCCTCCTCGTCGTTGTTAGTCAGCTCGTCGTCGTAGTCGCGCACCTCGGAGGACGTGCAGTTCCCGTACTCCAGCGGGTCAACAGGCCTGGCATCGTCCGGCGCGTCCGTGGGCTCCTCATCGCTCTCCTCGGGAGCAGCGGTCTCACGGGCACGGCTCGCGGAGGACGACGATGACGCCCCCGCGACAACCGCCTGGACGGCTGAGCACCCCGACAGAGCCAGCAGGCACGCGGTCATGAGGGAGGCGGAGCGCAGGAGCGGGGAGCAGGACACCGGAGGACCTCTTTCGGTAGACGTGGCGGTGCCGGTGGCACGAGGAGGGGCTCGTTCCACCGGCACCGCAGCTGGTCGGCGTCCAACTATAGCCGCGCGGCGCGGGTCAGGACTCCCCGCCCTGGGACCCGGAGGCGCCTGCGTTGACGTTGGTCAGCTCGTAGCGGGCAATGGCCTCGGCCAGGACGGAGCGGTCCAGGCGGCCCTGCTCCACCAGCGCCTGGAGGGCGCGAACCACCACCGACTGGGCGTCAATAAGGTAGTGGCGCCTGGCGGCGGCGCGGGTGTCGGAGAAGCCGAAGCCGTCGGCCCCCAGGGTGTAGTAGTCGCCGGGCACCCAGGCGCGGATCTGGTCGGGGACCAGGTGGTCGTAGTCGCTGGTGGCGATGAAGGGGCCGCCCGCCCCGGAGAGCTTCTGCGTCAGGTAGGGAACCTGTCGCTCGGCGTCGGGAGCCAGGAAGTTGGCCTTGTCAACCTCCAGGGCCTCACGGCGCAGCTCGTTCCAGCTGGTGACGGACCAGGTGGTGGCACGCACGCCCCAGTCCTCGGCCAGGATGCGGCGAGCATCCTCGATCCAGGGCATTCCGACACCGGAGGCCAGCAGCTGGACCTCGGGGCCCTCGCCGTCGGGGGCAGGGCTGATGCGGTGGATACCGCGCAGGATGCCCTCGACGTCGACGTCGTCGGGCTCGGCGGGCTGGTGGATGGGCTCGTTGTAGACGGTCAGGTAGTACATGACGTCCCGGTTGCGGCCCGAGTCCGGCCCGTACCAGCGCTCGAGGGCGTCACGCACGATGTGCCGGATCTCGTAGGCGTAGGCGGGGTCGTAACTGACGACGGCGTCGTTGGTGGCCGCGATCATGGGGGAGTGGCCGTCCATGTGCTGGGTGCCCTCACCGGTCAGGGTGGTGCGCCCGGCGGTGGCCCCGATGATGAAGCCGCGCGCCAGCTGGTCCCCGGCGGCCCAGAACTGGTCGCCGGTGCGCTGGAAGCCGAACATCGAGTAGAAGATGTAGACCGGGATCATGGGCTCGCCGTGGGTGGCGTAGCTCGTTCCGGCGACCTGGAACAGGGCGACCGAGCCGGCCTCATTGATACCGGTGTGCATGAGCTGGCCGGAGGTGGACTCCCGGTAGGACAGCATCATGTCGGCATCGACCGGCGTGTAGTTCTGGCCCTGGGTGTTGAAGATCTTCTTGGTGGGGAAGAGAGACTCCAGGCCGAAGGTGCGCGACTCGTCGGGAATGATCGGCACGATGCGCCGGCCGATCCCCTTGTCCTTGATGAGCTCCTTGAGCAGGCGCACGAAGGCCATCGTGGAGGCGACCTCCTGCTTGCCCGAGCCGCTCTTGAGGATGTCGTAGGTCTTGTCTCCGGGAAGCTCGAGCTCGACGCCGCCGTCACGGCGCTCGGGAACGAACCCGCCGAGCTGGCGGCGCCGGTCCAGCATGTAGAGCAGGGAGGGGTCATCCTCGGCCGGCCGGTAGTAGGGCGGCATCTTGGGGTTGGCCTCGAGCTGCTCGTCGGTGATCGGGATGTGGAGCCGGTCGCGCAGGGCCTTGAGGTCCTCCAGCGTCAGCTTCTTCATCTGGTGGGTGGCGTTGCGGCCGGCGAAGTGCCCGCCCAGCAGGTAGCCCTTGACCGTGTGCGCCAGGATGACGGTGGGCTGTCCCTTGTGCTCCATGGCGGCCTTGTAGGCGGCGTACATCTTGCGGTAGTCGTTGCCGCCGCGCTGAAGGGCCCAAATCTCGTCGTCGGTCCAGTCCTTGACGAGCTCGGCGGTGCGCGGGTCACGGCCGAAGAAGTGCTCGCGGATGTAGGCGCCGTCATTGGCCTTGAAGGTCTGGTAGTCGCCGTCGAGCGTCTCCATCATGAGGTGCTCCAGGGCGTGGTCCCTGTCAGCGGCGAGGAGCTGGTCCCAGCCACGGCCCCAGATCACCTTGATGACGTTCCAGCCGGCGCCCTTGAAGAAGGCCTCGAGCTCCTGGATGATCTTGCCGTTTCCGCGCACCGGGCCGTCGAGACGCTGCAGGTTGCAGTTGACGACGAAGGTGAGGTTGTCCAGCTGCTGGCTGGCTGCCAGCTGCAGCATGCCGCGCGACTCGGGCTCGTCCATCTCGCCGTCGCCCAGGAAGGCCCAGGTGTGCTGCTGGGAGGTGTCCTTGACCCCGGCGCCCTGGAGGTACTTGTCGAACCAGGCCTGGTAGATGGCCTCGGCGGGCCCCAGACCCATGGAGACGGTGGGGTACTCCCAGAAGTCCTCCATACGGCGGGGGTGAGGGTAGGAGGGCAGGCCGCGGCCGCCGGCCGGACGGGACTCCTCCTGGCGGAAGCCGTCGAGGTCGGCCTCGTTCAAGCGCCCCTCGAGGAAGGCACGGGCGTAGTTGCCGGGGGAGGCGTGCCCCTGGAAGAAGACGTGGTCGCCGCCGCCGGGGTGGTCCTTGCCGCGGAAGAAGTGGTTGAAGCCCACCTCGTAGAGGGTGGCGGTCGAGGCGTAGGAGGAGATGTGGCCGCCGACCCCGACGCCGGGGCGCTGCGCCCGGGTCACCATGACGGCGGCGTTCCAGCGCAACCAGCGCCGGTAGGTGCGCTCGGCGCTCTCGTCACCAGGGAAGTAGGGCTCGTTGGTGACGTCGATGGTGTTGATGTACGGCGTCGTCATCTGGGTGGGCACCGTGACGTTCTTCTGACGGGCCTGGGCCAGCATGCTCAGCAGGATGTAGCGCGCCCGCTTGGCACCCTTGTCCGCGATGAGGGCATCGAGGGACTCGTGCCACTCCTTGGTCTCCTCTGGGTCGTTGTCGGTCACCTTCGTCAGGAGGCCGTCAATGAGCGGCGTGGAGTCACTGGTGGGGCTCACGGAATCCTCTTTCCTCGCGTCTGTGCGGTGGGCCCGAGCCCTGCGAGCGCACCATGGCGCCGAAGACGGCGTCTGCGCACGCCTGAAGTCAGGCCGCTGTGGATGATGGCCCTAATCTACGACCTGAGGCGGTGCGAACGCTGCACCCAGCGGGAGGAAAGTCCTACCTCACGTATGGTGTGGGCCACATGCTGGAGGGTAGGTTTCCGCATGTCGAGCGGAGTGATGAGCCCTGGAGTCCCCGGCGGCGTCCGGAACGGCGTTCAAAGCAAAGTTCAAGGTAATCTGAAGTGCGTGTTCACTTGCGCGGCTGGCACCGGGTGAGGTGGGCTAGTACCCATCGCCCAGCAGCGGGCGAGCGAGAGACGGGCGCAGCCCAGAAGGACGGTGTAAGGAAGTGGCGAGTACAGCGGGTGGGGCTTTCGGCTTCGCCTCCGGTCTCATCATCCAGGAGTTCGGCTACGACGACGACGTCGACGAGGCCTTGCGGCAGGCGGCTGAGGCCGAGACCGGAACCACTCTGGTGGACGAGGACTATGAGGACGTGGCCGACTCGGCCATCGTGTGGTGGCGTGACGACGACGGCGACGTCGACGACCTCACTGACCTTCTGGTGGACGCCCAGGCCAACCTTGATGGTGCGGGGCTCATCTGGGTGCTGACACCCAAGGCGCGCACCACCGGCGCCGTCCAGGCCGCAGAGGTGGAGGAGGCGGCCGCCACCGCCGGCATGCACGCGACCTCCGCGGCGTCCATGGGCCAGCATTGGAGCGGAATCAGGGTCTCCAGCCGGGGGCGTTGATGAGGCTCACGGCCGGGCTGTGTCCTGCGCCGGCCTACTACGGTGCGAGTCGGCGCGATTCGTGGCTTGCGCCGCAGAAGCGGTAGAGTCACGGGTCAGGGCGACTCGCGCCGTCAGCCGCCTGTGCAGGGGCCTGGAGCGCCGTGGTTTCGATCGCGGCTGCGGCTTGAGAAGCGCCTGCGCCTGGACCTGTAGCTCAGTTGGTAGAGCAACGCGTTTACACCGCGTCGGTCGTCGGTTCGAGTCCGGCCGGGTCCACCACAAGCTCCGTATACGAACCCTTGGACCGTGCGGCAGCCTGGCGATCAGTTGGAGAAGACTATGAGTAACGATCAGGCCGGAATCCCGGTGGAGCTGACCGAGGCGCTGTCGGAGAACGAGACGGCGGAGAAGATATTCGCGACTCTGCCTCCCTCGCACCAGAATGAGTACCTGCGCTGGATCTGTGAGGCGAAGCGCGCGGAGACCCGCCGACGTAGAGCCGTCAAGGCTGTGGAGATGATGGTCGACAAGCACGGGTAGGGTGCTGCTCCTTGCCTGCTCGAAGCGACGGCGATGGTGAGGCGGATCGACAAGCGACATCGCTGTCGTGGTGCGTATCAAAGGTTCTTCGTGAACCGGTGGTGCCGTTCGGGATAAGGACCGGGCTGCTGTGAGCGTCGCCCGCGGGCGGTGACCTGGTCGTCGACCCAGCGCTCCCACTGCGTGGCGTGCAACCGCTCGCCCACGCTCAGGGGTGCGGTCACGCCTGCGTCAATGAGATCGTCCAGGATCATGAGAGACGACTCGGGAACCGGGGTCTCCCAGGGGACGAGCTTCCACGGTCCGTCCGGGCCCAGAAGGAGGAGTGAGCGGTTGAGATCGTGCAGGTCGTTGAAGCGCTCGTTCTCGCCGCCCTCGGAGTACCAGTACCAGCGTGTCAGCCGGAACGACTCCCACACCTGGGTCCAGCTCTGATAGCGCTCCCGTAGCGCACGATCCAGCAGTGCCAGCGTGTCCCACGCCTCCGCCTGCGTCAGCCAGCCCAGTGCGGTGCCGTACCGGGTCAGCATGGCTGCGCGGACCATGTCCCAGGCCGCGAAGTCCACGTCCCGGATGCCCCGGTCGTTGTTGCGCATCCGCTCCAGGCGCCACAGCGTCTCGGCCGCGTCCTGAGAGGACTCGGCTGCACCTCGAAGCTCGTAGCGCTCTGCCTCCGCCAGAGAGGTGTTGGTCCACCGGGCGCGTTCTTCGTCGAAGTCGCTGCGGTGGCCGAACATGATCAGCTGGAAGATCTGGGTGAGAAGACCGATGCGGGAGTGCACTCCCCAGTCTCGGGCGAGCATCTCCCGTTCAGATTCGGGGTCCGAGGAATCGAGACGGTCCCACGGATCCTGGTGGCACAGGGCGTACGGCGCCGAGATCGCCGCGAGTCGTTCGTACGGGCCGGGGGAGAACGAGGCGGGATCGGAGCTCATGATCGGCTGGTGCTGCTTGGTGAGCTCATCCCAGGTGGACTCCTCGCCTTCATACGGCGACGATGCGGCTTCCTCCTGACGCCGCCGAAATTTTTGACGAATCACTCTGTATAATTCGGCGACACAAATTATTCCGAAGAATGCCAGAGCAATAATGAGCGGTGGGACCTGGGAGGACATGAAGAGTATTGTGCAGCACGCTTGAGGCATAGTGCTAAACGCGGCGGCACGACTTGATAACACTTGGCAGTCGTGGGAAGTGCCATGTCTTAGGGATGAGACAGAAGGGGCCACTGAGATCGAGAGTGTTTTCTACCTCACCGGGTCCAGTACGCGTCCTGTGGATGGGTGCGACTGAACCGTAAATTGGCTGCCACCTCCTTGAAAGGGTCTTTCGACGTCGTCGATGGTTCCGTTGAGATCGCTCAGTGCAAGGAGCCGGCCGTCTTAGCCGGCTCCTGGGCTGATCCGCACATTGCCAGTGCATGTCTCTGCCATGGCCATGCCTGCAGGCTCGGCCGGTGCATAGGCGTACGACTGCTGTCGCATCATCAACATCCTCACCAGGACTCTCACAGTAAGGTACACCGGATCACAGTAACTGTGATTCCTGGGGAGGGCATCGTCTTCTATGCCAAGGGAACGATGATGGGCAGCGTATTTCCGGGATGGGATGAGCCGGGCCCGGATGGAAACGAGTCGCCCTGGTGTCTGGACGTCTTTCTGAGCGGTCTGGGAGAACGAGTCACTTCTCCGCGGCACGAATTCACTCTGAGAGCGACTCTCGATGATGGGATCTGCATACAGCCAGGCAGGAACGGAGTCAACGGCAGGGGAGTTGCCGGCCTCGGCCGAGGTGAGCGCGGAAGCGGCTTCTCAGGGTGAGGGTTTGTATAGCGATGCTGTGGTGCCCCCGGCGGGACTCGAACCCGCACGCCCGTAGGCAGCGACTTTTAAGGTCGCGGTGTCTACCGATTCCACCACGGAGGCGATGTGTCCCGATGTTCGAGTATCGGGCACGAGGTACAACTCCGCACCATCGACCCTAACAACCTGGCGGTCCTGCTGGACTTCCGGCGGAAGCTGGCCGCCGGTGATGGTGGGCAGGTGTGTACCGGCCCCAATGTAGCGCATCCAGCGGGCACCGAGGGGTCGGATGACTCAGGAGCCGATGCCGACGAGCCTGGGCCGTCTCGCGCGCCAGGTGCTGCCGAGCCACAAGGCGAGAACCTGCAACGCCGCGCTACTACTCTGGGCGACGACGCGGGGGAGCGGCAGCACGATGAGAGTGGTACACCCGACACCGCACCTCACGCGCCTCGTGTCGTCAGTCGCATCACGCAGACGAGGTTCCGGCCCCTCACGCCTGAGCAGCGCCAGCAGGTGATCGACCTGTACCACGCTGGCGTTCCCGTCAAGGAGATCGTCCAGCAGACAGGTGTCAATCGCTCGACGGTCTATCGGCTGCGTGGGCAGGCCGGGCTGGAGCGCAACCACCGCTTCACCGACGACGACCGTGCCCAGGCAGCTCTCCTTTGCCAGCAGGGCCTGACTGTCGCCGAGATCGCCAAGCAGCTGGGCTTCAGCCGCATGACCATCGGGCGCTACCTGTCGGCTACTCGCCAGGGGTGACGGCAGCGGCGATGAGAACGGCACCTCCTCGTCGAAGCGCTTCACTGCCGTCTGGAGCGCCGACAGCCCTTGACACCGGCTGGCTTTGTCGATCCCTACGTCAAGCACACCGCCCAAGGCTCCAGCACGCACGGACGTGAGCTGGTGCAAGCCAACTAGGCACGCCACTGGCGGAACGTGTCAGCATTCCTTTACACGTTCCGCCAGTACCTTAAGCAACTAGTCGACAGGCTTCAGACAGGCAACATGGCGTTGGAGCGCGGGGGCTGAGCCTTACAGTTTGCATGCCGACGTGTCTTGCAGCGCCTTCAGTACCGTGATGAGGTTCTTGGTCGACTCTGCCAGCTCGTCGTCCGTATATGGATCGTTGAGTCTGTTTTCTGGATGGTGGATAGAGTTCCGAATGTAGTATGGAAGTGTTGCGTCCTCTGGATCATCATTTGGCTTATCGTCGCGATCCCATTTTTTAGCATATGACAGTCTGTGTGTATCATGTAGATAGGTGTTAAGTTTCCACTCGCTTTTACGTCTGGAGATCACCTGTATTTCACCCCACAACTCATCATGGAACTCCACAGTCGGAATTCCAAAAGCAAAGTAGGTGATCTCGCCCAGAGAAGGCTCTTGGTTGGCGAGGATCCCAAGCTCGTCCGAGTACTGAATTGAAGGTACGTTATCTTCGCGCGAGAAGATGAGCAGTCTGTGCTTTGTTGGACTGTATGAGCGCAGCATATAAGGAGAGTGTGTAATGAGGAACAGTTGCTCCTCATCCGAAATTCTTGTCAGTGCTTCTCCGAGCTGAATCTGCGCACGAGGGTGAAGCCAGGTTTCAGGCTCATCGAGGAGGAGCGTGAGGGGTGCATGCTCTTTCGTTTTGTGCTGCATATTCGAGTATACCTGAATCAGCGCTAGCGTGACGGCGCGCTGCATCCCCGTGCCTTTGTCGCATAGCGGGGTTTCGTAGTTGCCATCCGTGACGAGCAGTTGGCCACCCTTGATGAAGGTTGCAGCATCAGGAAGATTGAAGTCGAGCCGGACTTTTGCTGAGCCGTATTGCTCCTGTACAAGGCGTTCAACCTGGCTGGTGACATCTGCAGTCAGAGATGAGAGCGAGTCCTCCCCATCTGAGAATGTTTCTGTATGGGCTTTCTGAAATTACTTCCATCCTTTGGTGTCTTGAAATTCTTGTGAGATCGCAGCGATGAGTCTCCCAAGGGTTTTGGTAGAACCGAAATCGACGATATCAGAGGTGGAGGTGTCGGCGAGAACTGGTACGATATCAACTAACGACTTAAACAGTGCGTCAATGCCGAGGGGATTCTCGAACTGCTGCGTCTCAGGGTTCCAAAAGGGGACTTTCTTCCCGTCGAGCTTCACTTTCTTGCCGTTCTGTTCAATTTCCTCTATTTTTGGTGAGCGCCGCATTCTGAAATACGGTTCGGTTTGATCGGCAAGCAAGTAGTTCTTAAACTTGGAGTATTTTTTGTCTTCAACAATCTGAGGTAAATCATTCCCGGCAATAATGGCCTCCACTGAGAAGTCCTCGCTGGTAGCCTTGTTCTGTAATGCTGACGTATCGCGAGTTCCTTCGGCGAGATACCGTAGAGCGTCGACAATAGTGGACTTTCCGCAGTTATTATCGCCAACGATATAGTTGATCCCTTTGGAAAAGGTGATCTGATGCTCGCCTTTGAAAGACTTGAAGTTGGTGATGGTTAGGGATTTGAAATACATAATGGTTCCTCATGGTGTGTCTGTCGCAGCCATTGCGACAGCGCGCCCGAGTGGGGCGCCTTCACGATAGCCCGTCGCACGATGAGTGAGTCAGCTTGTGGGGTTCCTGCGTCGTTGCAGTTTGGTAACGGTGCAAGTTGCTGAGCCTCTTGCTATTGCTGGTGTACGCTCACACTATCTTAGTGGTAGCTTATCAGGTCCAATAAATAATATGGTATCCTAATTACATGTTGGCTAACGCCAAAATATCGCGACGTGAGGTGTATGTTACCTACACCGCCTGCAACTTACTCTCAACGATCGTTACACGACTCGCAAGCTGATCATGCTGGGTGGTGAGTAGCTTAATCGCACCCTGGGCGCGGAGCGATTCTTCGCTTTGCGCTTCGATATCTTTGCTCAGCGAGTCGATCCGCTTGGTGACCTCTTGGTGGTTGCGGTCAATCTTCTCTTCTAGCGCTGCGAAGCGGGTGTCGATCTCATTGAACTGCTGGCCAATGGCATCGAAGCGTGCTTCCATACCGTCACGCATTTCCTCCACATCGCCCCGAAGCCCCTTCATCTCATACTCGAGCTTGTCAAGGCGGCTCTCCATACTGTCTAAACGTCCATCTACTTTGTCGAGACGCTTGTCTATCTTGTCGAAGCGCTCAGCGCTCCGCTCTTCCATGGCATTGAAATTAGTGGTTAGTAGCTCTTGTATGCGTTGAAAATCGTTATCCGTCATACTTCTATTTAAGCATGGCAGTGTGTCAGTGTAAAGCGAGATATGCATCGAGGGTGAGGTGTAGGTGTGCCGTCTGCTTTCGACATATAGAGCGGCTAGAAACCCTCTAGATGGTCTAGAAATGGGTGGCGAGCAGAACGGCGAACACTGCCAACGTATTCGAGTGCCACAACCTCTACTGATTCTGGCTTTTAATGACGAGCCTTGAACTATTCGACATCCGACCAGTCGAGCTCGGCCTTATACTTATATAAAAACCGGCGTGTCTGCTCGTCATCGGCGACAGTTTCGTCATCGAATCGACTGTCAGCCCACGAGGTTTTTCCGATGCGTCGGATATGGAGCTCGCCATCGGAAATGGTGTAGATGCACTCCTCGCGGAAGTTATTGCCTTCGTAGTAGGTTTTCCGGCTGAAGCCGTCGTTCTGGTCGAGCAGCTGCTGGCGCACCGTTGCGGTCAGTCTTTTCATGGTGCTTATGCTCCCATCGTGTGTGCGTCCCGAGGATGTGAAGGCTTATGATTGCTATCACAGTCTGATAGGTGGACGCAACGCCAACGTCTTGCATAATTTTTCCACTTGGAGGAATGTGGGCTCTTGTACTTCCCACACCCACATTCCGCACATCGCGCGTACACCGTCATACTCGGTGCGAGGCGTTGGCGCTTACGCAGGGCGTGCTGTGTGATGGCGTGCCCACAGATGCACAATGGCTCCTCGGCCAGACACTGCGGTGGTGGTGTGACCCGCGTCTTCTTGCCAAGCACAACACTCCCGTCGCCGAGCTGGACTGGAGTGCGTGGTGTTTCTCGGACAGGGGGAGTTTTTCTTCCCGTGAGTCGATAGGATGGAGACCATGCCAGCAGCGAAATACTCAGAGGAGTTCAAGGCCCAGGTCGTGCGTGAGGTCATTGAGAAGGACCGCACGATCGCCTCGGTGGCGGCCTCGTATGATCTTGTGGCCCAGACGGTGGGTAACTGGGTCGCAAAGTACAGAAAAGATCATGCTACCGATCAGGACCGCAAAAAGGCCTCCGAGTCAGCCGAGATCGCGAAGCTGAGAGCGGAAAACAGGGAGCTGCGTCAGGAGAACGAGTTCCTGAAAAAGCGGCGGCCTTCGTGTGTCCTGAACGGAAGGGAGCTGTGGGTGTAGTTCTGTAGCTTCTGGATGGTGTTGCGTAGATGATGAGGGTTGTGGCCCCTCGAAGTCGTTGTGCGGATGATGGCTT
>NZ_JAAIJY010000001.1 GCF_011752065.1 Actinomyces sp. ZJ308
TCCAGGACGTCACCATCAACCTCAACGGCCACCACCTCACCGCCGCCGACCCCCTGACCCCCGAAGCCGAGAAAATCCTCACCGCCCTGAACATCCCAACAGGGCACTAAAAACTGTGCAACTCAGGTCTTTGTCTCCATAGTAATGTCCTGCTCCATTTCCTGCAGAATAAGAGTCTCCGAGCAGGGCCACCCGGAGCGGCACATTGGTTGTAATCGCTGCGGAGGCTGTTGGGGGAGTGGGAGACAAGGGAAGTCCTTGATTGAATAACATTAATGTGGTGAGGATGGTAAAAACTAATTGTTTCAAATAACGTGCAACATTAGGTTTGCTGTGTTGTGGAGAGCACTTCATTTCGGTCGACTTTCAGTCTGTAATGCTTTAGTTCTGTAGGTTATAAATGGAGGTGAATGTTACTTGCTGGGAGGATGGTCTGCGTTTGACTCACTTAGTGGGTGTAGTGTCGTGGATAAGATCTATTTTAATGGCCTAAAAATAGCACAAAAGTACGACGATACTTTTATCTGCGTCAGGTGGAGGGGAGGAGTCATCTGAGGCTAAATAAATTGCGAGAAACATATCGTCGACAGGTTGCGAACCCCCATGTCTCCCAGCCCATGATGCCGAGGTGGTCGGTCCTGGATCGTTCGCCCACCCATGATGTTCAGCGTAGTCAATGAATTGATTCATGAGTTCTTTTGCTTGTATTTTGTCGTCTTTGAACCATCGTCTTAAGTGAGTTCCCGGGTACTTCCATTCGAACCATTTTGGGAGTGGAGAATCGTCGATGCGAACTGATTTGTGATTGAGGATCTCTTTCTTTCCCATTGGGTCGTCTTTAAGTTTTCTAAGTTGTTTTGCCGAGTAGGATAGAGGTCCTCCTGGGCCATATGCCCAGGTGAATCCACCTCCGATGATTAGACCTCCAGTGAGCGCGCCGCAGCCGATTCTGGCCAGCAGCTTTCGTCGAGATGGGTGTGAAGTATGCTCGGTAGATTCCGGGGGGGGAGTGGGGTTGGCGTGAGGTGAGTCGTGGGGTTGTGGGACTGCCGTAGTCATGTCACGATTTTATATAATTTGTTAGGGGGTAGGGTAGGTTTTGTGTGCTGATATTCGTCAGTGTTATCTGTTGTCAGATGATTAGTTGACGTGTTGCCTGGTGGCCATGCTTGATTGAGAAGGTGGTTTGCAGTGGTGATGTTCTGATGGCTTAGACTTTGAAGTCAGAAGTGTTGAAACTCAATAAGTACGGTATTGGTCAGAAGTTCTGTATCCGGGAGCCGATATCGGTCGCGGTGTTGAGGGGTATGTCTTCGGTCAGTTGTGTGTCGCCGCGGTTTCTGGCGGCTCATCGTCCTACCCGTGGTCGATCCGGTGTGGTTAGGGTGACCTCATGACTGAGAAGCCCGCTGACTCCGCAGACTCCGCCGCCTCGACCGACCTGCCGCTGCCCTACGCCGACCGGTCCGTCGCCTCGGCTCCCGGCCACTGGGTCCTGGCCCGCGCCGGCAAGCGCGTCCTGCGACCCGGCGGCGCAGCCCTGTCCGCCGCCATGCTCAGCCACGCCGGCCTGGCCGGCGCCGACGTCGTCGAGCTCGCCCCGGGCCTGGGACGCACCGCCGCCGAGGTCATCAAGGCCCGCCCCGCCTCCTACACGGCCATCGACCGCGACCCCGACGCCGCCCGGCGCGTGGCTGCCGTCGTCGGCGACCTCGGCACCGTCCGCCAGGGCGAGGCCGCCGACACCGGCCTGGACGAGGCCAGCGCCGACGTCGTCGTCGGCGAGGCCATGCTCACCATGCAGGGGGACAAGGGCAAGGCCGCCATCGTCGCCGAGGCCGCCCGCGTCCTGCGCCCCGGCGGCCGCTACGCCATCCACGAGCTCGGCGTCACCCCCGACGACATCGACGAGCAGCACTACACCGAGCTGCGCCGCGACCTGGCCCGCGCCATCCACGTCAACGCCCGCCCCATGACCGCCGCCGCCTGGAGACAGCTCATGGAGGAGGCCGGGCTCGTCGTCGACTGGGTCGACACCGCCCCCATGGCCCTGCTCAAGGTCGGACGCAACATCCACGACGAGGGCCTGGGCGGCTTCCTGCGGATCGCTCGCAACGTCGCCGCCGACAAGGAGCTGCGCCGGCGCGTCCAGGAGATGGCCGCCACCTTCAAGCGCTACGAGAAGGACATGGTCGGTATCGCCCTGGTGGCCCACAAGCCCGAGGCCTGAGCCCCGCCCCTCCCAAGAGCTCCGGCGGGCCGGCCCGGTCACCGCCCTCGACGCGCACGCCGGCGTCAGTCGTCGTGGGTCGCCCCGCGCACTCCGGCGCGCAGCACCTCCCGGTTGAGCAGCGCGATCGCCTCGATCGGGATCCCCGCCGGGCACGCGGGCACGCACTCGCCGTACACCGAGCACGGCCCGAAGAGCTCATCGAGTTCCCGCGTCATCGCCCGCGCCCGCCGACCCCGCTCGATGCGCCCGGCCGGCATGAGCGACAGGTGCGCCAGCTTCGCCCCCGCGAACAGCGCCGCCGCCCCGTTCGGGCAGGCCGCCACGCAGGCCCCGCAGCCGATGCAGGCGGCGAAGTCCAGCGCCCGCTCGGCCTGCAGGTGACCCTGGGCGACGTCGTCGGCGTCCGGGGCGGTCCCCGCGGCGACGTCGACCGTCCCGCCCACCCGGATGAGCTCGTCGAGCGCCGTACGGTCCACCACCAGGTCCCGGATGACGGGGAAGGCCGCCGACCTCCACGGCTCCAGCCGGAAGCGCGTCACCCCGGGGAAGGCGCGCAGGTGCTGGCGGCAGGCCGGCGTCGTGTCCATCGGCCCGTGAGGCACCCCGTTGACGAGGAAGCCGCAGGCCCCGCACACCCCCTCCCGGCAGTCCGACTCGAAGACCACCGGCTCACCGCCGGCCTCGATGATCTGGTCGTTGAGCCGGTCGAGCAGCTCGAGCAGACTCATCTGCGGCTCGGCGTCCTCCACCACGTGACTCTCGAAGAAGCCTCGCGCCCGCGGCCCGTCCTGCCGCCAGATCTCCAGCTCGACCCTCATCGGTAGTCCCTCACCTGCATGGGCACCAGCGAGAAGCGCAGCGGCTCGATGCGGCGTGTGTGCGTGCCATCGGGCTCCGTGTGCCATGCCGACACCGAGCACCAGGCCTCATCGTTGCGCTGGGCCTCGCCACCCTGCGTCGCGTACTCCTCACGGAAGTGGGCGCCGGCGGACTCCCGCCGATCCAGGGCGTCGAGGACCATGACCTCCGCCAGCTCCAGGAAGTCGGCGACCCTCAGTGCCTTCTCCAGCTCCTGGTTGAGGCGCGCACCGCCGCCGACCACCTTGACGTCGCCCCAGAACTCCTCGCGCAGCGCGCGCACCTCCTCCAGGGCGCGGCGCAGCCCCGCCTCGGAGCGACTGACCCCACAACCTGAGTAGAGGACCTCACCCAGGCGCCGGTGGAACCACACCGGACGGTGGCTGCCGCCCACCGCCATCAGCGCCTCGATGCGCTTGCGGGTGGCGGCCACGGCCTGGAGCGCCTCCGGCGCCTCAGGGTTCAGGGGCCTGGAGCCCACCAGCCCGGCCAGGTAGCTCGGCACGGCCAGCGGCAGCACGAACCAGCCGTCGACGCTGGCGCTCAGCAGCGAGTTCGCCCCCAGGCGGTTGGCGCCGTGGTAGTTGTTCGAGGCCTCCCCGCCCACGAACAGCCCCGGGATGGTGGACATCTGGTCGAAGTCCACCCACAACCCGCCCATGGTGAAGTGGGCGCCGGGTGCGATGCGCATGGGCACCTCGTAGGGGTCCTCGCCGGTCGCGTCGAGGTACATCTCGAACAGGTTGCCGTAGCGCGAGGCGATCGTGGGCTTGCCCAGACGCTCCAGGGCGTCGCGGAAGTCGAGGTAGACCGAGTTGCGCAGCGGCCCGACGCCGCGACCGGACTCGATCTGCTCGCGGGCGTTGCGCGAGGCCACGTCGCGCGGGGTGAGGTTGCCGAAGGCCGGGTACTTGCGCTCCAGGTAGTAGTCGCGCTCATCCTCGGGGATGTCGTTCGGGGGCCGGTCGTCCCCGGGGCGCACGGGCACCCAGATGCGCCCGTCGTTGCGCAGGGACTCGCTCATGAGCGTGGTCTTGGACTGCCAGTGGGAGCTCACCGGCAGGGCCGTGGGGTGGAACTGCACCATGCAGGCCGATGCGAAGGCGGCCCCGCGCCGGTGGGCCCGCCAGGTGGCGGTGGCGTTGGAGGCCATGGCCAGGGTCGAGTAGTGGTAGACGCTGCCGTAGCCTCCGGTGGCCGGCACGACGGCGTGAGCGGTGTGGGCGCGCACCTCGCCGGTGAGCAGGTCCCGGGTGACGATGCCCTGGGCGCGGGAGTCGGCCACGATGAGGTCGAGCATCTCGGTGCGGGTGTGCATGTGGACGGTTCCGGCGGCCACCTGCTCCTGGAGGGCCTGGGCGCAGGCGATCTCCAGCTGCTGGCCGGTCTGCCCGCGCGTGTAGTAGGTGCGTGAGACCTGCACCCCGCCGAAGGAGCGGGTGGCGAGCTGGCCGCCGTACTCGCGGGCGAAGGGGGCTCCGATCGCCTCCATGTGGTCGATGACCCGGCCGGACTCCAGCCCCAGGCGCACGACGTCGGCCTCCCGGCCCCGGTAGTCCCCGCCCTTGACGGTGTCCTTGACGAAGCGGGCCAGGGAGTCGCCGTCGACCTTGCGGGCCCGGGCCGCGTTGATGCCGCCCTGCGCGGCCACCGAGTGGGCGCGCCGAGGGGCGTCGTGCAGGCTGAAGCACTCCACCCGGTAGCCCAGGCGCCCCAGGGTCGCGGCCGCCCCGGCACCGGCCAGGCCGGCACCCACCACGATGACGGTCAGCCTGCGGCGGTTGGCGGGGTTGACCAGGCGGTACTCGTCTCGCCGGCGCTCCCAGGCCTGCGCGGGCGGGCAGTCCGGCAGGTGCGCGTCCAGGTCCTCACCGACCCCGTACAGGCCGCCGACGACGGGCGGTGCGCTCGCACTCATCGGATCACCCCCGTGCAGATGAGCACCGGCAGCAGGCCGTTGACGACGGCGATGGCCAGGGCCACGGCCAGGGCGACGGCGCGGCACGCCTTCCGCAGCCTCGGGCCGGTGGCGCCCAGGTCGATGACCACGTTCCACAGCCCTTGCGCCAGGTGGAGGGAGAGGGCCAGCATGACCAGGCTGTAGAAGACCGCCATGCCCGGGCGTGACAGGCTCGCCACGAGGTTGTGGTAGGCGCTGACCTGCAGCTCGCCGTTCGACGTCGTCGGAGCGACGAAGCCCTCGGGCGCGACGAGCCGGCCGATGGTCAGGTCCAGGACGTGGACGAGGACGAAGACCCCGATGAGGACGCCGGTCACCAGCATGGAGCGGGCGCCGACGGTGCGGGCGGGCAGGGAGCGGCGTCGGAAGGTCCCGCGTGCGGCCCTGGCGCGCCACCACAGCGTGATCCCCGCGGCCACGTGCGCCGCGATGCAGGCGCCCAGCACCAGGCGCATGGCCCACAGGAGGCCCTCGTGCGGCAGGAGCGGGTAGGCGACCTCACGCAGCCAGGCCGCGTAGCCGTTGAAGGCCTCCGGGCCCGCGAGAACCTTGAGGTTGCCGATCATGTGGACCACGACGAACAGGGCCATGACCGTGCCCGTGACCGCCATGGTCGTCTTGAGGACCCGATGAGAGGCCCACACGGGGGTGCGGCGCCGGCGCCGGGGCGGCAGCGCGTCACCGACGGGGGCTGCGGGCTCAGTGGACTCAGCGGACTCGGGGGCCCGGGCGGTCGTGGACGTCATCGTCATCGGGCCTCCCCTCACTGGCGCAAAACAACCCATCACTATGATAACGAATACCTTGAAACTGTCATAGTGTGTGAACAATGTGTTTCGCGATGTCGGCCGAGGCCGGACTCGGGTCCACCGTGCTCGCGGCTCGCCTGCCGGTCGTCACGACCGTCGTCCTCGGCCATCGTCTCCGTTATCAGGGTGAATGAGCCGACCACGCGATAACCTCGCCCAGGAAGTCTGAGCTCCATGGACGAAAGGACCAGCCGTGCCCGCTGAGGTCTCACCGGTCTCGCCGGTCTCACTGGACTCACCGGCCTTGCAGTGCAGACCCGGGCTCTCCCGCCGTCAGGTCCTGGCCGGGGGAGTCACCGGGGCCCTCGCCGTCCTCATGGCCGCCTCGGGGTGCTCCAAGAGCTCCGGCGGCCCGCGCCTGCTGACGATCCCGCGCGAGGACATGGGTACCTTCACCCGCAACTTCAATCCCTTCACCACCAACAGCGCCCCCATGACCGGGCAGGCCGTCTACGAGCCCCTCCTCGTCGTCAACCCCCTGGACGGCGAGATCACCCCCTGGCTCGCCGAGTCCTGGGCGATGTCCGACGACGCCACCTCCCTCACCTTCCACCTGCGCCCCGGCGTCACCTGGTCCGACGGCAGGCCCCTGGTCGCCAAGGACGTCGTCACCACCTTCTCCGTCCACCGCGCCGTCACCGGCGGCTACGACTACCTCGACGCCGTCACCGCCGCCGGCTCGACCGCCGTCACCCTCACCTTCACCCGCCCCTACTCCATCGCCCTGCAGGAGCTCGGCAGCCAGCTCATCGCCCCCGACCACGTGTGGTCCACCATCTCCGAGCCCGCCAAGTTCCCCAACCCCGACCCCGTCGCCACCGGCCCCTTCACCCGGGTCTCCGGCTTCGGGGCCCAGTCCTTCGACCTCATGCCCAACCCCACCTACTGGGGCAACAGTCGCCAGGACGAGGCCGCCGGCGACCCATCCTCGAGCCCCACCCCCGGCTCCACTGCGAGCAGCACCTCGGTCCCCGGCATCCGCATGCTGGCCTTCGCCGGCAACGACAGCGCCAACCTGGCCGCCGTCAGCGGCGACGTCGACTGGGCGCCCCAGTACATGGCCGATATCCAGACCGCCTACATCGACAAGGACCCCGACCACCGCCACTACTGGTTCCCCGGCGCCGACTCCACCATCCAGTGGACCCTCAACACCACCAAGGCCCCCTACAGCGACCCCGCCTTCCGCAAGGCCCTCAGCCGGGCCATCGACCGTCGGACCATCTGCGCCACCGGCATGTCCGGCTACGCCCAGCCCGCCGACCCCACCGGCCTGAGCGAGAGCTTCCAGGTCTGGAAGGACCCGGCCGTGGCCGCCCTGGACCTGTGCACCTACGACAAGGCCGCCGCCACCACCGCCCTCGACGCCGCCGGCTACACCCTCGGGTCCGGCTCCAGGCGCCTGGGCCTGGACGGCAAGCCCCTGGCCCTGACGATCCAGGTGGGCTCGACGTCGTCGGACTGGCTCAGCGTCGCCCGGATCATCGTCCAGAACCTCGCCGACGTCGGCATCAGCGCCACCATCGATTCACCCGACTGGAGCGAGGTCACCGCCGCCCTGGAGGCCGGCACCTTCGAGACCGCCGTGTGCTGGTCCTCGCTGGGCGCCACCCCGTACACCTACTACGAGGCGGCCATGAGCACCCAGAAGGTCAAGCCCGTCGGCACCCACGCCCTGGAGAACTACCACCGCTTCGGCGACGAGCAGGCCACCGAGCTCCTGGGCCGGTTCGCCGCCACCACCGATCGGGCCCAGCAGATCGCGATCTGCCACCAGATCCAGCAGCGCTACGCCGAGCAGCTGCCCGTCATCCCCCTGTTCCCCGGACCGGTCTGGGGCGCCTACACCGACGAGCACTTCACCGGCTGGCCCAGCCAGGACAACCCCTACGCCTCGCTGAGCACCCGCGCCGCCACCACCGTCCTGGTCCTCAACTCCCTCAGGCCCCGCGCCTGAGCCGCTCACCTCGGAGCACCCGCCCCGAACGCCCCCGCGGCAGTCGGGCCGGGCGCGACTACCGAACGCTCAGGCAGAGCGGGGACACTGAGCGGGGACACCGTCCCCGGCGGGCGCGCCACCGCGTCCGCGGAAGCACTCGACACCCAGAACCGGGAACAGGGCCGGGAAGGAGGCACGCGCCGGTGGCCTACATCCTCAAGCGCCTGGGCTACTACCTTCTGGCCTTCTGGGCCTCGATCACCCTCAACTTCCTCCTGCCCAGGCTCATGCCCGGCGACCCCGTCTCACGCATGTTCGCCCGCTCCGGCGCCCGCCTCACCGACACCCAGGCCCTCCAGCTGCGCCGGCTGTTCGGGCTCGACGACGCACCCCTGTGGCAGCAGTACCTCAGGTATCTCAGGTCCGTCCTCACCGGGGACCTGGGCGTGTCCATCTCCCGCTTCCCGGCCCCCGTCAGCGAGGTCATCGGCAGCCAGATCGGCTGGACCGTCCTGCTCGGCGGTCTCGCCCTGGTCATCGCTGCCGGAGCCGGCAGCCTGCTGGGGATCCTGGCGGCCTGGCGGCGCGGGGGAGTGGCCGACTCGGTCCTGGTGCCCCTCCTGGTCTTCCTCGGCTCCTTCCCCTACTTCTGGCTGGCCATGGGTGCCCTCTACGTCCTGGGGGCGGGACTGGGGTGGTTCCCGCTGCGTCACGCCTACACCGCCGGGACCGTCGTGGACTGGTCCAGCCCGGCCTTCCTGGCCGACGTCGCCCAGCACCTCGCGCTGCCGGCCCTGACCATCGTCGCGGTCTCCCTGGGCGGCTGGGCGCTGGGAATGCGCAACACGATGATCTCCACCGCCTCCCAGGACTACATCCTCCTGGCCGAGGCCAAGGGGCTCTCGCGCTCGCGGATAATGCTGCGCTACGCAGCCCGCAACGCCATGCTGCCCACGGTGACCGGCGTCGGCATGTCGCTCGGCTTCATCGTGGGCGGCTCGATGCTCACCGAGGTCGTCTTCGCCTACCCCGGCATCGGCTACCAGCTCTTCAGCGCCGTGGGCGCCCTGGACTACCCGCTCATGCAGGGCATCTTCCTGACCATCACCACCGCCGTGCTGGCCGCGAACCTCCTGGTGGACCTCGTCTACGTCCGTCTCGACCCCCGCGTGCGCACCACCGGTCAGGGGGAGTCATGAGACCGGTCGAGCAGGACAGCCAGCAGGACATCCGACGGCGCACTTGGCAACGCGTCCGACGCTCCGGCGGCCCCCGACCGGGTCTGCTCGCCTCACTGATAGCCCCACTGGCCCGCTCCCGCCGGGCTCGGGCCGGGGCGGTGATCCTGGCCCTGTTCATTACCGGCGCCCTCCTGGCCCCTGTTCTCAGCCCCGGCGACCCCGCCCGCATCACGGGCGCACCGGCCGCCGCTCCGAGCCCCGCCCACTGGCTCGGTGTGACGCCCAAGGGTCAGGACGTGCTCGCCCTGACCCTGTGGGGCGCCCGATCCTCTCTGGCCGTGGGTCTGGGGGCCGGCGCGGCGGCGACCCTCGTGGCCCTCGTCGTCGCCCTGGCCTCGGCCCATCTGGGGCGGATGGTCGACGGCCTGCTGTCGGTGGTCACCAACGTCTTCCTCCTGCTGCCGGGGCTGCCGCTGCTCGTCGTGCTGGCCGCCTACATGCCTCCGGGGTGGGCCAGCACGTTCATCGTCCTCGTCGTCACCGGCTGGGCCGGGGCCGCCCGCGTTCTGCGCTCCCAGGCCATGAGCCTGCGCAGCACGGATTTCGTGGAGGCCGCCGTCGTCACCGGTCAGGGGCCGGTGCGGGTCATGGTGGGGGAGATGCTGCCCAACATGGCCTCGGTCGTCATGTCCGCGCTGCTGGGCTGCGTCAACGCCGCCATCGGTGCCCAGGCCGGCCTCGAGTTCCTGGGACTGGGCCGCTCCGGCTCCGTGTCCTGGGGTACCAACCTGTACTGGGCGGCGACCGACGGCGCCCTCATGACCGGGCGTTGGTGGACCTTCGTACCCTCGGGCCTCGCCATCGCACTGGTCGCCTACGCCCTGGCCCTCGTCAACGCCGGCGTCGACGAGGCCACCAACCCCCGCCTGCACCGGACCGGATCGGGGAGGCCCTGACATGGAGACCGCCGACCGTGAGGTTCCCGAGCCCGTGCTGCGCGTCGAGGACCTGAGCGTCGACTACGACGCCGGTGAGCACATCGGCTCGGTCCGCCGCGTCATCGGCACCGACCGGCTCAGCCTCACCGTCGGGCGCGGAGAGGTCATGGGCCTGGCCGGGCCCTCCGGCTGCGGCAAGACGACGGTCGCGGCCGCGATCACGAGGCTGCTGGGACCGACGGCGCGCGTGACCGCAGGCCGCATCACGGTGGACGGGAGCGACGTCCTGACCCTGGACCCCGGAGAGCTGCGCCGCCTTCGCTGGCGCCGGGTCGCCGTCGTCCCCCAGTCCGCCATGAACGCCCTCAACCCCGTCATCACCGTCGGCGAGCAGATCAGCGACGTCCTGACCACCCACGAGGGCCTGCGGCGACGAGCCGCCCGCGAGCGCGCCGGAGAGCTCCTGGGGTCCGTCGGCATCCCGGCCGGTCGTCTGCGCGCCTACCCCCATCAGCTCTCCGGAGGGCAGCGCCAGCGCGTGGTCATTGCCATGGCCCTGGCCCTGGGACCGGCCTTGCTCATCCTGGATGAGCCGACCACGGCCCTGGACGTCGTCGTCCAGCGGGAGATCATGGAGCTGGTGCTCGAGCGCAGGGAGGCCCTGGGTTTCTCCGTCCTCCTCATCACCCACGACCTGTCGCTCCTGGCCGGGGTGTGCGACCGCATCGGCGTCATGGAGGCGGGACGCCTCGTGGAGGAGGGGCCGGCCGCCAGCATCCTCAGCACGCCCACCCACCCGGCCACGCGGGCTCTCCTGGCGGGCCTGCCGGCCCCGCCCGAAGCCCGGCCCCGGCAGACGGCTTCGGCCGAGCCGGTCCTGGAGCTGCGAGACCTGCGCAAGGACTTCCCCGCCGGTGGACCGCTCTCGCGGCGCGCCGTCCACGCGCTGGATGGCGTCGACCTGACCCTGCACCGCGGTGAGATTCTCGCCCTGGTGGGGCGGAGCGGCTCGGGCAAGTCGACGCTCGCCCGTATCATCGCGCGCCTGGAGACCCCGACCTCCGGGAGCCTCCTCCTGGAGGGGCGCGATGTCCTGGCCGAGGAGCCGCGCCGAGCATCCCGCGGCTACCGCAGCCGGGTGCAGATGATCTTCCAGGACCCCTTCGCCTCCCTCAACCCGGCCCGGACGGTTGGGCATGCCCTGGGGCGGGCGCTGGTGTTCCGTCGGACGGACCGGGCTGAGACCACGGCAGCCGGGCTCCTGGAGTCCGTCGGCCTGAGTCCCGATCTGGTGGGGGCGCGCCCCCACGAGCTCTCCGGCGGGCAGCGCCAGCGCGTGGCCATCGCCCGGGCCTTGGCTTGCGACCCCGAGGTGCTGGTGGCCGACGAGCCCACCTCGATGCTGGACGCCCCACTGCGCGCCGGAATCCTCGACCTGCTGCGACGCCTGCGCCAGGAGCGGGGCCTGTCGATCCTGCTCATCACCCACGACCTGGCCTCGGCCCGCCACCTCGCTGACACAACGGCGGTGCTCCATGCGGGCCGGATCGTGGAGACCGGCCCCACCTCCGAGCTCATGGAGCACCCCACCCACCCCGGCACCCGCCTGCTCGTCAGCGCGCCCCTGGCCCGCAGAAGACCGGCCGTCTCCTACGACTGAGGCGGGAAACGGCCGGATCGGCTGCCGTGGCAGCGGGCTCTTGAGCGCGTTACTGGTTGGCGTGCAGTGCCGAGTTCAGCTCGATGCCCTTGCCTCCGCGGGCCAGCGCCTCGACGGCGCCGGACTGGGAGTTGCGGCGGAACAGGACGTTGGAGGCGCCGGCCAGCTCGCGAGCCGAGACCACACGCGGCTCCTTGAACAGCCCGTGGCTGCCGGGCACCACGCCGCCCTGCGGCATGAGGGAGACCTTCGTGCCGGCCGTCAGGTACAGGCCCGCCTCGACGACGCAGTCGTCACCCAGGGGGATCCCCAGACCCGAGTTCGCCCCCAGCAGGCAGCGCTCGCCCAGGGCCACCCGCTGGCGGCCGCCGCCCGAGAGCATGCCCATCGTGGAGGCGCCACCGCCGACGTCGGAGCCGTCACCGATGACAACGCCCTGGGAGATACGGCCCTCGACCATGGAGTGGCCCAGCGTCCCGGCGTTGTAGTTGACGAAGCCGGCGTGCATGACCGTGGTGCCCTCTGACAGGTAGGCGCCCAGGCGCACGTTCGCGGCATTGCCGATGCGCACGCCCGAGGGCAGGACGTAGTCGGTCATGCGGGGGAACTTGTCCACCGAGTGGACCTGGACCGGGCGGCCCAGGGCGGCGCGCAGACGGGTGCGGGTGGTCTCGAAGCCCTCGGCGCGGCAGGGACCGGCGGAGGTCCACACCACATTGGGCAGGCGGGAGAAGATCCCGTCGAGGTTGACGGTGTTGGGCTTGGCCAGCCGGTGGGACAGGGTGTGCAGGCGCAGGTAGGCGCCGGCCACGGTCTGGGGGGCATCGTCGAGGTCGGCCCAGGTGCGCACGACGGTGGTGTGGATGCCGCGGGCCTCGTCGCGGCGCTCCATGGCGCTCAGGGTTCCCAGGAGGTCGGCGTGCCCGTCCTCGGGCTCGTCGCCGAGGACCGGGCGGGGGTACCACACGTCAAGCGTGTTGCCGTCGTCAGTCACGGTCGCCAGACCGAGACCCCATGCGCTGCGAGTCGTCATGGAGAACACCCTACGGGAAGCGGTGGCTGACCGCGGTGGACGGGCGTGCGAGAATCACCGCATGGCGCGCACGACGATCCACCTCATGCGGCACGGCGAGGTGCACAACCCCGAGGGCATCCTCTACGGCCGCCTGCCCGGCTACCACCTGTCGACCCTGGGCCATCAGATGGCCCAACAGGTCGCCGACGTCCTGTCCGCCTCCGGGCACGACATCACCCGGGTCATCACCTCACCGCTGGAGCGGGCCCGGGAGTCCGGCGCCCCCACGGCCGCCGCCTTCGGCCTGGCGCCGACGACGGACGCCCGGCTCATCGAGGCCGGCAACAGCTTCGAGGGCGTGGCCGTCAACCGCAACCGCTGGATCATGGCCCACCCCGCCCACTGGCGCAGCTACATCAACCCGCTGCGTCCCTCCTGGGGCGAGCCCTACCGCGAGATCGTCGAGCGCATGCGCGGCGCCGTCGTCTCCGCGCTCGACGTCGCCGAGGGCCACGAGGCGCTCCTGGTCTCCCACCAGCTGCCCATCTGGTCGCTGCGCCTCTTCCTGGAGGGACGCTCCCTGGCCCACGACCCGCGCCGGCGCCAGTGCGCCCTGGCCTCCCTGACCTCGCTGACCTTCGAGGACCGCACCCTAGTGGGGCTGGCCTACTGGGAGCCGGCCGGGGACCTGCTGCGCCAGGCCCGCGACATGGTGCCCGGCACCTCCGCCGCCCGGGCCGCCACCGGTCACGTCGAGGCGGTCCGGTGACCCAGCAGCCGCCCTCGCGCCCGGTCGGCGGCGAGGTCGTGCGCACCGCCACCCGACCCGCGGCCTCCGGCCAGGTGCTGCGCCCCGGGGCCCGGCGGCCCGCCCCGCGGCGCCCCTGGACCGGGCAGGACTTCGTGTGGTGGCACACCGCCGCCGTCCTGACCGCCACCCGCCAGGGCCGGCGTCCCAACCCGGTCTCACCGACCATCGACCCCGTGCGCCCGGCCCTGGGCTCCGGCGAGGTCATGCTGGCCACCTGCGACGCCGAGCTGCTCATGTGGCGGCGCGGGGATGCCACCTACAACCCCTCACGCGGCTTCTTCCTGGCCGGCGGACCCGTCGGCCTGGCCCTGACGGCCGCATTCTTCGGCGGGCAGGCCTACCTCAACCACCGGCGCCGCCGCGCCGCCGAGGCCGACGCCGTCGAGAAGTGGCGCCACCTGGCCGGCGCCCGCCTGACCGTGTCCACCCACGGCATCTACCTGGGCACGGGGGAGGGCGTCATGCCCATCTCCTACGCCGACATCCAGGAGGTCCGGCTGACCGACACCGGCGAGATCGTCATCGCCGCGGCCAACGCCTCCGGCTCGGTGCGCCTGAAGATCCGGGCGCAGTGGGCCGAGCTCGTCCTCATCCTGTGGTCGGTGCGCTACATGCCCGAGCACCCCCAGATCGTGGGGCGCACCTGGATCCCGGGCGACTGGCTCATCCACGCCGCCGCCCACGGCTACGACGTCGACACCGGCCCCTGGCCCCAGGCACCCGCCGCCCTGCCCTGAGGCCTCAAAGGCCGGCCGGTTAGGCCCTGTTGCGAACGCACGATGAGGCATCCGCGTGTTCGTAGGGTAGGTCGCGCGTTCGTACCCTCTACCCCTCGAACGCGCGACCTAAGGTACGACCGCGACGGATCACGTGCCTTACCACGGCTCCGAGAGATCCCCGCAGGCCCAGTTTCGTCACACGACCTAGTGTCGGTCGCTGCCCGAGCGGTCGGAGTCGTCCGTCTCCCCAGCATCCTTCCCGGTCTCATGACTGGTCTCCCTGCCGGTCTCCTCCCCGGCCCCGTCGGCGTCACGGCCGCCGGCGGACTTCCCCGGATGATGCCTACGACGGCGAATGTCCTGCTCCAGGTCCCGCAGGAACTCCGGGTCGTCGTCGGGCGCGACGGGCCGGGCCCGCTGCGGGCGACGGAAGGTCGTGCCCTCCTTGGAGGACCACACGGTGGGCTCCACGTAGCCGCCGCGCTCCTCAGCGGCCTTGACCCGCGAGACGATGATCCAGGCGATCGGGCCGACGGCGGGGAACAGGACGACGAGGGTGATCCACAGGAACTTCGGCATCCGCGCCGGCATGCTCTCCTCAGGCGTGCGCGCGCAGTCCAGCAGGGCGTACAGCGTCAGGGCGAACACCAGGACGGGGAGGACGATACGCATGGGCCAACCCTAACCGAGCCGGACGGCCCCGCCGACCTTCGCACCTGCGCATCCCGGTCCGGCACCGGCCGTGGCACGATCGTCCCGTGCCCACCCCGCCCACCGTCCGCCTCCTGACCGGCGGAACCTCCCCCGACGACGTCGCCGCCCTGCGCGCCGCCCTCGCCGAGCGCCTGGCCCAGCGCGGCCTGCTGCCGGCCCGCGACGGCCGGCCGTCCGCGAGCCCGCTCCCGCTGCTCGTGCCCATCGGCCCGGGCGAGGATCCTGACCGGGTCCGGACCGACCTGGCCCGCCGCATCACCCGACTACCCCCGCGCAGCGACCTCCTCCTGCGCACCTCCGGCTCCTCCACCGGCACCGGCCGGCTCATCGCGATGAGCGCCGCCGCTCTGGCGGCCTCGGCCCGGGCCACCCACGATCGCCTGGGCGGCCCGGGCACCTGGCTCCTGCCCCTGCCCGTCCACCACGTCGCCGGCCTGCAGATCCTCACCCGTTCCCTCATGGCCGCAACCGCTCCGGTCGTGGTCGACACGAGCGCCGGGTTCAGCCCGACGGCGCTCGCGGACGCACTGCGCTCCGCCCGCTCCTCCGCCGGTCCTACCGCCACCCGCCTCTACGTCTCCCTGGTACCCACCCAGCTGGTGCGAGTCCTGCGGGACCCGGCGGCGAGCAGCGCCCTGGCAGGGGCCGACGCCGTTCTGCTGGGTGGCGCGGCCGCCGATCCCGCGCTGCTGAGCCGGGCCCGGGGCTCCGGCATCACCGTGGTCCCCACCTACGGCATGAGCGAGACCGGTGGCGGCTGCGTCTATGACGGCCGCCCCCTGGACGGCGTGGAGGTCTCCATCCATGACCCGGACGCCGACGGCGCCGGCCGCATCCTCATCTCCGGGCCGGTCCTGGCCGAGGGCTACCTGCAGCCACCCGAGCCCACGCCCGGCGACGCCGGTGAGGGCTTTGCCGACAGCGCCGGCGGACGCGTCCTGGCCACCTCCGACCGCGGCCGCCTGCGCCCCGACGGACGCCTCGAGGTCCTGGGGCGCCTGGACGACGTCATCGTCACCGGTGGCGTCAAGGTCGAGCCCCGCCACGTGGAGGAGGCCCTCACCGGCCTGGGGGCGGTGGCCGAGGCCTGCGTCGTCGGTCTGCCCGATGAGCAGTGGGGCAGTATCGTCGTCGCCGCCGTCGTGCTGGAGCCCTCCGCCGGGCAGGAGGACTCGGGAGCTCCCGACGGCGCCGCCCTGCGCCAGGCGGCCCGTGCCCGGCTGGACGGCGCCCACGCCCCCAAGCGGGTCATCGTCCTGGAGGCCCTGCCGCTGCGCCCCAGCGGAAAGGTCGACCGGCGCGCGGTCGCCCGGATCCTCGCTGAGGCCGCAGACACGGCCTCAGATCCTGCCGCACAGTCCGCTGAGCCCCCGGGGCCCTCCACACCCTCCTCTATACCAGAGCCCTGATCTCCTCCTCGCTCGGGCAGGTCGCCGGGCCGAAGCGCGTCGTCGTCAGGGCCCCGGCCGCATTCGCCCAGCGCAGCGCCGTCGCCATCGCCGTGCCCCGGGCCAGGGCGGCGGCCAGGACCCCCGAGTGCGCGTCCCCGGCCCCGTTGGTGTCCACCGGCGTCACCGGCACGCTCGGGGTGTGGGTCGCCGGGCCGCCGTCGGCGAACCAGGAGCCCTGCTCCCCGGCCCGAACCAGTACGGTCCCGAGCCGGCCCGAGAGCGCCTCGCAGGCGCCGGCGTGGTCGCCGGCCTCCACCCGCAGCCCCAGACGGTCCGCCAGCAGACCCGCCTCCCGCTCGTTGAGCGACCAGATCGGCCCCAGCGCGCCGATGCGCTCCAGCGAGGACATCGGGACCGATCCGATCATGGGGGAGACGTCGAACAGTGCCGTGCACCCCACCCGGGCCTCGACCAGCCGCCCCACCAGCCGCTCCAGCGCGGCCGTGGGGGCCGCATCGGCCAGCGAGTATCCGGAGAGGTAGACGACGTCGTCGCCGCGCACCTCCAGGTGGTCGAAGGCATCGACCGGGCCACGGGTCTCAGCCCCTCGCGTCGAGACGAAGGTGCGCTCGGCCCGCGCGTCTGTCATCGCCACGCAGTAGCCCTGGTCTCCCGGCGCGATGGGCCCGACGTGGGGCACCCCGATCGCCTCCAGAGCCCCGCGGGCGGCCTGGGCGAAGGGCCCCTCGCCCAGCGGCCCGGCGTACAGGGTCTCGACGTCGAGCCCGCGGGCGGCCGCCAGCACGTTGAAGCCGCCGCCGACGGCCATGGCGGCCTCGTCGGCGAACACGTCGGCGCCCGGCTCGGGAACCGCCTCGAGCCGCAGGGTCAGATCGATGACGACCTGACCGGTGTGAATGACTCGCCCGGTCATGACTGCCTCCCTTCCGGGGCGCTCTCCGCGGGCCCCCGGCTGCCGGAACGGATCGCGAGCAGGGCCTCGCAGACCGGAGCGAGCTCCAGCCCGGAGCGCTCCAGCACCTGGCGGACCGGCTCGGCGGGTAGCAGACGGGGCGAGCTCGCCCCCAGGATCGCGCCGGCCATCGCGGCGATGGTGTCGGTGTCGCCCCCGAGCTCGGCGGCGAAGCACAGTCCGTCCAGGGGCCGGTGCGCGAACTCACGCACGATGACCAAGGCGCAGGGGACCGACTCGGCCGACTCCACCGAGGTCCCGACGCAGGTCCGCAGGTGCTCGGCCAGGGCGTCACCGTGCAGACCCCGGCTCGTCTCCAGGGCCAGGCGGGCGCGGGCGGCCACCGAGGCCTTCTCCGTCCAGTGGCCCTCATCTGGGTGGGCGGTCACGAAGTCCAGCGCGGCCGCCACGGCGGAGACGGCGTCGGCGCCGTCGACGGCCGCGCTGACCGCCGCGGCGATGAGCCCGGCGGCCTCGAATCCCTGACGGGTGTCGTGGGTGACCAGGCAGGAGGCGTGAACGGCCCGGGCCAGGGCGTCGTCGGCACTGTCGAGGCAGAAGGCGATGCCCACCGGGGCCACCCGCATCGCGGCGCCGTTGGTGGTGCCCTCCCGGCCGGTGCGGCGCGGGTCGGCCCCGGCGCGCACCCGCTCCAGAGCGAGCTTGGTGGAGGGGCCCAGCAGATCGAGGGAGCCGCGGGCGCGCATACCGTCCTCCCAGGTCAGCAGGGCATCGGCGAGCCGGTGGGGGTCGATGCGGCCACCGCCGTCGATCAGGAGACCGGCCAGGATGAGGGCCTGCTCCGTGTCATCCGTGACGCTGCCCGCAGGCATCGAGGGGGCGACGGGCTGCTCGGCCACGGCGTCGCGCAGCCCGGTGATCGCGCCGTAGTGCCGGCGGATCAGCGCCGGGCTCATGGACTGGGTGGGCATGCCCAGCGCGTCTCCGAGGGCCAGGCCGGTCAGTGCCCCCAGGGCGCGCTCACGCACTGAGGGCTCAGAGGGCTCGGAGGGCTCAGAGGCTGGAGGCGCAGCCGCAGGCTCGCCCGAGGGGTCACGAGGCCGGGAATCGGGTGATCTCACGGAGGTCCTCCTGACGATGGGTTGTGCCGCCGGTCGCACCCGCCGAGGTGCCGGCTCCTGTGCCGGCCCCTGCGCCGGCCAGTGTGATGGCCAGTGTGATGGCCACTGTGCCGGTCACGGCGCTGGTAGGGTCGCTGCCGCCTACTTTAGAGGATCGGAGGACGTTGTGAGCGGCGAGACAGCGAAGGACGGCGGGCCCCGCGCCACCAGCTGGGCGGAGGTGGTGCGCCTGCGCACCCTGCCGGCCGCCGTCGCCCCCGTGGTCCTGGGGGCCGGGGCCGCCGCCGCGATGGGGGACTTCTCGGTGGTGCGGACCCTTCTGGCCGCGGGCGTCGCTTTGGCGCTCCAGGTCGGCTGCAACCTGGCCAACGACTACTCCGACGGCGTGCGCGGCACCGACGACGATCGCACCGGTCCTCCCCGCCTGACCGCCTCCGGGCAGGTCACCCCCCGCACCGTCAAGCTCGCCGCCCTCGGCTGCTTCGCACTGGGAGCCCTTCTGGGCCTGGCCCTGCTGGCGCTGAGCGGCCACTGGTGGCTGATCGCCGTCGGCGCTGCGGCGATCGCGGCCGCCTGGTTCTACACCGGCGGGCCCCGCCCCTATGGCTACGCCGGCCTGGGGGAGCTGTTCGTCTTCATCTTCTTCGGCCTGGTGGCTACCGTGGGGACCACCTACGTCCAGGCCGACACGGTCCCGGGGTGGCTATGGCCCTCGGCCTGCGGGATCGGCCTGCTCGCCTGCTCCCTGCTCATGGTCAACAATCTGCGCGACATCGACACCGACCCCGCCCACGGCAAGATGACCCTGGCGGTCCGCCTGGGGGAGAGCGGCGCAAGGAGGGCCTTCTCCCTCATGCTCTGGCTGCCGCTGTGGCTTGGGGCCGTCGCGCTGGTGTGGACGCGGGAGACCGGTTCGGCCGCTCCGGCCGACGGCGGAGGCCACGTCGGCCCGCTGCTGAGTCTGGCCATCGCTCTGGCCGCGCCGCTCCTGCTGGTTCCGCTGGTGAGGCGGGCGACCGCTCCGGTGCGGGCCGGCGCCGCGGGCCGTGACCTCATCAGCTCCCTGCGCGACGCCGGGCTCATGGAGCTCGCCTACGGCATCGTCTTCGCCGCAGCCACCGTCATCATCACCCTGTGAGCCCAGCCGCTACTGCACGAGGGTGGGGTGCTACTGGCCGGCACCTGGGTGTACTCCACGACGGCCCGGGGCTCGTGCAGTGCGGTTAAGTGTCGGTCAGTGGCCTCCGAGGCTCGTGGAGTAGTGGAGCAGGGGCCGGTACGGGAGCACCTGAACCCCGAACTCGTCACGAGGCTCTGCATGACTCGTTCTCAGGGTCGGCATCGTGTCTCCAGCGGTTGTCGGGTGGTCGGCGGGTGGAGCGCACGCGGCTTCCCTCCCGCCTCCTCTTGGTGCCGACCGGCGGACAACGGCAGACGAACAGGCGTGGGCCGCACCGTTGCCAACGGTACGGCCCACGCCGGGGTGATGCGCTGAGCGCCGGTGGCTCAGCGAGCCGGCTCGGCGTCGAGCGGAACCCACGGGTCGGGCTGGTGGGTGATGCGGTTGCGCAGGTCGCGGCGCACGAGCTCGATGGACCACAGCCAGATGACGTGCCCCAGCGCCTCCGAGAAGTGCTCCGCCCAGGTCTGCCCACCGGCGACCCACGGGAAGGGCGAGGGGACCGTGCCCGTCAGCGGCATGAGCACCAGGTGCGCCCCCACCCACACGAGCAGACCGAAGGCGGCCCCCTGCCACAGCGTGATCGCCTTGTAGTACTCCGCCATGACGCAGTAGAAGAGGGCGAAGACGATCGCGAAGGCGAAGTGGATGATGAAGGAGTAGATCGGCAGACCCTCGTTGCCGTTGAAGGTGACGCCGGTGTGGGACTGCTCCGGGCTCATCCCCAGCTGCTCGAGGAGCCGCTGGGGCGGGTTGGTGGCGTTGCGCTCCGGGGTACGGGGCGGGAAGGGGACCTCCCAGCCGAACTTGACGATGGCGGAGAAGAACCCTCCGATGATGCCGACGACGATCGCGGTCCCGATTCGTCGTCGTGCGGGGTCGGTCTTCTCCAGCAGGGTGGACAGCATGGGTGTCTCCTGGTGTCGGGGGCACGAGCGGTGTGATGACCGGGTCGACGGACGGCTTGCAGATCGAACGGTGTCTTAGTCGTCCGTTGTCCGCCGACCCGGCCCCCGGAAGCCTGGCACGGGAGATGGTCCGGCCGCAACGCCGTCATGATCCGCGGGTGACCGTGTCCCGTGTGCGTCCCACCTGTGCCCCCGTGCGTGTCTCATGCGCGGTGCGCAGGGCGGGGCGGGGAGCTGAGTACGGCGATGGCCCCGCCGCAGCCTGTCGCTGCGACGGGGCCATCGCCGGATGGGTAACGCGGATCTACCGGCTCAGTTGCCGCCGCCCTGGCTGTCGCCGCCCTCGGAGCCGCCCTGCTGGCTGTCGCCGCCCTGCTGGCTGTCAGCGCTGCTGTCGGCGCCACCCTGGTGGCCCTCGTGGTTGTCACCCTGGACGGAGCCGCCCTGGCTGTCGCCGCCCTCGGAGCCGCCCTGCTGGCTGTCGCCGCCCTGGGAACCACCGGCACCACCGGGCTGTGCGGAGCCGCCACCTGTGCTGCCGGCGCCGCCGGACATCTTGCTGTCAGCGCTGGGAGCGGCCGAACCGCCGTCGCTGGTGCTGCCGGCCGTCTGGTCGGTGGCCGGGGTGGTGGAGTCGCTCGAGCCGGAGCCGGAGCAGGCGGCCAGACCGAGTCCGGCGGTGGCGATGAGGAGTGAGGTGGCGAGGGTCTTGGCACGTGTAGCGGTGAATCGCATGAGTTCTCCTTATGCGGTTGCTGGTGCAGTGTCAGTGCGGGATGGCCCGCTCTTGCGGATCCGGAGTCGCCGTCGTCCATGGAGTTCATGCGGGAGACCGACGGCGCCCGTCGTGAGTGACGATCGTCATAGACGGCTATGTGGTTGTTCGACAATCCCCGTTGCCGATAGCTCCGAACCTCTTTCGAGACTAGCAACAACAAACGGACCGAAAGGGTGAATCATCGTGACAACCATCTCTAGTCTGGTGGTCATCGGACTGCTCGGAGGGCTCATCACGGGCATCTCACCGTGCGTCCTGCCCGTCCTGCCCGTCATCCTCCTCTCCGCGGGAGCGCAGGGCGCACGCGGGGACGGCGAGGACTCCGACGTCGGCCTCGCCTCCCGCTTTCACCCCTACCTCGTGGTCAGCGGCCTTGTGGTCAGTTTCACGGTGTTCACGCTCCTGGGATCGACCCTGCTGAGCCTGCTCCACCTGCCGCAGGACCTCATTCGGTGGGTCGGCATCGTCATGCTCGCGCTCATCGGCCTGGGCATGATGGTTCCGAGGGTCATGGAGATCCTGGAGCGTCCTTTCGCACGCTTCCAGCGCTTCGGAGGCTCGAAGAACCCCTCGAACGGCTTCCTGCTCGGCCTGGTGCTGGGAGCCGCCTACGTCCCCTGCGCCGGTCCGGTCCTGGCCGCCGTCGCTGTGGCGGGTGCCACCGGGAGGATCGGTGTCGACACCGTCGCACTGGCCGTGTCCTTCGCCCTGGGCACCGCGATCCCGCTGCTGGCCTTCGCCCTGGCCGGGCGCGGCATCACGGAGCGGATCCGGGCCTTCCGCACCCGCCAGCGCGCCATCCGCATCACCGCCGGCGTCGTCATGCTCGGCCTGTCCGTGGCACTCGTCCTGGACGCGCCCGCCGCCCTGCAGCGCCGTCTGCCCGACTACACGGCCTCCCTCCAGGCCCGCACCGACGCCCTCCTCCACGGCAGCTCCTCGGGCGCCTGCCGGCCCGGAGCCACCGAGCTCGGTGACTGCGGGCCCCTGCCCGCCATCGACGGCACGGTGGCCTGGCTCAACACCCCCGGCGACCAGCCACTGACCCAGAAAGACCGCGCAGGCAAGGTCACCCTGGTCGACTTCTTCGCCTACTCCTGCATCAACTGCCAGCGCTCGGTCCCCGGCATCGAGAAGCTGCACAAGACCTACGCCTCCTCCGGCCTGCAGGTGATCGGCGTCCACTCCCCGGAGTACGCCTTCGAGAAGGAGGTCGACAACGTGCGCGGCGGCGTCGAGCGCCTCGGCATCACCTACCCGGTGGCGGTCGACTCCAACCTGACCACCTGGACCAACTTCAACAACCACTACTGGCCCGCCCACTACCTGGCCGACGCCAAGGGCAACGTCCGCCAGACGCACGTCGGCGAGGGCGGGGAGGCGGCCACGGAGAAGCTCGTCCGCGAGCTGCTCAAGCAGGCCAACCCGAACGTGACCCTCCCCGCCCCCGTCTTCTCCGAGGCCGGCGACGACGCCGCAGCCTCCTCCAGCCCCCGCACCCCCGAGACCTACCTGGGCTCGGACCGGGCCTCCGGCTTTGCCCAGGGCACCTTGAACAAGGGACAGCACTCCTTCGCCTTCCCCTCCAACCTCCAGGCCGACACCTTCGCCCTGGACGGCACCTGGAAGGTCGAGCCCCAGTCGATCGCCCCGGTCGAGAGCGCCGGCCGGCTGCGCCTGTCCTACCGCGGCAAGCAGGTCAACCTCGTCGTCTCCGGGGAGGGCGACCTGACCTGGACGGTCAACGGGCAGACCCGCACCACCCACGTCTCGGGCGTGCCCAACGGGATGGAGCTGGTTCGCACCGATGAGGTGGGGTCGGGCGTGCTCGAGCTGGAGGCCTCACCCGGGCTGCAGCTCTACTCCTTCACCTTCGGGTGACGCGGCGGTGACGGAATCGACGGCCCCGAGCCCTGCCCGGGAGGCGACACGGGAGATGACGCAGGAGACGGTGCGGTGAGCCTGGCGACGCTGGAAACGGGATACACGTCCTGCACCGCGGCGCGCACCGTCCGCGCCGTCGGTCTCGCCTACCATTCCCCTGTGACAAGCACGAACAGCTCTGAGGGGGAGTGGATCGCTCAGGTCGCCGACGGCGACGCCGATGCCTTCGCCCGCCTCTACGACGCCTGGTCCTCTCGCCTGTTCGCACTGATCCTGCAGATCGTCGTTGACCGTGCCCAGAGCGAGGAGGTCCTCCAGGAGGTCTTCCTCGAGGTCTGGCGCACGGCCGGCGCCTTCTCCCCGGCCCGGGGCAGCGCCAGGGCCTGGTTGGTGACCATGGCCAGGCGCCGGGCCATCGACCGGGTCCGCTCCTCCCAGTCCTCCCGGGACCGGGAGAGTCGATGGCACGACTACATGCCCGACGTCGACCTGACGGTTCAGCAGGTCGAGGACAGGCTCGTGGGTCAGCAGGTGCACCGGGCCCTTGAGGCCGTGGGTGAGCCCTACCGCTCCACCATCGAGCTGGCCTACTTCACCGGCCTGACCCACCGGGAGATCGCCCGCCGCACGGGCACCCCGCTGGGAACGGTCAAGACACGCATCAGGGACGGAATGGCACGGTTACGACGAGAGCTGGGGGTGCAGTCATGAGCGACCGCGACAACACTCACGAGACTCACGAGGACGCCATCAACGGTGCCGCCGGTGCGCAGGGCGCCGCGGGCCTTGACGGCGTCCGGGGCATCGACGACGGCGGCACCATCGATGACGAGGTCCTCGATGGTGAGCCGCTCGACTCCGAGACGGCGGCCCTGCTCGGCGCCTCGCTGAGGCCCGTGGCCCCGCCCGCCGCGATCCGCTCCACCCTGCTGGAGGCCATTGCCGGCGAGCCGCAGGATCGGGCCAACGGTGCTGCCGGCACCGGTAACGGCACCGGCGACAGTGCTGATCACAGTGCCGATCACAGTGCCGGTGGGAGCGACGGCGCCGCCGACGGGCACGGAGGTGACGCCGCTCAGGCGAGTGTCGTCTCTCTCGACGCGCGCCGTCGGCGCCGGTCGGCCTGGCGCACCGGTCTGATACGAGTGGCCGCGGCCGTGGTCCTGCTCGGCGTCGGCGTCGGCGTGGGGCGCTGGAGCGCGCGGGGCGCGGTCGATGAGGCGATGGACTCCATGGCGCCGACTCAGCACTACGCCCACCTCAACCAGGCCCAGGACGTCCAGCGGGTCACCGACACGATGTCGGACGGTCATGTCGCGACCCTCACCTGGTCCCACGACATGAGCATGACCGCGCTGACCCTGCCGGCCGCCATGAAGGAGTCGGCCGGCGACCGCAGCCTCCAGGTCTGGCTCAAGGAGGGGGACAGGACGACCTCGCTGGGCGTCTACGACCCCCGGGACGGCGCCGGCTTCTCCTTCCTCGACGTCATGCCCAAGCCCGGCCAGCAGATCGTCATCACCCTGGAGCCGGCGGGTGGATCGGACCAGCCGACGACGCCGCCCCTGGTCACCCTGCGGGTGAGTGAGGACTCCGAGCAGTCCGGCGCACCGACCGGCTCACCGACCCCCGAGCCCTCGACCGGTCCCACCGGCGACTCCGCCTAGCGGCAGGTCGTGCGAAGCAGAGACGAAACAGACCCATTATTGTGATGTAGTCAACAATCAAGTCGGTCTTGGGGGCCTGCCATGGACACTGACGGACGTCAGTGCCTGCGAGGCGGCCGCCCGTCCGACCGCGGTTCTCCGCGACGGCATCGGTGGGCCGTGAGAGGCCGTGAACAGCGGTTACTGGAGTGAGGGGAAATGACGAACTTTTCTTCTTCCGCTTTGCGGAAAGCGCCAGGAGCTTTTGTTCTCCTCCTCGGTCTCTCGGTTTTGGCGCTCATTTTGATCAGGGATTCCGACGTCGTATCCAGTGCGAGAGGAATCCGGTCCCATGGTTGATGGTGGGGTTCGGAACCTTTGGTTACTGGTGGTCTTATCGAAACGTCACAGGGTGACGTCTCAGGATCAGAAGTAGTACGGGAAGGGTGACCAGTCGGGGGCGCGGCGCTGGAGGAAGGCGTCTCGCCCCTCGACGGCCTCGTCGGTCATGTAGGCCAGACGCGTGGCCTCCCCGGCGAAGACCTGCTGGCCGGCCAGGCCGTCGTCGGCCAGGTTGAAGGCCAGCTTGAGCATGCGGATGGCCTGCGGGGACTTGCCCGCCACCGTGGCCGCGTAGTCCAGGGCCCGCTCCTCGAGCTCGGCGTGGGGGACCGCCTCGTTGACGACCCCCCAGCGCTCGGCGGTGACGGCGTCGTAGGTGCGGGCTAGGAAGAAGATCTCGCGGGCGCGCTTGTCGCCGACCTGACGGGCCAGGAGCGCGGAGCCGTAGCCTGCGTCGAAGCTGCCGACATCGGCGTCGGTCTGCTTGAAGCGGGCGTGCTCGATCGAGGCCAGGGACAGGTCCGCGACGACGTTGAGGCTGTGCCCGCCCCCGGCCGCCCAGCCCGGCACTGCGGCGATGACGGCCTTGGGCATGGTGCGGATGAGGCGCTGAACCTCCAGGATGTGGAGGCGCCCGGCCCGGGCGGTGTCGAGACGGGCCTGCGCGGCGGCCACATCGGCCTCGTGGCTGTAACCGTCCGCGCCGCCGGTGGACGTGGCCCGTGCCTGAGGGGTGTCGGGGACCTGTCCTGGCGCGTACTCCCGTTCATAGCGGTAGCCGTCCCGGCCGCGGATGCGCTGGTCGCCTCCGGAGGAGAAGGCCCAGCCGCCGTCGCGCGGGGAGGGGCCGTTGCCGGTGAGGATGACGGCGCCGACGTCGCCGCTCATGCGCGCGTGGTCCAGGACCCGGTAGAGCTCGTCGACGGTGCGGGGGCGGAAGGCGTTGCGCACTTCGGGGCGGTTGAAGGCCACTCGGACCACCGGCAGGTCCCGCAGCCAGGTGCCGTCCTCGTCTCGGACGCAGCCCCGGTGGTAGGTGACGTCGGTGAGGGCCTGCTGCTGAAGCGCCTCGGCGGCCTGGGTGCCGGGCTCGGCGTGGGCGAAGCCGGGCACCTCCCGCCAGCGGACGGGGTCGAAGATCTCCGAGACGCGGTGCGGCAGCGGGTGGGTCGGGGTGGGGGCGGCGTTCATGGCTCCAGCGTAGGGCTGTTGGGCCCGCTCAGCCCCAGGGCGCCGGTGCTGGGCCGTACCTCTTGGCGTGGTCTCTCAGTCCGGCCTCTCAGTTCCCCAGGGCCGCGGCAATGAGCTCGGTGCGCGACGTGTGGCCGAGGCGGTGGAGGACCTCGGAGACGTAGATGCGCACGGTGTTCTCCGAGATGCCGAGCTTGCGGGCGATGCGCCGGTTGGTCAGGCCCTCCAGGAGGCAGGTGTAGATGTCCTGGAGCCGGGGCGGGAGCTCGTTGACCAGCTGCTGCATGCGGGCCTCCGCGGTGGCGCGGCGCTGCTCGGACTGGTAGGCGTTGACGAGCATTTCCGTGGGTCGTGAGGACATGACGGGCTCGCCGCGGCTGGCTCGCAGAAGCGCGGCGGCAACGTTCTCCGTGCTCTCATCCTTGGTGATGAACCCGTTGACGCCCTCGGCCAGGGCGTCGGCCAGCATCTCGTCACGGCTGAAGACCGTGAACATGACAATGGGCATCTTGGGGAAGCGCCGGTAGATCTCCCTGGCGGTCTGGGCCCCGTCCATATCCGGCATATCACTGTCCAGCAGGACGACGTCGACCGGTTGCTGCCCGGTCATGAGGAGACTGATGGCCTGCCTCCCGCCGGAGGCGGCGGCGACGACGGTAATGGCCCGCTGCGTGTCGAGCTGCTCGGCGAAAGTGGTGCGGATGAGGGGGTCGTCATCAACGATGAGGACTCGTAGGGAACGCAGGGTGTGGCTAGGCATAAGCGGCTCCGTCCGGCGGTGATATGAGGGATCGTGCATTAGTGGCTGGTATGGCGATCTCGTTCCAGGGGAGGCTGGCGAGAACGGTCCAGGAGGCTCCGATCCGGTTGGAGCTGAGAGATCCTCCGGCGTTCTCGAACCGGTCCTGGAGCGCCCATAAACCGTACCCTCCGTGCATCTCCTCGGGGACCTTCTGCTCGCGCCAGGGCGAGCTGCAGCTGATGAAGAGGGTGTCCCTCTCCTGCTCCACGAAGAGGGAGACCAGGTCGTGCGGGGAGTTGTACTTCAGGGCATTGAGGGTGTTCTCGCGGATGAAGGCGACCAGGAGCCGGCCGGGCTCGGACCGGTGCAGCGCCGGGATCCCCTCAATGCCGGCCAGGTCGGCGTCCAGGATGATCTCACGCTGAGCCAAAGTGGAGACGCTGGAGTCGACGATCTCCTGAAGCGTGGGCTCCTCCTTGGGCGGCCCCTGGGAGATCGCGAGGTTGTGGATGAGCAGGCGCAGGTGGGTGAGGGCCTGCTGGGTGCGGTCCTGGAGGTCGAGCATGCGATCGCGGTCTTCGCCGATCGGGAGTCTGATGGAGCGGGAGATGATGAGCATGCGGGTGAGGTCGGCGGCCAGGTCGTCGTGGAGGCTGTCGGCGATGTCGCGGCGCAGCTGCTGAATGAGCTCGGCTGCTGCCTCCTTGGAGCGCTCCGCCTCTCGTTGCATCTCCTCCAGGCGATCTTTGGCGGTGCGAATCAGGATGCTGACAGAAGCGCAGATGGGAAACCAGAAGATCGTGGAAACTGTGGTGACAAGAGGAGGGAGTCCCGAGGCCATCTGGGCGAAATAGAATGCTAGTGCCTGAATGAACGCCAATCGTATCTTGTTGGATACAAGGAGGTCTACGATGATCACGTAAACGAATGCCCATGCCCATCCTGGCCGTGTATTAGGTACGATAAAAGTCGATATCAGTGCAGTAGAAAATATTAATACACCGATACGGCGATCCTTCGCGTAAGTGAAAGGTATGAATGAGAGGAATAGGAGAGCTTCGAGGAGTATCCTTTTTGTGCCGCTGTAGGTGAAAAATGTGATGAAATCTAGGAGGAGTATGGAGGTGGCGGTCAACAACAGTGCGGCTCTCCTCAGGTGCGGTAAGAATCTGTAGTACTGCACCCGCAGTGTCGAGAGGAAACTGGTTTTCTGCATTGTCGTCGAGGTGTTGGAAAGTAAAAGTAATTACTGTCGAGGCTTGTTGTTGTGTGGGGTGTCCGAGAGTAAAATACTGTCACCCCTAAGTGGTGGGGACTTAGGGGTGACGAGGTGGTGTCAACGGCGGAACCACCAGCTGGTTGATCGGTCGCACCATGGAGAGGATGGGAAAGCGCACCAGTCCACCTGGGGCGGGCCAAAAGTAGTTACCGAATCGTCGTGGCTCACCCGCGTGCTGGTCGGCGCGGCGCTGGCCGGTGCAGCGAAGCCCGCCAGAAGGAGGGCGACAAGGGAGATGCGGGCAACGGTTTTCATGAGGGGAACTCCTGACTTGTGAGGGGTGATTAAGGCAATTTATCTTACCATTCTTGCGGTTTGTGACAACTGCGTATCTTCGGCGCCCCAACTGATTCGCTGCTCAACAAAAGGCGTCGAGACGGAGCGGATCTCCGCTCTCCTAATCGCCTGCACAGGACACGCGCGGGTCGCCTCCTCCGCCTCCCGCTACCCTGTGACCATGACGCAGACCGGTGAGACCGCCAGCCGCCCCTTCATCCCCGTAGCCGACGGCGGGGGGCGAGTCGACTCCGAGACCGGCGCCCTGCGCGAGGTGATCGTCCACCGCCCCGGCGGGGAGATCGCCCGCCTGACCCCCATCAACGCCGACTCCCTGCTCTTCGATGACGCCCTCAACATCCCCCGGGCGCAGGCCGAGCACGACGCCTTCACCGCGATCCTGCGCTCCGAGGGCGTCGTCGTCCACGACTTCCGCGAGCTGTTCACCGAGGCCCTCGCCGTGCCCGAGGCCCGCGACCTGGTACTGGACGAGGCCGTCGGCCCCGACGTCGTCGGCGTCTCCGCCTCCGAGCTGCTCATCGACTACTTCCAGTCCCTTCCCGACGCCGAGCTCGCCGAGGTGCTCCTGGCCGGCATCACCCGCACCGAGCTGCGCGAGCGGCTCAGCCAGGCCGACGGGCGAGACCTCTTCTCCTCCACCTACCTGTCCACCCTGGAGGGGCAGTTCGTCGTCACCCCCCTGCCCAACCTGCTCTTCACCCGCGACACCTCCGCCTGGCTCTACGGCGGGGTGTCCGTCAACTCCATGGCCCTGGAGCCGCGCCGGCGCGAGGCCGTCGGCTATGAGGCCGTCTACCGCTACCACCCCGCCTTCGCGCCCCGCCTGGCCGAGCTGGGCGGCTCCACCGCCGGCGGCCCTGCCGGCAGCACCGCCAACCGGTCTGCCTCCGTCACCCGCCTGTGGTGCGAGCAGGGCCGGGTCTCGGCCGCCTCCACCATTGAGGGCGGCGACTTCCAGATCCTGGGGAACCGCACCCTCGTCATGGGACTCACGCACCGCTCCACCGCCGCCGGTGTGGAGCGCCTGGCCTCCCAGCTCTTCGAGGCCGGGGTGGCGGACAGGGTCATCGGCGTCCACATGCCCGACGCCGCCTTCTACACCCAGCTCGAGGCCGTCATGCACCTGGACACCCTCATGACGAAGGTCAGCCCCGATACCTACCTGCGCTTCCCCGGCTTCACCGAGGTCACCACGGTGGAGATCGAGCCCGGAACGGCCGGCCGGGCCCTCAAGGTGACGGTCCACGACGGCTCCGAGATGGACGCGGTCCTCGCCCGCGCCGCCGGCATCGACTCCTTCCGCGTCATCAGCCCCGGCGCCTCCGACGAGGCCGAGGCCCTGCGCGAGCTCGCGCGTGACTCCTGCAACGTCGTCGCCCTGGCACCCGGGCGCGTCATCGGCTACGCCCACAACCAGCGCGCCAACGACGCCCTGCGCAAGGCCGGCATCGAGGTCGTCGAGACCCCCGGCGTCGAGCTCGTGCGCGGCCGCGGCGGCTCGCACTGCATGACCTGCCCCGTCACCCGCGACGCCGTGTGAGCGCCGTGTGATCGCCGGGTGAGCACGGCCTCCGGTCAGAGCAGCCGGCGGGCCCCCGGTCCCGGCCTGGTCACGATCGTCGCGGCGCGCTCGGCCAGGCCCTCACGGTCCCGGTAGGCCTCAAGCCACTGGGTGGCGAAGTCCTCGGCATGATCGGCCGGAACCAGGGCGTACACCGACCCGCCCCACCCGGCGCCGAAGGAGGAGGCGCCGATGGCACCCACCTCACGGGCCAGGGACACCATGAGCCGGGTCTGCGGCACCTGGTTGCGCAGGCCCCGGTCGGCCAGGTCCTGGGAGCGCTCCAGAACCTCGCCCACGCCGGGGTCGGCCGCGGCGATCAGCCGAGCGCCGGCCGGCACCAGCACAAGGGACTCGATGAGGAACTGCTCGATCCTCTCCCGCTCATAGCCGGGCTCGCACAGCCTCAGCAGCTCCTTCAGGGCAGGATCGCCGGCCGCCTGCTCGCCGTCGGCGTCCCCGACCAGGTGCCTGACCGCGCCGGCCAGCGAGGCGTCGGAGCGCCCAGTGGCCTCGTTCCACCTGGCCAGCACCGACTGGACGGTGGTCGGCCCGCGGTTGTAGTCCTCCAGGGCCGCGCCGGTCTTGTGCGCCAGAACCCCGCTCACCCCGATGACGAGCGCCCACTGGGAGGGGAATGAGACGGTCCGCATGATGCGCATCGGGTCGAATCCGGCCAGGAGCAGCCGGTCCTGGGCCCCGCACAGCATGCCGGTGTGGTCCTCGCTCCCGCCGCGGGTGCCCACCCCCGTGGTCCCCGGCAGGTCGTGCCAGGCCCGTCCGCCCTCCACGGCGGCCAGGTAGCCGGCCAGGGACAGCCGGTCGGGCATCGCCTCGACCCACCGGGGATCCCGGCTCCACCCGTTGAGGTCGGCCAGGGCCAGGGCGGTGGCGCACACGAGCGCGGAGGACGAGCTCATCCCGGAGGCCGGCGGCAGGTCCGAGGAGATGGACAGGTGGGCCGCGGCGGAGGTCCCGAAGTTGAGGGTGAGGCGGTCCAGCACCGTCTGAAGGTAGTGGCCCCAGTGACCCGGCTCCAGGCCGGGGTCCACCCCGGCGAACAGGGTGACGGGATCGCCGCCGTCAGTGGTCGCGGTCAGGGACGACGGCGGCCCCTGGGTGCGCCGTGCTCGCGCCGTGATCGCCCGGTCGACGGCGCCGACCAGGACCGAGCCGCCGGCGTAGTCGGTGTGCTTGCCCAGGATCTCGACGCGCCCGGGCACCCTCCACGCGGCCTCCTCGGGCGTCCGGCCCATCACCGGGCTCACAGTGACACCTCCACTCCGGCCAGGCGGGCCTCGACCGCGGCGATGTCCTCGCGACGGGACAGGTCCAGGACCGCCCCGGTGGCCGGGAGGACCGACACCGGGCCGGGCAGGGCGCGCACGGCGTCGACGATCTCCAGCTCGCCGCGCGGTGAGGGGGTGATCCGGCGGCAGGCGGCGAAGATCTCGCTGGTGAAGCCGAAGGCGTTCATCGACACCAGGGCGTGGGCCCCGGCGGCCCGGACGACCTGGGGGGAGGGCTTCTCGACGATCTCCTCCAGCAGCCCGTCGCGGGCGCGTACGAGCGCGAAGGCGGCGATCCTCTCCGCGGGGATGTTCGAGTCCGCCACGAGTGCGGCGCGCTCGAAGCCGGCCAGGGCGTGGCCCCGGTGATGGGCAAGGTCGCGCAGCGCCCGGAGCGGGTAGTGGTTGTCCCCGTTGACCATGAGGAAGGGCTCCGCGCCCACGGCCGGCTCGGCGGCCAGGACGGCGTCGGCCGTTCCCCGGGGTTCGGCCTGGACGGCCAGGTCGATCGTGAGCCGCTTGAGCTCCAGGGAGTCGATGTGACTGCGGAAGTCCTCGTGCTCGGGGCCGACGACCAGGACGGCCCGCGTGATGCCGGCGTCGGCCAGGGCCGACAGGCCGTAGTCGATGAGCCGGTGCTCCCCGATGGGCATGAGGGCCTTGTAGCCGCAGGCGGCGGCAGCGGCCTGCCGGGAGCTCAGGCCCGAGCCGGTCGGCCCGGCCGCCCGCATGCGGGTGCCCAGGCCCCGGGCCAGGACGACGGCGGTGCGGGTGAAGTCTGCTGCGTCAGTCATGTGGGTCCGTCCTCCTGCTCGTCTCAGGCGCCCAGGCCGTAGTGGCTCGCGACGGCGGCCGCGGTCGCCCGGGCCTCGTCACCGGTGGGCATCTCGGCGAAGACCCGCAGGAGCGGCTCGGTGCCCGAGAAGCGGATCGTCACCCAGCCGCCGCCTGAGAAGTAGACCTTGCAGCCGTCCTCCCAGGAGACGCGCTCGATGTCATGGTCGAAGGCGGGAAGATCGTGGGCGCAGAAGATGCGCTCCTCCAGCTCGGCGCGCCGCTCGGAGGTGAAGCCGTAGGCGCCCTCGACCATGACGAGCTCGCCGTACCGCTCCACGATATCGGCATAGAGCTCGGAGAGCCTCTTGCCGGAGGCCGCCACCGCCTCGACCAGCAGGGAGCCGGCGTAGACCCCGTCCTTGCCGGGGATGTGACCGCGCACGGTCAGGCCGCCGGAGGACTCGCCTCCGATGACGGCGCCGGTCTCGGCCATCTTGGCGCTGATCCATTTGAAGCCGACGGGCACCTCGTAGCAGGTCTGCCCGTGGGCGGCCGCGACCCGGTCCAGCAGGTGGGTGGTGGACATGTTGCGCACGGCCGGGCCCGTCCATCCCTTGCGGGTCAGCAGGTAGTCGTAGAGCAGGACCAGGACCTGGTTGGGGGTGAGGTAGGCGCCGGTGTCGTCGATGATTCCCAGACGGTCGGCGTCGCCGTCGGTGGCGATGCCCAGATCGGCTCCGGACTCGACGACGGCGTTGCGCAGGGTCGTCACGGTTCCCTCGGCGGGCGAGGGCATGCGGCCACCGAACAGCGGGTCGTGACGGTCGTGGATGACGTCCACCTGGCAGCGGGCGGTCAGCAGGATCGTCTGCAGACTCGTCTCGGAGACCCCGAACATCGGGTCCAGCACGATGTGCAGGTGGGCGTGGCGGATCGTCTCGGTGTCGAGCTTGTCGATGATCGCGTCCAGGTACCAGTTGATGGAGCGCTGGACGGTGACCAGCTCGGAGGCGCGGGCCACATGGGGCTCGACGCTGCGCACGTCCTCATCCGTCAGGAGGCTCACGGAGGCGGCGAGCTCGTCGGTGAACTCCAGGTCGGCGTCGCGGCCACCGGGCAGGAAGATCTTGATGCCGTTGTACAGGGCCGGGTTGTGGGAGGCGGTCACGGCCATCCCGTAGGCGGCCTTCAGACGGCGCACGGTCCACATGGTGGTGGGAGTCGGGGAGGGGCGGTCGATGAGGGTGACTCGGACGCCGTTGCCGACAAGAACCTCGACGGCCCACCAGGCTGCGGTGTCCGACAGGAAGCGGCGGTCGTAGCCGATGACGACGCCCTGCTCGGCCGTGCCCTCAGTGAGAATGCGGTTGGCCAGTCCCTGGGTCAGGAGCCTGACGTTGGCGCGGGTGAACTCATCACCGATCACGGCTCTCCAGCCGCCGGTGCCGAAGTGGATCATGGTTGTTCCTCGGGTGAGGTGGCCGCTGCCCGGCCTGGGGCGGCGGCACGGATATGGGTGGACATGGGGATTTAGGTGGGCATGGGACGGTTCGGGGAAGGAACCGGGGCCGGGGAGACGAGCTGAGGATCGAGTGGGGTGGGCACTCAGCCCTTGACGGCGCCGGCGGCCAGGCCGGACTGCCAGAAGCGCTGCAGGCCCAGGAACAGCACGATGAGGGGGATGACGCCCAGAAGAGCGCCTTGGAGGAGCGCGCCGTACTGGGGGTTGAAGTAGGTCGACATCCCGTAGAGCCCGAGGGTCACGGGCTTGAGCGAGGCGGAGTTGATGGTCATCAGGGGCAGGAAGAAGTTGTTCCAGGTCGCCACGAAGATGAACAGGAAGATGGTCACCATCGCCGGGGCGAGCAGCCGCAGCACGATCGTGAAGAAGATGCGGATCTCGCTGGCCCCGTCGATCCGGGCCGAGTCGATGATCTCGTTGGGCACCGAGGAGTCGGCGTAGACGCGGCCCAGGAAGACTCCGAAGGGGCTGACCGAGCACGGCAGGATGACCGACCAGATCGTGTTGGTCAGGTGGACGGCGTCGAGGACCAGGTACAGGGGGATGGTCAGCAGGGCGATGGGCATGAGCAGGCCGGAGAGGATGGCGACCTGGACGGCGCCCCGACCGGCGAACTCGAACTTGGCCAGACCGTAGCCGGCGGCGACCGACAGGAGCGTGCCCAGCACCCCGGCCACGCTCGAGTAGAGCAGGGAGTTGAGGATCCAGCGCCAGAAGAGCCCCTGGGTCCAGCTCATCAGCGCGCTGTAGTTGGCCGAGACGCTGTTGTGGTGGGAGAACCACCACCCGGAGGTGGTCAGCAGGTCGGAGTTGGACTTGGTGGAGGAGACGATGAGCCAGTAGACCGGGCCGAGCATGTAGGCCAGGACGATGACCAGGACCGCGATGGTCAGGACCCGTGAGGGGAGCGAGGGACGCAGCGAGCGGGGGATGTCGGTGGGCTTCACTTGTCGATCCTGTTCTGCACGAGGGCGTAGAGGGCGGCCAGGACACCGGCCACACCGGCGATGAGGACGGAGACCGCGGAGGCCGGCCCTGAGCCGGATGGTGAGAGCGCGCCGGTCATCGAGTTGTAGGCCATCATCATCGGGGTGTAGTCCAACCCCATCCACTGGTTCTGGTTGTACATAACGGTGGGCTCGTTGAACAGCTGCACGGTGCCGATGATGGACAGCAGGACCGCCAGCAGGGAGGCGGAGCGGACCATGGGGACCTTGATGCGCCGGACGATCTGCCACCCGCTGGCGCCGTCGATGCGGGCGGCCTCGTAGAGCTCATGGGGCACGGACTGGAGCGCCGCCAGGAAGATGAGCATGTTGTACCCGGTGAAGGTCCACGTCGTGATGTTCGCCATGGACCACAGCATGATGTTCCTGCCGAAGAAGTCGACGTGGAGGCCCACCAGCCCCAGCAGCTCGTTGATCGGGGAGAAGGTGGGGTTGTACATGTAGAGCCACATGATCGCGGCCACGATCCCGGGGATCGCGTAGGGCAGGAAGAAGCCCAGGCGGAAGACCGTCACCCGCCTGACCAGGAGGGAGTCGAGCACCAGCGCCAGGGCGAGGGCCGCCAGGATCATGACCGGGACCTGGACCACGCCGAACAGCAGGACCCGTCCCATCCCCCTCCAGAAGGCGGGCTGCCCCGCGGCCTGGGCGTAGTTGTCCAGGCCGACGAAGGTGCTGACCCTGTCCCCGCCGCCGTACAGGTCCCCGCCTGAGGCGACGTCACGGAAGAAGGACCGGTAGACCGACACCACGATCGGAATGAGGAAGACGACGGTGAACATGATCATGAACGGAGCCACGAACCCGACCCCCGCTCGGGCCTGCCTGCGCCGGCGCGCCGAGGTGGTGCGCAGTCCGGGAGAGGCTGTCCGCTGAGGTGCCGAGGGGGCGGAGGAGCGCCCCGTGGTCGTTGTCGTGCTCATGGTGTTCTCACTTCGATCGTGGTGTCGATCACTACCTGCTCCTACCCGCTACTGCCTACTCGGCAACGGGCAGGTTGGCGTCCTTCAGGGAGCTGACCGCGGTCTTCTGGGCCGCCTGGAAGATGTCGTCGACCTTGCCGGTCCCCTTGCCGGCCGCCTCGGCGGCCTGGGTCATGGGGTCGGTCAGGGAGGGCCAGGTCGGCATGAAGCCGAACTTGGAGTTCACGGCCGCGTTGGCCTTGGTGAACTCGGCGTAGACGTCCTGCCCGCCGAAGAAGGTGGAGATGGACTCCGGGGTCTTCACCGGCGCCTTCGCGGTCAGGACCAGTCCCTGGGTGGCCAGGTCATCGACCTGCGTGTTGAACCAGTCGTTGAAGGCCATGGCCCCCTCCGGGTTGGAGCAGCCCTTGAGGACGGCCACACCGGAGCCGCCGTCGGGACCGGACATGGGAGTGTCGCCGAAGGCGGGCAGCTGGGCGACCGCCCAGGAGCCGGCGTTGGGGGAGTCCTTCATCGTGTCGGCCAGAAGCGCGCCCTCCCAGGCCGCCCCGATGGTGCCGATGAGCTGCTGATCGACCAGGGCCTTACCGAAGGCGTCGTCCCAGCGGTTGGCCACGAGGGCCGTCTTGGAGTCCAGGAGGCCCTGCCAGAAGGTGGAGACCTTGGCGGTCTGCGGGCTGTTGACGTCGACCTTCCACTTGTCGTTCTCGGCGCTGAACCACTGCGCACCCGCCGCGGCGGACTGACCCGCCAGGGTGTTGGGGGCCTCGTCGGGCTCGAAGGCCACGGCGTACTTGCCCTGGGCCGCCGCCTTCTGGGCGACGTCGGCCAGCTCGGCGCTCGTGGTGGGCACCTTCAGCCCGAGCTGGTCGAAGGCGGCCTTGTTGTAGAAGTAGACCAGCGGGCCGGAGTCCTGAGGCAGGCCGACGACGGTCTTGCCCACGGTCATCAGCGACATCGACCCCTCGGAGAAGTGGTCCTTGTACTTCTCCGCCTGCTGGGACACATCGGCCAGCAGCCCGGAGGAGTAGAGCTTGGGGATCTCGGCGTAGCCGACCTGCGCCAGGCAGGGGCCGGTTCCGGCCTTCACGTCGTTCTCCAGCTTGACGTTCATGTCCGAGGCCTTGCCGTCGAACTTGGTGGCCTCGACCTTCATGTCGGGGTGCTCGGCGTTCCACCGGGCCACGATGTCGTTGACCTTCGTCATGCCCTCGCCGTCGGGAAGGCGGTGCACGTAGCGGATCACGCCGTCGGACGAGGCCGAGCCGGACGAGGACGTGGCGGAGCAGCCGGCGACGATCATCGCGAAGGCGAGCATCGAGGCGGCCAGTGCGTGTTTCTTCATGGGTTCTTCCTTCTTCGTCATTGAAAAGGACCGGCGGGTGCCGGAAGGAGTGGGGTGGTGGGGGAGACGGTGCCGGTACGGTGCCGGTACGGTGCCGGTACGGCATCAGCTCGGGCCGGCACGGGCCCGCCCCCGGAACGTGGAACATGGGTGCTCACTGCGCCGCAGCGGTGAGCCACTGGTGTCCTCCTTCCTCCAGACGCACTGTCCGGGGGCCCTGAGGCGTCGGCACCGTCGTGGTGACGGGCTCGAGCGCGTTGTTGATGACGAGGGTGGTGCGCCCGTCGGGGTAGGCGGCCACCTCCACCCTGGGGTCGAGGGCCGCCCAGCGGGAGAAGTCCTCCTCCTGGCCCGCGGCCCACAGGACGGCCCGGTGCAGGAGCCGGGAGTTCTGGGCGCAGTACGGCAGCCCCGAGGCGTACACCGCCCTGCCCCGGCCCACCTCGTTGACCGCGAGGCGGACCTGTCCGTCGGCGGCGTCGAGCACCCGGGTGGTGGGGCTGGTGACGACGACGTCGGGGGTGCCCTCGCCGTCGTCGAGGCCGTCGGTCAGGTCCTGGGTGATGAAGTGCTCCTGCACCCGTGGAAGGGGACGACGGGTGCTCAGGCCCCAGCCGATCTCGCGGTCGACGCCCAGGACGTCGGCGAGCTGGAAGGTGACCCCGTGGGCGGGGTGGGCGCTGGGAGCCCCCACCCCGATGAGGCCCCCGCCGCCGGTGACGAAGGAGCTGACCGCGGCGACCAGCTCGGGGTCCGCCCACTGCGCGCCCCCGGAGAAGGCGGTGCCCTCGGCCCCCGCGCACACGAGGACCTTCACGTCCCGGGCGGCTCCTGCGCGCACGTCGTCGAAGGACAGGAACTCCACGTCCAGGGGCAGGCCCGACAGCGCCTCCAGGACCCCCAGGTAGGAGTAGGTCTGGCGGTACCACAGCGCGTGCGCCACCATGTGCGTCATCCAGGAGCGCAGGCGGCCCCACGAGTTGATGACGGCGACCTTGAAGCCGGGGGCCAGCGGCCGGTGCCCGGCGGAGCGTGCGTGGATGGAGCGGAACTCCGAGACGATCTGCTCGATGCGGTCGATGAAGTCGGGGTGCTCGAGCGCCAGGGACAGGTAGCCGCCGTAGCCGATCCGGTCCAGGGGGGAGCGCACGATGGCTCGGCGGGCCTCCAGCCAGCTGCGGTTCGCCTCGGCGACGGGGTCGCCCCCCGGGTGGAAGACGTCGGGGAAGAAGTAGGGCAGGAACCGGCCCTCGGTGTAGCGGACGTGGGGGATGTCGGCGATCATCCTGCAGGTCGCCCCCGAGCCGACGGAGCCGACGACGGCGTCGATGCCGGTGGTGGCGAAGTGCTCGCCGTAGGGCTCGGTGCCGATCCAGTTATCCCCCAGGAACATCATCGCCTCCTTGCCGCGGGCGTGGACGGCCTCGGTCAGCTCGCGCACCCGGGAGGTCACGAAGCGCTGCTGGAAGTCGATCCAGTCGCGGAAGGCGCGGGTGGGGACCCGGAAGGGGGAGTTGTAGTACCCGGCGTCGACGAAGTCCTCGGCGCTCAGGCGGTAGCCGTACTCCTCCTCGAAGGCCTCCAGGGCGGGGAGGCTCACCGAGGCGGAGTAGCCGAACCAGTCGACGTAGCGCTCGGCGGCGTCGGCGCCGTAGACGAGGGTGAAGTGGTAGAAGAAGGTGGTGAAGCGGACCACGTCCACCTCGGGGTGCTCGTCGAGCCAGGAGCTCAGGTGGGAGCGCACATGGGCCCAGGTGGCCTCGTGGCGCACGTCGAAGGGCTTCTCCCTGGCGCGCGAGGGGTCCTCGTCCCAGCCGTTGGTGAGGTAGTTGTACATCTGGGTCGGGTCCCAGATCTGGGTCGCCAGGAAGCTGACGGTGTAGACGTGTCCGGCGAGCGCGTCGTGCACGGTGACCGTGCGCCCGTCGGCCCCCACGCTCCACGCCGTGGCGGGCAGCTCCCGGCCGGTGGTGCGGTCATGGGCCTGCCACCAGCGTGAGACGTCGCAGTCGGTGTCCGGCCGGACCTGGTCGGCGAACCAGGAGGACAGCAGGTCGATGCCCAGCGGGCCGTCGGCGGTGGCGACGACCCGGTCGGACATGAGGAAGATCCGGGTGGCCTCCTCGGGATGGGCATCGGCCCAGGCGTTGTCTCCGCGTCCGACGAAGTAGGTGGAGTAGACCCTGGTGGCCAGCTCGGAGACGATGCCGGGCAGCTCGGTGCCGTCGGAGTTCCGCACGGCGTCGGCGCCCAGGCGGGCGATGAGGGAGCGGATGTCCTCGTCCATGCCGGTCTGGATCGGCAGGGTGAGGCGGCCTCCCTCATAGGGGGAGGGAGGCGACGCGGGCTGGGTCTGGAGAGACATCAGCGCTCCTTCGAGCTGAATAGTCTGAACTCCGAACAAAATACAGCATGCGCCGCCTGCCCGCTACTGTCGAGGTGGTCGGTAAGTCCGACGGCGGTCAGGCGTCTGGGCCGAGGTCGACCAGGGAGGGGTTGTCGAGTACGGATTCCAATGCCACCAGGGCCGCCCCATGTGATGAAGCCCACTTTCCAAGGTGGGAGACCTCCACCCTCGCTCGGGCGCGCTCGTCCAGGAGACGGCCCTCCAGGGCGGCGGTGGTAGGGGCGATGAACACGTCCGCGAAGGCGGCCAGGTACCCCGACAGGACGATCACCTCGGGGTTGAGGACGTCCTCCAGGATCGCCAGCGCGCGTGCGAGCGCCTGCTGAGAGAGCCTCAGCCTCTGCGCGAGTCCGGCGTCCCCGGCGTCGAAGCGCCGGCGCAGGATCTCGGTGCGCCGTTCCAGGGAGGTGGTCTCGTCACGCACTTCATCGCCTGGTGGGTACGCCGAGGTCAGTGCCTGCAGGCCGGAGCGGGTCTCCCAGCAGCCCCGCCTGCCGCATCGGCACGGCAGGCCCTCGGGCTCCACGGGCATGTGCCCGACCTCGCCGGTCAGACCCAGCCATCCCCGCAGGAGGTGGCCGTCGGAGATGATGCCCGCGCCGATCCCCTCCCCGCCCGACAGGTAGAGCAGGTTGCGCACCCCGGCCTCCGCATAACGCTCGTAGGTGGCCACTGCGGCGAGCTTGGCATCGTTCTCCAACGTGATGGTCGGGACGTCCCCACGGGAGGTCGTACGGCGGGCGACTGCGTCACGGACCTCGTCCGCCACGGCGACGTCGTGCCATCCCAGAGCGGAGGAGTAGCGCACGGTGCTGCTGGCGTAGTCGATGATCCCGGGCTGGGCCAGGACGATTCCCGGAACGTTCGTCCCCTGCCGCGACAGCCGGTTCAGGGCATGGGACAGCATGGTGGCGATGCGCTCGATCATCTTCCCCGGGTGGTGCCCGGCGTCGCCCACGAGCTCGGAGCGGCGCACAAGCACGTCCCCCGTCAGGTCCACGATGGTCAGGAGCAGTGAGGCTCCGCTGATCTCCAGGCCTATCCCCGCCGCTGCGCGTGGAGCCGCACGCAGGCCCGTGCTCGGCCTGCCGACCCTGCCGGACAGATCGGGCTTCTCCTCGATGAGCAGTCCCCGTGAGCACAGCTCGGCCACCAGGGTCGACACCGTCGCCTTCGACAGTCCCGTCTCTCGAACCAGGCGCGTGCGTGACAGCGCCGGGCTCGCCTGAAGGTGGCGCAGGATGAGCGACATATTCGAGATGCGCACGTCGGTGTGAGCCTTGGGGCTCTGCGCTCCCGGGCCTTCGAGGAATCCTCGGCGATCCGGCCCGTCCACCGGGGTCCATCCTGCAGCCGGCACGCCGGTCTCCTCCTTCGTTGGCACTCTGTCGGCTCCGTGGGCCGTCGTCGTGCCCCTCAGCCTAGTGATTCGGAGGTGGCGGCCGGCCCGTTTCGGATGACGGCCTGCGGCGGTGGTGGCGGTTCGGGCGCCTCGCTCCGGTCTCGGCCGGGTGGGGACGCGCTCCGTGAGGCGTCCGCAGTCTCGACGTTGGCGGAATCCGAAATGAAATGTGATTTTATTCACTCGTGAACCCCTTGAGAGCTTCCAGTTGCGGATGCACCAGATGTTGGTTATGTGCCGCGACTGTGGTCTAGATGAGTGCTACCCATGTGAGTTCTCGATATCCGTGACCGTTTCAATAGATTCCGGCCGTGCGGAGCGATGGGTCCGGCCCCGATCCCGTGGCGCTCATCGCCGCGTTCCGCGGGAGCGCCCCGGACCGTGCCCGGAGCTGTGTCAAGGCCTCAAGGCCCGCGAATCCGCAGTTTCCGGGGTGATCTCAAATTGACCGCCCGCATGTTCCGCAGCACCATGAAACGGGCTTGCGGCCGTGATGGGGCCTGGAAGCGGCTCTCACAACTCGTCTTCCGGATTCCCATGGTCAAGCCTGGAGAGAGATCGCGAGGAGTACTGTGAAAGTCATTGAGGCCAGCCATGTCTACAAGGTCTTCGGGCGGCGACCGTCCGACGGCGTCAAGAAGCTCAAGTCAGGCAGGACGCGGGACGAGCTGAGGAAGTCGGGGCAGACCGCCGCCGTCATCGATACCTCCTTCGACGTCGACAAGGGAGAGATCTTCGTCGTCATGGGGCTGTCGGGCTCCGGCAAGTCCACGCTCATCCGTATGGTCAACGGTCTGCTGCCCATCACCGCGGGCAGCATGACCCTCTACGGGGAGGACCTGGCCCACATCTCCAAGTCGAAGCTGCGCGACCTGCGCCGCAAACGCGTCTCCATGGTCTTCCAGAACTTCGCCCTCCTGCCGCACCGGACGGTGGGGGAGAACGCCGCCTACGGTCTGGAGATCCAGGGCGTGAGCCGTTCCGAGCGCGAGCGCCGGGCCGAGGAGGCCCTGTCCATGGTCGGTCTCGAGGGCTGGGGCGGCTACAAGCCGGGCGAGCTCTCCGGCGGGATGCGCCAGCGCGTGGGCCTGGCCCGGGCGCTGGCCGCCGAGACCGACATCCTGCTCATGGACGAGGCCTTCTCCGCGCTGGACCCGCTGATCCGCCGCGAGATGCAGGACCAGCTCATCGACCTCCAGGGCAAGCTCGGCAAGACGATCCTGTTCATCACCCACGACCTCAACGAGGCCATGCGCCTGGGGGACCGGATCGCCATGATGCGCGACGGGCGCGTCGAGCAGGTCGGAACCGCCGAGGAGATCCTGCGCGACCCGGCCTCCGACTACGTCTCACGATTCGTGGCCGACGTCGACCGCACCCGGGTCCTGACGGCCGGCTCGATCGCGGAGCCGCCCTACGCGGTCCTGGGCTCGGACCGCAGCCCCCGCGCCGCCCACAAGCTCCTGCGGGAGAACCAGCCGCCGTGGTTGCTGGTGCAGAACCGTGACCGCTCGCCCTTCGGCTACGTGTGGGAGGACGACGTCGCCCGTGCGGTCAAGGAGGACTCCGACGTCCTGCCGCTGTCCACGATTCACGAGATGCCGGTCGTGTCGCACTCGACCCCCGTCAACGAGCTGTTCGCCTACGCCGCTCAGCACGCCGCCCCCATCGTCGTCGTCGACGACGACGGACGGATCTCCGGTGTCATTCCGCGCGTCACGCTGCTGGCCGCCATCAGTGAGCAGAACCAGGACGTCAGCGCCTCCAGCGCCTCCAGTGCGGGGAGCCCCGAGCCCGCGACCTCCGGCGGCGCCCCGCAGGGCGCCGGGGACGAGCGGGCCGCAGAGCAGACCGACGAGCAGGCCGCCAAGGCCAGTGAGACCACCGAGGCCGAAGGAGCCGACGCCTGATGATTCCCGTACAGACCCCCATCCCCAAGATTCCTCTGGGCTCGATGGTCGAGGTCCTCATCGACTGGATCCAGAACCATCTTCACGGGCTTCTCACCGTCGTCTCCCAGGCCGGAACCTCAGTCAATGACACTCTCGTGGACCTGCTCCTGGCCGTGCCGCCCCTGCTGATGGTGGTCGTCTTCGCGCTCATCGCCTGGGTGGCGAAGTCGTGGAGGCTGGCCGTGGGGACCGCCGTCACCTTCCTGCTCATCATCTCCCTGGGACAGTGGCGCAACGCGATGGAGACACTGGTCCTGGTCACCCTGGCGACCCTGACCGCCCTTGTCTTCGCGATCCCCCTGGGGATCTGGGCCGCCCGCAACAAGTACGTCAGCGCGCTCGTCCGCCCGGTCCTCGACCTCATGCAGACGATGCCCGCCTTCGTCTACCTCATCCCCTCGGTCCTGTTCTTCTCCATCGGTGTGGTTCCCGGCATGTTCGCCACGCTCGTCTTCTCCATGCCTCCCGGGGTGCGCATGACCGAGCTGGGCATCAAGCAGGTGGACAAGGAGACCGTCGAGGCGGGGCGCTCCTTCGGCGCCACCGACTGGCAGATCCTCAGGGGCATCCAGCTTCCCCTGGCCGTTCCCACCATCATGGCCGGTGTCAACCAGGTCATCATGCTGGCCCTGTCGATGGCCGTCATCGCGGGCATGGTCGGGGCCGATGGCCTGGGGAAGGAAGTCGTCAACGCCCTGTCCACCATCGACATCGCCAAGGGCACCGAGGCGGGCCTGTCCATCGTGTTCCTGGCGATCTTCCTGGATCGGGTGACCGCGGCCCTCGGGGCGCCGCGGGAGGAGGGCTCGCTGCTCTCGCTCATCAAGAAGCGGTGACCCATGACTCGACTGACTCGACGATGCCATTCCGCTCTGCCCTCGTCGGCGCCGGGCGCATATCGAAGGAACGCCATGCAGACCTCCCGCCGCACGTTCACCACCGCCCTCGCCTCCCTGGCGGCAGCCGGCGCCCTGTCGGCCTGCGGCGGGGCATCCGGCGGGGGCAAGCGGCTTCGTCTCGGCTTCGTCCCGTCCTGGAGCGACGGGCTGTCCATGACCCACCTGCTCAAGACCCAGCTGGAGAAGGCCGGCTACCGGATCAAGCTCATGGACCTCAGTGAGGCCGGGCCGCTCTACGCGGGGCTCAGCCAGGGGGCGGTCGATCTCTACCCCTCGGCGTGGCCCGACATCACCCACAAGGACTACATGGACAAGTACCGTAAGTACATCGAGGACCTGGGGACCTACTACGACTCGGCCAAGCTGTGCTGGTCCGTCCCGGACTACTCCGCCATGACCTCGATCGAGGACATCAAGCCCCATGCCTCGCAGATCGACAACCGGATCGTCGGCATCGAGTCGGGGTCCGGCCTGGTCAAGGCCTCCGAGGAGGAGGTGATTCCGGCCTACGGCCTGCAGGACATGAAGTTCCTGACCTCCTCGACCGCGAGCATGCTCACCGAGCTCAAGAAGGCCGTTGACGCCAAGCAGGAGATCGTGGTCACCCTGTGGCACCCCTTCTGGGCGAACACCACCTTCAACATGCGTGACCTGGAGGATCCCAAGGGCGCCTTCGGCAAAGGGGAGGGTCTTCACTTCCTGGGACGGGAGGGCTTCGCGCAGGAGTATCCCGAGATCGCCACGTGGCTCGGCTCCATCAAGATGGATGAGGCCACCTACGGCGGCCTCGAGGACATGGTCGTCAACACCTATGGCAAGGGCAAGGAGGACCAGGCAGCCGTCGCCTGGTCCCAGGAGCACCCGCAGTACGACTTCAAGGAGTCCTGACGCGGTACTGCCGCTCGCCCGTCCGTGCGGAGAGCGGCGTCTGAGGCCTCGTGATCCCGCCGTCGGCATGCCCGACGGCGGGATCACCGCTGTCAGGACGGAGCTGACGGGGAACCGTCAGGGCGGTGTGCCGTACCGGTGGAGGCGACGTCGTCCTGACGGCTGCGTTTCCTCATCTCCTCATGCGACATCGGTGTGGTCCACGGCTTGTCCAACGCGCAGGTCACGATGACCGAGGCGGCCCACGTGAGTGCGGTGAGGGGGATGAGGCGCGCCGGAGCGAAGAGCATGGTCGCGATCGCCCCGCCGATGGCGGGCCAGGTAAGGGCCGAGGCGATCCGCTCGGCTCTGTTCATGTCGTTGGTGCGCTGGATACGCATGGTCAGGCGCATCGAGGAGGCGTCGAGGGCCTCGCGTACCGCGGTTGCCAGGATCGTGAACCCCGTGATCTGGTCGGAGCTGAGTCCGGTATGGGTGAGAGCGGACCAGATGGCCACTGCGATTCCGACAACGAGTGCCTCGAGGATCGCCAGGAGGATCCTTCCGGTGACCACTCCGGACAGGGGGACGGCCGGTGTCCAGTGCCCGTGGTCCGGTGTGTGAGCGATGCTGCGCGCACTCATGTGCCCCTCCTACCGCCTTGCAGCCCACAGATGTCGCACCTCCACCCTAACGATGGCGTGAGCGCCGTCGCAGTTGATGCTCGTCGGTGGTGGCGAGCGGGTTCCGTCATCTTGACGTCCGCATCGGGTTATCGGTGTCCACAGAAATGACATTGGAAGGATCTTGGCGCACGAGGGGCGGGCAGATCGTTGGAATCACACCGATCCACCGGATCGAATCTGCGGGTTGGGGATCCAATGTCATTCCTGTGGACATTCCGGCGACGTGACGCGGGCTTCCTGGTGATCCGAGGCCGCCGCCCTTTCATCCGGCGCAGTGAATAAACCTCGGCGGTCCGGCGGCTACGGCGCTGGCCGGCTCAGCGCGATCCGGCTGAGCTCGGGGAGGTACCTGCGGCCGTCGCGGAAGTCGGCGGTGACGTACTCCGGCGGGATCGGCTGGGGCTGGTGGACGCGCTCCTGGATGGCGTCATAGCCGAGCGAGGTGTCCCACGGCCTCTCGATGACGGCGACGAAGGCCATGAACGGCAGCCATGTGAGAACCGTCAGCGCCGTCGTCGACGCCGGAGCGAGGAGCCGGGCGGCCAGGAACCCGGCGAATGCGGGGCAGATCACGGCAACGAGAGTCAGCAGGAGGCCATGAGCGTCCCGGGAGCGCCACGCCCGCATGATGAGCCGGTGCGCGGAGGCGTCGACGGCCTCGCGCACGGTCACCGCCACCAGGGAGAAGAGGATCACCCGGCCGAGTCCCAGGCCGGCCCCGGTCATAGCGGACCAGGTCAGCACGATCACCGCCAGCCCGATGACGCCGGGCACTCCGAGAAGCAGGCGACCCACCACCATCGCGGAGACGGGGGTGACAGGCCTCCAACGTCCGTGTCCTGTCTCGCCTTGTCCCGTGCCGGTCCTGCTCATGGATTCCCTTCTGATCGGCCTGATCGTGGATTCAACCGTTTGAGTCATTCTACAAAGCCTGTGGGAGACGTCTCGCACTGACAGTAGCTCTCGGCGTCGGTACGGGGCGTGCCTTACCATCATCCCGGCTCACCGCACTGAAAGGACCCCTATGACCTCGCTCGCCGCCCCTGACCCCACCGTCCTCGCCGGCCTCAAGGGCCGCAGCTTCCTCAAGGAGCTCGACTTCACCCCCGCCGAGTGGATGGCGCTTATCGAGCTGGCCGCCCAGCTCAAGGCGGCCAAGAAGGCCGGGCAGGAGGCTCGTCACCTGGAGGGTAAGAACATCGCCCTCGTCTTCGAGAAGACCTCGACGCGCACCCGCTGCTCCTTCGAGGTCGGTTCCCACGACCAGGGCGCCCACGTCACCTACCTGGACCCCTCGGGCTCCCAGATGGGTCACAAGGAGTCCGTGGCGGACACCGCCCGGGTCCTGGGCCGCATGTTCGACGGCATCGAGTACCGCGGCGACAAGCAGTCCAAGGTCGAGGAGCTCGCCACCCTGTCCGGGGTGCCGGTGTGGAACGGGCTGACCGACGAGTGGCACCCCACCCAGATGCTGTGCGACTCCCTGACGATGCTGGAGCACGCGGGCAGGCCCGCCGGCGAGATCTCCTACGCCTACATCGGCGACGCCCGCTTCAACATGGGGCGCTCGCTGCTCGTCAACGGCGCGCTCCTGGGCGCCGACGTGCGCATCGTGGCGCCCAGGGAGCTGTGGCCCGACGAGGAGTGCATCGCGGCCGCCCGCCGGGTCGCCGAGTCCACCGGCGCCCGCGTCACCCTGACCGAGTCGGTCGAGGAGGGCGTCGCCGGCGTCGACTTCGTCCACACCGACATCTGGGTCTCCATGGGTGAGCCCAAGGAGGTCTGGGACGAGCGCATCGCCCTGCTGCGCCCCTACCAGGTCAACGCCTCGCTCATGGAGATCGCCGGCCCGCAGGCCAGGTTCATGCACTGCCTGCCCGCCTACCACGACCGCAACACGACCGTGGGCGAGGAGATCTTCCAGGCCACCGGCATGGACGGCGTCGAGGTCACCAACGACGTCTTCGAGTCCGAGGCCTCCATCGTCTTCGACCAGGCCGAGAACCGCATGCACACCATCAAGGCGGTGATGGTCGCCACCCTGGGCGACCGACCGGCGGACTGAACCGGCGGAACCGGCGGAGGGGCGGGCCCCGGCCGACGGCGTCGGACGGCACCCGTTCGGGCGTTCGTCGAGGTGGGGCCCGCCACCCTTGTCCCGGTTTCATCATGTTGATTGAAGATCGTGCGTATTCTGTGATCGTGAGTCCGGACCATCAGCATGCCAGCGGCGAGATCGACATCGCCTCTCTTCATGCGCAGGACTCCACCGGCCTGCTGGATCGGATCGACCGCGCCGTAGTCTGGGACATCCCCCTGACGACGCCGTTTCGCGGCATCACCCGCCGTGACGGCGTCCTCCTCCACGGCCCCGGCGGCTGGGGCGAGGTTGCGCCGTTCTGGGACTACGGATCGGAGGCCGGCGCGCCCTGGCTCGCCTCCGGACTGTCCCAGGCCCTGGGAAACGCCTTCCTGCCCCGCTACCGCGAGACCATCTCCGTCAACGTCACGGTCCCCGAGGTCGGAGCCGAGGACGCGGCCGAGATGGTGCGTTCCTCCGGGGCCAGGACCGCCAAGGTCAAGGTCTCCGGCAGGCGTGAGCATCGCTCCGCCGACCTGGAGCGGCTCGAGGCGGTCCGTTCAGCCCTCGGCCGTGCCGGCAGGGTGCGCATCGACGTCAACGGCGCCTGGGACGTGGACACCGCCCGCGAGAACCTGCCGCAGATGGACCGGGCCGCCGGGGGACTGGAGTACGTCGAGCAGCCCTGCGCCACCGTCTACGACCTGGCCGACCTGCGCCGCGCGGTCGACGTCCCCATCGCCGCGGACGAGTCGATCCGGCTGTCGGCCAACCCCCTGGAGGTCGTGCACCGGCGCGCGGCCGACGTCGCCATCCTCAAGGTCGCCCCGCTGGGCGGTGTGAACCGGGCCTTGGACATGGCCGAGCGCCTCGGTCTGCCTGCGGTCGTCTCCTCCGCCCTGGACACCTCCGTGGGGATCATGGCCGGCGCGACGCTCGCCTTCAGCCTGCCCGGCCTCGGTCACGCCTGCGGCCTGGGCACTGCGCGCCTGCTGACCCAGGACGTCGCCGAGCCCAGCGTCGTCCCCCGCGACGGGACCCTGCGCGTCGACGACGGGGCCCCGGTCTCCGAGCGCCTCCTGAACGAGGTGAAGGCGGGGCCCTACCTCACCCGGCACTGGCAGACGCGTCTGCTGCACCTGGCCGGCGCCCTGCACGCCCGCCGCCAGCGTGAGGCCCGCGACCCGAGCCGGTCCGTGGCCGGGCTGCCGTTGTAAATCCCGTTCGACCCGCGCCGCAGGTCCGCCGAACTGTGACGAATCGCAGCGGGAAGGAGGTCGGGCGCTCTCGTATTCTCACCCCTGTGACCGCCACCCCGGAGTCCCCGCAGCTCCCGCCCGCCCTGGCCGACGCCCGCAGCCTCGTGGCGGCACTCCTGTCCGAAGGCGTTCGCGAGGTCGTCCTGTGCCCGGGGTCGCGCAGCGCCCCGCTGGCGGATGCCCTCGCCGACGCCGCCGACGCCGGGGCCCTGAGGCTACGGGTCGTCCTGGACGAGCGCAGCGCCGGCTTCATCGCGCTGGGCGCCGCCCGGGCCCACGCCCTGAACGGGGACAGCCGGTGCGCCGCCGTCGTCACCACCTCGGGGACGGCCGTGGCCAACCTCCACCCGGCCGTCAGCGAGGCCGACGCCGCCGGTGTCCCCCTGCTCGTCATCAGCGCCGACCGACCCCACGAGCTGGTCGGCACCGGTGCCAGTCAGACCACCGAGCAGACCGGCCTCTTCGTACCGGCCACGCGCCTGGTCGTCGACCTGCCCGCCGATCTGTCCGCCGACCTCGGGGGCGACGCGGGCGGTGCGGCCCGCGTCGCCATCGGCGGGCAGGTGCGCCGCGCCGTCGCCGCAGCCACCGGGGCCCTGAGCCGAGACCCCGGGCCCGCCCAGATCAACGCCCGCTTCCGACCTCCTTTGACGGTGGAGGGCGCGGCGCCGGCCGTCCCGCCGACCTCCGGTCCGCCGACGACTGATGCGGCTGCGCCGGCCGCGGCTCTCCCGAGGGCCGGTGCCCAGGGCGGTGAGCAGCCCGCTCACGGGTCCTCCCAGGAAGGTCGTCCGGGAGTCGTCATCGCCGGGGACACCGCCCATCGCGCCGTCGGGGCCCTGGCCAAAGCGCTGGCCGAGCACCTCAGCTGGCCGCTGCTGGCCGAACCCACCTCTCAGGCCCGCAGCGGGCCTCAGGCCCTGACCCGCTACGCCGAGCTCCTGGGCACCCGGTCCGGCCGTGAGCTCGCCGGGAGCGCCGGCCACCTCATCGTCGTCGGCCACCCCAGCCTCAGCCGCTCGGTGACCGCGCTCCTGGGGCGCGACGACCTCGACGTCATCGTCCTGGCCGAGCGCGCCCGGTGGACTGATGTCTCCGGGCGGGCCCACCGCGTCATCCCCATCGACGGGCCCGGCTCCCTGCCGGCCGACGGCGCCGCCGCCCGGGCCGCCCGGCTGGCCGACTCACTCGGCCTGGTTCGAGCCGGTGCCGCCTGGAGCGCCGCCTGGCGGCGAGCCGTGGCGGACCTGCCCGAGCCGGACCGCTCCGGCAGCACCGACGCCATCGGGAGGGCCGCTGCCGACGTCTCCGGAAACGCCGCGGTGACGGCCGTGTGGGAGGCGAGCCTCCTGCCCGGCGCCCCCACCCTGCTGGTCGGCTCCTCGATGACGGTGCGCCGTCTCGACCGCCTCGCCCGCCCCGGTGAGGCGGCTCCGAGGGCCGCTGCCAACCGCGGCCTGGCGGGAATCGACGGCACCATCGCCACCGGAATCGGGCTGTGGATGGCATCGGGGCAGCCGGTGCGTGCCGTCATGGGGGACCTCGCCTTCCTCCACGACGCCATGTCAATGGGGAGAGGACTCCGTGAGGAGGAGGCCGACCTTCAGGTTATCGTCATCGACGACGGTGGAGGAACGATCTTCTCCCACCTTGAGTACGCCCACACCACAGCGTCTGGTCGGTTCGAACGGCTCTTCGCCGCGCCCCAGTGTGCGAGTATTTCTGCACTGGCCTCCGCTCTGGGGGCTCGGGTCCATGTCCCCGAGGACGCCGCAGCCCTCCAGGCGCTCCTGGCGGAACCGGTCGACGGACTGAGCGTCGTCCTCTGGAGAGTCGGTAGGCCGTCGATGGGGACCGTCGATGGGCGCACGCCTAACGCCGGGACAACATGAGCAACGATAGAGATAGACGGCACTGCGCGAGATGAGCCCCGCAGGAGAGGCCACCGGCTCGTCGAGCCCACCTCCCACTCTCATCGCGCTGCGACACAACGGTTACATGATCCACAGCACAGCCTCAGGAAACAATCGGAAACGGTACAGAGCCCTGAGGTTGTCTGCCTGCGGACCTGGACAGGGCGCAAGGCCCGAGGAGGAACACATCTATGAGCGGTTACGACGAGACGAACTCGGAGGCCTACCGGCCCGCTGATCCGACCCAGGCCGCGGGCGGCAGTCATCCCGGTGTCGGCTCCCAGCCCGCTACGAGTCAGGAATCGTCGGCCGCGGCGGCCTCCGGCAGCGAGGCTCCGAACGAGTCCTCGAACCAGCCCCTGAGCGTCTCCCCGAACCGGTCCGGCTACGAGAACCTCTCGCAGGCCTACGGGGCGGACACCTCCCAGCCCGAGCCGGTCCTGCCCAGGCCCGCCCAGGCGGTGGGCGCGGAGCATGCCGAGCACACCCGGCCGCTATCGGCGGACCAGCCCACCTCGCAGCTGCCCGCGGACCAGCCGACGTCGGTCTACGATCAGCCCGCTCAGAGCTCCTCCCCGTCCTACGACGCTTACCAGCAGGGTCAGTACCAGCCTGCGCAGGGCCAGTACCCGTCCCCGCAGTACCTCCAGCAGCAGAGCCCCTACCCCGCCTCCCCTCAGGTGCAGCAGGCGGCGTCATACAGCCAGTCATCCGCCCAGCAGCCCTACCAGGGGCAGCAGGCGCACCTCGGCTCGCCCTACACGAGCGTTCCGACGACGCCCGGCGACTACGACGTCGCCCACTCGGAGACCCACGGTGCCGGTGCGTCGGCCGGTAGCGCGCAGGGCGGCCCCAGTGGCTACGCGCCCGTCGGCGCCGCAGGGGAGTCCTTTTACGCGACCTCGAACGTCGCAGGCGCTCAGAGCGGCAAGAGCCGACGTCGGGGACCGGGTTGGTTCGCCCTGGTGGCCTCCGTCGTGGTCGCCTCCCTACTGGGGGCCGGCGGCGCCGTCGGCGCGATCCGGTACATGGGTGCCCACGGCGATGGCGCCTCGTCGCGCTCCTCGGCCGCCCCCACCGCGATCGCCACGGGCGACACGACCAAGACCGTAGACAGCGCCGGCCAGGCCCCCGACTGGGAGGCCGTCTCGGCCGCGGTGTCCAACGCCGTCGTGTCCATCGCCATCGCCACGCCGAACGGGACGGCGCTGGGATCCGGCGTCATCTTCGACAAGGACGGCCACATCATCACCAACAACCACGTGGTGGCCGGTGCCTCGCAGATCCAGGTGACGCTGGCCGACGGCCGCGTCTACGAGGCCGAGACCACTGGCACCGACCCCGCCACCGACCTGGCGGTCATCCAGCTCAAGGACGCCCCCGACAACCTCACCGTCGCCCAGCTCGGCGACTCCGACAAGCTGGCCACCGGCCAGGACGTCATGGCGATCGGAAACCCGCTGGGCCTGTCCTCCACGGTGACCACCGGCATCATCTCGGCCCTCGACCGCCCCGTCGTCAACTCCCAGGGGGAGGGCGGCGAGGACGGCTCGGGCGGCGGCTCATCCTCCTCCGCCGTCTACACCAACGCCATCCAGATCGACGCCGCCATCAACCCCGGCAACTCCGGTGGCCCCCTGTTCGACGAGAAGGGTCGGGTCATCGGCATCACCAGCTCGATCGCCACCATGGGGCGCTCCAGCTCCGGTGAGAGCGGCGGCTCGGGCAGCATCGGCATCGGATTCGCCATCCCCGTCAAGCTGGCCGAGAAGGTCGCCAAGCAGCTCATCGAGTCCGGGTCCGCCACCCACGCCTATCTGGGGGTCAGCCTCGATACCGATGCCGCTGAGGCAGACGGCACCAAGCGCGCCGGCGCCAAGATCACCTCGGTCGAGAGCGGCTCCCCGGCCGACAAGGCCGGCCTGAAGAGGGACGACGTCGTCATCGCCATCGACGGCAAGACCACCTCCCAGGGCTCGGCCCTGACCGGCTACGTGCGCCAGTACTCCGCCAATGACAAGGTCAAGCTCACAGTCATCCGCGACTCCAAGCAGCAGGACGTCGACGTGACCCTGGCCGAGCGCAAGGACTCCTGAATCCCGGGCCCGGTCAGAGGCGCGCACCCAGCGCGCCCAGCATGGGGCGCATCTTGGCGGTGGTCTCGGCCAGCTCGTCGATGGGATCGGAGTCGGGCATGATGCCGCCGCCCCCGAAGACCCGTGCGGGGCGGTGCGGGCCGACGCCGCCGGCGGGCAGCTGGGCGCTGCGCAGCGCGATGCACCACTCGCCCTCGCCGCGCCAGTCCACCCAGCCCACCGGCCCGGCGTAACGGCCCCGGTCCATGGACTCGACCTCCTCGATGAGGCGCGCGGCCGCCGGCGTCGGCGTCCCGCACACGGCCGCCGTCGGGTGCAGCGCATCCACGAGGGCCAGGGCGCCGGTGTCACCGGCGACGACCCCGGTGACGTCGCTGGCCAGGTGCAGGACGTTGGGGAGTGTCAGGACGAAGCGCGTCGGGGTCTCCACCGCCGAGCACAGCGGCTCCAGCGCCGTGATCGCCGAGGCCCTGGCCAGCTCGTGCTCCCGGTTGTTCTTCTCCGAGCCCTCCAGCCAGGCCGCCAGACGGGCCGTGGCCGACGCGTCCTCACCGGCGTGCCGGCGAGCGGTACCGGCCAGCACCCGGCTGATGAGACGCCGATCGCGCAGACGCAGCAGCAGCTCCGGGCTGGCCCCCACCATCTGGTCGACGGCGAAGGTCCAGGTGGACGGGTAGCTGGAGGCCAGGCGCCTCAGCACCGTGCCGGTGGCCAGCGGCGCCGTCGGGCGGGCCAGGACGTCGCGGGCCAGGACCACCTTGCGGGCCCGCCCCGAGCGCATCCGCTCCTGCGTCACCGTCACCGCCCGGCACCACTGCTCCTCGCTGAGAGCCCCGGTCTCGACGGCGGTGTCGCCGCCGGCATCGTCGCCGCTGTGCCCGCCGCCGGCGTGCTCCCGGTCGATCACGTCACGGGCCCTAGCCACGAGCGCCCCGATGAGCGCCTCGGGATCCGGGTGCTCCGGCTCCATCCCGTCCGAGGCTGCGCGAACCGCGGTCGTCAGCCAGGCGCCGTCGTCATCGAGCCCGATGAGGACCTCGGGGACCAGCAGCACCGAGGACTGCGCCGAGGTGGGGGAGAAGGCGATCGTGCCCAGGGCCACCGGGCCGGTCCCCGGGCGCACCAGCGCGTCGCGCCACCAGGCGGCGCCGACGACGGAGCGCCACGCCCCCCGCAGCGCCTCGATGCGCCCGTCGCCGTGGGCCTCGATCGCAAGGGCGCGCCCCAGGCCGATGAGTCCCCGCCCCTCGTGGACCCAGGAGCAGACGTCCTGGCGGCCCGCCAGCAGGTCGATGAGCGCGAGTCCCTCCAGCGCCCCAACGGTCAGCTCGCGGGTGCGGAAGGACAGGCGCGGCGGCGCCGCCTGACAGTGCTCGGCCCTCACCGGTCAGCTCCCGTGGCTCTCAGCGCTCAAGCCCAGGGCGCGCGGCGCGAGTGGCCCGGTGGACGGCGACGATCCCGCCGGAGAGGTTCTTGTATCCCACGGAGCGCCAACCGGCCCCGTGCATGAGGTCGGCCAGCCCCTTCTGGTCCGGCCAGGCCAGGATCGACTCACCCAGGTAGTCATAGGCCTCGGTGTTCGACGAGACCAGGCGGGCCGCGGCAGGCAGGGCGCTGCCCAGGTAGAAGCGGTACATGCGGCGGAAGACCGCGGAGACCGGGGTGGAGAACTCCGCGATGACGATCCGTCCGCCCGGGCGAGTCACCCGGTGCATCTCCGCCAGCGCCCGGGCCGTGTCCTGCACGTTGCGCAGCCCATAGGAGATGGTGACGACGTCGAAGGTCCCGTCCGCGAAGGGCAGGGACGTGGCGTCCCCGGCCACGAAGGCGATCTCGGGGTGGCGGCGCTTGCCCTCGGCCACCATGCCGGTGGAGAAGTCGCAGGCCACGACCTCGGCGCCGTCGGCCGCGTACTCCACCGAGGAGGTGCCGGTCCCCGCCGCCAGGTCCAGGACCCGCACCCCCGGCCCGGCGGCGACGGCGGCGCGTGTCACCCGGCGCCACATGTGCACCTGGAACAGGCTCATCACGTCATTGGACAGGTCGTAGCGGCGCGCGACGGCGTCGAACATCCCGGCGACCTCGCGGGGGTCCTTGGCGAGGGTGGCTCGAAGAGGGGATCGGCTCATGGGGATCATCATCGCAAATCGCGGCCGGAACCGGATGCTGCGGAGCTGCAGTGACGGCCTAGGACCCAGGTCCCGTCCGACAATGTTGAAATTCGTCACTCACTTGCAGCGTAATTCTGGGGAGGCGCAGGCTCCCGGTTCTGTGCGGCATCGCTCGGGCAATGCCGTGACAGCAACGAAAACCCCTGGTCAGTGGTCCCGTGGGCGCATGCGTCCAGGAGGCATTCGCCCCCTGGGTACAGTCGGCACAGGCTCCGACGAGCGCGGGCCTGCATTACGGTGCCAACTGTGATGCCTATGACAACACCTGCCGTACCAGATGTACCGAGGAGGGGAGCCCGAGTGACTCAGGCGGCCGCCCAGTCCAGCGCCTCCACCACGGCCGACGTCGTCGTCGTCGGCGCCGGCCCGGCCGGCTCCTCGGCAGCCTTCCACATGGCCACACTCGGCCTCGACGTCATCCTCCTGGAGAAGCAGGAGCTCGGCCGGGACAAGGTCTGCGGCGACGGCCTGACCCCCTCAGCCGTGCGCGAGCTCGTCTCCATGGGCGTGGACACCTCCGGCTGGCAGCGCAACCGCGGCCTGCGCGTCATCGGAGGCGGTCACCTCCTCCACTTCCCCTGGCCCGAGCAGGCCTCCTTCCCCTCCTACGGGATGGCCCGCCCGCGCGCCCTGCTCGACCGGGACCTGGCCGAGCATGCCGCCGCGGCCGGCGCCCGCCTGCTCACCGGCGTGACCGTCACCGGCCCCGTCACCTCGCCCACCGGCCGGGTCACCGGCGTCGAGGCCCGCCCCACCAACCGGGTCGCCTACCCCGGTATCGAGGGCCCCACCACCTTCACCGCGCCGCTGGTCATCGACGCCGGAGGAGTCTCGGCCCGCCTGGCCACCGCCGTCGGGCGAACCAAGAACGAGCGCCGCCCCATGGGGGTGGCCGTGCGCGCCTACTTCCGCTCCCCGCGCGCCAAGGACGCCTGGATGGAGTCCCGCCTCGAGCTGTGGGACGGCAAGCCCGGCCAGTCCGACCTCCTGCCCGGATACGGGTGGATCTGGTCCGTGGGGGAGGGGCTGGTCAACGTCGGCCTCGGGTCGGTCTCCTCGCGAGCCTCGGCCACCGCCATCGACTACCGCGCCGTGTTCAACCGCTGGATGGACAACGTCCCGGCCTCCTGGGGCTTCACCAAGGACAACCAGGTCGGCGGCCTGGTCAGCGCCGCCCTGCCCATGGCCTTCAACCGCAAGCCCCACTACGCCGACGGCCTCATGCTGCTCGGGGACGCCGGCGGCATGGTCTCGCCCTTCAACGGCGAGGGCATCGCCCAGGCCCTCATGTCCGGTCGCCTCGCCGCCCAGGCCGCCGCCCAGGCCGCCGCGCGCACGACGACCTCGGGCCGCGAGCAGGTCCTGGCCCAGTACCCCAAGGCCCTCAGCGCCGAGATGGGCGGCTACTACACGCTCGGCCGCGTCTTCGTCGCCCTCATCGAGCACCCCGAGGTCATGCGCCTGTGCACCCGCTACGGGCTGCCGCGCAAGCGCCTCATGAAGCTCGTCACCAAGCTCCTGTCCGACGGCTGGGAGCGCCGCGGCGGCGACGGAATCGACCACTTCATCCAGCTCCTGACAAGGATGGTGCCGGAAGCATGAACCCCTACGCCTCCCTGCTCATCATGGCCGCGCTGGCCCTCGTGGTCGCCATCGGCGGTCTGGCCCTGAGCGCCATCGTCAGTCCCGCCCGGCGCAACCGGGTCAAGGTCGCCAACTACGAGTGCGGCATCGACCCGACCCCCGCCAACACCGAGCACGGACGCTTCCCCGTCTCCTTCTACCTGGTGGGCATGACCTTCATCATCTTCGACGTCGAGGTGGTCTTCCTCTATCCCTGGGCCACGGCCTTCGGACGTCTGGGGTTCTTCGGGCTGGGCGCCGCCGTCCTGTTCATCGGCCTCATCACCGTGCCCTACATCCTGGAGTGGCGTCGCGGCGGCCTGGACTGGGACTGAGAACAGGATCGAGCGCGAGACGGCCACGACGGGACCCACGGGCTCCGGGCGGCCCCATGATCTCAAGGATGATCTCAAGGAGTACACAGCAGTGAAGAGCATGAAAAAGCACAACGCCTTCATGGCGTCCATCCCCTCCAAGCGCAACGACCCCTACGCGGCCGCTGCCGCCGAGGTGGACAGCCCCGGCTTCCTGCTGACCACCGTCGAGAAGCTCGCCGGCCTGGCCCAGGCCCGCTCCATGTGGCCCGTCACCATGGGCCTGGCCTGCTGCGCCATCGAGATGATGGCCGCCGGCACCCCCCGCTTCGACATGGCCCGCTTCGGCTGGGAGGTCTTCCGCGCCTCCCCGCGCCACGCCGACGTCATGATCGTCTCGGGGCGCGTCTCGCACAAGATGGCCCCGATCGTGCGCAACGTCTACGACTCCATGCCCGAGCCCAAGTGGGTCATCTCCATGGGCGCCTGCGCCTCCTCGGGCGGCATCTTCAACAACTACGCCGTGGTCCAGGGTTGCGACCACATCGTCCCGGTGGACATCTACCTGCCCGGCTGCCCGCCCCGCCCCGAGATGCTGCTCAACGCCATGCTCGAGCTCACCCGCCAGATCGAGAGGAAGCCGCTGTTCAAGCACCGCGAGGAGATCGCCCGCGCCGTCGAGGCCGCCGCCCTGTCGGCCACCCCCACCCATGAGATGAAGGGCCAGCTGGCATGAGTGAGAAGAACGCCCCGGCGAACGCCTCCGGCCCGGGCGCCCTGCCCGAGATCCCCGAGGTCTCGGCCGTTCCCGCCGTCCCCGAGGTCGCCGGCACCCCCGTGCGCCCAGAGCTGCGTCTGGAGGTCATCGCCGCCCCCACCGGCCAGTTCGGCGCCGCCGACGCCGGCGACACCACCGGATACGGCGAGCACCGCAGCGTCGTCACTCTCGCGCCGGCCGCCGTGCGCCCCTACGGCAGCTGGTTCGACGGCGTCGTCGACGCCCTCATCGAGGACCTCCAGGCCGCCGGGGTCGACCCGGCCGCCGCCATCGAGAAGGTCGTCATCGAGCACGACGAGCTCACGCTGTTCATCGCCCGCGAGCACCTGCTCGACGTCGTGCGCCCCCTGCGCGACGACCAGGACCTGCGCTTCGAGTTGTGCCTGGGCGTCAGCGGCGTCCACTACCCCCAGCTGGCCGGCCGCGAGCTGCACGCCTGCATCGAGCTCATGAGCCTGACCCACGGCGGGCGCCAGCTGCGCCTGGAGGTCGCCTGCCCCGTCTCGGACCCGCACGTGCCCTCCATCGTCTCGGTCTACCCCGGCAACGACTGGCACGAGCGCGAGACCTGGGACCTCATGGGCATCGTCTTCGACGGTCACCCCCACCTGACGCGCACCGCCATGCCCGACGACTGGGTGGGCCACCCCCAGCGCAAGGACTACCCGCTGGGCGGCATCCCCGTCGAGTACAAGGGAGCCCAGACCCCGCCCGCCGACACCCGGAGGTCCTACCGCTGATGAGCACCACCCGCACCTTCCGCGCCTCCGGCCCCGCCACCGACGACCTGTCCGAGGGCCTCGAGCAGTTCACCGTCAGCGGCGGGGACTGGGACGACGTCGTCGCCCGGATCGCCGAGCGCGACGAGGCCGACCGCCTGCGCAACGACCGCATCGTGCTCAACATGGGCCCGGTCCACCCCTCCACCCACGGCGTGCTGCGCCTGGTCCTGGAGGCCGACGGCGAGGTCGTCACCGAGGTCCGCGTCGGTACCGGCTACCTGCACACCGGTATCGAGAAGAACATGGAGTACCGCACCTGGGTCCAGGGCGAGACCTTCGTGACCCGCATGGACTACGTGGCCCCCTTCTTCCAGGAGGTCGGCTATGCGCTGGCCGTCGAGAAGCTCCTGGGCATCACCGACGACGTCCCCGAGAAGGCCACCGTCACCCGCGTGCTGCTCATGGAGCTCAACCGCATCGCCTCCCACGTCGTGGCCGTGGGCACCGGGGGCAACGAGATGGGCGGCACCACGCTCATGACCATCGCCTTCCGCTGCCGCGAGAACATCCTCAAGGCCTTCGAGATGGTCTCCGGGCTGCGCATGAACCACGCCTACGTCCGCCCCGGGGGCCTGGCCCAGGACATCCCCGAGGGCTTCACCGAGTTCGTGCGCTCGGTCATGCCCGACATCAAGCACGACATCCACGAGCTCGAGCTGCTGCTCCTGGAGAACCCGATCCTCAAGTCCCGCTTCATCGGCGTGGGCGAGATCAGCCTGGCCGGCGGGCTCGCCCTGGGGCTGAGCGGCCCGTGCCTGCGCGCCGCCGGCTACCCCCTGGACATCCGCCGCACCAAGCCCTACTGCGGCTACGAGACCTACGACTTCCGCGTGCCCACCTACAAGGTCTCCGACTGCTACAACCGCCTGCGGCTCCGGCTGGACGAGTCCTACGAGTCGCTCAAGATCGTCTCCCAGTGCCTGGACCGCCTCGAGGAGATCTCCGCCCGTGGCGAGGACCCCTCCAACGCCACGATGGTGGCCGACCCGACCATCGCCTGGCCCGCCCGCATGGCCATCGCCACCGACGGGCAGGGCCAGTCCCTGGAGCACGTGCGCGAGATCATGGGCTCGTCCATGGAGTCCCTCATCCACCACTTCAAGCTGGTGACCCAGGGCTTCCGGGTCCCGGCCGGCCAGGTCTACCAGACCGTGGAGCACGCCAAGGGGGTCCTGGGCATCCACGCCGTCTCCGACGGCGGCACCCGCCCCTACCGGGTCCACTTCCGCGACCCCTCATTCTCCAACCTGCAGTCGCTGGCCCTGATGGGCGAGGGCGGCATGATCGCCGACCTCGTGCCCACCCTGGCCTCCATCGACCCCGTCCTGGGAGGCGTGGACCGCTGATGAGCACCACCGATAACGCAGTCACCCCGGCCGGCCCGGCAGCGCCGGCCGTCAACCCCGCCGTCGAGACCATCGCCACCGTCAGCGCCGTGGGCCCGGTGGGCACCGTGGCGGCCGCCGCCGTCGCAGCCGGCTACAGCCCCGACGTCGCCCAGGGCCTCCAGGTCGACATCGAGCGGATCATCGCCCGCTATCCGTCGGGCAGGGAGCGCAGCGCCCTCATCCCGATGCTCCACCTCATCCAGTCCGTGGACGGATACGTCTCGCCGGCCGGCATCGCCCTGTGCGCCGCCCGGCTGGGCCTGGAGCGCGCCGAGGTCAGCGCCGTGGCCACCTTCTACAGCCAGTTCCGCCGCCACCCGGCCGGCGCCTACCACGTGGGCGTGTGCACCAACGCCCTGTGCGCCGTCATGGGCGGGGACGAGATCTGGGCCGCCGTCACCGAGCACGCCGGACTGGGCGCCGAGGAGACCAGTGAGGACGGCACCATCAGCCTCGAGCGCATCGAGTGCAACGCCGCCTGCGACTACGCCCCCGTCGTCATGGTCAACTGGGAGTTCTTCGACAACCAGACCCCCGACTCCGCCGTCGCCATGATCGAGGCCCTCGAGCGAGGCGAGGACGTCGCCCCCACCCGGGGCCCCGAGACCGTGCCCACCTTCCGTGAGAACGAGCGCCTGCTCGCCGGCTTCGAGGACGGCCGCACCGACGAGGGACGCGGCCCCGGCGAGCCGACCCTGCGGGGCCTGCGCATCGCCCGCGAGCAGGGCTGGACCGCGCCCAAGGAGGAGAGCAAGTGAGCGCCACCGCCACCTACACCGCGCCGGGCACCCTCACCCCGGTCCTGAGCGACCTGTGGGACCAGGAGCGCTCCTGGACCCTGCGGTCCTACCTCGACCACGGCGGCTACGAGGGCCTCAAGCGCGCCAAGGCCCTCAGCCCCGAGGAGCTCATCACCCTCATCAAGGACTCCGGCCTGCGCGGACGCGGCGGCGCCGGGTTCCCCACCGGCCTGAAGTGGTCCTTCCTGCCCCCGGTCGACGGCGGCCCGCGCTACCTCGTGGTCAACGCCGACGAGTCCGAGCCGGGCACCTGCAAGGACATCCCCACGATCATGTCCAACCCCCAGGCGCTCATCGAGGGCATCGCCATCACCTCGCGGGCCATCGGCGGCGACCACGCCTTCGTCTACCTGCGCGGCGAGGTCCCCCACGTCTACCGCCGCCTGCTCAGGGCCGTGCGCGAGGCCACCGAGTCCGGCCTGCTGGACACCGGCTTCGGCCTGGACGGCCAGCAGCGCCTGCGCATCACCGCCCACGCGGGGGCCGGCGCCTACATCTGCGGCGAGGAGACCGCCCTGCTGGACTCCCTGGAGGGCCGCCGCGGCCACCCCCGCCTCAAGCCTCCCTTCCCCGCCGTCGCCGGCCTCTACGCCCGGCCCACGGTGGTCAACAACGTCGAGACCATCGCCTCGGTCCCCGCGATCCTGGCCCGCGGCGCCCAGTGGTATTCCGCCATGGGCACCGAGAAGTCCAAGGGCCACGGCATCTTCTCCGTCTCCGGGCACGTGGCCCACCCCGGCCAGTACGAGGCCCCCTTCGGCATCACGATGCGCGAGCTCATCGAGCTCTCCGGAGGCATCCGAGCGGGCCACGAGTTGAAGTTCTGGGTGCCGGGAGGCTCCTCGACGCCGATCTTCGGCCCCGACGAGCTCGACGTCCCCCTGGACTACGAGTCCGTGGCCGAGGCCGGCTCCATGCTGGGAACCCGCGCCCTGCAGGTCTTCGACGAGACCGTCTCCGTGGTGCGCGTGGTCACCCGCTGGACCGAGTTCTACCAGCACGAGTCCTGCGGCAAGTGCACCCCCTGCCGCGAGGGCACCTACTGGATGCGCCAGATCATGCTGCGCCTGGAGGCCGGGCGCGGGCTGCCCGGCGACGTCGAGAAGCTCGAGTCCATCGCCTCCAACATCGCCGGGCGCTCCTTCTGCGCCCTGGGCGACGCCTCGGCCACCCCGGTCCTGACCGGCATCAAGCGGTTCCGCGAGGAGTTCGAGGCCGGCTACACCGCCGCCGCCGGCGAGCTCTTCCCCTACGCCGCCTCCTCCGTCTTCGAAAGCGCACGGTGAGCCATGACTGCTGAGACGACCACAAAGAGCCCCGCGCCGGCCGGGCCGCCGGCCCCCGAGATGGTCCACATGACCATCGACGGGCTTCCCGTCGAGGTCGAGAAGGGCACCCTCCTCATCCGCGCCGCCGAGCAGGTCGGGGTGCGCATCCCGCGCTTCTGCGACCACCCGCTGCTCGCGCCGTCGGCCAACTGCCGCCAGTGCCTGGTGGAGGTGGCCATGCCCGGGCGCGACGGCGTCGTGCGGCCCATGCCCAAGCCCCAGCCCTCCTGCGCCATGACCGCCATGGAGGGCATGGAGATCTCCACCCAGGCCACCAGCGAGGTCGCCGCCAAGGCCCAGGCCGGCACCATGGAGTTCCTCCTCATCAACCACCCGCTGGACTGCCCCGTGTGTGACAAGGGCGGCGAGTGCCCCCTGCAGAACCAGGCCCTGGAGCTCATGGCCTCCGGCGCCCAGTCCGCCACCCGCTTCACCGACGTCAAGCGCACCTTCCCCAAGCCGCTGCGCCTGACCAGCAATATCCTGCTGGACCGCGACCGCTGCATCCTGTGCCAGCGCTGCGTGCGCTTCGCCGACCAGATCCCCGGCGACCCCTTCATCGCCCTCCAGGGACGCGGCGGCGGCCACCCCTCCTACGACATGGACGGCCACCCCGAGCACGCCGGCGGCCTGTACTCCGAGCAGATCGGGCGCTTCGACGCCCGCGTCCTGGACTTCTCCACCGGCTCCGCCGAGCAGTCGATCGACGCCGACCTCCAGACGATCCGCGGCGTGCCCTCCCTGAGCGCCCTGGGCGACCTGACCGGCCCCGGCGGCGAGCCCGGCGCCTCCGACGGCACCGACTACGGACCCGACCTGGGTGCCGGACGCGAGGACCTCGACGTCTCCGGGCGGCCCTTCGCCTCCTACTTCTCCGGCAACATCATCCAGATCTGCCCCGTGGGCGCCCTGACCTCGGCGAGGTACCGCTTCCGGGCCCGTCCCATGGACCTGGTCTCCACCGACTCCGTCACCGAGCACGACGCCTCCGGCTCGGCCATCCGCGTCGACATGCGCCGCGGCGTCGTCCTGCGCCACCTGGCCGGCAACGACCCCGAGGTCAACGAGGAGTGGATCACCGACAAGGACCGCTTCGCCTTCACCTGGTCCTCCCAGCCCGACCGCCTCACCGTGCCGCTCGTGCGCGACGAGGATACCGGCGAGCTCGTCACCACCTCCTGGTCCGATGCCCTGGACGTCGCCGCCCGGGGATTGGCCCGCGCCGCCTCCGACGGGGGAGTGGGGCTCCTGCCCGGCGGCCGCCTCACCCTGGAGGACGCCTGGGCCTGGTCCCGCTTCGCCCGCACCGTCCTGGGCACCAACGACATCGACCAGCGCGTGCGCACCCACAGCCTGGAGGAGGACACCTTCCTGGCCGCCCGGGTGGCCGGCACCGGCCTGGGCGCCGTCACCTACCGCCACCTGGAGACGGCCGGCCAGGTCCTGCTCCTGGGCCTGGAGCCCGAGGACGAGTGCGGCTCGCTGTTCCTGCGCCTGCGCAAGGGCGTGCGCGCCGGCGGCGTCAACGTGGCCACGGTGACCACCTGCCTGAGCGCCGGCAGCCGCAAGCTCTCCGCCCAGGCCGTCCTCACCCCGCCCGGGGAGGAGGCCCGCGTCGTCGCCCACCTCAGCCAGACCCACCCCGCCCTCGTGGAGGCCCTGCGGGCCGACGGCGCCACCATCCTCGTCGGCGAGCGCGCCGCCCGCGTGCCCGGCCTGCTCAGCGTCGCCGACGCCCTGGCCACCGCCACCGGCGCCCTGCTGGCCTGGGTCCCGCGGCGCAGCGGCGAGCGCGGCGGCATCGAGGCGGGGCTGCTGCCCGGCCTGCTGCCCGGCGGGCGCCCCGTGGCCGACCCCGAGGCCCGGTCCCAGGTCGAGCGGGCCTGGAACATGGGCCCCGAGCACCACCTGCCCACGTCGCTGGGTCGTGACACCACCGGGATCCTCTCGGCCCTCCTGGACGGCACCCTCGCCGGCGCCGTCGTCGGCGGCATCGACCTGCGCGACTTCCCGGACCCGGGCCTGGCCCGCGCGGCCATGGCCGCCAGCGGCTTCACCGTCCAGCTCGAGGTGCGCCGCAGCGAGGTCAGCGAGCACGCCGACGTCGTCCTGCCCGTGGCCCCGGCCGTGGAGAAGAACGGCACCTTCGTCAACTGGGAGGGGCGCGTGCGGCCCTTCGGCCAGGCCCACGTCTCGCGTGCCCGCACCGACCGCCAGGTCCTGGGGATGCTCGCCGACGAGATGGGCGTCGACCTCCAGGTCGACGACCTGGTCACCCTGCACGAGCAGCTCGCCGCCCTGGGCCTGTGGCGCGGCCAGCGCATGCCGGTCGCCTTCGGCCGCGCCCCGACGCCCGGCGCCGAGGCGGCCATCGTCGTCGGCGGCTTGGAGGCTCGCCTGACCACCCACAAGCCCATGCTCGACGCCGGACGCCTCCAGGACGGCGAGCCCTTCCTGGCCGCCACCGCCCTGCGCCCCGTCGCCAAGGTGGGCGCCGACCTCGCCCAGCGCCTGTCACTGGCCGGCGGCGATGAGGTGACCGTCTCGACCGCCACCGGGTCGATCACCCTGCCGGCCGTCGTCGGCGGCGTCAGTGACGGAACCGTGTGGCTGCCCGAGTGCTCGGCCGGATCCACCGTCCACCAGACCCTGGGCGCCGGCCACGGCTCCCGGGTCACCGTGACCCACGCAGCGGAGGTACTGAGGTGAACCCGATCCACGCGGCTCAGGCAGCCGCCGACGACGCCGTCTCCAACGGGGGCGTGGTCGCCGACTTCTCCGCCGAGACCTGGTGGCTGACCCTCATCAAGGCCGTCTTCATCGTCGCCTTCCTCATCGTCAGCGTCATGATGGCCCTGTGGGTGGAGCGCCGCGGCCTGGCCCGCATGCAGACCCGCCTGGGCCCCAACGTCAACGGACCGCTCGGACTGCTCCAGGCGGTCGCCGACGCCGGCAAGCTCATCATGAAGGAGGACTTCTGGCTCAAGGGGGCCGAGAAGATCATCTACCTCCTGGCCCCGCTCATCGCCGCCTTCAGCGCCTTCATGGTCTACGCGGTCATCCCCTTCGGGCCGCAGGTGAGCATCTTCGGCCACTCCACGCCCCTGCAGCTGACCGACTTCCCCGTGGCGGTCCTCTACATCCTGGCCATCACCGCCTTCGGCGTCTACGGCATCATCCTGGGCGGCTGGTCCACCCACTCCACCTACCCGCTCTTCGGCGCCGTGCGCTCCGCCGCGCAGGTCATCTCCTACGAGCTGAGCATGAGCCTGTCCATCCTCACGGTCTTCCTGGCCTCGGGAACCATGTCCACCTCCGGGATCGTCAGCGCCCAGCAGCGGATCTGGTGGGCCGTGGCGATGCTGCCCAGCTTCATCATCTACGTCATCTCCATGATCGGCGAGGTCAACCGCCTCCCCTTCGACCTGCCCGAGGCCGAGGGCGAGCTCGTCGCCGGACACATGGTCGAGTACTCCTCGATGAAGTTCGCCTGGTACTTCCTGGCCGAGTACATCAACATGTTCAACGTCTCGGCCGTGTGCGTCACCCTGTTCCTGGGCGGCTGGCGCTCGACGATCCTCAGCCTGTTCTGGGAGGGCGCCAACTCCGGCTGGTGGCCGATGCTGTGGTTCATCGGCAAGGTCTGGGCGGTCATGTTCTTCATGGTCTGGACCCGAGGCACCCTGGTGCGCATCCGCTACGACCACTTCATGAAGCTGGGCTGGAAGGTCCTCATCCCGGTCTCCCTGGTGTGGTTCGTGCTGGTCGCGGTCGTGCGCGCCTTCCGCACCTTCTCCGGCGCCTCCGTGCAGGCCCTCCTGCTGCCGCTGGCCGTCGTCTTCTGCGTCATCATGCTCATCCTCTTCCTCATCCCCGACAAGGAGGACGAGGAGGAGCTCTACGACGATGACGAGTACGAGGACGAGGAGGGCGACGACGTCGAGATCATGAGCGCCGACGACGACCACGTCGCCTTCCTCGAGGGCTTCCCCGTCCCGCCGCTGCCGGGCGAGTCCCTGCCGCCCTCGCCGCGCGCCCGACGCGCCGCCCTGGCCGATGACTCCGACGGATTCGAGGGCTTCGAGGACGGTCCGGCGGCCGCCGTCGGCCTCCTGGACCACGGTGACGACGAGTCCGACGACGCCGACGATGCCGTCGATTCCGCCGCCTCCGCCGGGTCTCCCGACTCCTCCGGTGCTGATACGTCCGCCCCGGCCCGCACCGGCGCGGACGCGGCCACCGCCCTGCCCACCTTCACCCTTGGCCTCAAGGCCGACCAGGCCAGCGACAAAGCCACTGAGGCACCCCAGGAGGGAAAAGATGACTGATCGCCCGCACCGTTCCCGGGGCTCCCAGCACGACGACTGGCTGCGCGACGCTCCCTCCGCCCTGGCCCGGGCCTTCGCGCCCGTGGCCGGTTACGGGGTCACCATCTCCTCGATGTTCCGCCCGGTGGTCACCGAGCAGTACCCCTTCGAGCCCGCCCAGGTGATGCCCCGCTACCACGGCCGCCACCGGCTCAACCGCTACGACGACGGCCTGGAGAAGTGCATCGGCTGCGAGCTGTGCGCCTGGGCCTGCCCCGCCGACGCGATCTACGTCGAGGCGGCCTCCAACGAGCCCGGCGCCCAGTACTCGCCCGGTGAGCGCTACGGGCGCGTCTACCAGATCAACTACCTGCGCTGCATCTTCTGCGGCATGTGCATCGAGGCCTGCCCCACCCGGGCCCTGACCATGTCCACCGACTTCGATGAGCTCGTCGGCCCCGGCCGCGAGGGCCTCATCTACGAGAAGGAGGACCTGCTGGCCCCCGTGCCCGACGGCGCCGTCGCCGCCCCCCACCCCATGGTCGAGGACACCGAGGACGGCGACTACTACCGCGGCCGGGTCACCGGCTCCACCCAGGCCCAGATCGACTGGGTGCGCACCCACCGGCCCGATGATCCCAGCCTGGCCGGCGCCCGCGCCAAGGCCGCCTCCACCGCCTCCGGCTGGGGCACGAGGCAGACCGTCAAGGGGGCCGTGCGATGAGCGCCCTCCTGCTGCCGGCCGCATCAGCCGCCGCCCCCGCCGCTGTCCCGGCCGCGCTGACCGGCGATGGTCGCCTGGGGCTGGGGGAGACCATCGTGTTCGGCGTCGTCGCCCTGGTCACCGTGGCCTGCGGCATCGGCGTCCTGACCGCCAAGCGGGCCGTGACCGCCGCCATCAACATGATCGGCATCGTGATCTCGTTGGCCGTCCTCTACATCGTCAATGAGTCGCCCTTCATGGGCATCACCCAGGTCGTGGTCTACACCGGCGCCGTCATGACCCTCGTGCTCTTCGTCATCATGCTCGTGGGCGTCGGCGGCGACGAGCCGGTGGGGGCCGCCGGCTCGGTCATGAGACGCCCGGTCCTCATCCTCCTGGGCCTGGGGCTGGCCGGGGTGCTGGGCGCCGCCGTGTGGCGCACCGCCCTGCCGACCCCGGCCGGGCTCAGCGACGGCGCCAAGGCCGCCCCCGACCTGCTGGCCGTCACCCTCTACAACGACCACGTCGTCACCATGGAGCTGACCGCCGTCCTGCTCATCATCGCCGCCGTCGGCGCCCTGACCCTCACCCACCGCCAGCGCATCCGGGCCCGGCTCAGCCAGCGCCGCGTGGCCGCGGGCAAGATGCAGGCCTACGCCTCCAAGGGCGTCCACCCCGGGCAGAAGCCGATGCCCGGCGTCTACGCCTCCACCAACTCCGCCGCCGCCCCGGCCCTGGGCGCCGACGGCGAGGCCGTCGAGGAGTCCGTGCCCCGGGTCCTGCGGGCCCGCGGCCAGGGCCTGGAGCTGTCCGACGTCTCCCCGGAGATGGGCCTGGCCCAGCGCTCGGGGCGGATCGTGGCCCGCCAGGACAGTGTCGGCGGCGTCGGGGACGTCGGCTCCCAGCGCACCGGCCGCTCCGGGATGCCGGCCATGCCCGGCGCCGCCGCCCCCGCCGTCACGCAGCCCGTCCTCGGCGACGATGACGACTCCGAGCACAAGGAGGAGAAGTGAGTCTCCCCATCGCCGTCTACATCATCCTGGCCGGGGTCCTGTTCACCCTGGGGGCGCTCACGGTGCTGCTGCGCCGCAACGCCATCATCGAGCTCATGGGCGTTGAGCTCATGCTCAACGCCGTCAACCTCGTGCTGGTGACCTTCTCCCGGATCCACGGCAACCTCACCGGCCAGGTCTTCGCCTTCTTCGTCATGGTGGTGGCCGCCGCCGAGGTCGTGGTGGGGCTGAGCATCGTCGTATCCATCTTCCGCACCCGCAGGTCCACGTCGGTCGACGACGAGAACCTGCTCAAGAACTGAGGGGAGAGGCCACCGACATGCTTCCCGCTCCTGCCACCGCCGTCGTGACGCCCCTGACCGAGGCCACCGGCCCGGCCTCCTGGGCGTGGCTGCTCATCGCCGTGCCCGCCGCCTCGGCCGCCCTGCTGCTGCTGGCCGGCCGCCGCTCCAACGCCTGGGGCCACTGGGTGGGCCTGGCCGCCTCCCTGGCCACCGCCTGCCTCGGTGTGGGCATCCTCGTGCAGGTCCTGGGGCTGCCCGCCGAGGAGCGCGTCATCGGGCTGCCCCTCTACCACTGGTTCACCGCCGGCAACCTGAGCATCGACGTCGGCCTGCGCCTGGACCCGCTGTCACTGACCTTCGTGACCCTGGTGACCTGCGTCGGCTTCCTCATCCACCTGTACTCGGTGGCCTACATGGCCCACGATCTTCACCGGCGCCGCTTCTTCGCCTACCTCAACCTCTTCATCGCCGCGATGCTCACCCTGGTCCTGGGCGACTCCTACATCGTGCTCTTCGTCGGCTGGGAGGGCGTGGGGCTGGCCTCCTACCTGCTCATCGGCTTCTGGAACACGGCCGACGCCGACGCCCCCCAGGGCGAGCGGGTCACCAGCCGCGAGAACGCGGCCGCCGCCAAGAAGGCCTTCGTCATGAACCGCGTGGGCGACGTCGGCCTCCTGCTGGCCATGATGACGATGGTCGGCCAGGTCGGCTCGGTCTCCTTCGACGCCGTCTCGGCCGCCGCCCTCGACGGCTCGGTGGCCACCGGCTGGCTCACCGCCATCGGCTTCTTCCTGCTCCTGGCGGCCTGCGGTAAGTCCGCCCAGTTCCCGCTCCAGGCCTGGCTGGGCGACGCCATGGCCGGCCCCACGCCGGTCTCCGCCCTCATCCACGCCGCCACCATGGTGACCGCCGGCGTCTACCTCATGGTCCGCTCCGCCGCCGTCTTCGAGGGCGCCCCGGACGCCCAGATGGCCGTCGCGGTCGTCGGCGCCATCACCCTGCTGCTGGGAGCCGTCATCGGAAGCGCCAAGGACGACATGAAGAAGGTCCTGGCCGCCTCCACCATGAGCCAGATCGGCTACATGATGCTGGGCGCCGGGCTCGGCCCGATCGGCTACGCCTTCGCCATCTTCCACCTGCTCACCCACGGCTTCTTCAAGGCCCAGCTCTTCCTGGGGGCCGGCTCGGTCATGCACGCCATGAGCGACCAGGTCGATATGCGCCGCTTCGGCGGCCTGCGCAGCGCCATGACGATCACCTGGGCGACCATGGGCATCGGCTGGCTCGCCATCCTGGGGGTACCGCCCTTCTCCGGGTTCTGGTCCAAGGACCGCCTCATCGAGGCCGCCTTCGTCGGCGAGGGCGCCAAGCCCTGGATCCTGGGAACCATCGCCCTGCTGGGCGCCGGCCTGACCGCCTTCTACATGTCCCGCCTGTTCTTCATGATCTTCCACGGCCGGCGGCGCTGGACCACGGACAAGGACCTGGAGGGCGAGGTCCACCCCCACGAGTCCGGCTGGCTCATGACGCTGCCCCTCATCATCCTGTCCGTGTTCTCCGCGGGCCTGGGAGGGCTGCTGACCTACGACAACATGTTCGTCACCTGGCTGGAGCCGGTCACCGGCCACGCCGAGCACGGCGAGCCGGTCCTGCCGGCCACCGTCATCATGGGCGCCACCCTCGCCCTGGTCGTCGTCGGGGTCGGCGTGGCCTGGTGGATGTACGTGCGCCGGCCGGTGCCCGTCGTCCTCCAGCCCGCCAGCCCCCTGGTGGAGGCCGCCCGCAAGGACATGTACCAGGACGCCGTCAACGAGGCCCTGGCCATGCGCACCGGTCAGGGACTCGTCCTGGCCACCGACGCCGTCGAGCGCTACGTCGTCGACGGCGCGATCGAGGGCGCCGCCGCGGGAACTGGTGCCGTGGGGCGTCTGACCCGCCGCACCGAGTCCGGGTACGTGCGCTCCTACGCCGGCTACATGCTGGCCGGAACGGTCCTCGTACTCATCGCCGTCCTGGCTGCCAGGTTCTGAGAGGACACCAGACACATGCCGACTCTTCCCGCTTCGCTGCCCGTCCTGACCGTCATGGCGATCGTGCCGCTGGTCGGGGCGCTCCTGCTGTGGCTGGTCCCGCCGCTGCGCCGGCTCCACGCCCGCGCCGTGGGCCTGGTGCTCTCCCTGGCCGTCCTCGTCCTGGGCCTGTGGGCCCTGAGCGCCTTCGACCTCGGTCACGCCGGCACGGTCCAGCTGACCGACACCTACTCGTGGATCCCCGCCATCGGCGCCTCCTGGGCCCTGGGCGTCAACGGCCTGGGCCTGGCCATGGTGCTCCTGGCCGCCTTCGTCACCCCCCTGGTCCTGCTGGCCTCCTGGGGCGAGGTCCCCGCCGACCGGCAGGGCCTGTTCACCGGGCTCGTCCTGGCCCTGGAGTTCTTCGTCGTGGTCATCTTCTCGGCCCGCGACCTGCTGCTGTTCTACCTCTGCTTCGAGGCGATGCTCATCCCGGTGTACTTCCTCATCGGCTGCTTCGGCGGGGACGGGCGCCAGCGCGCCGCCCTGAAGTTCCTCCTGTACTCCCTGGCCGGCGGGCTCATCATGCTCATCGGCGTCATCGCGGTCCACCTGCACTCCGCCAAGGACGGCAGCCCCAGCTTCCTCATCGACTCGGTGGCCGCCAACCTGGACGTGTCCACCTCCGCCGGGCACTGGATCTTCCTGACCTTCTTCATCGCCTTCGCCATCAAGGCGCCCCTCGTCCCGGTCCACACCTGGCTGCCCGACACCGCCGAGCAGGCCACCCCGGGCACCTCGGTGCTGCTCATCGGCATCCTGGACAAGATCGGCACCTTCGGGATGATCACCCTGGTCATCCCGATCTTCCCGGAGGCCTCGCGCTGGGCCGCCCCGGTGGTCCTGGTCCTGGCGGTCGTCTCCATCATCTACGGGGGCCTGGCCGCCATCGCCCAGGACAACCTCTACCGGCTCATCTCCTACACCTCCGTGAGCCACTTCGGCTTCATGGTCCTGGGGATCTTCATCGGCAACCAGGTGGCCGCCAACGGCGCCATGGTCTACATGGTGGCCCACGGACTGTCCATCGCCGGGCTCTACCTGGTCACCGGGTTCATGGCCCGGCGCACCGGGACGGTCGCCATCAGCGAGCTCGGCGGCATCGCCCGGGTCATGCCGCTGGTGGCCGGCACCTTCCTCGTGTGCGGCCTGGCCTCCATCGCGCTGCCGGGCCTGAGCGGCTTCGTGCCGGAGTGGATGGTGCTCACCGGCACCTTCTCGGTGTCGCTGGCCCTGGGCGGCGCGGCCGTCGTCGGCGTCGTCATCGCGGCCGTCTACATGCTGCTGCCCTACCAGCGGGTCTTCACCGGGGCGCCGGCGCCCGAGCGCGTGGGCAGCCCCGACCTCGACGGGCGCGAGCGGCTCGTCATGGTCCCCATTATCGCCGCGATGCTCGCGCTCGGGCTGGCCCCGGCCACGCTCACCCACGCGCTCGACGACGTCGCCCGGCAGGTCACGCTCACGGTGAGCCGGGCCCCGGAGGCGGCGGCCTCCGGCGTCGCCCCCGATGCCGACGGTGCCGCCGACGCGCCCACCGCCTCCACCGCTACGGAAGGGAACGCCAAGTGAGCCCCTCAGACACTGCCCCGATCGTCAACTGGGATGCTCTGACGCCGGTGCTCATCATCCTGGGCGCCGGTGTCCTGGGCGTCCTCGTGGAGGCCTTCATCGCCCGTCCGGCCCGCCTGGCCGTCCAGGCCACGCTCAGCGTCCTGGCCGTCCTGGCCTCCGGGGTCTCCCTCTTCCTGCGCTGGGGCGAGGTCAAGGCCGCCGGGGCCGCTGTCGAGGCGACCTACCAGAGCGCTGAGGCTCAGGGATTCCTGCCCGGCGCCCGCATGTCCGCGGGTCTGACCGAGGACCCCTTCTCCATCGTCGCCCAGGGCATCCTCCTGGTTATCGGGCTGCTGGCCGTCCTGGTCATGGCCGACCGCACCGCCGTCGGTGACGGCGCCTTCGCCGCCCAGGCCGCCGACCGGCCCGGCAGCGCGGAGGAGAGCGAGTCCCTCCTGGCCGGGTGGACCACCACCGAGATCTTCCCCCTGACCCTGTTCTCGCTGGGCGGCATGATGCTCTTCGGGGCCAGCAGCGACCTCATCACGCTGTTCGTCATCCTGGAGATGATCTCCCTGCCCCTCTACATCCTGGCCGCCATGGCCCGCCACCGCCGGCTGCTCAGCCAGGAGGCGGCACTGAAGTACTTCGTGCTGGGCGCCTTCGCCTCCGCCTTCCTCCTCATGGGTTCGGCCCTGCTCTACGGCGTGGCCGGCGCCGTCGACTACCGCAGCCTCGGTGAGGCGGTGCGCACCGTGCAGGGGCAGGACTGGCTCATCCTGGCCGGTCTCATGCTCGTGATCGTCGGCCTGCTGTTCAAGGTGGCGGCCGTGCCCTTCCACGCCTGGAGCCCGGACGTCTACCAGGGCGCCCCCACCCCGGTCACCGGCTTCATGGCCGCCGGGGTCAAGGCCGCGGCCTTCCTGGCCCTCGTGCGCTTCTACTACGTCATCGCCGGGGCCATGGGATGGGACCTGGCGCCCGCCCTGTGGGCCGTGACGGCGCTGACCATGCTCGTGGGCACCGTCGTCGGCGTCGTCCAGCGCGACGTCAAGCGCATGCTCGCCTACTCCGCCATCGCCCACGCCGGCTTCATGCTCATCGGGATCCTCGCCTACTCCAAGGCGGCGATCTCCGCGCTCAGCTTCTACGCCCTGACCTACGGGATCGCCACCGTGGGCGCCTTCGGCATCATCGCCCTGGTGCGCTCCAACCGCGACGGTTCCGTGGGCGGCGAGGACGGCGACCTGGAGGCCTTCAAGGGCCTGGGGCGCCGCAGCCCCTGGGCGGCCGGTGCCATGACCGTGTTCCTGCTGTCCTTCGCGGGCGTGCCCCTGACGGCCGGATTCATGGCCAAGTTCCGGCTCTTCGCCACCGGGCTGAGCGGCAACGGGGTGCCCTTCGTGGTCCTGGCGGTCGTCTGCTCGGCCGTCACCGCCTTCTTCTACATGCGGCTCATCGTCCTCATGTTCTTCCATGAGCCCGACGGCGAGCGCTCGGTGGTCGTGGCCAGCAACGGGCCGATCATCCTGGCGGCCAGTGTTGCGGTGATGGCCACAATCGGGCTGGGGATTCTGCCGCAGGCCGCCTTCGACCTGTTCGACCGTACGGCTATGCTCCTTCCGTGATCGGATCATTGCCGCTGAGCGCGCCCCAGCTGGAGGCGCGCATCGTCCCCGCCCTCCAGGCCATCGAGGACCGCCTCATGGAGGTGGTCACCAGTGCGGATGAGACCATCAATCCGCCGACCTCCCACCTCGCCGAGGCCGGGGGCAAGCGCCTGCGCCCGGTCCTGGCCCTGCTGACCGCTCAGCTCGGCGACCCGGCCCTGGCCACCGGCGAGCAGATCCGCGACGCGGGCGTGGCCGTCGAGCTGACCCATATCGCCACGCTCTACCACGACGACGTCATGGACGAGGCCCCGCTGCGCCGCGGCGCCCCGAGCGCCCAGACCGTGTGGGGCAACTCCGCCGCCATCCTCACGGGCGACGTCCTCGTGGCCCGGGCCTCCCAGCTCGTGGCGGCCCTGGGACCCGAGGCCGTCATGGCCCACGCCAAGACCTTCGAGCGCCTGTGCATGGGGCAGCTCCACGAGACCCTGCCACGCCCGTCGGGCACCGACCCGGTGGACCACTACATCCAGGTGCTGGCGGACAAGACCGGTTCCCTCATCGCCGTCTCCGCCCGCTACGGGGCGATGCTCACCGACGCAGGGGAGCGCACCGAGCGGATCGTCGAGGACTTCGGCGAGAGGATCGGGGTGGCCTTCCAGCTGGCCGACGACGTCATCGACCTCATGAGTGACTCGGCCACCACCGGCAAGACCCCGGGCACCGACCTGCGCGAGGGCGTGGACACCATGCCGGTCCTGCTGCTGCGCAAGGCCCTGGCGGCCGGTGAGCTCGACGCCGCCGGTCAGTCGATCCTCTCGCGCCTGTCCACCGGTGACCTGTCCGACGACGCCTTCCTGGCCGACGTCGTCGCCCGGCTGCGGGAGCACCCGGTCCTGGCCCGCACCCGCGAGATGGCCATGGCCTGGGCCGCCGAGGCGGTCCAGGGCCTGGAGGGCCTGGAGGAGGCCGTCATCGACGGAATCCGACGGCGCCTGGCCGAGGCCGGTATCGAGGGCGAGGCCGCTGAGGCCGCGTTGGCCGACGCCGGCGAGCGGGTGACCCAGGTGCGCGCCGCCATGGAGGACTTCGCCCGCATCCTCGTGGACCGGGCCGCCTGAAGGGATGGCCTGAGGGCTGAAGAGGTCTCGTGGCTCCCCATGACTACCCGCGACTCTCCATAGGACGTTGGGGAGGCGATGGGGAGAGACGGGTACCTGCCCATCGTGCGCGTGGGGCGCAGCGCTTAGCGTGGCAGGCACATGTTCCCGATGTGCCGAAAGGTCCCCGATATGCCGTCCTTCACGCCGCCGTCGACTGATCGCCGCCCCTCCGACGTGACGCGCCTCAAAGCCGCGATGTTGCCCGCGCCCTGGGTGAGGCACCCCTTCGTCCATAGACTGTGCCGCGGTACCCGAGGCCGTGGCGCAGCACCTCGCTCGCGCCCGACCGACCCAGTGACACTCTGCTGACACTCTGCTGACGCGCTGCCGACGCTCCGCCGTCGCCTTGCCGTTCGCACCATCCCGGCCACCCAGGCCGCACCGGCCGTCCGGGCCCCGGGCACCACGTCCACGTCCCCTGAGTCAGGAACGAAGAACAGTGAACGCACGTCCTCTCAATGTCGCCGTCATCGGAGCCGGTCCCGCGGGCATCTACGCCTCGGACATCCTCTCGAAGTCGGGTCTGGACGTCTGTATCGACCTGTTCGAGCGCCTCCCCGCGCCCTACGGCCTGGTGCGCTACGGCGTCGCCCCCGACCACCCGCGCATCAAGCAGATCATCGTGGCCCTCTACAAGATCCTCCAGCGCGGGGACATCCGCCTCATCGGCAACGTCGAGGTCGGCCGCGACATCTCGGTGGCCGAGCTCCACGAGCACTACGACGCCATCGTCTTCTCCACCGGTGCCGACACCGACGCCCCCCTCGACATCCCCGGCGTCGACGCCCCCGAGTGCCACGGCGGCGCCGACTTCGTCTCCTGGTACGACGGCCACCCCGACCACCCGCGCACCTGGGACCTGAGCGCCAAGGAGGTCGCCGTCATCGGCGTCGGCAACGTGGCCCTGGACATCGCGCGCGTCCTGGCCAAGCACGCCGACGACCTCATGACCACCGAGATCCCGGCGAACGTCGCCGCCACCCTTCAGCAGTCCCCGGTCACCGACGTGCACGTCTTCGGCCGCCGCGGCCCCGCCCAGGTGAAGTTCACCCCGCTGGAGCTGCGCGAGCTCGGCAAGCAGACCGACGTCGACGTCCTCGTCGACGAGGAGGACTTCGAGTACGACGAGGGCTCGCAGGCGGCCCTGGCCTCCTCCAACCAGCAGCGCCAGGTCGTCAAGGCCCTCGAGGGCTACGCGATGCAGGAGCCGGAGGACCTCACCGCCTCCCACCGCATCCACATCCACCTCTTCTCCGCCCCCCACGAGGTCCTCACCGACGACGACGGCCACGTCGTGGGCCTGCGCACCGAGCGCACCCGCCTGACCGGTGACGGCACCGTCACCGGCACCGGCGAGTACCGCGACTGGCCCGTCCAGGCGATCTACCGCGCCGTCGGGTACGCCTCCAGCGCCATTGAGGGCCTGCCCTTCGACGCCGAGCGCCACGTCGTCCCCAACGAGGGCGGCCGCGTGCTCGGCGAGGACGGCAAGCCGCTGACCGGCCTGTACGCCACCGGCTGGATCCGCCGCGGCCCCGTGGGCCTCATCGGCTCCACCAAGTCCGACGCGCAGGAGACGATCACGAACCTCGTGGCGGACGCGAACGCCGGTCTCCTGCACGCCGAGACCGACGACGAGGCCCAGGTCGGCCACGACGCCCTCATCGCCCTGCTGGAGTCCCGCGGCATCCCCTTCACCAACTGGGAGGGCTGGGAGCTGCTCGACGCCTACGAGCGTGAGCTCGGCCAGGGCTACGGCGAGGTCGTCGTCACCGGTGGCGCCTCCAAGCCGCGTGAGCGCGTCAAGGTCGTCTCCCGCGACGCCATGACCGCGATCTCCCGCTCCACCGAGGTCCCCGAGGACCTCATCGGCCAGCCCGAGGCGGACCGCGTCCCCGAGCGCGTCGCCCACCGGCTCAAGGGCTGACGGGTTCCGCGACCCCGCGTCCGGTTCCGGTCGGTGCGCACCAACCCACCCACGACACCCCCCGGAGGTAGAACCATGCGAATCGGTGTTCCCGCCGAGATCAAGGACAACGAGTTCCGCGTCGCCATCACGCCGGCCGGCGTCCACGCCCTCACCCGGCGCGGTCACGCCGTCACCGTCCAGGCGGGGGCGGGCCGGGGCGCCTCGATCCCCGATGAGGAGTACGCCGCGGCCGGCGCCGTCATCACCGACGACGTCCCGGGCCTGTGGGCCGACGCCGAGCTCGTCCTCAAGGTCAAGGAGCCGATCGCCGCCGAGTACGGGTTCCTGCGTCCGGACCTGCTGCTGTTCACCTACCTCCACCTGGCCGCGGACCGGGCCCTGACCGATGAGCTGCTCACCCAGCGGGTCACCTCCATCGCCTACGAGACCGTCGAGACCGATACCGGCGCCCTGCCCCTCCTGGCGCCCATGTCGGAGATCGCCGGACGCCTGGCCGCCCAGGTCGGCGCGGACGCCCTGCTTCGCCCCCGCGGCGGGGCCGGCGTCCTGCTGGGCGGCGCCGCCGGAGTGCGGCGCGGGAACGTCGTCGTCCTGGGAGGCGGCACCGCCGGCCTGAGCGCCGCGCGGGTCGCGGCCGGCATGGGCGCGGACGTCACGGTCTTCGACGTCGACCCCCTGCGTATGCGCCGCATCGAGGAGGTCGACGGCGGAGCCCTGCGCACCCGCTTCTCCACCGAGCTCGACGTGGCGCGGGCCTGCGCCGAGGCGGACCTGGTCATCGGCGCCGTCCTCGTGCCCGGGGCCCGTACCCCGAGCCTGGTGACGCGCGCGATGGTGGAGACCATGCGGCCGGGCAGCGTGCTGGTCGACATCGCCATCGACCAGGGCGGCTGCTTCGAGGACTCCCGCCCCACCACCCACTCCGAGCCCACCTTCGAGGTGGACGGCAAGGTCTTCTACTGCGTGGCGAACATGCCCGGCGCCGTGCCGCACACCTCCACCTACGCGCTGACCAACGCCACCCTGCCCTACGTGATCGCCCTGGCCGATGACGGATGGCGCGCTGCCATCGCGGCGCGCCCCGACCTCGCCCGTGGCCTGAGCACCCACGCCGGGGCGCTCTACACCGCCGGGGTGGGCGAGGCCCTGGGGATCCCCACGGCCGACGTGGCCGACCTGCTGGGCTGAGGCGATGCGAACCCGGCGCATCCGCCTGGCCGGTGCCACGGACCGCTGGGCGCGCGACCTCTTCCGGCGCGCCTTCCCCGAGGAGGAGCGCCTGCCCTGGGGCCTCATCCACCTGCTCAGCCTGCGGCGCGGCGTCGACCTCGTCGCCTGGTGGGACGAGTCCTCGACTTGGCCGGGAGGCGCCGGCCCCTCCGGCCCCGTCTGGCAGACCGATCCCAGCGCGCTGACCTGGACCGTGCGCCGCCCCGGATCCCGGCTGCTCTACCTCTTCTACCTCGCCGTCGACGACGCCGCCCGCGGCCGCGGCCTGGGCACCCGCCTCCTGGCCGAGCTCGAGCGCCGTCACCCCGGCTGCAGCATCGTCCTCGACATCGAGCCCGTTGTCGCCGAGGCCGACAACGCCGAGCAGCGACGTCGTCGGCTCGCCTTCTACGAGCGGGCCGGCTTCCGCGACACCGGGTATGCCGTCATCGACTCGATGGGGGAGTACTGGACACTCGTGCGCGAGGCGCCGGGCACCCGCTTCCGTCCCGAGGAGTTCCGCGCCGCCCTGCGCTACCTGGACTGCGGCCTGAGCTCAGCCCGACTGATCCCGCGCGACTGACCCACGCCCTCCCGAGCCGCGCCGGGCCGCCGGCTATTCCCCGATCCGCCGACGGCCGCACGCGCCGCTAGACATAGGTGGGGCACAGGTTCGTCCCATAGTCTGCCGCCATGACATGGACCAACCACCACAACGGTCTCAAGACCGCCGTCCTCCTGGGCGGTATGTGGAGCCTGCTCCTCCTGCTCGGCTACGCGCTGACGCGGGGAACGGGCTCATCCATCTGGCTGTTCATCGTGCCGATCATCGGCGTGGCGCAGACCGCCTTCGCCTTCTGGAACTCCGACAAGATCGCCGTGCGCTCCATGGGAGCCATCGAGGTCTCCGAGGCCCAGCAGCCCCAGATGTACGCCATCGTGCGCGAGCTCTCCGCAGCCGCCGGCCAGCCCATGCCGCGCCTCTACGTGGCTCCCACGATGAGCCCCAACGCCTTCGCCACCGGTCGCAGTCCCGCGCACGCCGCCGTGTGCTGCACCCAGGGCATCCTTCAGCTCCTCAACGAGCGCGAGCTGCGCGGCGTCCTGGGCCACGAGCTCTCCCACGTCTACAACCGCGACATCCTCACCTCCTCGGTGGCCGCGGGCATCGCCGGCGTCATCTCGTCGGTGGCCACCATGGCCCTGTGGTTCGGTGGCGGCAACCGGCGTGACCGGGACGGCGGCAACATCGTCGCCGTCCTGCTGCTCTCCCTCCTGGCGCCCCTGGCCGCCACCGTCACCCAGTTCGCCATCTCGCGCACCCGTGAGTACGACGCCGACCACGACGGCGCCGAGCTCACCCAGGACCCGCTCGCCCTGGCCAGCGCGCTCAGCAAGCTCGAATCGGGCATCTCGCGCGTGCCCATGGGGCAGGACCCGCGTCTGGAGCCGGTCTCCTCGATGATGATCGCCAACCCCTTCGGGAGCCTGCGCAACCTCTTCTCCACCCACCCGCCGATGGACAAGCGCATCGCCCGCCTCGAGCAGATGGCCGGGTACTGAACGCCGGCCCCTCCCGCCGTCGCCTACGCAGCTGATGAGCCACAGGTCCGACGACGTCGCAGTCGGTCAGGAGCAGGCGGACTCTCCACACCGGCTCCTGACCGTCGTCGGCGGGCTGCCGGCCGTCGGTAAGACCGCCGTGTGCCGGGAGATCCTGCGTCTGTGCGCCGAGGCGCAGTCGCCGCTGCGGCCCCCGACGTGGCTGCGCATCGACTCCATCGAGCAGGCCCTGCGGAACAGCGGCGAGATGCTTCCCGGCGCGCCCGGCGGTGCCGGCTACTACGCGGCCGCCGCTGTCGCCCGGGACGTCCTGGCCTCGGGCGGTGACGTGCTGGCCGAGTGCGTCAACCCGCTGCCCATCACCCGTCGCCTGTGGGAGGAAACCGCCTCGGCCCTGGGATGCCGCCTCCTGGCCGTCGAGCTCGTCTGCTCCGATCAGGCCGAGCACCGCCGCCGCGCCCAGCAGCGGGTCAGCGACATCGAGGGCCTCGACCTGCCGGACTGGCGGGCGATCGAACAACGCGACTACGCCCCCTGGCCCGAGGCCGACCTCCGGTTGGACACCGCCGGACTCACCGCCACCGAGTCCGCCCGAGCCATCGTCGATGCGAGCAGTGTCAGTGGCTAGCTCTGTGGCTGGTTCTGTGACCCCAGACGCAGTGGTGAGATAGGGCAGTGCACGCTCCGCCCCCGCCCGACGACCTCGCCCGACGCGTTCGGGCCGCCGTCGACGCCGGCCGGCTCCACGGCGTCGGTTCCGGACCGCTCACACCGCTGGGAGCCGGGGAGAGCTATACCGCCTGGCGGATCGGCTCCGGCCGGCGGGCGCGCGTCCTGCGCGTTCCACGTCGCGCCGGCCGCGAGATGCCCCGTTCCATGGCCGCCGAGTTCGAGGCCCTCAGGCGCGTTCCGCCTGAGATCGGCACCAGCGCCGTCTCCCTGGAGACCGGCTCCGACAACCCGCTCGGCACCCCCTACATGGTGACCACCCATGTCCCCGGCCGAGTCCTACGAGCCGGCGACTGGAGCCCGGGGACGGCGACCGCCCTGGCCCACCGGGTCGCCCGTCTGCACGCGGCGCTCGCGGCCGGCCCCGCGCCGTCGGCCGCCCGAGTTCTGAGTGCCGGCGAGCAGGGGGAGGAGCTGCTGGCCTGGTGGGGCGAGCGCCACCCGGATACGCTCACCGATCCACGCGTCGCCTCGCTCCTGCCCGCCTGGCGCCGCGAGCTGGCCCGCCTCGACCCCGCCTTCTCGGGAGTCCGCGCCCACCCGCTCATTCACGGCGACCTCGTCGCCACCAACGTCATCCTCGGACCCGACGGCGTCTCGAGGTTCATCGACTTCGAGTGGTCGGGCCCCGGTGACGTCGCCAAGGACCTGGCCCTCATCGGTGGTCGGGTGACCGGAGGCCCCTGGTACCTGCCCCTGACGCCCGACGACGTCGTCGCCTTCGTCACCGAGTACTCGCGGTACGCGCAGAGCGTGGGCCTCTCGCCGGACTCCGGCGCCGATGAGCCGCGCCGGCTGCTGGCCCGCCGCAGCGCCTACGAGCTCCTCGACCGCCTGGGCAACCTCCTGTACTGCCTCAGCCGCTCCGGTGAGGCCTGCTACGGGATGTGGGCCGACGAGCTCGCCCGCAGCATGGTCACCCGACTCACAGACTGACATGTCGGGCTAGCCCCACCAAGGCCTCGCCAGGTGACAGGATTGGGCATGATTCCAGGCCTGAGGAGGATATGAGGCATGAACCGATCAACATGGGCCTCGCGCTACCGCCGACTCGGCCGGGACGCCATCTTCCTCCTCCTGAGCTGGCCGCTGAGCCTGCTCGCCTTCTGCCTCGTCCTGCCGCTGACCGCCCTCGGCACGGGCACCATCATCATCTGGGTGGGGCTGATGGTGCTCGTCCTGGCCCTGAGCATCGCCGGGGGCTTCGCCAACCTGGCCCGCCTCGCCGTGGCGCGCCTGGACGGACGCGATCCGGTGCCGGGCGGCTACCTCGAGCCCGAGCCGGGAACCTCCCTGCACCGCATGATCCTGCGACGCCTGCGCGACCCTCAGCGCTGGGTGGACCTGCTGTGGGTCATCGTCTTCTTCCCGGTCTCCCTCATCACCTGGATCCTCACCGTCGTGTGGCTGTCGGCGGCAGTGGGCGGCTTCCTCGCCCCCATCGTCAATGTCATTATTGACTCAGTCCTTCCAGGCCAGCGCCAGGGTCTGGCTTATCTCCTGGGCCTGTACCCGCCCCTGCTCTGGGACAGTGCCTTCAACCTTGCCGTCGGCGTCATCTTCGCCCTGACCGCTCCCTTCGTCCTGCGGGGCCTGGCCGCCATGCAGGCGGGGCTCACCCGCGGCATGCTCTCCTGGCGCAGCGAGGTCAGCCGCCTCCAGACGTCCCGGGCCGCCGTCCAGCGGGCGGAGGCGGACACCCGCCGCCGCCTGGAGCGCGACATCCACGACGGACCCCAGCAGCGCCTCGTGCGCCTGCGCATGGACCTGGCCCGTGCCCAGCGCCAGGCCGAGAAGGACCCGGTGGCCGCCTCCGCGATCATCCAGGGCGCCATGGACCAGACCCAGCAGACCCTCGACGAGCTGCGCCAGCTCTCCCGCGGCATCGCCCCGCCCGTCCTCGTCGACCGCGGCCTGGCCGCCGCCATCGCCGAGGCCGCCACCCGCTCCTCCGTCCCGGTCACCGTGAGCACCGAGCTGTCCGAGGACCTGCCCGACCACGTCTCCCAGGCCGCCTACTTCGTCATCAGCGAGTCCCTGGCCAACCTCAACAAGCACTCCGGGGCCACGGCGGCCGCCGTCGAGTCCCGCGTGGTCGACGGCGTCCTGCACGTGACAGTCAGCGACAACGGCATCGGCGGGGCGTCGACCGCCAAGGGGCACGGCCTGGCCGGCCTGGTCGAGCGCCTCAACGGCGTCGACGGTAGGCTCGCGCTCACGTCCCCGACCGGCGGGCCGACCACAGTGGAGGCGATGATCCCGTGCGCGTTCTGATCGCTGACGACTCCGTCCTGCTGCGAGAGGGCCTGGCCCTCATCCTGGCCGACGGCGGCCACGAGGTCGTTGGGGGAGTGGGCGACGGTGACGCCCTCGTGAGCGAGGCCCTGCGGCTGCGCCCCGACGTCGTCGTCGCCGACATCCGTATGCCTCCCTCCCACACCGATGAGGGCCTGCGCGCCACCACCCGTATCCGCGCCCAGTGGCCGGGGGCTCCGGTCCTGCTGCTGAGCCAGTACGTCGTCGCCGGCTACCTGCCTGATCTCCTGGCCGACGGCGGAGGCGCCCTGGGCTACCTCCTCAAGGACCGGGTCGGAGACATCGATGCCTTCCTCGGGGCCGTCGAGCGGGTGGCGCGCGGCGAGCTGGTGCTCGACCCCGACGTCGTCTCCCAGGTCCTCCAGCGCGGACGGCGCAACGACCCGCTCGAGGAGCTCACGCCTCGGGAGCGGGAGGTCCTGGCTCTTATGGCCGAGGGTCGTACGAATGCCGGCATCGCCGAGGTCATGGTGGTCACGGAGGGCGCCGTGGAGAAGCACACCCAGCGGATCTTCGCCAAGCTCGGCCTGCTGCCCGACGCCGCCGTCCACCGACGCGTCAAGGCCGTCCTGACGCTGCTGTCGCCCTGAGTCCGCACAGGGACGCCGTCGCGGCCACGAGGAGCGCCAGGGCCAGTGCGCCCGCTGCTACGAGCGTCCCGGGCTCCCACAGCCACAGGTAGCGCATCGGGTATCCCGACCACATGAGTAGCCCGACGATGGATGAGGTCAGCGCCGTGAGCAGAGCGGTCCACGTCAGTGCCGCGCGGCGTGAGCGCCACGTGAGGCCGGCAGCCATGATGAGGACAGCGCTTCCGAGGAGAGCGGTCGGCACGAGCGTGGCGGCGAACGAGCCGGCCTCGGTTGCCGGCTTGCGGCCGGTGCTTCGCTCGAAGGCCGCTCGGGCCACCGAGGCCAGCTCCTGCTCATGCAGGTATCCGGAGGCGTTGAGGAGCATGGCTACCCCGTCTCCGCTGGAGGTATCGAGATGGATGGCACTGAAGTAGCCGGGGACCGTGCCGGTGTGCCAGTGGGTGAGGCGTCCGTCATCCTCGCGGGTGAGACGCCAGCCTTCGGAGTACTGCTGTCCGTGCCGGCCGGTGTCCACCACGTCCGTCAGCTCCGGCTGCCTCGCATGCTGCTGGGCGAAGGCCGCGAGAGTACCGATGTCTCCGCACGTGTATCCGTAGGCACCGCCGGCGCCGTCGTAGCCGGAGTCGAGCGGGAGCGCTATAGGCCCGGCGAGCCGATGTCCCTGGATGCGGTGCTTGCAGAATTCCTGGCTGGCACCGGCACCTGGGAGGGTCTTGCTGAGGAGGCTGTGGTAGGAGCCTCCAGAGGCGGATTCCAGGACCGCCTGGAGATGCAGGTATCCCAGGCTCGAGTACTGGTACCCGCCTGCCGTGCTACTGGCTGGGTGGTCCGCGACGACGTCGCCGGCATTGGCCTCCGGCCGATCGACATCAAGCTCCTTGGCGCCGAAACCGAGACCGGAGGTGTGGTTGACCAGGTGGCGCACCGAGGCGCCCGTGCTGCCCGGCGCATACTGTGAGGCCGGCGCGTTCGGATCAAGGCGCCCCTGTGACTCCAGCTCACGAGCGACGGAGGCCGCGACCGGCTTGGACACCGATCCCCACAGGAACACCGAGTCCGGGTCCGCCTCGCCGAAGGTCTCGACCTGTACGACCTCTGCGTCCCTCAGAAGCGCGAAGGCGCCCGAGGGGGCGCCGGCGTCCTTCGCCTGGGAGATCGCGGTATCCAGCTCGGACCGTGATGCGGTTGCCGGTGACGAGGCGTGCAGCAGGGCTACTGCGGTCAGGAGTGCGGACAGTCTGAACCATAATTGAATGCTCATACGGTATTGATATCACGGCGTTACCATCTCCTCCATGGCACGAACCGCGGATCATGATGCGCGCCGCCGACAGATGGCCCGGGCTGCGCGCGACGTCGCCCTGGATGAGGGGCTCTCCGGAGTCACGGTGGCCTCTGTGGCTCGCCGTGCCGGTGTGTCAGTCGGGCTGGTGCAGCACTACTTCTCGTCCAAGGGCGAGCTGATGCAGCGTGTCTTTGTCGATCTGCTGGCCGACGTCGATAGCCGTGTCGCCACGATCGTGGAGCAGGGGTAGGAGGAGGCCGCTTCCATACGCGAGATGGCTGTCCTCGGCCTGGCTGAGCTCCTCCCCCTGGACGCCGCAAGGATCCGTGAGTGCCAGGTGCGCCGGGAGTTCCACGCCTTGGCTGCGGGAGATGAGGGGATCGCAGCGGTTGCTCGGGATTCTGACCGCGCCTTTCGCGAAAGACTCACCGGCGTGGTCCGCAACGCCCAGCGGTGCGGGGAGGCTGCACCCGACGTGGAGCCTGACAGGGTTGCTCAGCGGATGTGGGTCACCGTCGTCGGAATCGGTGCCACGATGCTGCTCGACCCGAGTCTTTCCGGGATCGAGCTGCTGCAGGACGCAGTCGCAACCGCCTTCCCTCACCCCTGTGGGCGTCAGCGGTCCGTCAGATAGGTCTGCGCGCCGAGGTGCGCCGAGGTGCGACGACGTCCTCGGGCTCACGTCTCAGGCGTCCTCGGGCTCACGTCTCAGGTGAGTGGCGTCCTAGCGGTAGTTGACGAACTGAAGGGCGGCGTCGACGTCGAGGTTCTTGAGCAGGGCGATGGCCGTCTGGAGGTCGTCGCGGGACTTGGAGGTCACGCGGACCTCATCGCCCTGGATCGTGGCCTTGACGCTCTTGGGGCCCTCGTCGCGGATCGCCTTGGTGATCCTCTTGGCGACCTCCTGGGTGAGTCCTTCGCGCAGCGGGCAGACCAGGCGGTAGATCTTGCCCGAGGGGCGCGGCTCCTTGTCGCCCAGGTCCAGGGCCTTGAGTGAGACGCCGCGCCGGAAGAGCTTGGACTCCAGGACGTCCAGGATCGCCAGGACCCGCTCAGCCGAGTTGGCCTCCAGGGTGATGGTGTCGCCGGACAGGCTCACGGAGGCGTCGACGCCGCGGAAGTCGTAGCGCTGGGAGATCTCCTTGGCGCACTGGTTGACGGCGTTGTCCACCTCCTGGCGGTCGAGGCGGGAGACGACGTCGAAGGAGGAGTCGTTGGCCATGGCGGCAGTCCTTTCCGGGGTGGGACTTCAGTCGGGGCGAGTCTAGGCGGGTTGTTCTGTGAGGAGGGTCCTACGGGGGCGATTGGCGCAGCGCACCGCCGCCTTGCTATTCTTCCACGGCGCCAAGCGATGGCCGAGAGGCCGGAGCGCGGAGCCGAGGCGGGTTGCCCGAGCGGCCAATGGGAGCTGACTGTAAATCAGCCGCGTAATGCTACGGGGGTTCGAATCCCTCACCCGCCACGCTGATCACTCGTTGATCGCATCTCGCCCCCATCGGCGAGGCCCGCAGTGAGCGAAGCCACGGCGGACCGAATTGCCAGCGCGGTTCGGATCTGCCTACGATTCGGCTCGTTGCCCCGATAGCTCAGTCGGCAGAGCGTCTCCATGGTAAGGAGAAGGTCAAGGGTTCGATTCCCTTTCGGGGCTCTCGCAGCGGGGGCCACTGGCCCCCATTGTGTTCCTATGGCGAGGTAGCTCAGCTGGTTAGAGCGCACGACTCATAATCGTGAGGTCGAGGGTTCGAGTCCCTCCCCCGCTACGCAAGGTTTCGAGTACAGCGCACCCGTCGCATGCTCGAGGATCGACACGAGGAGACAAACGTGGCCAGCAAGTCCGCCGACGTTCGCCCCAAGATCACTCTGGCCTGCTCGGAGTGCAAGGAGCGGAACTACATCACCAAGAAGAACCGTCGGAACACCCCCGACCGTCTCAGCATCTCCAAGTTCTGCTCGCGCTGCGGCAAGCACACCGAGCACCGCGAGACCCGCTGAGCAGCGCGTTCCGATCTCGGGAGCAGCCACCTGCAACCGAGGAGCAGGCCCCGTCGGCATGATGTCGGCGGGGCTTCGTCGTGCCCGGGGGAGACCGCCTAGCATCGGTGACGTGAACGGTTCCAGCCCCTTAGACGACCTCGTTGAGCGGCTCGCAGCGGTCCTCTCCGGGATCCTTGCGACGGGGTCGTCCGCACCGTCAGGACCGCCAGAGCTCACCGGGATGGAGGCGGGTCGTCTCGCTCGGCGTGGGGCGGCGGCGGTTCTCCCCGCAGTCCTGGCCATGCAGCAGGTCCAGGAGCGGGTGCGGTCCCGTGGGACAGCCGCCGCCTGGGATGGTCTGCTGCACCGTCGCTGCCTCATGGAGCCGATCCCCTCGCGCGTTGATGGGGCCGAGCCGTCCTCCGGTGCCGGAGGGTGTACCGATGGGCCGGTGCTTCACCGGAACAGCCGCGCGGGCTGGGAGCTTCTCCGGGCGACGAGCGAGGTGGAGACGGGCGGGCAGTGCTGGCGGGTGACCCACGAGCTCGCCCGACGCGCCCCGGCGCCTCAGGTGACCGCGGCTCGGGCGGGGAAACTCACGGAGTCCGGGGCCGGATTTGATCCGCCGCCAAGCGCCCGCTTCTACCGGCTCACCCGCGGCGACATCGCCACCTGGGCGGAGGCCACTGGGGACGGCAATCCCATCCACCTCCTTGCCGGCAGAGCGGCCGAGGTCGGCCTGCGGGCCGGTCCCGACGACGTCGTGGCCCACGGACTTCTGCTCGGCGCACTCAGCCTCGCTCTCGACCAGTCTTCACCTGATCGGCGTATTTCCCTGAAATTCATTGGTTCTGCTGATGTTCCGGCTTCCCCTCGGGGTGGGGCGGCGCCCTGGGCGACGCTCGCTGCCGATCCCGACGGCGTTGTCGTCAGCAAGGGTCGTCGCATCGTTCTGCGACGCGGGCGATGACGCCCGGCCCATGCCGCTGGACAGTGACGGTTGCATGTGCTGATCGACCCCCTATCGCCCCGTGAGGAAAAAATGATTACCTGCTGGAGGGAATTCTGACGGGGATTCACTGTTGTCTCGACGGTGTCGAGATGAGAGGGTGGAAACGAATTGTCGACCCACTCCAATCATCGGTCAGTGGGGATGATAACGTGAAAAAGGTGGGTAATTACAATGTCAATCTGATGGATGTCAGGGTGACATGAAGACAGTGCGGAAATTCCTTTCAGGCAGGGTGCAGGTGTGCACTGACCCCCGTCTTATCAGCGAAAAGTAGGCCTGCGATCAGTGTCTTCGCAGTTGTCTGACGTTCTGAGTGACTGTACCGACATGCTGACGGTCTGACCGAGTGTGATAAAAAAGAAGTGGAGTTGCACTTGTATGAAAGCCCAAGGCAGTCGGCAAGTGAGCGCTTAAGGGTTCGCGACCTATCCGGGTCGGTGCTGAGAGGAGTCGATAAGGTGATTACCGCAGAACGGACGATGGTGGAGCCGACGACCTACACTGAGGACGTCGAGATGAAGTGGACTCAGAGCGATCAGGAAGCCGTCGAAGCCACCTACAGCCAGGAGTCGGCTGGGGCCGCCGGCCAGAGCGAGTGCGGCCAGGAGCCGGCCGGAACCTGTGGTCAGGCGCCTGCTCAGACCTGCGGCCAGAGCGACTCAGCGGCGCAGCCGGACGGCTTCCGCCGGCTCGATGAGATCGAGATGGACGCCTGGCGCTCCTTCCTGGCGGCCTCCACCTCCGTCACCGCCCGCCTCAACCGGGAGCTCGAGGCCGGCTGCGGCATCTCGATGCACGAGTACGAGATCCTGGTGCGCCTGTCCGAGGCGCCCGACCGCACCCTGCGCATGTCCACCCTCGCCGAGCACGTCTCCCACTCCCGCTCCCGCCTGACCCACACGGTGCGGCGCCTTGAGAACGTGGGGTACGTCGAGCGCAGCTCCTGCGACTCGGATCGCCGGGGCGTCAACTGCGCGCTGACCCAGGTGGGTCTCGACTTCCTGCGCGCGGCCGCGCCGGTGCACCTCGACGGCGTGCGCCGCCATGTCATCGACAGGCTCTCTCGTGAGCAGCAGGTCGCCCTGGCCGAGCTCATGACGGTCATCGCCCAGGCTCCGGACTCCTCGGGGGCCTCGGCGCCGTCGGCCTCCTCGGCCTCCTGACGCTGCGGGTCGGCCGTCCGCGGATCGGTGGGCGTCGTCAGTCGGTTCCACGGCCGGCCGGCGGCGTCCACAGATCCGTCCAACGCACCCCCAGGTCGGCCAGGAGACGGCGCAGCAAAGGCAGGGAGATGCCGACGACCCCGTGCGGGTCGCCGTCGATCCCCTCGATGAAGGCGCCTCCCAGACCGTCGATGGTGAAGGCGCCGGCGCACCACAGAGGCTCGCCGCTGGCGATGTAGGCCTCGACCTCGGCCCGGGAGGGGGAGCCGAAACGGATGGTGGCCGAGCTGACCCCCTCGGCGATGGCCCCGTCCGCGGTGCGCACCAGGAAGTGCCCCGTGTACAGAGTGCCGGTGCTCCCACTCATCATCCGCCAGCGCTCGCGGGCTTGCGCGGCATCGGCGGGCTTGCCGACGACCCGTCCCTCGATCTCCAGCATGGAGTCGCAGCCCACGACCACCTCGGCCTCCTGCGCGCCGGTGGAGTCCGCGACGTCGAGCGCCTTGGCCCGGGCCAGGGCCTGCACCTGCTCGGCTGCGCTGGGAGCCGTCAGGCCCGAGGTCCGACGCCGCTCGGTCAGCTCGCCGAGCACGGCGTCCTCATCGACCGAGGAGACCCGTACCAGCGGGTCGATACCGGCGGCTCGCAGGGTGGCCAGACGGCCCGATGACTTCGAAGCCAGGATAATCACGGAGCCACCCTATACGGCCCCGGCCGGCTAGGCTCGGCACATGAGCTCAGGCAGCAGCCCCTTCTCACGTCTTGTCACCGTCCCGGTCACCGGATCGACCCAGGATGATCTGCGCGGCGCCCTCACGGGGGGTGAGGCCGGCTCCTGGCCGCACCTGTCGGCCCTTCGAGCGCTGAGGCAGACCGCCGGCAGGGGACGATCCGGACGGGCCTGGGTCACCCCCGACGACGGCGCCCTGCTGGTCTCCGTGGTCCTGCGACCTCTTGTTCCGGCTGAGCGCCTGGCCTGGCTGCCGCTGCTGGCCGGCCTGGCCGTGCGAGACGCCCTGGAACCCTTCGTCGACGACCTTCCCTGGCGGTTGGGCACCAAGTGGCCCAACGACGTCGTCGCCGTTCCCGAGGACCCGTCAGCGGTCCCCGCGGTCCCCGGCTGGGCCGGCACCCGCAAGATCGCCGGTGTTCTCAGTGAGCTCGTCACCCCGGAGCCCAGCGAGAGCCGTGCCGCCCGGCGAGCCGCGCCCGACGAGGTGCCGGCCGGCCGCGATGAGGCCCCGATGGTCATCCTCGGCGTCGGTGTCAACATCGGCCAGGACGTCGATGACCTGCCGGTGGCCTGGGCGGGCTCGCTACGCACCCTCGGGGCGGCGGATACCGGTGGGGATGCAGCGCAGGCCGTCCTGACGGCGGTCGGCCGTCGGATGGCCGGGGTCCTGGAGCAGTGGGAGGCGGTGGGCGGTGACGTCGACGCCGGGGACGGGGGACTCGGGCGCCGTTTGCGCTCGGTGCTGACCACTCTGGGGCAGCGGGTCAGTGTCCAGGCTCCCGACGGCGAGCTCAGTGGACTGGCGCTCGACGTCACCCCCGCCCTGGTGCTGCGTACCCAGGAGCGCGACGTCGCGGTCCGCGCGGGGGACGTGACGCTCGTACGCGTCAAGGGCTGAGGCCTCACCGGTTGCTAAGCGATTGCTGTCCCGAGGAATGGATCGCCCGATGAGCATCCTCCTGTGATCTGCGCTACTCTGGCAGGGTGATATTAGACAGCCAAGCGAGCAAGGGGCGCGCAGCGGACTCACACGGGGTCCGGCAAGACGCCCAGCAGGAGGCTCACGCGGGTGCCCGACGTGTGGAAGGCGAGGCCGCCGCTGGGGCGGGCCCCGAGGACCGGACCACCGTGGCGGGGCACGAGCACCTGCTTCTGGGGGAGGCCCCCAGTCTCACCCTGAGCGAGATCGCCCAGCGAGCCGGAACCAGCCTGGAGATGGCGCAGAAGTTCTGGCGCGCCATGGGCTTCGCCGATGTCAAGCCCGATACGGTCCACTTCACTGAGCAGGACGCCGCCGCGCTGCAGGACACCGTGACGCTGCTCGATGAGACCAGTGACTCCTCCCTGGCCTCGGCCAGCGTGCTCGAGCTCCTGCGGGCCCAGTCCTACACGATGGACCGCCTGGTCCTGTGGGAGCTGGAAACCTTCGTCACCGACCTCAGCGAGCGCCTCGGCCTGGACGACACCTCGGCGAGGCTGGTCGCCCTGGACCGCATCGACAGTCTCGTGGACCTCCTGTCGCGTCAGCTGGCCTACGTGTGGCGCCGCCACATGGCCTCCATCCTGGGGCGCACCGACGCCGAGGTCTCCGCTCGGGGGCGCGAGGACACCGGCCCCGACCTCTACCCGCTCATCCGTTCCCTGGGCTTCGTCGACATCGTCTCCTTCACCCAGCGCGCCCAGGGCATGAGCAAGGCCGCCCTGACCCACATGCTCGAGGACTTCGAGAACACGGCCCGCGACGTCATCACCTCCCGGGGCGCCCGCGTGGTCAAGACGATCGGCGACGCCGTCATGTACATCTCCGACGACCTGCTCGTCGCCGCCGACGTCGTCACCGCCCTGGTCGACGAGCTCCAGAAGGGGCCGGACGCCATCCGGGTGAGAGCCAGTCTCGTCGAGGGGCGGGTCATCTCCCGCTCCGGGGACGTCTTCGGCCCCACCGTCAACCTGGCCTCACGGCTCGTGGACGCGGCCGAGCCCGGTGGGATCCGTCTGGATGAGTCCACCGCCATGGCCATCCTCCACTCGCCCCAGGCAGGCAGGTACCGCGTGGGGCAGTGCCATGAGGTCGTGGCCAAGGGGCTGGGGCAGATCGTGCCCTGGTCGTTGGAGAGGACCTCTCCGACCCGTCCCTGAGGCGATGGGACGGAGCAGGACTGCCGTTATCATCTCGTTATTATTTGGTCTCGAAGCTCCTGGGACGTCGCGCCGGGATTGCGGTTTGCCGCCGTATCTCCTGGCAAACATATTCCGCTCGCGGGGGTGCGGCGGGCCCAGTCCCGCGGTACTGGTCACGGCTCGGTATCTTCTCCGCCCCTGGGACGATGGCGGGTTGTTGCGTCGTCGCCTAACATCGCGGATGTGACAACTGTTCTGCTCGTCGAAGACGACCCCGCTATCTCCGAGCCCCTCGCCCGCGCCTTCGGGCGTGAGGGCTACGCGGTCCTTACTCACGGCACCGGAAAGGGCGCCCTTGAGGAGATCTCGGCCGCTGACATCATCGTCCTGGACCTGGGACTGCCAGACATCGATGGTCTGGACGTGGCCCGTCAGGTGCGTGCCCAGGGGCTGACGATCCCGATCCTCATGCTCACCGCTCGCAGCGAGGACTCCGACCTCGTCGTCGGCCTGGACGCCGGGGCCGACGACTACGTCACCAAGCCGTTCCGCCTGGCCGAGCTGCTGGCCCGGGTGCGGGCGCAGGTCCGCCGCGCCTCGGGGGAGGCCACCGAGGACGAGCTGAGCGCCGGAGAGATCCGGGTCGACGTCGCGGCCCACCGGGCCTTCGTCGGCTCGCGCGAGCTGCAGCTGACGACCCGTGAGTTCGAGCTGCTGCGCGTCCTCGTACGCGCCGGCGGCGAGGTCGCCTCCGGTGAGGACATCCTCAAGGAGGTCTGGGGCGAGGACCCCACCGGCAGCCCCCAGACCCTTCAGATGCACGCCACCTGGCTGCGCCGCAAGCTTGGCGATGATGAGGAGCGGCCCACGCTCCTGCTGGCCCAGGAGGACGGCTACCGGCTGGCCATCGGCTGAGCCCGCTGACCGGGACGGCCCCTGGGCGCCGCCGGGCCCTGGAGCCGCCCCGGAGAACTGATCGCGTCTGAAGGAGGACGGCCATGCGTCGCTACGCCATGACGATGACCATGGCAGCGGTGTCCGTGGCCATCCTCCTGCTGGGGCTGCCGCTGGGCGGCGCCTGGATCGCCAGCGCGCTGCGCACCGCCGGAGGCGGGAACCGGGTCACCATCATCGGCACGGTCATCCTCACGGTCCTGGTCCTGACCGTCACTGCGCTCACGGCGGCCTCCGTCGTCGCCTCCCGGGCGGCCAGGCGCATCTCCGCGCCCCTCATCTACCTGGCGGCCGAGGCCGAGCAGCTCGGCAGCGGCCAGGTGCGCCCGCGGCTGCGATCCTCGGGGATCGAGGAGATCGACCTGGTCCAGGCCGAGCTCGTGCGCTCGGCGGAGCGGGTGGCCGGGCGCATCGCCGCCGAGCGCCAGTTCGCCTCCGACGCCTCGCACCAGCTGCGCACGCCGCTGACCAGCCTGTCCCTGCGCCTGGAGGAGATCGAGCTGCTCGCCGGTGAGGAGGAGGTGCGCGCCGAGGCCCACGCCTGCCTGGAGCAGGTCGAGCGCCTCACCGGCGTCGTCGAGGATCTGCTCAAGGTCTCACGCCGGACCGGTGGCGGAACCACCGAGGCGCTCCACCTCAAGGACATCTTCGCCCAGCAGCGAGAGGAGTGGGAGCCCGCCTTCGAGCAGGCCGGGCGCACCATCACCTTCCGCGACGAGATCAGGCACCCGGTCCTGGCCACGCCCGGCTCGCTGGCCCAGGTGCTGGCCACCGTCGTCGAGAACTCACTGCGCTACGGGGACGGGACGACCTCGGTGAGTGTGCGCAGCGCCAACGGCGGACACGCGGTCTTCATCGATATCGCCGACGAGGGCGAAGGGGTGGATGAGGACATCGCCCCGCACGTCTTCGAGCGGCACGTCTCCGGCTACGGCTCCACCGGTGTCGGGCTGGCGCTGGCCAAGGACCTCGTCGAGGCCGACGGCGGCCGCATCGAGCTGTCCCAGCGCAAGCCGGCCGTCTTCTCCATCCTGCTCAACGCGGTCCCCAAGTCCCTGGACCCCAACAACGTCCTGCCACAAGGCGCCCTCGTCTCCGTGGGCCGGCGGCGTCGCATCTGAGCGCCACGAGAACAACGCGCGGACGCACCTTAGGGCTTGAGAACTGATGGTGTGGGATCAGTCCGCGAGCTCTATGGTGCGTCCGAGGGAGAGGAGCGGATGGGGAGGCGCGGTCAGGACTTCTGACGGCGGGACTTGATGAGCTTCGAGACGGCGGAGATGAGCATCGGCGCCACCGAGACGAAGACGATGAGCAGGATCATCGCGTCGATGTTCTCCCGGATCCAGTCGAAGGAGCCCAGGAAGTAGCCCAACCAGGTGATCCCGAAGGCCCAGAAGGTGGCGCCCAGGACGTTGAAGGTGATGAAGTGGCGGTAGTGCATCTTCCCCACGCCGGCGATGACCGGGGTGAAGGTGCGCACGATCGGCACGAACTGGGCCAGAGTGACGGCCTTGCCTCCATGGCGCTCGAAGAAGTCGGAGGTGCGGTCCACGTACTCCTGCTTGAACAGGCGCGAGTCGGGCTTGTTGAAGATTGCGGGGCCGGCCTTGCGGCCAATGAGGTAGCCGGTCTGGTTGCCGGCAATGGCGGCCAGCCACACCAGGGGCGCCGCCACCCAGATGTGCACGCCGACGGCACCGGTCCCTACGAACATCCCCAGAGTGAAGAGCAGGGAGTCGCCGGGCAGGAAGAAACCGACGAGCAGGCCGGTCTCGGCGAAGATGACGAGCATGACGCCGACGATGGCCCAGGGGCCGAACCACTCGACGATCGTTGTAATGAGGTTGGCGGCGTCGAGCCACTTAGGGCCGAGCATCGGGGCGTGGGCGGCGGGGAGGGCGGCGGGCAGATTCAGTGCCGGGGCCAAGGCGGTCAGGGCAGTCACCGTGCAAGGCTAAGCGGTGTCCGCGTGGCCGTGCCGTGAGAGTGGTCCCCTCCGGGCTGTGGAATCGGGCACCCTCGGTCGGTATGTCAGAGCGCTCCGGTCCGCGTCGGTCCGGCCCAGGTTCGGCTCAGGGGCGAACCGCGGCCGGGACCTGGGGGTCGACGTCGTCATCGACCCGCTCAGGGATGTCACTGCGGGCGCCGGAGCCGTCGGTGTCATCGGCGACGTGGGGGCCTTCGTCGTCGGCGCCGCGGTCCTTGTGGCCGGTGAAGACGATGTAGTGGTAGAAGACGAAGCGGAAGGCGGTTCCCAACCCGAAGCCGACGACGTAGGCCGCGATGTTGTCCGCCAAGGGCGAGGTCAGCCCCAGCACGTGGTGGGTGAAGAGCAGGCAGAACTGGGTGATGGCGATTCCACCCAGGTTGGCCAGGACGAACAGGGTGGCCTCGCGGGCGACGTTCTTCTGGGTACGGCCCCGGTAGGTCCAGTAGCGGTTCGCCAGCCAGGAGAAGACGGTCGCGATCGAGGAGGCCAGGAGCTGGGCGGAGTTCGGGTGGCCGGAGAGGAACCCTACGGGACCGTGCTGGAACAGGTTGAACAGGCCGACGTCGATCACGTAGGCAAGAGCGCCCACCATGCCGAACTGCATGAACTCCTTGATGATGGCGATGAGCCGCTGCGTCAAGGAGCTGCTGGAGGAACGCGTCATGATCGGCATCCTATGCCGGTCTCTGTCAGGTCATGCAAGCCGAGACCGGTCACGGCACCCACTGAATGCTGATGCTGCCGAAGTCCCAGACCCAGGAGACCCACACCAGCTGGCCGACGACGCAGGCGGCCAGGAGCGCCAGCCGCCGACGGGTGGTGCCCGCTGTGGCGGCCAGCGCCCAGCCCGCCGGAGCCAGGGGCAGCAGCAGGCGCAGCACCGACGTCGTCGGGTCGAAGAAGGCCAGCAGGTAGAGCAGGTATCCCAGGCACCAGAACCAGGCCGCCGGCCCCAGGGCGCGCAGGCTCGGGGCGCTCAGCACCAGGCCCACGGCGACCAGCACGACGGCGAGCAGGACCGGCCCCAGGTGCGGGCCAACCCAGTCGCCCAGTCGGGTCAGCCACGGGGCGAAGGGAGCCAGGTCGGCGCCGCGCCAGGAGGTCTCAGTGGCCGTGTAGGCGTCCTGCCTGCCCGTGGTCAGCCAGGCGATCGCCGGCCAGGTCAGGGCCGCCGCGCAGGTGACCAGCGCCAGCGTCAGCAGCCGCCAGCGCCCGCTCGCACTGAGAGGATCGCGCCCCGGCAGGAGGCGGGAGAACCAGGCGGTCGGGAGCCATCCTCGGGCGCAGGCCACCTCCCAGGCCCACCACAGGCCCAGCGCAGCGCCCAGGGGCACGCCGACGGGGCGGGCGAAGCAGGCCGCCAGCGCCAGGGGGATCGCCGTGAGCGCCCGCCCGCGACTCGCCAGCCACAGCGTCAGCCCCACCAGTACCAGCCCCAGGGACTCGGCGTAGGGGACCTGGAGGACCGCCGCGCACGGTGAGGACCAGACCAGGGCCACCGCCCACAGGGAGCTGCGACGCCCCGCCAGCGGCGAGAGCCAGCGGTCCATGACAAGGGCCGCGCCCGCCGAGGCCAGGATCGACACGATTGCCGCGCGCACGTAGAAGGACCAGCCTGTCCAGGCCAGCAGCGAGGCCAGACCGCTCAGCAGCGGCATGAAGGCCCAGGCGTTCTGTACGACCCGCCCGTCGGCGCCGACCGGCAACCGGTCGGGGTATCCCTCCTCGACGATCCGGTTGTACCAGCCGGCGTCCCAGAAGCTCATGTGCTCCTGCCAGGACGGCGCGGCACCGCCCCACGGGGTGGCCGGTGTGTCCTGGGCGCCCAGCCGCAGGATGAGGAAGGTCAGGGTGCTCGCCGCGGCCCAGACCGCCAGGACCTGGACAGGGCGGGGCAGGCGCGAGAACGCCGAGAACGCGCTGTGCGACGACGGCGATGACGGCGATGACGGCGAGAACGGTTGTGGAGCGGTGCTCGGGAGGGGGGCCTGCTGGGGAGCCGAGGAGTCTGAGGCGGGTGGAGTCACGGCCTCCAGCCTACGGTCTCGCGCCCCGCCTGCGATGAGGGCGGGCGGCGGGCGGGTAGCCTTGGAGACGTGAGCGCACCCATTGTTGCCGTGATCGGAGGCGGCCAGCTGGCCCGCATGATGCAGGAGGAGGCCAGCGCCCTGGGCATCCACCTGAGGGCCCTGGTGGAGGCCGCTGACGGCTCCACCGGTCAGGTGACCCCTGACGCCCCCGTCGGGGCTGCCGACGATGAGGCGGCCGTGCGCGCCGTCGTCACCGGTGACGGTACCGAGACGCCCGGTGGCGGGCCGGCCGCGGTTGTCACCTTCGAGCACGAGCATCAGGACGCCGCCCTTCTGGAGCGTCTTCAGAGCGAGGGCGTCAGCGTCCAGCCCACGCCTCAGGCCCTCGAGCTGGCCCGAGACAAGCTGGCCATGCGCCGGGCCATGAGCGAGGCCGGGCTTCCTCAGCCCGCCTGGGTCGAGGTCGGCGGGCCGCAGCAGGAGACCGTCGAGCAGATGGCCGACGCCGTGGAGGCCTTCGCCGGCGAGCACGGCTGGCCCGTGGTGCTCAAGACACCGCGCGGCGGCTACGACGGCCACGGTGTCCTGCTCGTGCGCAGCGCCGAGTCCCTGCACGAGGGGGAGGCGGCCGCGTGGATCGCCTCGGTGGCCCGGGCACGCGCCGGTCGGACTGACGGTCAGGGGGCCGGCGGGGGAGGCAGTCTCGGCGGGGCCGCGGTGACCAGCCTCCTGGTGGAGCAGGCCGTCCCGTTCACCCGGGAGCTGGCCGTTCTGCTGGCGCGCAGCCCCAGTGGGCGGGTCGCGGTGTGGCCGGTGGCCCAGACGGTCCAGGAGGACGGCATGTGCGCCGAGGTCCTGGCTCCGGCGCCGGGGCTCGACTCGGTCGCCGTCGAGGAGGCCGAGCTCATCGGCCGGGCGGTGGCGGAGCGCGCCGGGGTGACCGGGGTGCTCGCCGTCGAGCTCTTCGCCGTCGAGACCTTCGGGGAGCCCACGCGGCTGTACGTCAACGAGCTGGCGATGCGCCCGCACAACTCCGGCCACTGGACCCAGGACGGCGCCGTCACCAGCCAGTTCGCCCAGCACCTGCGGGCGGTGCTCGACCTGCCGCTGGGCGCCACCGATGCGACGGCGCCCACCACCGTCATGGTCAACCTCATCGGTGGCCGGCACGAGCCCGGCGCCGACGCCCTGGCCCGGGCCATGGCCGCCCAGCCGGACGCGCGGATCCACCTCTACGGCAAGCAGTGGCGACCCGGGCGCAAGCTCGGGCACGTCACCATGACGGTCGGTCCCGATCAGGAGGTCGCCGACGTCGTCGAGCAGGCGCGCGGCGTCGTCGCCATCCTGCGCGGGGACGCCTGAGTCGGACGCACCAGCACACAGCATCGGGAGACAGGAGAGAATCATGAGCGAGGGCAGCGCAATGAAGGCAGGTACGACCCGGCCGGCGGTCGGCATCGTCATGGGCTCGGACTCGGACTGGCCGGTCATGGGCGCCGCCGCCGAGGTGCTCGACGAGTTCGGCGTGGCCTATGAGGCCGACGTCGTCTCCGCCCACCGCATGCCCACCGAGATGATCGACTACGGGCGCGCCGCCGCTGGGCGGGGGCTACGGGTCATCATCGCCGGCGCCGGGGGAGCGGCGCACCTGCCCGGGATGCTGGCGGCCGTCACCGAGCTGCCCGTCATCGGGGTCCCGGTGCCGCTGAAGTACCTCGACGGGATGGACTCCCTGCTTTCCATCGTGCAGATGCCGGCCGGGGTGCCGGTGGCCACCGTCTCCATCGGCGGGGCGCGCAACGCCGGGCTGCTGGCGGTGCGGATCCTCGCCTCCGGCCAGGGGGAGGAGGCCTCCCGCCTGGCCGCCGCGATGCGCGACTTCCAGAAGGACCTGGGTGAGGTGGCCCATGCCAAGGGCGCCGCTCTGCGCGAGCGCCTGCAGAGTTGATGATCAACCGACCGCGCGAAGGAGTGTCCGGCTGCATGGTTGCCGTATTCCTCGGTCTGCGGTGAGCGCGTCAGTCCTTCGGTGTCCACAGAAATGACATTGGAAGGATCCCGGCGCGCGAGGGGCGGGAAGATCGTTGGAATCGCGCCGATCCGCCGGATCGATTCTGTGGGCTGGGGGTCCAATGTCATTCCTGTGGACACCCCGGCGACGTGACGCGGGCCTCCTGTGGTTCCAGTGTGCACGGGTTTACAGGAGTGCGGGGGCCGTGCGAGGAGCTCGCGGACGCGTTGATCTCAAAGTTCGTTTCTGTTCGGTTCTGGGTGATCGTGTGTAGACTGGCGGCATGAGTATTCTCGTTGCTGGAGGCGCCGGCTACATCGGCGCGCACGTGGTCCGACTTCTCCTCGAGCGCGGGGAGGAGGTCGTCGTCGTCGACGACCTCTCCTACGGGACGCCGGAGCGGGTCAGGGGTGCCGCCCTGGTCGAGCTCGACGTCGCCGACGGCCGGGCCCTCGAGGCCCTCGCCGAGGTCATGAGCTCGCGCGGCGTCACCGCCGTCATCCACTTCGCCGCCCGCAAGCAGGTGGGCGAGTCCGTCGAGCGCCCGGCCTGGTACTACCAGCAGAACGTGGGCGGCCTGGCGAACATGCTGCTGGCCATGGAGAGAGCCGGCGTCAACCAGATGATCTTCTCCTCCTCGGCGGCCGTCTACGGCATGCCCCCGGTGGAGGTCGTGCCCGAGGACATCGACTGCCACCCCATCAACCCCTACGGCGAGACCAAGCTCATCGGCGAGTGGATGATGACCGACGCCGAGAAGGCCTGGGGGCTGCGCTGGGCCGGCCTGCGCTACTTCAACGTCGCCGGCGCCGGCTGGGACGATCTCGGCGACATGGCCACCCTCAACCTCATTCCCATGGTCCTCGACCGCCTCTCGAAGGGGGAGACCCCCAAGATCTTCGGCACCGACTACCCGACCCCCGACGGCACCTGCGTGCGCGACTACATTCACGTCAAGGACCTCGCCGTCGCCCATATCGCCGCCCTGGACTACCTGGCCGGCGGCCAGGAGATGGCCGAGCACGTCTTCAACGTCGGCACCGGCCAGGGCTCCTCGGTGCGGGACGTGGTCTCCAAGGTGATCGCCGCCACCGGCCTGGACCTGGAGCCCGAGGAGCTGGCCCGCCGCGCCGGTGACCCGCCCCAGCTCATCGGCAACGCCACCCGTATCGGCGAGGTCCTGGGCTGGAAGGCCGAGCACGATCTGGATGACATCGTCTCCTCCTCCTACACCTCCTGGCAGGCTGACCCCAACCGGCCCCACTTCGGCTGAGCGGGCTCACCCGCCCGGACCGGAGATCCACGCCGGCGGGCCGGCATCTCGATCGTGAGGTGCCGGCCCGCCCGCGTGCGCCGCGTGCCCGGCTCGTCAGGCCTGGTTGAAGTCGGCCGCCGTCAGCTTCCCGTCGCGCAGCTTGGAGAAGAAGCTCGGCGCGGTCGTGTCCTCAAGCAGCACCGCCTCACCGATATCGGCGTCGTCGGATACGTAGGCGGTGTCCTCGATGGGCGGGGCGCCGGTCAGACCGCCGCCCGAGGCCGAGCGGAAGGCCAGCACCATCCTGGCGATGCTCATGGTGCCGGCGCTCTCGTCCACGGTCAGCGCGTTGGTGCCGGCGTCGACCAGCGCGTCCTGCCGGGAGAAGGAGACGGCGGTGTACGGCGAGGCGGCCTTGGACACCACTGCGGAGATGACGGCCCGCTGTCGCAGGCCGCGCCCGACGTCACCGGTCGGGTCCGACTTGCGCATCCGGGAGTAGGCCAGCGCCTTCGTCCCGTCCACGGTCTGGCACTCGCCCTGGGAGGTGTCCCAGACCATCCCCGAGTCCTCGTCGGCGACATCGGACGACCAGCACAGCTCAACCCCGCCGACGGCGTCGACCATCTCCGAGACGCCGGTCATGCCGACCTCCACATAGTGGTCCACCGTCAGCCCGGAGAGCTGCTCCGCGGTCTGAACCAGCAGCTTGGGACCGCCGAAGGAGTAGGCCGCGTTGATCTTGTTCTCCCCGTACTCGGGGATGTCCACGAAGGTGTCGCGCGGCAGGGAGGTCAGGCTCGTCTGCCCGTTCTCCGCTCGGTGCAGCAGCATGACGGAGTCGGCGCGGGCGCCCTCGGTGTCGTCCTGAATGACACCGCCGCGCGCATCCGACCCGACGATGAGCCAGGTCTCGCCCGGTGTGTCCGCGGCTCCGGACAGGGCATCGACTCGGTGGAGCTGGGAGGAGACGTCGTTCCACAGCCAGGCGACCCGGGCCGCGATGAGCGCCAGGACGACGACGATGACAACGATCGTCCAGCGCAGGATCCGGCGCCAGCTCGGCCGGCGACGCTTGGGACTCCGGGGCGGCTCGGGCTCCAGCGCGGGCCGCCCCGGAACCGGGTCCTGCGGGGACTGAAGGGCCTGAGCGCCCACAGGGTAGGTGCCGCGCCGGGCGGGCATCGCCTGAGTGCGCTCGGGCCCGGCGGCGGCACTGCGGCCGTCGGCCCCCTGCTCCAGAGGCACCGCACTGGACCCGGCCCGGGCGTGACTACCACGTTGAGATGGTGCCCCGGCTCGGCGTGGCTGAACCGAGGGGGGCTGCTGGGCCTCCTGTGACTCCTTCTGCGGTGCCTGCTGAGAGGAGGCCGATTCACCGTTCCGACGCCCCAGGACCGAGTGCCGCTGGGGCTGAGAGGCGGGGGCCGACGAGGTCGGGCGTCGTGGGGAGCCGCCGGCGGGGTCGGAAGCGGCGCCGGCCTCACCCCGGGGTGCCTCCCCGCGCTCGCGGCTGCGCTGGTTGACGGCGTCGATGGGACGCTGCCGTCGCTGGGGCCTGCCCCCGCCGGAGCCGGGGGTGATCGAGGGCGGGAGCGAGTCGTCTGTCGGGGTCACGCCTACGATTCTGCCTCAGGCGGGGCAGGTCTGAGCATTCGGTTTCGCGGCGGGCTGCTGGGAGGAGGAGCCCGTCTGAGGCGCCTGTGTCTGGGGCGACTGCGTCGTTGCCTCGGTGTCCTCGGCCCCCTCGGGGGTCTCCTCCGAGGCGGCGGAGTCGTCCGTGGCGGTGCCCGTCTCCGTCGTGGCCGGCGCCGTGGCGTCGGCGGGGACGGGCTTGTCATCCTTGAGCGCCTTCCATACCGTCTTGGCGTTCTCGGTGGGGATGACGCGGTTCTCGTCGGCCGCCGACTCGTTGGGCATGGTGATGAAGTTGATCTTGTCCATGCCGACGCCCTGGACGGAGTAGGCCAGACCCGACAGGTTGCCGATCTGGCCGATGTGCTCCGAGGTGGTGAGCGTCTCCAGGGTGCTGGTCAGGAAGCCGGACTGGGTGAGCACGTTGGAGGACAGCGCCTTGGAGGCCATGGCGTTCATGAGCTTCTGCTGACGGGAGATGCGGGAGATGTCCGAGCCGTCGCCGACGCCGTGGCGGACACGGGCGTACTGCAGGGCGGTCTGACCGTCCAGTTTCTGGCAGCCCTCGTCGAGCTGCAGACCGGTGTACTCGGAGTCGTCGATGGCCTCGTCCACCTGCACGTGCACTCCTCCGAGGGAGTCGACCACCTTGGACAGCCCGTTGAAGTCGACGACGACGAAGTCGTCAATGCGGATGCCCGTCATCTTCTCCACGGTCTTGAGGGTGCAGGTCGCTCCTGAGGCCACGGCCTTCTTGTCGTTGCCGGTGCCGGCCCCGTTAGCGAAGGCGGAGTTGAACTGGCCGTCCTCCTCGGCACCGGTGGTCTCACCATCGAGGCTCGTGCACTCGGGGATGTCCACCAGCGTGTCGCGGGGGATGGAGACGGCGTCAACACGCTTGCGATCGGCGGAGATGTGCATGACCAGCGCCGTGTCGGAGCGGGCCACGGAGACCTCGTCACTGCCCTCGGAACCGTCCACGTTGTTGTCCCCGGAACGGGAGTCGGTGCCCAGGACCAGCAGGTTGACGGCCCGGCCGTCGTAGCTGTCCGGCGGCTTGGTGCCGGGCCGGTCCTCCTCGGAGAGGATGCTGTCGACGTTGAACCACGCGATCCTCGACTGGATGTTGTGCCATGCGAAGCCCGCGGCCGAGACGACGAACAGCGTCACCGCCAGGACGCTGAACCCCGCTCGGCGGGCCAGGCGGCGTCCGAGTTCTTTGGAGGAGTGCCGCGCGCGCGGCTTACTGAACTGAGGCACAGGAGCGATGATAGGGAATCACTGGGGAGATCTATATGGGCCTTCCTACACCTGTCGCATGAGATTCGCCCTGAGAGGGGTGAGGCCTCTCACGTCGGTCACAGCGATAGGCTCTTTCCGTGACCAATGTTGTGGAACCCACGCCAACCCTTGCCTCAAGTGCTCCCGGCGGCCCTCCGGATCCGGTAGACGAGCCCTCCGTCCCCCAGGTCGTCCCCCCTCCTGAGCGAAGGGCCGACGGCGGACCGGTTGGTGAGAACAGCCAACCGGACAGCATGTCGGAACGGTCCTCGCAGGGGGCACCGGTCTCCGAGGCTCCCGACGATCAGAGCGTGCGGGTGGTGACGGTGGCCTTCAACCCCGGCGGGGAGCTGGAGCGGTTCCTGGAATCCCTGGCCACGGCGACGGCGCGCCGGCTCACCGTCGTCATCGCGGACAACGGGACCGAGCACGACGTCGTCACCGCCGCGGCCGAGCGCCACGGCGCCCGCGTCGTCGGCGACGGGACCAATCTCGGTTACGGTGCCGGTGCCAACCTGGCGGCCGCCGACCTTCAGGAGGACTGGGTCGTGGTGGCCAACCCCGACCTCGTCTGGCGGCCGGGCAGCCTCGACGCCCTCATCGACGCGGGCCTGGCCAACCCGGCGGCCGGCTGCCTCGGACCGCTGCTGCTCAACACCGACGGCACCGTCTACCCCTCCGGGCGCGCTCTGCCCTTGCTGGTCAAGGGCGCCGGTCATGCGGTCCTGGGCAAGGTGTGGCCGAGCAACCCCTTCTCCGCCGCCTATCACACCGCCGGCCGGTCGGGCTCGGGCGGGTCGCGGACGGTGGGCTGGCTCTCCGGAGCCTGTCTGCTGCTGCCGGCGGCCGCCTGGAGGCGCCTGGGGGGATTCGACGACGACTACTTCATGTTCTTCGAGGACGTGGATCTCGGCGAGCGGGTCGGCAGGGCCGGCTGGCTCAATGTGCAGGTCTACGACTCCGTCGTCATCCACGAGCAGGGGGCGAGCTGGAAGGCCCGCCCCGAGAGGATGATCCGCGCCCACCACGCCTCGGCCCGCCACTACCTGTCCGGTGTCTACGACGCGCCGTGGCAGGCACCGGTGCGCTGGGTGCTCTCCGGCGGGCTGCGCCTGCGCGAGGAGCTTGAGGTCCGGGCCTCACGGCGCTGACGGGGTGGGGGCTTGCTACCGGCTTATCGCTCGTGAGGCGCCTCGCGCTCAGGGGTGAGCCTGGCCGCGGCGGGCGGCTCGGGGGCCTCATCCAGGGCGATGCGCCGGGCCAGGTGCGTGATCTGACGCTCGCGTGCGCCGTTGCGGCGGAAGGAGGACAGGATCTGCGCCAGGAAGGCGATGGCCAGGGCGTACAGCAGCAGGTCCGCGCCTCGCCCGACCCCCACCCGGTGCGCGATCGAGGTCGTCACCGAGGGGAAGGCGATGGTGAAGATGGCGAAGGCCACGAAGGCCAGGGTCGCCAGCCGACGTCCGGCTTGATGACGGGCGCCCCCGGGGGTGCGCAGCATCATCCAGCCCACGGCCGCCACTGCCACGATGAGGGCGGCCTGGATGAAGAACTGGCGGTTGGTGGTCGGAGCGACCTGGGTGGCGATCTGATGAATCATGAGTCTGTGCCTTCCGTGCCGGGCTCAGGCGAGAGTGCTCAGGAGAAGAGCAGGTCGACCAGGATGTTGACCGAGTTCCACAGGGACTGACCCTTGGAGCGGGAGTAGTCCGTGTAGACGATGTGCACCGGGAACTCGCGCCAGGGCAGCCCGGTGGCGCCGATCTGGCGGATGATCTCGCTGGCGTGGGCCATTCGGTTCTGCTTGAGGTCGAGGCGCGCCAGGACGTCGCGGCGGATGACCCGCAGGCCGTTGTGGGCGTCGGTCAGCCGCATGCCGGAGGTGCGGGAGCTGACCGCCGCTGCCGTGCGCAGCACGAGCCGCTTGAGCCAGCCCACCGGGGAGGGACCCTCCAGGAACCGCGATCCGAGCACGACGGCGAGCCCCTCCTCGCGCGCCGCGGCGACCATGGCGGCGGCGTCGGTCGGGGAGTGCTGGCCGTCGGCGTCGAAGGTGACGACGTAGTCGGCGTTCGTCTTCTCCAGGACGTAGGAGAAGCCCGTCTGCAGCGCCGCGCCCTGACCGAGGTTGACCGGGTGGCGCACGACGATGCCTCCCGCGGCGGCCGCCTCCCGGGCCGAGTCGTCCTTCGAGCCGTCGTCGACGACGACGACGTAGGGGAAGATCTCGCGGGCCCGGGAGATGACCTCGCGTACGACGGTCGCCTCGTTGTACAGGGGGATGACGAGCCAGGTGTCGGTGACCCGGGGCACCGGGGCGGACTCGTCGGCCCGTGTCACGTTGGAGGTAGTCACCGATGCATTCTCGCACGCGATGACTGGGCTCCGTCCGGCGTGTGACGTCCCGGACCTCCGGGCCCGGGTGGGGTAGGTCTCGTTCGGGTCACGTCCCGGCGTCGTCTGAGACCGGCGCGTCCCCTAGGATGGGGCCGGTCGTGCAGCGCCCGCCGCCCCGGCGACCGGAGTGGCACGGCCCCGGCAACCAGCAGGTTGACCGGCCTTACTCGACCGTCAGGGCGGCCCGGGCCGTCCGCACAGGAGTCGCCGTGGCCACTCGAATCGCCCCGTCAGCCGACGTCTCCGAGGACGCCACCCTCGGAGAGGGCACCAGCATCTGGCACCTCGCCCAGGTTCGCGAGCACGCCGTCCTCGGCCGGGACTGCATCGTGGGCCGCGGCGCCTACATCGGTGAGGGCGTGGTCATGGGGGACAGCTGCAAGGTGCAGAACTACGCCCTCGTCTACGAGCCCGCCCGACTGGCCGACGGCGTCTTCATCGGCCCGGCGGTCACGCTGACCAACGACCACTTCCCCCGGGCCGTCAACCCCGACGGCACGCGCAAGTCCGCCGACGACTGGGAGCCCGTGGGGGTCACCATCGACGAGGGCGCCTCGATCGGAGCCCGCGCGGTGTGCGTCGCCCCCGTCCACGTCGGCGCCTGGGCCACGGTCGCCGCCGGCGCCGTCGTCACCAGGGACGTCCCCGCCCACGCCCTGGTCGCCGGGGTCCCCGCCCGCCGCATCGGCTGGGTCGGGCGCGCCGGTGAGCCGCTCACCCCCACCGATCCCGGTCCTGACGGCGTCCAGCGCTGGCGCTGCCCCGTCACCGGGGCCCTGTACCAAGAATCCGGCACCGGGGCCGACGCCGAGTCGGGCCCCGAGTCCATCACCATCCGAGAGGTCACCCACTGATGTCACGCGAGTTCATTCCCGCCGCCAAGCCGATCATCGGGCAGGAGGAGCGCGACGCCGTCGACGCCGTCCTCGCCTCCGGCATGGTCGTCCAGGGGCCCCAGGTCAAGGCCTTCGAGGAGGAGTTCTCCGCCCAGGTCGTCGACGGCGTCGAGTGCGTGGCCGTCAACTCCGGCACCTCGGCCCAGCACGTGGCCACCCTGGCCAGCGAGCTGGCAGAGCGCGCCGGGGCCGCCCCGGAGGTGATCGTCCCCTCCTTCACCTTCGCCGCCACCGGCAACTCGGTGGCCATCAGCGGTGCCGTCCCGGTCTTCGCCGACATCGACCCGGTGACCTTCACCCTGGACCCCGCCAGTGTCGAGGCCTCCATCACCGAGCGCACGGCGGCCATCGAGGTGGTCCACCTCTACGGGCTGCCCGCCAACATGCCCCAGATCCTCGACATCGCCGAGCGCCACGGCCTGGCCGTCTTCGAGGACTGCGCCCAGGCGCACGGCGCCGCCATCGACGGCAGGCCGGTGGGCACCTTCGGCGCCTGGGGCTCCTTCTCCTTCTACCCCACCAAGAACATGACCAGCCTCGAGGGCGGCATGATCACGACCGCCGACGCCGAGCTGGCCCGCCGCTGCCGCCTCATCCGCAACCAGGGCATGGAGCAGCAGTACGCCAACGAGCTGGTGGGCCTCAACAACCGCATGACGGACGTGGCCGCCGCCGTCGGGCGCGTCCAGCTCGCCAGGCTGGCCGACTGGACCACCGCCCGCCAGGCCAACGCCGCCCGCCTCAACGCCGAGCTGGCGGGCGTGGAGGGCGTCGTCACCCCCGACGTCCCCGAGGGGTACACGCACGTCTACCACCAGTACACGATCCGCCTGGAGGGGGCCGCGGCCGCCGAGCGCGACGCCGTCCAGGCGGCCCTGCGCGAGGAGTGGCAGGTGGGCAGCGGCGTCTACTACCCCATCCCCAACCACCGCCTGGCCTCCCTGGCCCACTACGCCGAGGGCCTTGAGCTGCCCGGGACCGAGAAGGCCGCCCGCGAGTGCCTCTCCCTGCCGGTCCACCCCTCGCTGAGCGAGGCCGACCTGGAGCGCATCGGCCAGGCCGTGGCCGCCACCGTCAAGGCGGGTGCCTGACATGTGCGAGAACGTCGCCCTCGACGGCCTGGCCACGACCACAGGCCTGCCCGGTGCCCACTACCTGCCGGACAAGGGCACGGCCGAGACCCCCCTGCGCGTGGGCCTCATCGGCCTGGGCTCCATGGGGCGCCACCACGCCCGGGTCATCCGCGCCACCGAGGGCATGGAGCTCGTGGCCGTGGCCGACCCCGGCGGTGACCGCTTCGGCGTGGCCGGTGAGCTGCCGGTCCTGCCGGACGTCCACGCCCTCATCGACGCCGGGCTCGATGCCGCCATGGTGGCCGTGCCCACCGTCTACCACGAGGACGTCGCCCTGGCCCTGGCCGAGGCGGGCGTGCACACCATGGTGGAGAAGCCCATCGCTCACGACGCCGCCGCGGGTCGTCGCGTGGCCGCCGCCTTCGCCGAGCGCGGGCTCGTGGGCGCCGTCGGCTACGTGGAGCGCTGCAACCCCGCCCTGCGGGCGCTTCGCGAGCGCCTCGACGCCGGTGAGCTCGGCGAGGTCTACCAGGTCCTCACCCGCCGCCAGGGCCCCTTCCCGGCCCGCATCAGCGACGTCGGCGTCGTCAAGGACCTGGCCACCCACGACATCGACCTGACCTCCTGGGTGGCCGGCGCCCGCTACACCTCCGTGGCCGCGCAGGTCACCCACCGCTCCGGCCGCCAGACCGAGGACATGATGGTGGCCACCGGCCTGCTGGAGGGCGGCATCGTCGTCAGCCACCAGGTGAACTGGCTCACCCCCTTCAAGGAGCGCATCACGATCGTCACCGGTGAGAAGGGCGCCTTCGTGGCCGACACCCTCACCGGCGACCTCACTTTCCACGCCAACGGCACCGTGGCCTCCACCTGGGACCAGGTCGCCGTCTTCCGGGGCGTCAGCGAGGGCGACGTCATCCGCTACGCGATCCCCAAGCGCGAGCCGCTGGCCCTGGAGCAGGAGAGCTTCCGTGACGCCGTGCGCGGCGTGGCCCAGCGCCACGTCACCATGGCCGAGGGCGTGGCCACGCTCGACGTCGTCGAGGCGGTCCTGACCTCGGCGAGCGAGAACCGGACGGTCGAGCTCTGAACCGCTCGGCCGCACCGGTCGGACCCGTGGCGGGGGCGCTCGCCCGGGTCCGCTCGGTCATGGACTCCTCACCGTTCCTGCGCCATGTCCTGACACTGGTGACGGGCACGGCGGTGGCCCAGGGCGTCACCTTCCTCATGAAGATCGTCCTGGCCCGGGTCTACACCCCCCACGACATGGGGCTGCTGGGCACCTACATCTCGGTGGCCTCGATCCTGGTGGCGGTCGCCGCGCTGCGCTACGACATGGCGATCATGCTGCCCAAGCGGGAGTCCGAGGCGCTGAGCGTGGCCCGTCTGGGCATGGTGTGCCTGACGGTGGTCTCGCTGCTGGCCACGGTCCTGTCCTTCCCGCTCAACGGTGTCATCACCCGGCAGTGGGGGCACGAGGTGGCCCTGTGGATGCCGATGGTGGGGCTGACCACCTTCCTCATGTCCGGCGTGGAGCTGTTCAAGTACTGGTTCAACCGTAACAGCGACTACCGCACGATCGCGGTCAACCAGGCCGAGCAGCAGATCGGCCTGACCGGCGGCCAGTTCATCCTGGGGGTCGCGGGCCTGGGCGGAATGCCCGGGCTGGTGCTCGGGCACACGGCGGGCCAGCTCTTCGCCTTCGCCAACCTGGGACGCCAGGCCAAGGCCCTGTGGCGCCGGCTTCCCGAGGGCGCGCCCTCCCTGCGCTGGGTGGCCCGCCGCTACCGGCGCATGCCCCTGCTCAACGGTCCCAACGCCCTGGGGGACGCGCTGCGGACCAACGGCATCGCCCTGCTCATCTCGGGCTACTCGGTCTCCTCCCTGGGGCAGTTCCAGATGGCGTGGGGGGTTCTCGACGCCCCGCTCATCCTCATCAACGGCGCCGTGGCCAGGGTCTTCTTCCAGAAGCTCTCCACGATCGAGCCCGGGCAGATGCGTCCACTGGTCCGGGTCACCATCAGGCGGGCGGTGCTCATCGGGATCGTTCCCTTCGCGCTCATCTACGTGCTCTCGCCGTGGATCTTCCCGCTGCTGTTCGGCTCGCAGTGGGCCGAGTCCGGGAGCTTCGCCCGCGCGCTGACCCCCTGGCTGTTCATGATGCTCATCACCTCGCCGATCTCGAATCTCTTCATCGTCACCGAGCACCAGGACTGGATGCTGGGGTTCAACGTCTTCTACACCGCGCTTCCCCTGGCCTGGCTGTACTGGTCCCCGCTGGACCTGCTGGCCACCTGCTACGTCCTGGGCGCCATGATGGCCGGACTGCTGGTGGCCAACACCGCTCTGGCCGACCACGCCGCCAAGCAGTTCGACGCCGGCAAGCGCGTGGGCAGCTTCCAGGAGGCGAAGAACCGGGAGAACCGGGAGGGACGCACGAGCCAGGAGGACGGGCAGGAGGGGGCTGCGTCGTCGGCCGTCTCCGGAGGAGTGGAAGACGACGCGGGCTGAGGACACCTCGGGCACACTGGTTGCGGGTCGTAGCGCCCACTTGCGACCGGACCCGCCGAACCGGAAGGAAGAGCGAGAGATGACGTCCACCACGCCCCGCAGGTCCGAGACGGAGCCGACTGGTGCGCCTGCCGGTCGGGGTGGCCGGCAGGGGCCACGCAGCCTGCTCCTGCTCACCGACTTCTACCCCTACGAGGTGGGGGAGGAGTTCCTCGAGCAGGAGATCGAGACGCTGTGCGCCGCCTACGACGAGGTCGTCGTCGTCCCGGTGCGCCTGAGCGAGGGGGCTCGCCGGACCCGTGAGCTGCCGGCCAACGCCCGCTGCGCCCTGCTCCCGCCCTCCCGCCTGCCGGACTGGCGCTTCCACGCGGTCCTGCGCGCCCCGCAGATCCTGCTGGGCCGCGAGCGGATGGTGGAGACGCCGCCGTGGAGGAGCTTCGGGCGCTTCGGGATGGATGTGCGCTTCGCGGCGATCGCCCTGAGCGCCTACAGCCGGATGCGTCGGCTCCTGCCGGGCCTCGGTCTGGAGCGGTCCGGACACCTGACCATCTACTCCTACTGGTTCTTCACCGGGGCTGCGCTGGGCGGGATGCTGCGGCGCCGCGAGCTGGCGGGACGTCGGGTCAAGGTCGTCTCCCGGGCGCACGCCTACGACGTCGACGAGGACGACGCGCCGCGCGGATACGTTCCCTCGCGCCGCTTCGTCATGCGGGCGGTGGACAAGGTCTACCCGATCTCACGGTACGCGGCCGGCTTCCTGCGCCGCCGCTTCCCGAGTGCGGGCAACATCGAGGTGCGCCGCCTGGGCGTGCCGGCAGCCCCGCGCCACGAGCGGCGCCGGACCGATCCCTTCCAGCTCGTCTCCTGCTCCCACATGGCCCCCTACAAGCGGGTCCACCTCATCGTGGAGGCCGTCGCCGAGCTGGAGCGGCGCGGCCGGAGGGTCACCTGGACCCACGTCGGCGAGTTCGACGCCGAGCGCCTGGCCGCCATGCGGGCGCGGGCCGAGGAGCAGATCGCCTCCACCCCGGTCACCTTCACCGGGCACCTGACCAATGCCGAGGTCCGTGAGCTCTACGCCACCACGGACTTCTCCTGCTTCCTCAACTGCTCCGACGGCGAGGGCGTGCCGGTGGCCGTCATGGAGGCCCAGGCCGCAGGGCTGCCGGTGGTGGCCACGGCCGCCGGGGGTACCGGGGAGATCGTCCACGACCGTGAGAACGGTCGGCTCATTCCGGTGGAGACGACCGCCGAGCAGATCGCCGACGCCATCGAGTCCGTCATGGACCTCAGCGATGAGGAGTATGCGGCCATGAGCCAGGACGCGCACTCCACCTGGGCCCAGATGTCCGACGCCCAGCGCCAGTACCGCGAGTTCGTCGACGGCCTCATCGCCCTTGAGGACTGAATTCAGGGCGATTTCAATAGTTGAATCAGCAGGTGATGCCTGTTGATTCGGCGGTGTCGTTCTGCTGGTTGAATCCTGGTAGTCCGGCATGTCCGGAAGATATACTGTCGTCATGGGAAGACGTAGGAGTAAGAAGTCTCGGGCGAAGAATAGTGTTGCTCGCTCTCGTCACTACCAGGCTGCCAATAAAAGTGCTAAGAATAAGGAAAAGGCTGAGGTTTCGGCTGACAGTGCGACCGGTCGAAGTCGTGAAAGGATGCGTCCGTCAGGGCCTGGGTTTATCAGGACTGCTGTGGGTGTGTCGTTTTGCAGTGCCTTATGTCTTTTTGTGGTGGGGGTGGTTCTGGTTTTATGGTTGCATGTTTCACCTTTTGATGTCATCGACGAGGCTGGAAAGGGGGATGGTAGAGACACGCATAATCAGGGGTTCGCTGGTTTTCTTTCGATTTTGGCTGGAATCGCAACGATTGCGCTTGCCTTGAGGGGTATGAGTTGGCAGGTTGATGATTTTCCTGCAGATCCTCGCTTTCATCGAGCATGGCTGCAGGATGTGCTTGATAAATCCGTTCGAGAAAACGGCGCATATGTCCTGACTATAATTTTGGCGGGTCTGTACGGCGCTGTTGTTTGTGTCTATGCGATGCTGTCGAAGCATGAGGGCTGGCCAGGGAATAGTAGAGTGCTGCTGATTTTTCTTGGTATGATGTATATTATCGTTTCTGTGTTACCGGTATTTGTTCGGCGAACTGATTCTGGGGGTTTTCGTGGGTATGCGGTACTTTTGGATGATGTCGCCGCCTTGGCGGAATGGAGGTATGTCAATGGGAGTGATGGCGCTCTTGACGACTTGGGTGTTAAAGTTTATGAAATTCGATACTACTTGAAACGTATTAAAGGTCTCATGAGAGGGTCGCCTTTAATTCATGTCGTGAGCGCTTTACCGGGGATGTTGGCTGCGGCGACTTTTTTCTTGAGAGGGTTTTACTGGCAAGGTCTCATCGTTTTAATTTCTTGTGCGTTCTGCATTATATTTTCGTGCTGGCTGTTGCTTCGGGCCGTTGAGTCGAAGGCGGCCGTGATAGCAGACGGCAGAGTGAGTGGAAGTGTGTTTCTTGAGTCTGTAATGCATGTGTTCATGCTTCTGGCGCTGTGGATAATATATTATATGCATTCGCCCCACATTTTGCTGTCCTTCCTCTCGTGGAGGCGGTGGTGGATTGTCGTAGTTGCTTTATTGTTGGTGATTGTATTTATGGTCGTAAGTGCTGTAAGGATGCTGTGTGTGGTTTTCGTGGACTCAAGGCCGCCTGCTTTGGGTGGATCGAAAATTGGTTCATCTCTCGAGGGGTTGTTGATCTGTGATGGAGTGCGGCAGGAAGTGGTAAATCAGATTGATGTGGATCTCTTTGATAAAAGACGGCGCCTGAATAATTTTGGAGTAACTTCAGGGTTGGATGTCCAGAAATATGAGGCTATTTTAAACCTTGTTATTCCACGGGAATCTCTGATCCAGCGTAATGTCCTGAATGAGTCGAGCGAAAAGAGGGTGGAATCGATTTATTTGAGGAAGTATCTTCGCGATTCTGTGGGATTGAATTTGCCTCGGTAGCCGGAGTCTCGACTTGGTAGTGAGGGCGTCATGGTGTCGGGAAGTAGTCGTCAACGATGAAAGTGCGTCCTCGCGACCAATTGCGGTCCTCAATGTACATGGAGGTGTGAGCTTGACCGAGCGGCTCGGTGTCCATACGGCGGACATGACTGAGTGCGCTGTCGATGTGACCGGTTGGAAACCTCGTGATTCTGCGGTTCTCACTCGGGCTGTAACGCGACCACAGCGTCCGGTGTCCACTGTGTGGACGCCGGACGCTGCCGGCGTGCTATATGCATGAGGGGCACCACGACAAGCCCCGTGAATAAGCCTCTGGGGTCAGGGTGTGCCTGCTGGCGGACTTGGAGCCCGGCCTCAGGCGGGCAGGTGGGCGGTGAGTTCCTGGACGACGCGGTCGGCGGCGTGACCGTCGCCGTAGGGGTGGGCGTCGGCCTCCCGGGGCTCGGCCGGGCGCGGCCTTGAGGCGGCCTCCACCAGCTCGTCCCCGGGCTCGACCAGCCGGTTCCAGCCCAGCTCCACGGTCTCCACCCACTCGGTCTGGGGGCGCACCGTGGTGCACGGGACCCGCAGGAGGAAGGCCTCCTTCTGCAGCCCGCCGGAGTCGGTGATAACGCCGCGGGCATGAAGCGCCGAGGCGATGAGGTCGGGGTAGGCCAGCGGCGGGTGAACCAGGAGAGACCCCCGGTTCTCCAGGGCCAGACCGTGCTCGGCGCACTTGGCCACCAGGCGCGGGTGGGCCAGGATGACGACGGGATGGTCCACCCGGGCCAGGGAGTCCAGGACGGCTCCCAGGCGCTCGGCGTCGTCGGTGTTCTCGGCGCGGTGAATAGTGGCCAGGGAGTACGCGCCCTCGGCCAGGGAGAGCTCCTCCATGACCGGGCTGGGAGAGCCCGAGACCCGATCGCGCACCTGGAGCAGCACATCGGTCATGACGTCGCCGACGACGACGGTGCTGCCCGCCAGCCCCTCGTCGGCCAGGTGCTTGGCCCCCACCGCGGTGGGCGTCAGGAGCAGGTCGGCAGCGTGGTCGGTCAGGACTCGGTTGATCTCCTCGGGCATGGCCCGGTTGAAGGAGCGCAGCCCCGCCTCCAGGTGGGCCACCGGGATATGCAGCTTGACGGCCGCCAGAGCCGCGGCCAGCGTCGAGTTCGTGTCCCCGTAGACCAGGACCCAGTCCGCAGACAGGGACGGCAGGGTCTCGTCGAGCGCGGCGAGCATCGCCCCGGTCTGGGTCCCGTGTCCGCCCGAGCCCACCCCCAGGTGCACGTCGGGCGCCGGAATGCCCAGGTCGGTGAAGAAGACGTCGGAGAGCATCGGGTCGTAGTGCTGCCCGGTGTGGACGATGACGTGCTCCACCCCGGCCGCGGCCATGGCGTGGGCCACCGGGGCGAGCTTGACGAACTGGGGCCGGGCCCCGACGACGGAGACAACGCGCATGGGCCGATCCTACGGGCCGCAGCGGCCGTCCACCCAAGTTCGGATCGGCGGCGGGGGCGCTGGTGTGCCGTATGGGCTGCGCAACCAGTGCTCACGTCCGGCCACCTGAGGTGGCGCCGATCAGGCCCGGCGCGACACGACCGGTCGCAGGCGCCGTTGGTGGCCAGGGTGTCCACCCCAGGTGGATCCGTGCCACCTGACCTCACGGGATTCCAGCGACCATCACGTAGCTCGAACGCGTGCACCGAGCCAGGCCCGCACACGGCCACGCTCCTGCCGAGCGATAGGCCCTAGCATGGGAGGCATGCGCGTCATCGTCGTCACCACCTGGCTCCCCACCGACCGGGCCCCCAGCTCGGGCTCCTTCGTCCTGCGCGACAGCGCGGCGATCCGCGACGCCGGGCAGGACGTGCGCATCATCCACCTGGTCCCACCCCACCAGGACGACGGTGCCCGTCACCGCACCCTGGAGGGCATGCGCGTCCTGTCCATCCCCATGAAGCCCTCCAGCCCCCTGTCCGTCGCCCGGGCCGCCGGCCGGCTGCGTCCGGCACTCGAGGGCGCCGACGTCCTGCACTCCATGGCGATGAGCTCCCTTCTCCCGCTCACCGCCCTGGACCACGCCCGGGCCCTCACCCTTCCCTGGGTGCACACCGAGCACTGGTCCGGCCTGACCAACCCCGACACGCTCGGCCCCGCCCTGCGCGCCGCGATCCCCGTCGTCGGACACGGTCTGGCCCGCCCCGACCTGGTGACCGCCGTCTGCGAGTACCTGGCCGCCCCGATCCGTGCCCTGCGGCGCGGCCTGCCCACCGCGGTCGTCCCCTGCATCGTCGAGCCCCAGGACGCGGTGGCCGAGCTGCCCGACGGCGAGAGTCCCGACGGCATCAGCATGGTCACTGTGGGCGGGCTCGTGGAGCGCAAGGACCCCATGGCCTGCCTCGACATCCTCGCCGAGCTGACGGCGCGAGGCCGCCCGGCCACGATGACCTTCGTGGGGGAGGGGCCGCTGCGGGCCGACATCGAGAAGCGCCTGGCCGCCGACCCCTCCCTGGCCGAACGCACCCGTCTGACCGGCAACCTCGACTCGGCGGGCGTGCGCGCCGAGCTCGCCCGCGCCGACGTCTTCATCGGTCCCACCCGTGGGGACAACTTCTTCGTCTCAGCGGCCGAGGCCATCACGAGCGGGCGGCCCGTCGTCGTCTCCGACGCCGGAGGCCAGACCGAGTACGTCACGGGCGCCAACGGCACGGTCCTGCCCCTGGGGGCCGGCAGCGGGCAGTGGGCCGACGCCGTCGTCGAGACCGTCGAGCGCCTCGCCCCCCGCGGCGCGGCGTCCATCGCCGCCACCATCGGGGACAGGTTCTCCTCGGCCCAGGTGGGCGGTGCCTACCGCCGACTCCACGAGGAGGTCGCCAGCGGTCTGACCGCCCGCCTCTGAGACCGGTCCGGAACGGCTCCCGGACTGGATCCAGTCCGGGAGCCGGCCGGTCTCTAGACCGTTGTCCCCGAGTCTCCCGAGGCCGCCTCCAGCTCGGCGGGAGTGGCGACGGGCAGGTCGGTGAACAGCCGGCACCGTCGGCACCAGGTGTCGTTGAGGAAGGCGCGCGTCCAGAAGCCCAGGAGCTTGCGCCCACCCATGAGCTGGACGGCCGCCGACGGCAGGGAGGTGTCGGTGATGAATGCCTCGAAGGACATGGTCGAGTGCAGCGTCGCCCACGCTGAGAAGGTCCGCTCGGCCAGACCCAGCAGGTGAAGGCGCGACAGCGCGGTCTTGAGCCGTGAGCGCGTCTCCTCGCTGACCTCGGTGGCGGCGAAGTAGGGCAGGTTGGCGTCCTCGGTGCGCTCGACCGCTCCCGCCCCGGCGCCGTCGGCTAGGGCGGTCGCCCGGGCCCACAGGCGCGCGATGAAGACCGCGTAGAAGTCCCGCGTGGCCGTCAGCTCCACGGCGCCGCGGTGCCAGGCGCTCCAGAACTCCACGTCCAGCATGGGCAGTGCCCACTCCAGCCCCAGGTGCTCATAGGCGCGCATGGAGTTGTTGATGTACTTGGTCTGGCGCTCGCGGACGTTGTAGGACTCCAGAATGCTCTGCACGTCGCGCGGGCTGCCGGTGAAGGGCCACAGATCCAGAAAGTCCCGGACCTTCGCGGCCCGGTAGGGGTCTGCGTAGGCGCGTCGCTGGTCCCCCTGGAGCTCCTGGTGGTGGACGAGGATCGCCCTGGCCACCTGACCGCGGGTGACGCGGGGCTCCTCCAGCAGGTGCTCGTCGTGCATGTTGCCCACGATCGTGTGCCCCGGCAGGACGACGTCGCCCGGACGCACCACGCCGCTGGCCATGAGGCTGCGCAGGGCGTACCAGTCCTGCACGTGAGGCAGGGCTCCGAGGGCGTAGCCGTACTCCAGGAAGTCGGCCGCGTCCTGCGTCTGCCAGGCCTCGCGCAGATCGGAGGGAACGTAGTCGACGGCGTGCCACTCCAGGCCCACCGCATCGGCCACCTTCCGTGAGACCTCGACCTCCCGCGTACCGGGGCGCCCGTAGGTGAAGGCCACCGCCCTGTCCAGGGCGCCGTGAAGCGTCAGCCACGCCACCAGCAGCCGCGAGTCCAGTCCGCCCGACAGGGGCAGCACGAGCCGCGGAGAGCCCGGCCGGGCGGCCAGGTCATCCAGGACCCGGCCCATGCCGGCGTCGAGCGCCGCCAGGAGCAGGTCGGAGAACTCCTCGGGGTCGACGACCATGTCGGACTCCTCGGAGAACCGTGCCAGGGCGTAACTGGCCGTGCGGGCCCGGCCGGTGGTGCCGCAGATGCGAACGATCGCGCCCTGCTCGGTCTGGTGAACGCCGACCAGCAGCGTGTCGGTGCCGGAGACGAACCCCGCGTCCAGGAGCTCGCGGCGCGCGCGTGGATCCAGCCGGGGGTTGCTCAGGGCGTCGCGCATCGCGGTGGCGTCGTCGCTGATGACGAGTCGCCGGCCGCCGTCGGCCCCGTCCTCAAGGGTCCAGAACAGGGGCCAGGAGCGCAGCCGGTCCTGGGCCAGGACCACCTCATCGTCCTTGATCCGGACGGCGGTCAGGCGCCCCGGGTGGGAGACGAGGATCTCCGGATCGGTCGGATCGGGGCAGGGTGTGTCGCAACGCACCCACAGAGATCCGGTACTGTCACCCGATGAAGCGGTCTGCTGCCACTGCGGACTCGTCAGCCGAAGCTCGACCTCGATAACGCTCACCGTTGTCCTCAATCCTTTGAAATCCTCTCATCGGTCCGTGAGGCCGAATGCCGCCCGGTGCCGCGGTGCGTCGGCGCCGCCCGCCGGCGCTCAGTGTGTCACAGTCATGACACGTGACGCGGATGACGCCCGACGTCGTCCATCGGCCCCCGGCGTTGCCCGACAATAGAGAAGCGCCCACTGGTTTCCATGGGGCGCGAGATGATCGCTCAGCATCCCGTGGGTTGGAGGTCCTACCCACTGCGGGCCGCCAGGGTCCATGCACAAGACGGAGGTGACGTCATGAGCGCAGACAGGCTCATGGTCTTCCACGCTCCTTTTCCGCTTCAGCCGGACCGGGTGGCCGCCTCCATGCTGCGCCCCGTGGCGATGCGTCAGGCCTTCGCCGACCTCGGTTACCGGGTCATGGACGTCACCGGTTACGCCGCACAGCGACGGCGGGCGATGGCGCGGGTGCGAGCGGCCATCGCTGCGGGCAACAGGATCGAGTTCGTCTACAGCGAGAACGCGACCATCCCCAACGCGCTGACCGAGCCGCGTCATCTCCCGGTCCACCCCGTGCTCGACGCCGCCTTCTTCCGTCACTGCCAGCACTCCGGCGTGCCCGTCGGCGTCTTCTACCGAGACGTCTACTGGCGCTTCCCCCGCTTCCGCGAGGGCATCAACCCGCTCCTGGAGGCCGGCCTCCAGGCCGCCTACCGCAGCGAGCTCATGGCCTTCGACAAGGCGGGCCTCCACCTCTTCCTGCCCAGCCGGGCCATGGCCCGCCACGTCCCGTACGTGGACCCGGCCCGTATGAGCGCCCTGCCGCCCGGGGCGCCCGACGTCGAGCCCCGCGGCGCCCACGACGAGGACGGTCGCGGCGGCGGGGACCTCGAGCTGCTCTTCGTCGGCGTCCTTCAGGACAACTACCGGCTCGACGCCTGCCTCCGGGCCGTGACCGCCACACCCGGTACGCGCACCACCCTGTGCGTGCGCCGGGAGACCTGGGAGGCCAGCCGCGACCACTACGCCCCGCTCCTGCCGGCCGGCCGGGCGCAGGTCGTCCACCTCTCCGGGGCCGAGCTGCTGCCCCTGTACCGGCGGGCCGACCTCGGGGTCCTGTTCACCGAGCCCAACCCCTACTGGGACTTCGCCGTCCCCTACAAGCTCTACGAGTACCTGGCCCACGAGCTGCCCGTCATCGCCGTGCGCGGGACCCAGGCCGGTCGCCTCGTTCAGGAGATGGGGATCGGCTGGGCCCTGGACTACGACGCCGACGCACTGAGTCGCCTGCTGAGCCGCCTGCGGGAGGCTCCCGAGGAGATCGAGGCCGTGCGCCGCCGCATGCGCGCGGTCCTGCCCGGTCAGACCTGGCAGGCCCGGGCCCGTACCGTGGCCCAGGTCCTGGGCGAGACAGAGAGGAAGCCATGACCCGGTTCCCACGAGGCGGGGCGCTGCTGGCCACCCGTATCCACCTGCCCGAGGCCGCCGCCGCCTCCTTCCGGCTCGACGGCGTCGAGCGCGCCCTGGCCCGCCACGGCGTGCCGGTGCGGGCCCTGACCACGACCGTTCCCGGACGCGACGGAAGACCGGCCCCGCAGGTCGATGACCCGCAGGGCGTGCGCGTCTCGCGCTGGCCCGCCCTGCGGGACGCCAGCGGCTACCTGCGCGGCTACCTGCCCTACCTCTCCTTCGACGTGCCCCTGGCCCTGCGCCTGGGGCTGGCCTCCCGGCCGGATGTCGTCCTGGTCGAGCCTCCGCCCACGACCGGCGTCGTGGCGCGAACCATCTGTGCGCTGCGCCGTCTGCCCTACGTCTGGTACGCCCCCGACGTGTGGTCCGACGCCGCCGCCTCCACCGGCGCCCCGGAGGCGGTGGTCCGGGTGGTGCGCACCGCCGAGTCCTACGCGATGCGGGGCGCCAGGTGCGTCATCGCGATCAACGAGGAGGTGGCCGAGCGCGCCCGCGCCCTGGGCGCCCGCAACGTGGTGGTCGTTCCCAACGGCATTGACACCGACGTCTTCGAGCCCACCGGCGAGCTGCCCTCCGACGAGGAGCGCGCCGAGCTGGGGATCACCGGCCCCTATCTCATCTACGCCGGCACTGCGTCGGAATGGCAGGGAGCGGACATCTTCGCCGCCGCGCTGGGGCAGGTGCGGCGCACCCATCCCACCGCGCAGATCCTCTACATCGGGCAGGGCTCGGACTGGGAGAAGATCGCCCGGGTCGCCTCCACGCTGGCACCCGGCCCCGACGGCGCGCCGGCCGTCGTCATGCACGGCCTCATGGACGCCGCCGACGCCGCCCGCTGGCAGCGGGGCGCTGCCGCGAGCCTCGTGTCCATCCGTCCGGGTCAGGGCTATGACTTCGCCTACCCCACCAAGGTGCTGGCCGCCCTGGCCTGCGGGGTGCCGGTGGTCTACGCCGGGGTCGGGCCCGTCGTCGAGGACCTCACCGCCCACGAGCTGGGGTGGGTGGCCGGCTACACCGAGGACGACGTCGCCCGGGCCATGAGCCAGGCGCTCGACGAGGCCGACCAGGTCGCCGACCATGACATCTCCCGGGCCCGCCGGCTGCACGCCTGGGTGCGCGACCACCGCTCCCTGCGCGCCACCGGTGAGGCCGTGGCGAGACATCTGCGGACGGTGGTGCGCGGCGCATGACCTGGATCGTGACCTGGATGTCCGCCCTGCCACTGCTGGTCGCGCTGATCGCCGCGACCTTCGTGCCCGGCTGGCTGCTCCTCGTCGCGGGCGGCGCACGCTTCCGACTGGCGCGTATCGCCTGCGCCCCGGCACTGACCTTCCTGCTCATGGGGCTGGGGGGAGTCGTCTTCCGCGCACTGGGCGTGTGGTGGCACCTGCCCACCATCATCACCTACCTGCTCCTGTGCGCGACGGTCGTCGCCGTGGGGCGCTGGCTGTGGGTCAGACGCAAGGGACAGGTGCTCACCGTGCGCACCTGGTTCGCTCCCGAACCGGCGCCGCACGGCTTGCCGGCGCCCACCCCGTACTCCAGCGCCATGGGTGCCCCGGGTGAGCCCGACATGCCCGACACCCGGTCCATCCTGGGGTCCCAGTGGCTGATGTGGACCGCCGTCGCGGTCACCTGGATCGTCATGATCCTGCCGATCCTGCCCGGCTCCGGGCCCAACATCCCGATCCAGTCCGCCGACTCCCTCTACCACTACAACCAGGCCTGGCTCATCGAGCACACCGGCAACGCCTCGATGCTCGACGGCAACGCCGGCATGTTCGGGATGGACGGTCACCACTCCTTCTACCCGATGGTGTGGCACGAGATCGTCACCCTCGCCTCAGTCGGCTGGAACCAGGTGGTCCCGGCCACCAACACCCTCCTGCTCGTGGTGCCTCTCGTGTGGCTCATCGGCATGGCCTACCTGGCCCGCGTCATCCTCCCGGAGATCCGCGGCTCGGTGTACCTCGTCCTGGGGGCCGGCGCGCTCACCCCGATCTTCCCCATCCGGCTCCTGACCGACACGGCCGTGTGGCCGTACGCGTTGGCCCTGGCGGCGTGCCCGGCCACCGTCGCCTGGGCGGTGGCCGCCTGGCGCCGTGCCGCCTGGTTGATCACCGTGGGGCGCCGACGCCGCACGCTCATCGTCCTCGCGGCTCCGGTCGCCGCGGTCATGGGCTCGGTCATCACGCATCCGGCAACCGCGATCATCATCGGTTGGCCCCTGGCCGCCGTGGCCTGGATGGGGATCGTCCTGGCCGGGATCCGGGGCCTGCGTCAGCAGGACCGTGCCGCCCGACGACGTGGCATCATCCTGCTGAGTGCCGCCATCGTCGTCGTTCTGGCCATCGCCGTCTTCGTCATGGCACCCGGACCGCAGCAGGCGCACTTCGGCAGGCGCCCCGACCGCAGCTGGGAGCCGTTGTTCGCCAAGCTGGTCATCCCGTTCCTGCTCTACTACGGCGGAGGCGGCTGGGAGATCCGCGCCGCCTACATCATCATGGCCTGCCTGAGCGTTCTCGGTGCGCTGCTGGCCTACCTGCGCAGGCACCACCGGGGCATCGTGGTGGCCTGGGTCGCCTGCATGCTGCTGATCCTGGCGGCGCTGGCCCCGGTCCCCGTCCTGTCGGCCATGACCGGCGTGTTCTACAACAACCCCCACCGGATCAAGGCCATGACGGTGGTCCCCGCGCTCCTCCTCGTCTCGCTCGGACTGGACGCGCTGATCGGCTGGTTCCTGGCATGGCGGCGTCGGAGGTTCCCGCAGGCCGGTGCCCGTGCTCAGGGCGGCGACGAGAACGCCGCGGACGCCCAGCCGCGACGGCTCAGGCACGCGGGGGGATGGGCGTCGGCAGCTCGGCTCATCATGAGCAGCCCCGTCGTCGTCGGAGCACTCGTCCTCGTCCTGGGGGCCGCCAGCAGCATGTCCGCCGTCAGGGCGGACGTGAGAGGCGCCTTCTCCCCGAAGTACGGACAGTCCCGCATGGTGGCCTCGCCCGAGGAGATGGCCATGATCACGCGTCTGAGCACTGAGCTCCCCCCGGACGCCTACGTGCTGGGCGACCCCGTGGCAGGCACCGCCATGCTGCCCTTCCTGGCCGGGCGCAGCCCGGTGTGGATGTTCGCGGGACAGGCGGACAGCGACACCGACGGCCTGTACCTGCGCACGCACTTCCGCGACCTCCACTTCGATCCGCAGGTGTGTGAGATCGTGCGCCGCCATGGCATCACCCACTTCTACAGCGACGAGCCGCAACGCTTCAACGGTGTGAACAACCAGAAGCTGCGCCCGGGTCTCTACGACGTCGACGTCTCCAGCGGGTTCACCCTCGTGGACCGGGGCGGGTCCGCGGCCGTCTACCGCATCGACCTGTGCTGGCCCTCCGGGGAGCAGTAGCGCGGCGAGTGAGGCAGGACGCCCGGCCGCCGGCCGGGCGACGTGAACGAACGAGTATGGTGGACCCGCCACGCCAGAAGCCACGGAAGGACCAACCCGCATGCGCATCGCCGTCGTCGCCCTGGGCAAGATCGGACTGCCCCTGGCCGTCCAGTACGCAGACAAGGGCCACGAGGTCATCGGGGTCGACGTCAACCCCGCCGTCGTCGAGGCCGTCAACGCCGGCACCGAGCCCTTCCCCGGGGAGGCCCACCTGGCCGAGAAGCTCGCCGAGCTCAGCCCCGCCACCGGCAACGGCGCCCTGCGCGCCACCACCGACTACGCCGAGGCGATCCCCGACGCCGACGCGATCGTCCTGGTCGTACCGCTGTTCGTCGACGATGCCACCTGGGAGCCGGACTTCGCCTGGATGGACGACGCCACCCGCTCCCTGGCCGCCCACCTGACCCCGAACACCCTCATCTCCTACGAGACCACCCTGCCCGTGGGCACCCTGCGGGGCCGCTTCAAGCCCATGATCGAGGAGATCAGCGGCTTGAGGGAGGGCGCCGACTTCCACCTCGTCTTCAGCCCCGAGCGGGTTCTCACCGGCCGCGTCTTCGCCGACCTGCGCCGCTACCCCAAGCTCGTGGGCGGCCTGGACGAGGCCGGCACCCGGGCCGGCATCGCCTTCTACGAGTCCGTCCTCGACTTCGACGAGCGCGACGACCTGCCGCGCCCCAACGGCGTGTGGGACATGGGCACCGCCGAGGCCGCCGAGATGGCCAAGCTCGCCGAGACCACCTACCGCGACGTCAACATCGGCCTGGCCAACCAGTTCGCCGTCTACGCCGACAGGGCCGGCTTCGACATCGAGCGCGTCATCGAGGCCTGCAACTCCCAGCCCTACTCCCACATCCACCGCCCCGGCATCGCGGTGGGCGGGCACTGCATCCCGGTCTACCCGCGCCTGTACCTGTCCACCGACCCCGATGCCTCAGTGGTGCGCACCGCCCGTACCTTCAACGCCACGATGCCCGCCTACGTGGTGGGCCGGGCCACCGAGGTGCTCGGCTCGCTCGAGGGCCTGCGCGTCGTCGTGCTGGGCGCCTCCTACCGCGGCAGGGTCAAGGAGACCGCCTTCTCCGGTGTCTTCCCCACCGTGGAGGCCCTGCGCGAGGCCGGCGCCGAGGTCCTCGTCCACGACCCCATGTACACCGACGACGAGCTGGCCGGCTTCGGCTGGACCCCCTACCACCTGGGGGAGCAGGTCGACGTCGCCATCGTCCAGGCCGACCACCCCGAGTACCGCGAGCTCACCCCCGCCGACCTGCCCGGGCTGCGCCTCCTCCTGGACGGGCGCCGCGCCACCGACGCCTCCAGGTGGACCGGCGTGCCCCGCCTGACCATCGGCGGAGGCGAGTGATCCGGGAGGCGCCCTGAGCCCGGCGGCAGGCATGAGCGCGACCGCGGCGTGGGAAACGGCCGGAGCCTCCGGCTGGGCCCTTGCGGCCGCCGCCCTCGTCGTGGCCGGACTGCTGCTCGTGCCCGGCTGGGTCGTGGGGCGGGCGGGCCGCCTGGGGAGCCTGCCGTCGCTGGCGGTGGCCCCCGCCGTCGGCTCAGCACTCATCGGAGCGGCGGAGATCCTCGCCCACGCCCTCGCGCTGCCCTGGCGCCCCTGGGGATGGGCGGTCATCGGCGGTCTGACGCTCATCGCGGCGCTTGTGGCCCGTCTGGTCGCAGGCCCCCCATCACTGCGCGCGCGACGAACGACGCCGTGGAGTCGGGCCGAGCGGCTGATCCTGGTCGGCGGCCTCGCCGTGGCCGTCGTCGTACCGGCCTGGGTGATCCTCTCCGCCCTGCCCGGACCCGGCTATCCCGCGCAGGCCTTCGACGCCACCTTCCACCTCAACGCGGTGGCAGCCATCCGCGAGGGGGGCAATGCCTCGATGCTGGGAGGCCTGTCCGCCCTCTACTCGGGCAGCGCCGTCTACTACCCCACGGTCTGGCACGGGGTCCTGGCGCTGGCCCCGGGCGGCCCGGCCGTCGTCAGCACCGCCGGGGTCCTGGCCCTGACCGCGGTCGCCTGGCCGTTGGGGCTCCTGGGTCTGCTCGCCGGGGTCACCGGTCTCGATACCGTCTGCGAGCCGGCCGGCGACGGCGCCGGCCGGCGGCAACGGGTCTGTGCGGTGGCCGCGGTGCTGGTGCTCAGCGCCGGGGTGGTGGGTTTCCCGCTGCTGCTCATGACGTCCCTGTCAGTGTGGCCCTACGCCCTGAGCGTCCTGGGTCTTCCCGGCGTTCTCGTGATCTACGACCTGCTGCGCCGGGGGGCGGCGTCGCGACGCCGTCACCTGACGCTGGTGCTGCTCGCCCTGGCCGCGGCCGGCGGCGTGGTGGCCGCGCACGGCACCGGCCTGTTCAACCTGGCGGTCCTGACCCTGCCCTTCCTGGCCGACGCCGTCGCCTCCCTGTGGCGCCGCAGCGCCGGCAGCCGTGGCGGCCGGGCCCTTGTCGTGGCCGGAGCGGTCGTGGCTGTGCTGGTCCTGGTTGTCGGGGCCTGGATCATGCGCAGCTCCCTGGCCTCCGTCCTGGGCTACCAGCGTCCCGCCGGGGGAGTGGCAGGTGCCGTGGCGACACCGGGTCAGGCGCTCATCGACCTGCCGATGTACGGGTCGGTGCCGGGGGCGACCATGCCCGTCGGGATCCTGATCGGTGTGCTCACCCTGGCGGCGGCCTGGTCTGCGCGCTCACGGCAGCAGCGCCCCTGGCTCGTCATGTGGCTCATGGTGCTCCTCCTCCTGGCCCTGGTGGGAGGGCCCCAGTGGATCGGCCGTCAGCTCGGCTCACCCTGGTACCTGCAGAAGGCCCGGATCGCCCCGCTCGCCATTCTTCCCGCCCTCGTCCTCATGGCCCAGGCCGCCGCCGGGAGGCCCGGACTGCGCCTGTGGGAGGAGCTGCGCCGGAGGGTGGCGCGGGTCCACGGGGCGCGGCCGGGGCGGACGGCCGCGGCCGTTCTCGTGGCGGTTCTGCTTCTGCCGGTGGCGGCGCGGGTACCCCTGGAGCGCAACCTCGTCGCCTCCGTCTACGATCCGCAGCGCATCCAGTACGGGACCCTGCTGACCAGGGACGCGATCACACTCATCCAGCGCTCCCGGAGCGTGCTGCCCGACGACGCCGTCGTCATCGGGGCCCCGTCGAGAGGCGCCGCCCACCTGTGGTCCCTGGGCGGGGTCCACGTCGTCTACCCGACGCGCGCCGAAGCCGCACCGGGAACCCCGGAGTCCGAGCTGGTCTCCGCCTGGCCCGCCCTGGGACAGACGGACTCCCAGACCTGCACGCTTCTTGGCCGCCTGGGTGCGAGGTACTTCTACAGCAGCTCGGATGCCACCGCCTCGGGCTCGGCGACCGGTGCCGCCCCGTTGCGCTGGGACGCGCCCCTGACGCAGGTTCCCACCGAGGGCCTCGAGCTCGTCGACTCCGAGGGCAGCGTCTCCCTGTGGCGCATCACCGCCTGCGACTGAGGCGGCCGGTGGCCACCGGCCGCCTCGTGCTCAGGCCTTGATGTACTGGACCACCGAGGGCGGCTCGGCGGACAGCTCCACCAGCTGGGGCACCAGGGTCGTGAAGTGCTCCGAGGCGTTGTGGGCATCGACTGCCGCGTCATCGCGCCACGTCTCAAGCACGACGAAGGAGGTCGCATCGTCCCGGGCCACGCACAGGTCGTAGGCGACGTTGCCCTCCTCCGCCCGTGAGCCCTCGACGAGCTCGGCCGCGAGCACGCGGAACTCCTCGACGGCGTCGGGACGGACGTGGAAGGTGGCGACGATACGGATCATGGGAGTCTCCTGTCTGTGATGAGAAGTGGGCGCTTCACGAGGCCGCGGCCAACTTTCTCACAACATACTGATTCAAGCTGATGGACTGCTCCGCCGCCTCCATCGCCAGACGTCGATGGAGGTCCTCGCCGAGACGCAGCTGAAACTTCCCCGAGTAGTGACGAGTCGATAGCGGCTCCGGCACGACCTCGTCCGAATCGAGTAGGTCAGAGACCACCTCACTGACAAGGCTGCGCAGACCGGACAAGGCGAGCTCGGGAGTGTCAGCAAGCCAAGACAGCGAGGGGAACTCAATGCAGGTGGCCACGAACTCGTCATCCTCCGCTGACCACGTGACGCGGAAGCTGTACCGAGCAGTGTCGATCGTCGTGCTCATTTCTCCGCCTCCTTCTTCTGGACCGCAGTGAGAACCTGTTTGACCTGGTAAGGCTTTGCCTGGCCATGGTCATTCTGGATGTTGACGCGAGGGTCACCGGGCCAAGGAGTCTTGAAGACTGCGTGAGAGCCACCGGTCTTCCGAGGTTCTCCGAAGTAGTGTTCACAGACCTTCATCAGCTCGGTATATGCGATACTGCGTGGATTCTCCTGCATCTTGGCAAGGATCTTCGCAACGCTCGGCATCCCAGAATGATACCACATGCGGTATCAGTCGTGAGGGGTGTCGTGCGTGGCTGCCGGCTCCCAGACAGTCCGGTCGGTGCCCAGCAGGACGGCGAGCCCGATCGGCACCACCATGATGATGGGCGCCATGTAGCGGAACGGCGTGACGGTGGGCGCCGCGATCATGAGCGTCGCCCACAGCAGGATCATGGGGGTGTAGATCGCCACCCACTCGCGCCTGCGGGCGTAGACGAATCCGGTGACGCTCAGCGCCATCACCCACATCCAGGTCCCCTGGCCCGGCGTGGCCTCCATGCCGCGCACGACGGCGTCGCCCACCGGGCGCAGAGGCCTGGGCAGGAGCGAGTGGTTGACCACGCCGGCGCTGGCGTAGCTGCGGATCAGCCGCTCCCGGTCGGCCGGGTGGTTCGAGACCGCGGAGACGAAGCGGGACTGCCCGTCGGTGCGGATCGGGTCGGCGTCGAAGCGCCACAGGTTGGCGGTCTGGATCAGGAAACCGGTGACGAAGGGGCGGGGGCAGGCCACCAGCGCCCGGCCCCAGGCGGAGAGGAACCGGCCGCGGTTAGCATCGAGGTAGGCGGTGTTGAAGGCCTTGGCGTCCTTGACGGGGTCGACGCTGGTGGGCCGGTAGACCTGCTTCCAGACGGCCGGCTCCAGGACGGCGTCGAAGACCCTCCGACTGTCGTCCGGCAGGCAGTCGGGGTCGTGGACCTGGGTGTAGCCGACCATCTGCAAGGGGATTCCCAGCGCCTCCTCGGCATGCGCGGACTGCGCCGTCGTGGCCGGTGGAACGACGATGAGCACCAGGGCGACGGCGCTCGCCGCCACCGCCCGGCGCAGGTGCGCCCGTGACCACCATGCCACCAGAGCCAGGATGACCAGGACCACCGGCAGAGCGTTGTTGCGCATGAGTGCGAAACCGGCCAGCACCGCCACGACCACCATGGCGCCGCGCCCGCTCAGCAGCACCCGCCCGGCGCTGGAACGCACCACCAGCAGCACCGGGATGAGCAGGGTGGCGAACAGGGAGAATGCCGCGTCCTTGACCACGGCGAAGGAGTAGTCGGCCACCAGCGGCATGAGCGCGCAGTAGGCGATGAGGAACCCGCTCACCCGACGTGAGGCGCCTCTGCGGTCCAGGAAGACGACGACGACGCTCACGCAGGCCGCCCACAGCAGCATCTGTCCCACCGACAGCAGCACGACGCCGACCACGTCGCCCCCGACCAGGCGCCCCAGTCGGAACAGGCCCCCGACCGTCAGGGTGTAGGTGATGGGGTGCTGGGCCCCGGCGCCGGTGGGATTGCGCAGGATCCAGGCCGTGTCGTTCATCGAGGCCATCGGCCACAGGTGCGCGTACAGGAGGGACCAGCACACCAGCGGCACCAGGAAGGCCGTCAGCGCCAGGTGCCGGCGGGCCGACCTCCCCGTGCCCGGGGGCACTGCGCCCGGCGTCCCGTCGCCTGACGGTTCGCCGTCGTCGTTGCGGGACCCGCGAGCCCGACGCCGCACGGTGAGGTCGACCAGTGCCAGGAAGCCCCAGCACACGGCGCCGCTGAGAACCAGAGCCGCCAGGAGCCGCACCGGGCTGAAGGCGGTCCTGAGGATCACCCCGGACTCCGGCTGGAACCGACCCACCACCTGGGACGCGGCATCCACCGCCGCGAAGACGGTCGCGAAGAGAGCAGCCACCACCGCCCGACGTCGGCGAGGGCTCCCGCTCAGCGACCCCTGTGAGGATCCCGCCGGGGCGCCGGGACGGTCGGATCGATGGGAGGAGGGCCGGGGCGGCGAAGGCAGTGGCACGGGCGTTGATCTCCAGTCCGGGGACGCATGAGAAGCGCATCAGCACCCGCACCACCGGCAGAATCACCGGCCGAGGCGGGTGCCGCTAGAATAGCGCCTGCTCGGCTCCCGTCCTGATTGGAACCAGGTGGATCTCTCCAACCTCGACATCGCAGCGATCGTCCCGTGCTACAACGAGGAGGGCGCGATCGAAAAGGTCGTCACCGACCTTGTGACGGCCGTTCCCACGATGCACGTCTACGTCTACGACAACTGCTCCACCGACCGCACCGCCGAGGTCGCCGCAGCCGCCGGCGCCATCGTCCGCCGCGAGGAGCGCAAGGGCAAGGGCAACGTGGTCCGCCGGGCCTTCGCCGACGTTGAGGCCGACATCTACGTCATGATCGACGGGGACGACACCTACGAGGCCGCAGCCCTGCCCGGCATGATCGAGACTCTCCTGCAGGGCCCCTACGACCATGTCCTCGGCGTGCGCCGCGACGTGCAGGAGAAGAGCTCCTACCGGCCCGGCCACGAGGCCGGCAACAAGGCCTTCAACCGCCTGACCTCCCGGGTCTTCGGCACCCATGTCACCGACATGCTCTCCGGCTACCGCGTCTTCTCCCGCCGATTCGTCAAGTCCTTCCCCGCCATGAGCCGCGAGTTCGAGATCGAGACCGAGCTGACGGTCCACGCCGCCACCCTGCGCGTGCCCCAGATCGAGGTCCCGGTCGGCTTCAAGGAGCGCGCCGCCGGCACGGAGTCCAAGCTCAACACCTTCTCCGACGGGTTCAAGATCCTGGGCCTCATCGCCCGCCTCGTGCGCGACGAGCGCCCCATCCTCTTCTACGGCACCCTGGGGGTCCTCACCTGGTTCCTCGCCATCGTCCTGGGCGTCCCGATCGTGTGGCACTTCCTGGAGTTCGGCAACGTCCCGCGCTTCCCCACCCTCTTCCTGAGCATCGGTCTGGTGACCCTGGGATTCCTGTGGATGATGCTCGGGGTCATCCAGTCGGGGCTGCGGCGCTCGCGGGCCAACGCCGCCCGCCTGGCCTATCTCACCTACCCACCGGTGCCGTCGGCCGGGGAGGACGGTTCAGTCGGCTAATCTTGTGACATGGGTCCCCGTCGTGCCGTCCGTGCCTGCCTTGTCACATCCCTTGCCCTCATTGCGACCGCCTCGCTGGCGGCCTGCTCATCATCGGCGTCGAAGGCCCAGGCGGTGGCCTCCACCCCAGCACAGACCGCCCCCGTCGGTCCGCCGGCCACCTCGGCCCCCAACACCCAGTGCGAGCAGATGGACGCGGTCCTCGTCGAGGCTCTGGACCAGACTCCCGAGGGGCAGGCGTACACCGGCCTGCCCAAGGGGTCGAACAGTGAGGACGTCCAGTCCGCCTGGAACACGTTCACCCAGGTCCTGGAGACCGACTACCACGCCCGGTTGCAGTCGGCTGCCGGCAGTGACGTCACTGCGGCCAGTGCCGTGACCGCTTTGACCACATACACCACCGCGACCAACCGGCTCGCCGGCGGGCAGATTCCGGAGTTCAAGGATGAGGCGCAGGCCGAGGAGGACATCAAACTGGGACGCACCCCGGAGCCCAACCCCGAGTACCAGAAGACCGTGGAGGCGCGCACCAACGCCCACGTGGAGCTGAGCACCTGCATGCCCCACTGGCCGGTCACCTTCTGACGACCCCGTGCCTGACATCCCGAGGCGCCCCGGCCCGGGCCGGTTGCGGGCCGATCACGGGAAGGGGCGCACGACGTCGGAGGTCATGTTGCCCCAGCCGTAGGAGACCGTGATGTGGTCGACCCGGGCCGGCCGTCCCATCCAGTCGGTGTGGATCACCTGGTCGCCTCCCAGATAGATGGCCACGTGAGTGACCACACCGTTGGAGGTGTAGAAGATGAGGTCGCCGCGCTGGCGCTGGCTCAGCGGTACGTGCATCATCTGCGGGTGCCGGTAGAGCTCCTGGGAGGTGCGGTAATCGGGCCATCCATGCTTGATCACGTTGATCGGCTGCGGGTCGAGCCCCGCCCTGTAGAGGGACTGGAGCACCAGCCCCGAGCAGTCAAAACCCAGACCGTAGGGGCCTGCCCCACCCCATGTGTAGCTGGAGCCGATCTGGTTCCAGGCGTAGCCGATCATGGCCTCGATACGCTCGCCGCGGGTCGCGCTCAAGGATGTGGGGGGCTCCTGGTGCTGGTCCACCCACCAGGAGAAACCCGTGTTGAGCGCGTTCCAGGTCGACTCGTCCACCACTCCGGTCTGGGGCAGACCCGCTCGGCGCTGGAAGTTGCGTACCGCTGAGACGAAGGACGCGTCAACGCTGGCGAGCTTGGTGGAGTGCCACAGACCCAGGCGCTGCTGAACGATACGAACCTTGACGCCGTTCATCCCCCAGGTGAGTGCGTTGGTCGACCATCCCAGAGGGGTGATCGATGCGACCGGCTGCAGGTAGCCCGACGGCGCCTGATAGCCGATCCACGCCCCGGACGGGGCGAAGGACTGTGAGGTGCCGTTGATGGTGCGCGTCCCGGTCACCATGGCCCCGCTGCCCGGGTCCAGGTAGTACCAGGTGGCCCCGTCCTTGAGCCAGTCCGTGGCCATCGCCCCACTGGTGGGGTTGAGGTAGTACCAGCTGCCGCCCACCTGGAGCCATCCGGTGGCCATGGCGCCCGAGCTCTGCAGGTAGAACCAGTGCCCGCCCGTACTCAGCCATCCGGTGGCCATGATGCCGGTGGTGGGGTTGAGGTAGTACCAGGTGCCGGCGTCCTGGACCCAGCCGTGGGCGCGTACGCCGCTGGGGTGGTAGAAGCGCCAGCCGTCGGCCTGTTGGAGCCAACCGGTGACCATGGCGCCGTTGCTGCGCATGAAGTAGGTGGCGCTGCCGTCGATGAGCTCGCCGGTGGCCATGATGCCGGTGGTGGGGTCGAGGTAGTACCAGGTGCCGGTGTCCTGGACCCAGCCGGTCGATCGGGCTCCGGAGGCGGCCAGGTGGTACCAGGACTGTCCGTCCTTCCACCAGCCGGTCAGCATGTTCCCGTCGTCGTCGAATCGGTAGACCGCACCGTTGATCCGGGCCCAGCACGACCGTGCGAGGCTGCCGTCCTTGCTCCGCCACTGCCACCTCTGACCGACGGCGACCCAGCTGCCCGTACCGGTGAGATCCGTGATGCCGTCGGCCGGAGCAGCAGGGGGTCTCCGTTCGGGGGCGGCCGCCCCGTCCTCAGCGTTCGCCCGGTCTTGCGCCTCGGGGGAGGCGGTCTCAGACGGCTCAGCAACGGGTTTGTCATGCGGAGTAGCCGACGGCTCGGCGTCAGGGGCGGCGGCGGTGGCTGCAGGGGGAAGGGGCGTTGCCGTCTCCTGCGCCTCGGGAGACTCGGCGGCCCAGGCGTGGGCCGTGATGGGCGCCGGCAGGCCGACGACGGCCGGTCCTGTCAGGGCGATGGGGAGAAGCATGAGCATGCCGGTGCGCACCGTTGCGCCATGTGGAGTTTTCACAGGACACAGAATACCGCCTGGACAATCACTGTGTATTGTCCAGGCGGCTGTCGGGAGTGGTTGGGTGAACCGACGGTTCTGGTGGTCGTCAGGCAGTCACTTCGCCGGGCGGTCACTGCCCCTGGGCGGCGTACTTGGCCTCGACCTCGGCCTTGAGCGGGCGCCACCAGGACTCGTTGTCCCGGTACCAGTCGATGGTCGCCTGCAGGCCGGAGCGGAAGTCGGTGAACTTCGGGGACCAGCCGAGCTCCTGGACCAGCTTGGAGTTGTCGATGGCGTAGCGCATGTCGTGGCCGGGGCGGTCGGCGACGTGCTCGTAGTCGTCGGGCGCGTACCCCATGAGCTCCAGGATCAGCTCGACGACCTGCTTGTTGTTCTTCTCGCCGTCGGCGCCGATGAGGTAGGTCTCGCCAATGCGGCCCTTCTCGATGATGTCCCACACGGCGTCGTTGTGGTCCAGGACGTGAATCCAGTCGCGCACGTTCTCGCCGGCGCCGTAGAGCTTGGGGCGCACGCCGTCGATGAGGTTGGTGATCTGGCGGGGGATGAACTTCTCGATGTGCTGGTAGGGCCCGTAGTTGTTCGAGCAGTTGGAGATCGTGGCCTCCACGCCGAAGGAGCGGACCCAGGCGCGCACGAGCAGGTCGGAGCCGGCCTTGGACGAGGAGTAGGGGGAGGAGGGGTTGTAGGGCGTCGTCGGCTCGAACTTGGCCGGGTCGTCCAGCTCCAGGTCGCCGTAGACCTCGTCGGTGGAGATGTGGTGGAAGCGCGTCTTGTGACGCCGCGCCGCCTCCAGGAGGGTGAAGGTGCCCACGAGGTTGGTCTGAATGAAGGGGGAGGGGTCGCGCAGCGAGTTGTCGTTGTGGGACTCGGCCGCGAAGTGGACGACGACGTCGGCGTCGGCCACGAGCGGATCGACGACGTCGGCGTCGGCGATGTCCCCGACGACGAGGCTGACGCGGTCGTCGAGGTCCGCCAGCGAGCCCTTGTTCCCGGCGTAGGTGAGCTTGTCCAGGACGGTGACGGTGGCGTCGGGGTAACGCACCAGGGTCTGGTGGACGAAGTTGGCGCCGATGAAGCCGGCGCCTCCGGTGATAAGGACGTGCATAGAACTCGCTCCGATGAGTGGGAACTGCGGGCGCTGGGCGCCCATCATGGCCGACGCCATCATGCCACAGGATCGTGCGGGAGCTCGCGGGAGCGTATGGGAGCCCGCGGGGGCTGCGTCGTCCGCCCGCTCGCGCCCTGCGGGCTGATTTCGTCCGCGGTGGCGAAATCAGATTGCAACGGAGGAGCCGTGGCGTGGCGAAACCTTGATCTGTCAAGAAAAAGATGCGATCTGCAGGGCGATGAGGGCGGTGGAGGGGTCCGGGGGAGGGGCGATCGCAGTCAAGCTCTCCAAAATTATCAGTAAACTATCATTAATCTCTCGGAAACTATTCAGGAATTAAATATCGTCCATCTCGAGGGAGCGGCGTCGGCAGCTGCGGTGGTGAGGCTCGATCGGCGCCAGTCGGCATCACCCCAAAGGAATCCCATGAAAGTCCCTCGCGCTCTCGGCCGCGTCCTCCCTCGCTGCGGCAATCGCCTCAGGCGTGCTCACAGTGGTTGTCGTAGTCGCCTGCTCTCCTACCGGGTCACGGGGCTGATCGCCCTGACTCCGCTCCTCCTGTCAGGCCTGGTCCCCGTGGCCGGTGCCGCGCCCGGGGCCGGTGACTCCGGTGCCTCGACCGGAGAATCCGGCAGTGCTTCCGGCAGTGCTTCTAACAGCGCTCCCGCCGATGGGACCGCGGGACAGGCCGACGGCCCAGCCCCGGTCCAGATCCTCGACCTGACCACCTCCAGCGGACAGGCCACCGAGGTCGCCCAGTCGGGTCTCGACGACGTCCAGACCTCCACGGACTCAGGATCCGGTGACGGCTCCTCGACGGATGTCGAGGCATCGACGCCGTCGGCTGAAGGAGCGGGCAGCACGGGCGGCGGCGCATCGGTGCGCCCCGCGCTGGCACCCGGCGCGGGCGGCACCGTTCGCCAGGCCGTCGCCCGGAGCGTCGGCGCGACCGGAGGTCCGCTCCCCTCGATCCTGCCCGCCGCCACCGACCCGCAGGCGGATGCCACGCTCCTGACCGACCCGCTCGAGGTCGACCGCTTCCTCGTCGCAGGTTTCACCTGGTCCGGCGGCGCCGACCTCCCCGAAGGCGTACGCATCTACCTGCGTGTCCGCGAGAACGGAACCTGGAGCCCCTGGTACCTCAACGAGGCGGCCGACTCCGGACGCGACGACCGCGCCACCTCCGGAACCGGCGAGTTCGTCACCGGCGGGGCCGACGCGATCCAGGCCTCCGTCGTCGGAGGCTCGCTGCCCGCAGACCTGAAGCTGGCCCTCGTGCCCTCCCAGCCGCAGGGGGAGGAGGTCCTGGACGCGGGTGACCTCAAGACCACCGAGGCCGCGCCGACCCCGGTCATTGAGGACGCCGACGCCGCCTCAACACTCCAGCCCGGGGCGGCGGGAGGCTCCACCGAGCCGGCCGCCCACTCGGCGCCGGCGGTGACGACGCCGTTGATCACGCCCGCGGCCCTCCAGGCATCGGCGCCGACCGCGGGCGCTGCGCAGGCCGCCCTGCCGGCCGTCCTGCCGGTCGCGACGACCGCCAACGGCCTGCCGGTGCCGGTCACCACCCGGGCGGAGTGGGGCGCCAACCCCTCCTACATGAGCTGGGACCCCGACTACGCGAGCGCCGGCCACGTCGTCGTCCACCACACCGCGGGGACCAACAGCTACTCCGCCGGGCAGTCCGCCTCCATCGTGCGGGGCATCTACTACTACCACGCGGTCACCCTGGACTGGGGCGACATCGGCTACAACTTCCTCATCGACAAGTACGGCACCGTCTTCGAGGGGCGCTCCGGCTCGGCGGCGGCACCCGCCGGCCGGATGAGCGTCGGTGCGCACGCCCGAGGCGTCAACACCGGCACCATGGGCCTGTCCATGATGGGCGACTACAGCAGCGTCAGCCCCTCGGACGCACAGCTGAGCTCCGTGGGCAAGATGGCCGGCTGGTTCCTCAAGCGAGCCGGCATCACGGACGCCAACGGCTGGGCGGGCCTGCACGTGTGGACCACCGAGCGCTACCAGGCCGGATCCACCATCTCGATGCCCCGCATCCTGGGGCATCGTGACGTCGGCTACACCACCTGCCCCGGAAACGTCGGCTACTCCAAGCTCGGCACGATCCGCACCATCGCGCAGCAGCAGATCAACGGTGCCGGCGGCTGGAAGGCCGAGTCGGGCTCCTGGTACTACCTGGGGGCCAGTGGTGCCAAGGTCACCGGGTGGGTCAATGACTCCGGCAGCTGGTACTACCTGGATCCCGCCAAGGGTGGGGCCATGGCCACGGGCTGGCTTCGCGACGCCGGCGGCTGGTACTACCTGGATCCCGCCAAGGGCGGGGCCATGGCCACGGGCTGGCTTCGCGACGCCGGCAGCTGGTACTACCTGAAGTCCGACGGCGCCATGGCCACCGGCTGGTTGCGAGGCCCCGGTGGGTGGTTCTACCTGGATCCCGCCAAGGGTGGGGCCATGGCCACGGGCTGGGTCAGTGATGCCGGCAGCTGGTACTACCTGAAGTCCGATGGCGCCATGGCCACCGGGTGGGTCAGTGACGGCGGCGGCTGGTATTACCTGGATCCCGCCAAGGGTGGGGTCATGGCCACGGGCTGGGTCAGTGACGGCGGCAGCTGGTACTACCTGAAGTCCGACGGCGCCATGGCCACCGGCTGGGTCGCCGATGCCGGCAACTGGTACTACCTGGACGGCTCCAAGGGCGGGGCCATGGCCACCGGCCGCGTGAAGATCGAGGGCCGCTGGTCCACCTTCGCCCCCGGCGGCGCCTGGCAGGGCTACGAGGGCCTGCACCCGGTCCTGGCATCGCCCACCGCGAGCCGGCAGCAGGTCATTGCCACGATGGTCTCCACCTATAACGGCTCGGGTCACGCCTACCCGTCCGATGTCCTGTCCAAGGGAGGGGCCGCCACGGCCCAGAGCTTCTTCACCACTGTCTACGACGAGGCGGTTGCTGAGGGTGTCAGCCCCGAGCTCCTCTTCGCCCAGGTGATGAAGGAGACCGCCTGGCTCCAGTTCGGAGGCGACGTCTCGGCCCAGCAGTTCAACTTCGGAGGGCTGGGAGCCACCGGTGGGGGAGCCGCGGGCGCCTCCTTCCCGAATGTCCAGACCGGGCTGCGCGCCCAGGTCCAGCACCTGAGGGCCTACGCCGACGCGGAGGCCACCCCCCAAAAGCTCTCCCGCTCGCTGGTCGACCCCCGCTTCACCTATGTGCGCAAGGGATCAGCCGTCTACGTCGAGCACCTGGGCATTCAGGAGAACCCCCAGCGCACCGGCTGGGCCACCGCCCGCAACTACGGTAACGACCTGGCGGCCATGATCGACCGGTACTTCGGGTAGACGCGCTGGCCTAACGGGGTCGGTGCAGACTCGGTGCAGACTCGGTGCAGACTCGGTGCAGACATCGACTCAGGCACCGATCACGGCGGGGTCGGGCTCTCTCATGGGGAGTCCGACCCCGCTTCCTGCTCGCCGGAATCGGTGCGTGCGGTGCCGGGCGTGAGAGACTGACGCCGCGACCATTGCACGGATCGGCCTCTACCCCGGTGTTGACCCGTAACGCCGGCGTTGACCCACAACACCAGCGTCTGCTCGTGACACCGGTGCTTGCCTGTTCTGATTCGCTTGCTCTGACCAGCTCTGCCGGGGGAGGACCCACGTGACCCGAGGAAATCGCGGAATCATCTACTTCCACTTCGATCCTCACGACCGTGTCCGCGACTACGTCCCCCGTGCTCTGGCCTCCCTGCGCCCCCACGCGGACCACATCCTGGTGGTCTCCAACTCGCCCATCAGCGACGCCGACCGGGCCCGGCTGGAGGACACCTGCGACGAGGTTCTTGAGCGCCCCAACGAGGGGCTCGACGTCGGGGCCTACCGCGCGGGCCTGGAGCACCTCGGCTGGGACCGGCTCGCGGACTTCGACGAGATCATCCTGACCAACCACACCTACTACGCCCCCGTGCGGCCCTGGGAGGACGTCCTCGCCCGGGCCGAGGACTGGCGCGACATCTCCTTCTGGGGCATGACGGAGCACGACACCATGCGCCCCCACCCCTTCCTCGCCAGGCGCGAGCTGCCCCGCCACATCCAGTCCCACTGGATCGCGGTGCGCCGCAGGCTCCTGACGGACCCCGCCTTCCGGGAGTACTGGGAGCAGATGCCGCGGGTCGCCTCCTACCGCGACTCCATCCAGTGGCACGAGTCGCGCTTCACCGACTACTTCAACGGCCTCGGCCACACCTGCGAGGTGGCCTTCCCGGTGGACCGCTACAGCTCGGACAACCCGGCCATCGAGGAGGCCCCCGCGCTGCTGGCCGACGGTTGCCCCCTGCTCAAGCGCCGAGCCTTCTTCCACGACCCGCTCCACCAGGACCGGCAGGCCGTCGTCGGCGGGGACCTGCTGACCGCCGCCGCGCAGGCGGGCTACGACGAGGACCTCATCCTGTCCGACGTCGTCCACACCGCGGCCGCCCGCGACCTCATCGTCAACGCCGGACTCACCGAGGTCATCACCGATGTCAACCCAGAGGTCGGCCCGAAGACCGCCCCGGAACCCGTTCAGGCGCAGTCGCCGGCGCCGGAGCCCTCGGGCTGCGTCGTCGTCCACGTCCCGGCCGGAAGGGAGGGGATCGAGCGTGCCGAGGCGGATCGCCTCCCGGAGCGCCTGGCGAACCTGCCGGCGCACTGGCGAATGGTGGTCACCTCTCCCGCACCGCTCGATACCGCCGACCTGGAGCGCGTCACCGGGCGTCGGGCGAAGGCCGATGACGCCGAGCCCGGGGAGGGCGGGGAGCCCGGCGTCGCCTTCCGCACGGTTCGCGACCTCGACCCGCGCGGCACCATCGCCTTCCTCACCGAGTGCGACGACCTGTGGGATCCCGAGCGCGTGCAAGACGCCGGGGCCGAAGGAGCCGACGGTGTCGACGGGGCCGGCGGTGTCGACCTGGTTCTCGCGATCAACGCCGGGCCCCTGTCCGGCTCGGCGGGGCGAGCCGACGACGTCGCCCGCCGTCAGGTCCTGGACTGCCTGCTCGCCTCGCCGGGGTACGTGACCGGTCTCATCGGCCTCTTCACACGCCACCCCAGCCTCGGTGTGGTCATGCCCTCCGACTGCCACATCGGCCAGCCCCACGGCGGTCCCCAGTGGGACGGCCTGGCCGGCGCCGCCGAGGCACTGTCCCGCCGGCTCGGTCTGACGGCGGCCCTGGACCCGATCGCCCCGGCGACGCCGGTCGGCGCCATGTTCCTGGCCCGCCCCGAGGCGCTGCGCACACTGAGTGAAGGGGCCAAGGAGCTCGTGCGCCTGACCGAGCAGGCCGCCGCCGGCCCCGAGCAGGCGGTGGAGCGCCTGCGGCGCGCCCGCGCCGCCGAGGTGCTCGAGCGGCTGACCGTCTACGCGGCCATGTCCAGCGGCTTCCACCCCCGCGAGGTTCTCACCCCCGCCTGGGCCGGGCGGCTCTACGGCTCCCTGACGTACAAGCAGCGGGCCGTCACCGTGGACCTGCCGGACTACGCCGACGAGCAGGTGAGGTTCCTCCAGGCCCGGTTCGGTCCCAGGGCCGGCCTCGGGCCGCGAGTGCGCTCCTACGTCGATGTGCGTCACCCGGAGGTGGCCGGCGCCCTCAAGCCCGCCTATCGCTACGTCACCGATGGGGGGAGAGACGTGGCCGACGGCGTCAAGGGTGCCGCAAGGTCCTTCAGCGGGCACCTGCGTCACCGGTGGTCCCTGCGGCCCGGCTCCGACTCGTGACGAGCCTCCCGCCCGTCCACGTCGTCCCCAGCTCGTCGCACGACGTCCACCTGTTAGGATTCTGAGCCATGGCAAAGACAGTTCTCGTCACTGGAGCCGGCGGTTACATCGGCCGCCACGTCGTCACCGCGCTGCTGAAGCGGGGCCTGGCTGTCAAGGCCCTCGACCTGCGGCTCGACGGCGTCGACGACCGAGCCGAGAAGCTCTCCCTGGACCTCTTCTCCGGCGACGCCGACATCTACGACCAGATGGGACGCCCCGACGTCGTCCTGCACATGGCCTGGCGTGACGGCTTCAAGCACGCCTCCCACGCGCACCTGGACGACCTGGCCAAGCACTTCCACCTCATCGAGAACCTCTACGCCGGCGGACTGCCCCAGCTCGCCGTCATGGGCACCATGCACGAGGTCGGCTACTGGGAGGGCGCCATCGACGAGACCGCCCCCTGCAACCCGGCCTCCCTCTACGGCATCGCCAAGAACGCCCTGCGCGAGGCCACCTTCCTGTCCGCCCAGGCGCACGACGCCGTCGCCCAGTGGATCCGGGCCTACTACATCGTCGGTGATGACAAGTTCGGCAACTCCATCTTCTCCAAGCTCCTGACAGCCGCGGAGGAGGGGCGCACCACCTTCCCCTTCACCACTGGCAAGAACCGCTACGACTTCATCTCCGTGGACGGCCTGGGTGAGCAGATCGCCGCGATCGTCGATCAGAGCGAGGTCGACGGCATCATCAACGCCTGCACCGGCGAGCCCATGACCCTGGCCGAGCGTGTTGAGGCCTACATCCGGGACAACGACCTGGGCATCACCCTGGAGTACGGGGCCTTCCCGGACCGGCCCTACGACTCGCCCGGCGTGTGGGGCGATCCGACGAAGATCCGCCGTATCCTCGCCTCAGGCGCGAGCTGACGCGCCCTGAGAGACGGCATCATTCCTCCGTTCTTCCTTCTGCCGCGTTAAGCGGCCCGAACCACTGCCCAGAAGGGACATCATGGCAACGCTTGGCGAGGACCCGAAGCGACTCGGGATCTTCTTCTTCTTCGATGCCCAGGGCATCGTGGACTCCTATGTGGAGACCCTGCTCGCCGATATGGTGAAGAACCTCTCCGAACTGGTCATCGTCGTCAACGGCGAGCTGACCGCCAAGAGCTATGCCAAGCTGAGCGTCTTCACGGACAACATCATCCTGCGGGAGAACAAGGGACTGGACGTCTGGGCCTACAAGACGGCCCTGGACTCCTACGGCTGGAAGAGGCTCGCCGAGTTCGACGAGGTCGTCCTGTTCAACGCCACCATCATGGGACCGGTCTATCCCTTCGAGGAGATGTTCACCGAGATGGCCGGCCGGAACATCGACTTCTGGGGCATCACCTGGTTCCACGAGGTCGCCTTCGACCCCTTCGGCTACGCCCTTGAGGGCTACCTGCCCCGTCACCTCCAGTCCCACTTCCACGCCTACCGCCGCTCCCTGGTCACCTCCAAGGCCTTCCAGGACTACTGGGACGAGATGCCCGAGATCAACGGCTACGAGCAGTCGGTGGGCCTGCACGAGGTGCCCTTCACCCAACGATTCGAGCGTCTCGGCTTCAAGTCCGACGTCTACGTCAACACCGAGGATCTGGAGGGCTTCACCTTCTGCCCGATTCTCTTCGCCCCGGTCGAGATGATCAGGGACAAGCGCTGCCCCATCTTCAAGCGCCGCTCCTTCTTCCGCCCCTACGACGACGTCCTGAACCAGTCCGTGGGTGAGTCCAGCGCCGAGCTCTACGCCTACCTGCGCGATCACACGGACTATGACACGAACCTCATCTGGGACAATGCTCTGCGCTCGATGAACATGGCGGACGTGGTGAAGAACCTCCAGCTCACCTACGTCCTGCCCACGCAGGCGGTCGTCCGCGAGCCCAGGAAGCAGAAGGTCGCTCTCATCGCGCACCTGTACTACATGGAGCTGGTCGAGCCCACGCTCAAGTACATCCGCAATATGCCCGAGGGCATCGACATCTTCCTGAGCACCTCCAGCCCGGAGAAGGTGGAGCAGGTCAGGGCCGTCTGCGAGGGGCTGCCCTACAACATCGAGGTGCGCCTCGTGGAGAACCGAGGACGCGACGTCGCCCCCTTCCTCGTGGCATGGAAGGACGTCGTCCAGAACTACGACGTCGTGTGCTACACCCACGACAAGAAGGTCACTCAGCTCTACCCGTACTCGGTGGGCGACGGCTTCGCCTACAAGTGCTTCGAGAACCTGCTGCCCACACGCGACTTCGTCAAGAACGTCATCGCCACCTTCGGCGCCGAGCCGCGCCTGGGCTTCCTGGCTCCCACGGCGCCGAACCACGCCGACTACTTCCCGGTCTACAGCTTCGGCTGGGGGCCCAACTTCGACCGCACCAAGGCGCTCCTGCACGAGCTGGGGCTCGACGTCCCCCTCGACCCGGGTAAGGAGCCCATCGCCCCGCTGGGGTCCATGTTCTGGTTCCGTCCCAAGGCCCTCAAGCCGCTGTTCGACCACGACTGGCAGTGGGAGGAGTTCCCGCCCGAGCCCTGCCCCGTCGACGGCACCATCATGCACGCCATCGAGCGCGCCCACGGGTACGTCGCCCAGGGATCCGGCTACTACTGCGGCTGGCTCTTCTCCGACTCCTTCGCCAGCATCGAGCTGACGAACCTGTCCTTCTACGTGCGCGACCTGACCTCAGCCATCGGCGACTACTGGGGCAGGGGCACGGAGATGCGGATGGTGGCAATGATCCGGGACCAGCGGACCACCCGTCAACGGATCAAGGACAGCGTCAAGGAGCAGGCCAAGGGGGTCAAGGGAAAGGTGGGGCCGTGGGTGCCGGCTCCGCTGAAAGTGCCGATGAAAACCGTGTACCGCAAAGTTAGAGGTATCGTGAGATGAGTGAGGCCGCAGCACCGGTGGCCACCACGCAGCCGGCCGCGCCCGGAAAGAGGAAGAGACCCAGGATCTTCTACCTGGACCTCATTCGGGCGCTGGCCACTGTGCTCATCGTGCTGACCCACTTCAACTTCCACCTCCGTGACCATGGGGGCGGGTACGTTCTGACATTCCAGCCCTTCGGTATCTATGTGGGTGCCCTGGGCGTCTCGCTCTTCCTCATCATCTCCGGCGCGGCCCTGACCCTCACCTACCGGCGGCCGATCAACCTCAAGCGCTTCTACTGGAAGCGCTTTCTCAACATCTACCCGATGTTCTGGACCGCCTGGGTCCTGGGAACGCTCTACTACGTCCTCATCTACAACGGACGGCCGCCCAACGCCGCCCCGGCGCGATCCTTCATCTTCACTCTGCTGGGGGTCGACGGGCTCGTCTCCAGCTTCGGCGTCACCACGATGTACCTGCTGGGCGAGTGGTTCCTCGGCTTCATCCTCCTGTACTACGTCGTCTTCCCGCTCCTGCTGTGGGCCATCGACCGCTTCCCGGTCATCACCGGTCTCGTGCTCCTGGCGGCCTACGTCGCGACCGTGGTCATCATGCCGCGCTACTTCCCGGGCTACCCCTCGGCCATGATCCTCACCACCAGGCTCCCCGAGCTGGCCTTCGGCAGCTACTTCGTCCTCTACGTGCGTCGGACTCACTGGGCCACAGTCATTCCCGCGGCGGCGGTCCTGGCCGTCTCAGCCCTGTTCCCCGAGCAGATCCCCGAGGACGTGGGTACCACGATCGTGGGGATCTCGGCCTTCCTCATCCTCGTGGTCGTCGGCCGCTACGTGGCGATCCAGCCGGTGCGGGCCTTCGTCAGCCTCATCGCGAAGTACTCCTACCCGATCTTCCTCGTCCACCACGTGGTGATCTGGCAGGTGATTCAGCGAATCGACGTCTACGGGTTCTTCCCGATCCAGCGCTACATGCTGTTGGCCGCCGAGTGCGTCATTATCCTCGCCCTGTCCGTGGGGCTGGTGAAGGTCTCCGATATCGTCGTCGACTTCTTCACCAAGGCCTTCAAGGGGATGAGCTGGCGACCCGAGGTCTCCGAGGCCGAGCGCTGAGATCTCCTTCCTGATCACCGATAGTGGCGTGCGACCCGCCGGCGTGTCGAAGGCAACGGCATCTGCCGACACCATCGGCTCCGGCAGCGCTGAGAATAGTGATGAGGTCATTGCGTGACGTGTGCGAGCACGTCCCGTCGACCCGACTCGACTAACCAAGGGAGACCCTCGTGACCCGTACCTGCCTCGTGACAGGTGGTGCCGGATTCATCGGCTGCGCGATCTCGCATGACCTGGCCGACGCCTTCGATCGCGTCGTGGCCCTGGACAACATGCACCCGCAGATCCACCCGTCCCAGGAGCGCCCCGCCGAGCTCGACGATCGTGTGGAGCTCCGCCGCCTGGACGTCGCCGTCGCCGACGACTGGGACTCCCTTCTGAACGATACGGCCCCGGACGCCATCGTCCACCTGGCCGCGGAGACCGGGACCGGCCAGTCCCTCACCGAGGCCTGCCGCCACGCGAGCGTCAACGTCGTCGGCACCACCCAGATGCTCGACGCACTCGTGCGCCACGAGATGCGCCCGGAGAAGATCGTCCTGGCCTCCTCCCGAGCCGTCTACGGGGAGGGGCGGTGGACCGACGCCGAGGGACGCCCCTCCTATCCCGGCCAGCGCACCCACGCGATGCTCGAGGCCGGGCAGTGGGACTTCGCGGGACTGACCCCCTCGGTCCAGTCCTCCACCACCGTCAAGGCCTCCCCGGCCAACGTCTACGCCGCCACCAAGTTCTGCCAGGAGAACCTCGTGACCTCATGGTGCGGCTCCTTCGGCGTGACTCCGGTGCTCTACCGGCTCCAGAACGTCTACGGCCCCGGCCAGTCCCTCATCAACCCCTACACCGGCATCGTCTCCCTCTTCGCCCGCCTGGCCAGGGCCGGCCGGTCCATCCCGGTCTACGAGGACGGCCGGATCGTGCGGGACTTCGTCTTCATCGACGACGTCGCATCCGCCATCGTGGCCGGTGTCCTGCGCTCACCGGCCGCTGTCGAGCCCTACGACATCGGCCTGGGGGAGCGCACCACCATCATGCAGGTGGCTCAGGCCATCGCCGATCGCTACGGGGCGCCCGCCCCGCACGTGACCGGCCAGTTCCGCGACGGCGACGTGCGCGCCGCCTGGGCCGATACCGCCCGCGCCCGCCAGGCGCTGGGCTGGGAGCCCAGGGTGGGGGTCACCGAGGGCATCAACCGGTTGTGCGACTGGATCGATGCCCAGGCTGACGCCTCCGCGGACGCGCCGGCCGATACGTTCCCTGCGGCATCCACCGACGCCGCGACGGAGGTGTGAACCCATGAAACTCTCTCAGCTTCTCCGCTCGGAGGACGCCCGACAGACGCTGGACCTCACTCTGCGCCTGACCCAGCGCTCGGTCTCCTCCGAGTTCAAGGGCACGACGCTGGGACGCCTGTGGTCCTTCATCAACCCCTTGGCCACGATCGCCATCTTCGCCCTCATCTTCGGCGTCGTCTTCCGCGGCGGTGTGGAGCCGGGACACAATTCCGGGATCGACTCCTTCGCGCTGTGGATCGGCATCGGCGTGCTCAGCTGGACCTTCTTCTCCAGCGGCATCATGTCCTCCATGAACGCCCTCGTGGCCAACTCGGGCCTGCTCACGAAGGTCTACTTCCCCCGTCAGGTCCTCATCTACTCGGCGGTCCTGTCCCTGGCCGTGGACTTCGCCTTCGAGCTGCTCGTGCTCATCATCATCGCCATGATCATGGGAGGCCCCGGAGTCCTTCTCATGATTCCGGCGCTGCTCGTCGTCACCCTGCTGGCCGGCATGTTCGCCGTCGGGCTGGGGCTCATCCTGTCCATCGCCACCGTCTACTTCCGGGACCTGGGCCACCTGTGGCAGATCTTCAACCAGATCTGGATGTACGCCTCCGGCGTCGTCTTCCCCCTGACCATGCTCGACGGCGTCCAGAACCGCCTCTTCGACGCCGGTTGGCAGATCAACGGGGCGCCGATCCCCATCACGACGATTGCCCGGCTCAACCCCGCCGAGACCTACCTCGAGGCCTTTCGATCCTGCCTGTACGACTTCGCCCTGCCCTCCCTGCCCGTCTCTCTGGCCTGTCTCGGCTGGGCGGTCGTCATGCTGACGCTGGGCATGGTCTTCTTCCGCCGGCACTCGGCGAGCATCGTTGAGGAGCTCTGAAACCTAAGATGACCGCATCCACCGGATCCTCCGCATCATCACTCACGTCGTCGGCGCAGGTCGCCGCAGCGTCCTCGAGCGCACCGGCCGTGCGCATCGAGGACGTCTCCAAGCGCTTCCGCATCTACCACCACCGCAACCAGTCCCTCAAGGGCGCCATTCTGCAGCGCAGCCGCGGCGTCTACGAGGACTTCTGGGCGCTGAAGGACATCACCTTCGACATCCCCGAGGGCAGGACCTTCGGACTCATGGGGCACAACGGCTCGGGCAAGTCCACCCTGCTCAAGTGCATCGCCAAGATCCTGGCCCCCAACTCCGGCTCCATCACCGCCCGAGGGCGCATGGCCGCCATGCTGGAGGTCGGCTCCGGCTTCCACCCCGAGCTCTCCGGACGCGAGAACATCTTCCTCAACGGCGCCATCCTGGGGATGAGCCGCAAGGAGATCGAGGCCAAGTTCGACGACATCGTCGACTTCTCCGGAGTCGGTGAGTTCATCGACCAGCCGGTGAAGAACTACTCCTCGGGCATGTACGTGCGCCTGGGATTCTCCGTGTCCATCCACGTCGAGCCCGAGATCCTCCTGGTCGACGAGGTCCTGGCCGTGGGCGACATGGAGTTCCAGGAGCGGTGCATGGACAAGTTCGCCGAGTTCCGCGAGGACGGCCGCACCGTCGTCGTCGTCTCCCACGGGCTGGAGCAGATGCGCACCTTCTGCGACGAGGTCGCCTGGCTCGACCACGGCCGCCTCAAGGAGGTCGGACCGGCCCCCGAGGTCATCGACAAGTACTCCGACCTCACCCACGGGGCCAAGAAGGTCAAGGACGGCATCGGCACCCGCTTCGGCAGCGGCGAGGCCCAGATCAGCCGCATTGAGCTGCTCGACCGCACGGGCAGGTCGGTCAGCTCCATGCGCACCGGGGACGAGGCCACCATCCGCCTGCACTACCGCTGCGAGGAGACGATCGAGAAGCCCGTCTTCGGCTGCTCCATCGACACCCGTGAGGGCTTCTTCGCCTGGGGCCTGCACGGCCTCGACGACGGTTTCCAGCCCGAGAGGATCGAGCCGGGCGAAGGCACCGTGGACATCACCATCCCCGCGATGATGCTGCGTCCCGGCGCCTACCTCATCTCCGGGTCCATCCAGCCCTGGCAGCTCTCCAGCGTCATCGACGCCTACCAGAAGGCCACCGCCTTCGACATCACCCCGGGACCGCGTATGGAGTCCGGAGGCCTGGTGGCCCTGGGCGCCCACTACGAGCGGATCACTCCGCCACGTCCCATGGTCGAGGTCGCCAGGACGGACTGAGGGCCCGGCGGGGCGGGCTGCTGCTCAGCCCCGCCGTATCCTCTTGACCCCCTGCGCCACGGTGCGGAAGAAGGGCTTGACCGTGGCCTCGAGGTGGTCGATCTTCGCCTTGGTCTCATGGGCCTGGAGCAGGATGTGACGGATCGACTCGTGCAGGTCGCCGATGGTGAAGCGCAGGGAGTGCACGGCGTCATTGAGCTGCGCGACGGACTGGGTCAGGTACGCGTTCTGATGGTCCAGCTTCTCCTCGTGCTGGCGCAGGCGCTCCTCGAGCCGGTGGAAGTACTCCGCCGAGACCAGCATGACGCCCAGGTTCTCGGGCTCGGCCGGTCCACTCTGCGAGGAGGAGTCCTCGGCTCCGGCACCCTCCAGGGACAGCCGGGCGTAGCGGTCCCGGATGGCGAGGTTGTCGGTGCGGTGGTTGACGGCATCGACGACGACGGAGTTGCCCACCGACTCGTCGGTGGAGTCGCGGTGGTGCCAGTGCGCCAACGGCTCGCCGTCGATGAAGCCGACCGGGGAGGTCGCCAGCAGGCGCAGGTTGAAGTCCCAGTCGGCCTGGGTCAGCAGGTTACCGTCCCAGTGGCCGATACGGTCCGCCACCTCACGGCGAATGAGCTGGGAGATCGGCGGCACGTAGTTGGCCACCATCGTGTCGATGAGGGTCCAGCTCTCCTTGTCCGGTGCCAGCACCCCCCGGTTGATCTCGGTGAGTCCCTCCTCGGTGACGGTCTCGGCGACCAGGTCGCAGCGCGTCGCCACGGCCCCGTGGCCGGGGTGCTCATCGAGGTGGGCCACGCAGGCCGCCAGGAAACCGGGCTCCCAGGAGTCGTCGTCGTCGTGGATGGCGAAGAACTCGCAGGCGGAGGCGGCCAGGCCGTCCTCCAGGGCGGCCTCACGACCGTGGGAGGCCTCGTTGGTGACGACCGTGGTGCGCTCCCGCAGCCACTCGGGCGCGCTCTCCAGCGCCTCGTCGACCGGCTCGCTCTCACCGGCGTCGTTGACGATGACCAGCTCGAGGTCCTGGAAGGACTGCGCCCCGACCGACTGGACCGCTCGATTGAGCATCAGGGGGCGGTTACGGGTACGGGTCACCACCGTGACTCGCGGGGCTCGTGCGGCTTGTCCAGCCATCTTCGGGGGTCCTCCTCGATCCGGTCATAGGCACATGACGTGTCTCATGACGCCGCCGAACGGCTCGGGGCCTTCCGGCTACGTCTCAGTTCCGTAACTCTAGCGGGTGGGGCGCGATCGGCGCAGTCGAGCGCCGCAATCAGCGGCGTCTCAGTGACTCCCGACGCCTTGATGAGGCGCCCGAGCGACGACGCAGCTCGCGTGGCAGGCCGGCGAGCGCCTGAACGAGCCCCGTCATCACCGGGCCGCGTCGTGGACCGCGCACACCTCGCACCAGCGTGCGGGCCAGTGCCTGCACCACCACCCGGGCCGGGCCGTGGGCGGCGGAAACCAGGATGCGGTTGCGGGCGTTGACCCGGATGAACATCGGTGAGTCGGTGCCCGAGGACGAGGCGTGCTCGTGGCGCACCACCGCATCACGCACGTAGACGACCCTCCAGCCGTGCTCGTGCAGGCGCCAGGAGAGGTCGGTGTCCTCGTAGTACATGAACAGGTCCTCACGGAACCCGCCCAGGGCCTGCCACGCCTCGCGCCGGATCGCGCAGGCGCCCCCGCACAGGCCGAAGACCGGGCTGGGGGAGTGCTCCTGATCGGCGGGCACCAGCCAGTCGCGGTCGTAGCCGTTGCCGGAGGCGTCCACGAGGTTGCCCGTGGAGTTGACCAGAACCTCGCCCTCGCCGCGGGCGGCCTCCTCGTCACTGACGCGCGTCCACCTGCCGGTGCGCGGTGAGACCAGCGCGTCCTCACCCGGACCGGCCGGCCTCCAACGTCCGGCCAGCAGGATGCGCGCCGTCGCCGCGGCCGGTGCCGAGCTCGACCTCGCCCGAGAAGAGGTCCGCCGGTCGGGCTCCTCCTCGGGCTCGTCCAGTGCTGTCGGTGCCGTCGGCGGATCGCTCAGCGGCCCCAGGATCGCCTCGAGGAAGCCGGGCTCGGCCACCGCGTCATTGTTGAGCAGGACGAGGACGTCCTCGTCCATGCCCCGGGCCCCGAGGTTGACCCCCGCGCCGAAGCCCAGGTTCTCGCTCGACTCGACCACCGTCAGGCCCTCCCGGCTCAGGCGCTCGACCGATCCGTCCATAGAGGCGTTGTCCACGACGACGAGCGCGTCACCGCTCCCCAGCTGCTCGGAGATCGAGCGCGCCGCCCGGATCGTCAGCTCGGGCCGGCGCCAGTTGACGATGACGACGCGGGCCGAGGGGCGGCGCACGAGCTGCGTCACACCGCACCCCCGATGAGGGCGTGGTAGACCTCCGTGTGCGCGGCGGCGCAGGCCTCCCAGGTGAAGGTGCGGGCGCGCTCCCGGCCCGCCTGAGCCAGCTCGTCGTGAGCCGGGCCGATGGCCTCGGCGAGCCGGCTCGCGATCTCGCGCGGCGAGGCGGGGTCGGCCAGCAGACCGGCCTCCCCGGTGATCTCGGCCATGCTGGTTCCGGTGCTGGTGACCACGGGAGTCCCGTAGGCCATGGCCTCCAGGACCGGCAGACCGAAGCCCTCCCAGATGGAGGGGAAGGCGAAGGCCCGCGCGCCGCTGTAGGCGGCCGCCAGCTCGTCGTCGTCGAGCCTGCCGGTGACGTGGACCCGATCACCCAGGCGCGTCAGCAGATCGCGCTCGACGGCGTCGTCGCCCCACCCCGCCGGGCCGACCAGGACCAGGTCGAGGTCGCCGGCGTCGTCGTGCTCCTCGATGAGGAGCGCGAAGGCCCGCAGCAGGCCCAGCAGGTTCTTGCGGGGCTCGCGCGTGCCCGTCCACAGGATGTAGTCGCGCCCCAGACCACGCGTGGCGCGGAAGGTCTCGACCTGGCTGTCGGTGACGGTGCGGGTGCGCACACCGTGCGGGATGACGTAGAGGCGGGCGGCGTCGATTCCGGCCGCGATGCAGTCGTCGGCTGTGGCCTGTGAGGGGACGATGATGGCACTCGCCTCGGTGATGACGCGTTCCAGCGAGCGGTTGAAGTAGGCGTTGCCTCGGGGCGTGAAGTGCTCGGGGGCGCGCAGGAAGGCCAGATCGTGCACGGTGACGGCCAGTGGCAGCGCGGTGGTGGGCAGGGCCCAGGTGGTGGCGTGGATGAGCTGGGCTCCGGGCAGGATGGACTCGGCCCGTGGCAGTCCCAGGCGGTTCCAGGACTCGTACAGGGCGGTGCGCGGCAGGTGGGAGTGGCGCATCGGCATGGGGGGCAGACCCACCTCCCGGGGGGAAGGGGCCGCCTGGTGACGGGCGGCGATGCCGGCCACTGGGACCTGCCGGGCGCGCAGTGCCCTGGTCAGCTCGACGATATAGGTGCCCGAGCCCCCCGGGACGGGCTGCCACAGCTGCTCGACCACCATGCCGACCCGCGGGCCGCGGGGGCGGCCGGGATGGCCGGGATGGCCGGGATGATCGGTGCGGGAGTCTGCGGGGTTCGAGTCCGGGCCGGAGCCGGGCCTGAGGCGGGAGGCGGGGGAGGGGTAGGGGGCCGGGGAGGGCGCCGGGCGGGAGTGGTCTGCGCTCATGGCCTCAGAGTACGGGGTGACCGCGCGCGGCGCGGTAGCCTGCCCCCATGAAGGTTCTTCTTGATGCGACGGCGATCCCGGCTGATCTCGGAGGCGTGGGGCGCTATGTCGACGACCTCGTGCCCGAGCTCATCGCCTCCGGCGTCAACCTGGCCGTGGCCGTCCAGCAGCGGGACGTGGCGCACTTCTCCGCCAAGGTGCCCCGGGCCCACCTCTTCCCGGTCTCGGAGTCCATGGAGTCGCGCGGCGCCCGGATGGCCTGGGAGCAGACGGGACTACCCGCTCTCATCCACCGGATCCGTCCCGACGTCCTGCATTCGCCCCACTACACCTTCCCGGTCCTGCACCAGGTGCCGGTGGCCGTCACCCTCCACGACGCCACGTTCTTCTCCCACCCGCAGGCGCACTCGCCCTTCAAGCAGAAGTTCTTCACCCGCGCCATTGGCCGGGCCGTGCGCGGGGCCGACGCGCTCATCGTGCCCTCCCTGGCCACCCGTGACGAGACCGTCAAGTACGTCGGCGGTGACCCCGAGCGCTTCCACGTCGCCTACCACGGCGTGGACGCCACCGTGTTCCACCCGGTCGACGACGCCGAGCGGGCCCGCGTGGCCGCGTCCCTCGGTCTGGAGGGCAGGCGCTACATCGGCTTCCTGGGGACCCTGGAGCCCCGGAAGAACGTGCCCAACCTGGTTCGCGCCTGGGTGAGCGTCTTCCGCGACTCCGACGACGCCCCGGCCCTGGTGCTGGCCGGTGGACCCGGCTGGGACGCGGATATCGAGCCGGCCCTGGCCGAGGTGCCCCGGCACCTGACCGTCCTGCGGCCCGGCTACCTGCCGCTGGCGGACCTGCCCGGGTTCCTCTCGGGCTGCGAGATCCTGGCCTACCCCTCCATCGGTGAGGGCTTCGGCCTGCCGGTCCTGGAGGCCATGGCCTGTGGGGCGGCCGTGCTCACCACCCGCGAGCTGAGCCTGCCGGAGGTCGGAGGAGACGCCGTCGCCTACTGCGGGTCCGACGCCCAGGCCATCGCCCGGGCCCTACTGCTCCTGGACGCCGACCCCGAGCGACGCCGGGCACTGGGGGCCGCTGCCGCCGAACGGGCCGGAGAGTTCACCTGGAGGGCCTCTGCCCAGGCGCACATCGAGGCTTACCGCGCCGCCATGGCACGGTAGGCCTTCGAAGGTTTCTGCCGGTACCCCGTTAGACTTGGTCATGTTGCCGGTGCGCGGGGCTCGCGGCGATCTCACTCATGAGATCGGTCCCCTGGTCGACTCAGTGGCAGACAATGGTCCGTTCATGATCGGATGGAGACGTATGGAGACGTCGCATGGTGAAGAGGCGCTGACGGAGGAAGCAACGGCTCCCTCCGCGAATGAGAGCCCTAGGACTGACCGCAATAAGAAGACGGATGGTGCCCGGAGTATCCACACGAGCCTTCACCGTCGGATTCTGACTCTGCCGCGGCTGCAGTGGACAGCGCTGAGTGGGTTGTTCGCGCTCATCTCGGGGGTTCTCACCTACCGGTTCATGGTGCGACACCTGCCGCTGTCGATCGTCGACGAGTTCCAGTACATCGACGCCGTCAACAAGGCCCAGCGCTGGGACGTGGTCCTCACCGGGGACAAGACGGACCAGTACGCCCGGGTCCTGGCAGCTTGCAGGGGGGTGGGGTTCGACAATCCCAGTACGGTCATTCACCAGGGAGTCTGCGCCCCTTACGTGCCGGACTCCGACACCTTCATCTACGGCTACACCTCGGCGGACATCCACTCACCGGCCTACTTCTTCCTCACCGGCTGGATGTCCTGGCCCCTGAAGCGCTTCCTCCACATGGAGCTCATCACGGCGGCCCGTCTCACCGGCGCCGTGTGGCTCTGGCTCGGCATGGTGGCCCTGGCCTGGATGCTGCGCCGGCTCGGAGCCCGGTGGGGCGTGGCGGTGGCGCTGCCGATCGCTGTGGCCTCGATGCCCGGCTTCCGCCTGACGAACGCCTATGTCACCCCCGATGCCCTCAACCTGCTGGCGGGGACCCTCATCATCGCCTCCATGGTGCTCTACGTGCGGGGGGAGTGGGGGATCTGGCCCTTCATCGGGATATCGATCGTCTTCTCCTTCGTGAAGTTCCAGAACGTGTTCTGCGTGGTCGCGGCGCTGGTGTTCCTGGGTTGGTACGTGGTTACCGTCCTCGTGCGGCGTCACCTCACGCATCACGGCGATAGCGATGACGCCGGCGGCGATGGCCATCTGCGCCTGCCGCGCCTGTGGGAGGGGATCGCGCTCGTGGTCCTGCCGCTGGCCGGGTCCATGATCTGGATGGTGATCCGCTCTCACACGGTTGCCGCGGTCGTCGACCGGCCTCCGCTGGACCCGCCGGCGAACCTCGACGGGTTGACGGTCTTCTCCTCCATGGATGACGCCTACCAGCTGGTCTTCGCCGGCACCGGATGGTCGGGGGTGACCTCGCCCTGGTCCATCTTCCCCAATGTGCTCGTCGCCCTCCTCGTAGCCGGCACCGTGGCCACCGCGATGTTCGACGTCAAGGCCGACGTCGTTGAACGGGCCTTCGCTCGCTCCGCCCTGCTGTCCTGCACGGCGGTCGGCCCGATGACGATCCTGCTCTTCGCCATCGTCTTCGGCGCCAGTACGGGGGTTCTCAACCGGTACGTCATGGTGCTCATCCCGGTGCTGGTGGTGCCCCTGTGCGGTCGCGTCACCGGCAGGGTGGCCCAAGGACTCCTCGGGGTCTTCGCCGTCGGCGCCCTCTACTACGCCGTCCACTTCACCTACATCAACTGAGGCGATCGGCGTGCTCGTGTAGGCTTCACCGACGGACCATGGTGAGACATCGGCGAGATGGCGCCCTGCGGGAAGGAAGAATCGGCAGTGAACGAGACCAAGCCTCTGGGGATCGAGGAGACGCCCCTGCCGGGGAATGGGAATGCAGACGGGCAGCCGCCGAGTCGCCGCGTTCTCGTTACCGGCGCCAACGGACAGCTGGGGCGTGCTCTCATGGCTCTGCTGCCGCAGGCCGGGTTCGTGCCCACCGGTGTCGACCTGCCGGAGGTGGACATCTCGGACACGGCTGCTATGTCCACCTGGGACTGGTCGCGTTACGACATCATCATCAACGCCGCCGCCTGGACCAACGTGGACGGTGCGGAGACGTCGGAGGGACGTCGCCTGTCCTGGCGCGCCAACACGGTGGGGCCGGCCAACCTGGCCCGGGCCGCCACTCGGTACGGCCTGACACTGGTGCATATCTCCACCGAGTACACCTTTGATGGTGCCACTGCTGTCCATAGGGAGGATGAGACCCCCTCTCCGCTGGGCGTCTACGGTCAGTCCAAGGCCGCCGGTGACGCCGCCGTCGGCGTCTGCCCCCACCACTACCTGGTGCGCACCTCCTGGGTGGTGGGGGACGGCAAGAACTTCGTCAAGACGATGCTCTCGCTGGCCGAGCGCGGCATCACCCCGAGCGTCGTGGCCGACCAGACCGGGCGCCTCACCTTCGCCTCCGACCTGGCCGCGGGCATTATTCACCTCCTCGCCTCGGGAGCCGAGTACGGCACCTACAACCTCTCCGGTGAGGGTCCGATCGTCTCCTGGGCCGACGTCGCCAAGCGTGTCTACGAGCTCGCCGGGCACAGCTCTGACGAGGTCACCCCCGTCACCACCGAGGAGTACTACGCCGGGCAGGAGGGGATCGCACCGCGCCCCCTGAGCTCTGCTCTGGATCTCGCCAAGATCGAGGGGACGGGTTTTACTCCCGCCGATTCCATGAAGCGGTTAGATGTTTATGTACGGTCTCTGTCGTAAGATACCGTCAATCGGGTCGCGTGCCCTTATCCTCATGGTTTATCGGAGACTGGTGTGAAGTTTGATCTCGGAAGACGTTTGCTGCGGTCGGCTCCGGATGGTGCTGGAATCGGGTCGGCTTCTCCGCGACGTTCGGCGCTCGCTGGTGGGCTTGTTCTTCTCCTTATGTTGCTGACCGGTTGGGGCTGGGCGGTGTCATCACCGCTGGAGTCCTCTCCTGACGATGACTATCATCTGGGCAGTATCTGGTGCCCGCGACCGGTAAATAGCTCATGTGAGACGAGTGTTGTTGATGGTAAACCGGTCGTCCGAGTGCCTGTTGCTGTGGCGGATAGCTCGATGAGGTGCTTCGTCTTCCAGCCGGATAAATCAGCGGCCTGTACGCTCGGGTATGACGACAATAAAATGGTGTGGTCCACCCGTTACGATGACGGTGGATACCCGGTTGGATACTACCGTTTCCATCACCTCCTCATCGGTGAGGATGTTCAGACATCGGCTCTGGTCATGCGGGGAGTCAATGTTCTGATCTCGGTATTTCTTCTTGGGTCGGTGGGATTCTGTTCTCCGCAGAGGTTGCGGCGGCCATTCATTGCGGCAATCATGGCCTCGTGGGTTCCAATGGGGATCTACTTCATCGCCTCCAACAATCCCAGTTCATGGGCAGTGTCGGGGCTGCTCGTGTACTCGTCGGCCATGTATATGGCTACGCAGCAGGAAGGGCGTGCTCGTATCGCTCTTATGCTTTGCGCGATAGCCGGTGCCGGCATGTGCGTGGCCTCCAGGTATGACGCTTCGTTTTATCTCCTCGTTGTTGGTCTCGCTATACTCCTCGCAGTGCGTTGGACTCGTCAACGGTGGCCGGAGCTGTGTCTCGTCGTCGGGGCGGCCTTTGTGGGAGTCTGCTCCATGATGTTGTCGTCGCACGTGGCTGACGTGGCCGATCCCGCAAAGGGGCCCGTCGAGCAGCAGTCTTTCCTCGAGAAATTGATTGTCGGAATTGAAACCGCCCCGAAGTATCTTGGTGGTTTTTGGGGGCACGCTTGGAATCCTGGGTGGACTGATATCCCGTTGGGGGTTCGTAGTCCCTTCATCCTTACCGTCATGGCTGCGGGAGCGTTCGTAGCCATAGCGTTACGTCGTGGGGGTTGGCGCAAGTGGCTGGTCCTGGTGACGCTTATAGGTGCGATTGTGGGTCTTCCGGCAGTGTTTCACGCCAATGGTGCGTTTGAGGTAATCGATGCCTATCAGGCGAGGTATATTCTGCCTCTGCTGGCACCCACATTCTTCTTCGCCCTTGCTTTGGATCAAGACGAAGAGGCCTGGTTCACGGTTCCACAGGCAGTGTGGATCGTTGTCTGTGGAGCTCTTTGTCAGACGATCAGTCTTCACACGACCTTGTTGCGGTATGTTCACGGTATCAAAGAGCCTTGGGAACTCAATCTCAATGAGAAGATCGAGTGGTGGTGGAGTGTTCCGGTAAGTCCGATGATGGTATGGTTTATTACTACATGTACTGCCACCGCGGCATTCGGAATCATTATGTCGATGCTGACGCGTAGAGTTGAGAGGCAGTCCTCATGAGTGATCAGGACGTGCTCGTCATCATTCCCGCCTGGAACGAGGAGGCCGTGATCGGTCCTGTGCTCGCTGAGATCACCTCCGTCATGGATAACCTGGTTGATGTGCTAGTGGTGTCAGACGGATCCACCGACTCAACTGCTGCCATCGCGCGTGAGATGGGTGTAGCGGTTCTCGATCTGCCTCTCAATCTTGGCGTCGGTGGGGCGATGCGAGCCGGATACCTGTATGCGGTCAGGAATGGCTACGACTACGCGATTCAGGTAGATGCCGACGGGCAGCATGATCCGGCTGAGATCCCCGCGATGCTCAAGCACATGAGGGATACGGGGGCGGACATCGTTATCGGTGCCCGTTTTGCTGGAAAGGGCGACTACACGGTGCGAGGACCTCGCCATTGGGCCATGAATGTGCTGTCCCTGGTGCTGTCTCGCGTGTGTGGCACCCGGCTGACGGACACCACGTCCGGCTTCAAGCTGACGAATCGGCGGGCCATCACTTTGTTTTCTCGAGAGTATCCGGCCGAGTACCTCGGTGACACGATCGAGGCTCTGGTCATTGCCGTCCGCAATGGCTTGATGGTGCGTCAGCTTCCGGTGCAGATGAGACAACGAGCCGGGGGGACGCCTTCGCACGGCTTCTTCAAGTCCGCTCGTCTCCTTGGTCGAGCCTTTCTGGCTCTCGGGATCGCCTTGACCCGTCCCCACTCCTCGCTAGGCTATGGACAAGGAGAAGAAGCGTGAGTTCGACTTATCTTCTGGGTGTCGCCTTCGGTGTGGTGGTTCTGGTTTCCGTCTTTCTCAAGATGCGTAACGCGGGGATGAAAGAAGCATATGCAACCTGGTGGATCGTCATCGCGGTGGGGAGCGTCTTATTCTCGGTGGTCCCCGGAGTGCTCGAATTTCTTTCTCACGCCCTCGGAGTTGCCGTCCCCCTCAATCTCGGCTTCTTTGTTGCAGGTATCATTCTCCTGCTGTTGTCCTTAAGATTTAGCGTAGATCTGTCCCAGGCCTCCGAGGACCGGCGTCGTCTCACCGAGGAGATCGCCATTCTGCGTGCCGAGGTCGATGCGCTGCGTAACCAACTGGATTCGCGGGGTGACGATACGGACGGGACTAGTTCCTGACACGGGATCCGTCAGTGCCGTGCGTACTGGTTGATGACCTCGAAGGCAATGGATTCGTACTGACGTGCGCGCACCGGCCATGTCCACTCCTGAATCAGGTCGGTTGATGCGTGCGGAAGCGGATCGCTCAGGGCATCGGTAAGTCCGGCCACCAATGAGTCGCTCGTCTTCGAGGCGCAGACTGTGATGGGCGCTCCTTGCTCACGTAGCAGCTGAGCTCCGGGGACATCGAAGGTGACAACTCGACCCTGCTCCGCGATGGCTTCCAGCAACGTCGTCTGGAATCCCTCTGACAGGGTCGTCGGGTTGACGAGAGTAGACCCGCGCAGTGCGACCCTGACCTCCTCCTGAGGAACTCTGCCGCGCACCTTGACTACCTCGGACAGTCCCAGGGCCTCGCAACGCTCACGAGCGGCTCCGAGCTGGGCGCCGTCGCCGATCATTTCTCCAGTTACGTCCATTCCGGCGGATCGCAGCGCAAACACAGCATCCTGGAACGCGTCCCAGCCCTTGCCCGCCACCATGCGTCCGACGAATACCAGATGGGTAGGCCTGTCCTCGACTGACCCCGTGTACTGAGAAGGCGCAATCGCGTTGTAAAACACCTCTGCATGAGAAGCTCCGAGGCGCTGTGCGAACGCCGCCGCCTGAGGGGAGACGGCCAGTACCCGATCAGCATGGCTGAGAACGTAACGGCCCATCGACACATCAACCGCGCGAGAACCTACTGCGATGATCGGCGAGGGTGTTGCCACAAAACCGCTGCCGTGCTCGGTATGAATGGTCGGGATTCGTGCGGCGTGTGCGGCGCGGAGGCCCACCAGGCTCATTGGGAAGAAGCGTGTGTGCGTCGAGACGACATCGATCGAGTTGTCCCGCAGGAAGCGTGTGATGTCAGACGTCGTCCCGAACGAAGGGAACGAGATGACATCCGCGATCGGCAGGTGTGATCGCTCTGTACGAACCTGAATGCCGCTGTCCATTCTCTCGCTGCGCTCCGATGCAAGCGTCAGCACCCAGATGCGATGCCCAAGATCCGACAGGCTCTGAGCGAGATTAGCGATGTGAAGTTCCAGTCCCCCCATTCTAGGAGGATAGGTGTTGGTCACCATGGCGATCCTCAACTGAGGTAATCCCGAATTTAGGGCGCTCTTAATGGGGAGGGTGGGGATGGCGTCAGACATTGTGGATCACCTTATTCATTTGTTTTCAGGGAAAGAGGATCTTGTTGGTGTGAGCCTGCGGTAGTCTCTGACCAAGAATAAGCCCATCACCAGGAGTGCGATGGTACTGGCGACGATCCCCACGATGCTTGGCGAATTCAGGCCGAACCGGTGTGTGAGCGGGCTCGTGGTGATCACCGTGACGCCTGCGGCAACAATGCCGCCCAATAGACATCCGATATAATCGCGCAAACCCAGCAGAATATCGTTGGTGAACCACACGAAAGCTGTAACTAAGGACAGTAGGAGTGCCGGCTGTATGAGGTAGATGTAGGGGATGATCTCGCTACCGAAAACAAGTCCCAGGATCCATTCTCCCGCCATCCAGAATATGGCGCAGGATGCCGTACCCACCGCCACGAAAAAGATAGTAATCCGCGCCAGTAGGGAGACGGCCTTGGACTTGTCAGTCATCATGAGCTCTATCAGCCGGCCTAGGACGGGGGTGTAGATGTATGTGGCGCTCGCCTGAATGATGACTGCGGGAACCGCAACCGATGCGTATATGCCGAGTGCATCTTCACCCATAACGCTGGACAGGTGCTGACGGGGAACCAGAGTCACGATACTGAGTGCGGCGTTGACCATAGCGAGTGGGAAGAGCTTGGCGAAGGTGGTTATGGCGTTGCGCCAACGAATCACTGGACGGATCGAGCCGAAGCGGCGTGCGCGCGGAGCATCGTAGAAGACGCCGGTGATGATGATCGCAGCGGTGAGGAAAAGGGTTGCCGCAAGCAGGGAGTTGAATAGTGTGATTCCGACGCAGAAGGCGATGAGGCCTCCAAAGCCCTGCAGGAGGTAGGAGATGCCGATGTAGTCCATCCGCATACTGCGCTGCTGGGTGGCATGAAAACCCTCGAGGTATGTTGCTATAACTTGTGAGAGGGTGTAGATCATGATGACGAGGAAGGCGTTCGGATTCGTCGTCAGAAGCGTGTAAACTCCCCCGATGATCAGCGCTGCGGACGAGGCGATGAGCCTCATGCCCAGGTACTCCTGGCTTGTGTGCTCACCATGCACGTCAGTGACCTGCACGGTGCGCAGTCGGTACTCAGCGATCGGGAACACGAGGTTCGAGATCGACATCGCCAGAGCGAGAACTCCGGCGGTATCGAATCCGGAGGAGAGACGAACGGCTGCGATGGTCATCAGCCAGTTGCACATGGTTTTTGCGAGAGACCCTGCTGAGCTCCAGATCACGTTCGTTCTCAAAGGCAGGGGAGAGGGAGTCGCGACTTCTGCTCGCGGATGGTGCGGTGGGGTGCTCACGACCGATGTGACCTCAGTGGTTGGGTGCCCCTGTGGAGGGGCTCGTAGGGACCGTCTGCAATAGGGGGTTGCAGTGGACGAGCATACCTTACTCTGATCTTGTTAAGGCGATCAATGTGGGTGACGACTGTTGGTGCATTCCACTAGGAGTGGCTCCCGCGACGGCTCCGTAGCCTGTGTCGGAGGGGCGTCCCAGGCGCTAAGATGGCTCTGGGATCGCACCGGCATCACTAGTTAATTATGAGGCATCGTGGTATTCATTAGCATCATCATTCCCGTCTACAACGCTGAACAGTATATAGATTCATGTCTTGGGTCGATTATGGGTCAGGACTACGATGACTGGGAGGTCGTCCTTGTTGACGACGGCTCCACTGATAATTCTGCGAGCATGTGTGACGACTATGCCGAACGCGACTCTCGCATCTCCGTGATTCATCAGGACAATGCGGGAACAAGTGCTGCGCGTAATGCCGGGATCGAGGTTGCGCGAGGGCGTTATGTCACCTTTATGGATAACGATGATTGGTGGATCGACTCGGCGTGCCTGGGTAGAGTGGTGGATTCGCTTACGGAGAGACCTGTGGATCTGTTGTGGCACATGAGTGCTCGTTCCAACGTCGATGGGACTGTGATCAGTGACGTGGAGGCCACGCAGTACTCCGGGCGGGTTGCGGCATTGCCGGTGGAGCGTGGAATTCGGTTCATCATCGACCACGGACTGACGACGAGCGCCGTGTGGACCAAGGTGGTGCGTCGTGAGCTGTTGATCGAGCACGATATCATTTTTCCAGTCGGAATGCGCAATGAGGATACTGAGTGGAGCGCCAAGGTGCTCGCCTACTGTCGGAGCGTCGGGTGGTTCGATGAACGTTTCTACGTCTACAGGATGGGGCACCCATACGCTCAGACCTCTCACAGGTTGGTCGAGTCGTCCGTCCGAGATCTTGAGATGATTCTGCGAGATAATCTCGTCTTGGCTCGTTCGCTCAGTCCGGACCGCCGCGAGGCGCTTCTGGCTTTTCTTGCCTATCCGTTCATAGTGTGGACTGGTCAGGCGGATGCACTCGGTCTGCTTTCTCGTGGTGACAAGTCCAGCAAGGAGCTTTTGTCGCAGATGCCTGGAGTCATTTGTCACAGCAGGAACCGCGTTTCCCGGATGACCTGTGCGGTCTGCAGAATATTTGGAGCGCGTACTGCGTCACGGCTGCTGGGGCTCGCCTTCCGGCGCAAGCATCCCCAGCACAGTTGAGCCGCGATACTGTGCTCCGCTAACAGGTAGGAGCATTGGGGCCCAGGACAACGGTGGAGGCCTGGTGGTTGACGCGTTCCTTCTCGGGGGGCAGCTGCATGTAGTCGCCGTAGCCGCGCTTGAGGATCGCGTCGTCGTCGTGCGCGGTCATCACCGTGATGTGCTCAAAGGGAACGCGTCTGGCGGGGAAGAGCTCGTTCAAGGACGCCGACCAGCGTTCCGGGTCTTGTGTTGAGTAGTCCCCCAACCGGGTGGAGCCGCTTGCCTCGTACCTGCGTGCGGCGTGCTCCCAGCGGCGTTGCAGGGTCGAGGGCTTCACCCGCGCTGTGCGCAGGCTCCAGTGGATGACGTGCATGATGCCACTGGCGATCTGCTTGAGGGGAGTACGTAGTGGGATGTCGGCTGTGGGCGTGCCGAGGAGGAACAGCAGGCGACCCCAGACCCAGGTGGCGCGAGCCTGGCGCCTGAAGGCCTCGGGGTCGTCGGGGATGGGGTCCAGGGGGAACAGGTCAATGCCCAATGGCATCCTGAATGATCGTTTGCGGGCCACGCCCGGAGTGAAGGTCGAGCCGACGAGACCAAGGACGCCGAAGGTTCTCGGGTAATCGGGGTGAGAACTGGTGGAGAGCACCTCAAAGGCCGGATCGATCACGGCGGGCGCCTCTGCGAGAAAGCGCTCATAGTCCTCACGGGGCATGCACACGTCGACGTCGTCGTCCCACGGGATGAAGCCCCGATGACGGGCCGCGCCGATCGCGGTCCCCCCATAGATCACGTACCGGGTTCCCAGAAGCGTGCAGACTCTGTCGAACTCCTCAAGTGCCGCAGTCGCGGCGAGCTGGATCTTCCTGAGCTGCGTCGGATCCTCTGTGGCGACCATCGACCTGTCCTTTCGTCCGCCTGGGAAGGCGAAGGTCATTGTCGCACGTCTCGCAGGCGACTCGACTCATCCCCGCCTGAGTCGGAGGCCGCACCGCGACCGGCCTGAGCGGACTTGACCGTGTGGCAGAATCGCTCGAGGGTCCGTTGGAAGGCCGAGGCAACCATGGCTGAGAAGAGATAGGAGTGTCAGACAGTGTCTGAAGCGATGTTGGACGACCCGGAGCTGCTCAAGCGCATCCATGCCCTGCTCCTGAAGATGCTCAAGGACTTCGACGACACGTGCCGCCGCCTCGACATCCCCTACTCCGTCTACGGCGGCACCATGATCGGGGCCATCCGTCACCAGGGCTTCATCCCCTGGGACGACGACGTCGACGTGCTCATGACGCGAGCCGACTACGAGCGCTTCCTCGCTGAGGCGCCCTCGGCCCTGCCGCCCGGCTACCAGATCGACAACACCCGTACCCGCCCCGAGTACCCCTACATGTTCACCAAGCTCGGTCTGGAGGGCACCCTCCTGGTCCCCGAGTTCGGCAAGGACTCGGCCTACCGGACGCCGATCTCCCTGGACATCCTGCCCGTGGACAACGTGCCCGACGACGCCCGCGCCTTCCGCAGGATGAGCCGTAGGACCTGGCTGTGGGGCCGCCTCCTCTACCTCCGGGGCACCCCCACCCCCTATCTCATCGGCATCACCGGGGCCAAGCGCATGGCCATCCACACGATCACCTCCGCGATCCACGTGGGTCTGCGCCTCATGCGGGCCACCCCGCGCTCCCTCCAGGGACGATGGGAGAAGGCCGCCCGCACCTACGAGCACGCCACCACCAGGCGGATGGCCGACTTCTCCATGCGGGACCCGGAGAACTGGGCCGTCACCATGGACGATCTCTACCCGCCCCTCGAGCTCCCCTTCGAGAACATCACCGTCAAGGTCGCCCGCAACTACGACGCCATGATGCGCCGCTCCTACGGCGACTACATGGAGCTGCCGCCTCTGGAGCAGCGCCGCAACCACAAGCCCTGCGAGATCGACTTCGGGCCCTACGCCGACGACGTCGAAGCGGGCCCTGAGAACGCCGCCGAGGCGGGTGCTGAGTCGGTCGCCGGGGCCGCCGGCACTGCGACCGACTGAGGCCCCGGCACATGCCTCGAACGGAGGAGAGCAAGGCCTCGCAGATCAGCCGCGACTACTTCTGGAACACCGCCGCCTCCGTCATGATGTCACTGGCGACGGTGGTGCTTCTGGTGGTCGTCACCCGCACGGCCGGTCTTGCGGCGGCGGGGGTCTTCGGACTGGCTTACAAGGTCGGTCAGCAGTTCCAGCCTCTGGGAATGTATGAGATCAGGCCCTACCAGGTCACCGACCTGCAGCACCGCTTCGGCTTCGGCACCTATCTGGCCACCAGGATCGTCACGGTGGGGCTCATGGTCCTGGGCATCGTCGGCTACGCACTCGCCTTCGGCAAGAGTCCTCACCACATGCTGCTCATCGTTCTCATCGCCTCGCTGCGTCTCTTCGACGCCTTTGAGGACGTCTACGTCTGCGAGTTCCAACGGGCCGGCCGCCTCGACATCGGGGGGCAGTCCTGGTTCTGGCGCTCCCTGGCGACCACCCTGGCCTTCTGCGGGATGCTCGTGGCCACCGGCAACCTGCTGGTCTCGACGGTGGTCACGCTGGTCGTCTCCCTTGTCGTCACCGTCGTCCTCTACGTGCCTCGGGCCCACGGTCTCTTCCCGCAGCGGCCGGTGTGGAAGATGCGACTCATCAAGGAGCTGCTGGTCATCTGCCTGCCCCTGTGCCTGGCCTCCTTCATCTCCATGTACCTCGCCAACGTCCCCACCTTCGCGATCGACCGCTATCTCGACTCCACCCAGCAGGGCTACTTCCAGATCCTGTTCATGCCGGCCATGGTCATCAACCTGCTCTCCCTCATGGTCTTCCGGCCCCTGCTCACCTCCATGGCGAGCCTGTGGGTCCGCGCCGACCTGCCCGGCTTCAACCGGCTCATTCGGCGCGGCCTGCTGGTGACCGCCGGAGCCTTCGTCGTCGTCGGAACGGTCACCTTCCTGGCGGGCGCTCTCATCCTCGGGCTCGTCTTCGGTAAGGACGTCTCGATGTTCCGCGCCGAGCTCATGGTTCTGGTGCTCGGTGGGGCCATGAACGCCGCCAGCGTCGTCCTCTACTACGCGCTGACCACGATGCGGCTCCAGAAGCTCGTGTTCGCCGGCTACCTCGTCACCGCCGCCGCGATGACCGTGCTGTGCGCCTTCCTGGTCCCCTCATACGCCCTCCTGGGCGTTTCCACCGCCTACGCCTGCGGGATGGCCATCCTCGTTCTTCTCTTCGCCCTGTTCCAGCAGCGAGCCGTGGCAGCGCATAGCGGCGAAGGACACTCCTGACCGAGAGGTAAGTGCGGGGCGCCTCCTATAGGGTAGCGCGCATGCTTTTGACCCGCTCGGCTGGTTTGTTCTCTCCCCGTGACCTCGGGTCCCGCGACAACGCCCTCAACCTGCTCCGGCTGGCCCTGGCCTGCCTCGTCTTCTACTCCCACGCGGACATCCTCGCCGGGACCGGGGACGGATTCGAGGTCGCCGGGCAGCACCTCGGCAGCTGGGGCGTCGTCGGCTTCTTCGCCATCTCCGGCTTCCTCATCACCGGCTCACGCATGCGCGCCGACGCCGGCCCCTACCTCATCAACCGAGTCACCCGCATCTTCCCCGGCTTCCTGTTCTCCCTCGTCTTCGTCGCCCTCGTCATGGCGCCGGTGGCGCACATCATCGAGAAGGGCACGCTCGACGGCTTCTTCGGAGCGGCGCCCACGCCCGGCAGCTACATCTACTCCAACATCCTGCTGCACATCTCCACCTACAACATCGGCACCACGTTGGCCACCGTGCCCTACCCCGGAGCCTGGAACGGCTCCCTGTGGAGCCTCTACTATGAGTTCTGGTGCTACATCATCATCGGTGTCTTCCTGTCCTGGAGGTTCACCCGCTCCCACGTGTGGCCCACGGCGCTGCTGTTCCTGGTCAGTGTCGCCATGCACGCCGGCATCCACCGGATCGGCCCCTATGTGGACGGCAACAGCGAGTTCGCCCTGCTCGTGTTCATGCTGCCCTACTTCCTGGGCGGGGCGCTCATGCACCAGCTGCGCGAGCGGATCCCCATGAGGTCATGGATCGCGCTCGCCGCGACGACCGGCGCCGTGGCACTCATCCTCATGCTGCCGAGCTTCGGCGCCCAGCTGGCCTCCCCGCTCATGGCCTACGTCATCCTGTGGCTCGGCGCGGTCCTGCCTTCACCGGAGATCATCAAGGTCCACGACATCTCCTACGGCGTCTACATCTACCACTTCCCAGTCCTCCAGCTCCTCATCCTGCTGGGGATGCACCGTCACGGCCTGCCGCTCCTGCTGCTGGCGGCCGGCGTCGTCACCGTCATCCTGTCCATCGCCAGCTGGCTCGGCATCGAGCGCGCCGCCATGCGCTGGTCCCGGGGACGCAGGCCCTGGGGAGACCTGCGTCAGGAGGCCCGCTGAGCTCGCGCCCATCATCGAGCCGGGCAGAATTCGCGTAGCCGGGCAGAAAAAACGTTGGGGTACGCGAAAGATGCCCGGCTCGGCAGGAATGGGATCAGCGCGTCAGGACGTGGGTGGCCAGGGTGCGCACCGCCGTCGAGTCCTGGCGGCGCAGCGCCGTGGGGAGTAGGGACAGGGCATGTGCCCGTGAGATCGTGTGCCGCTTCGCGGCGCGCGCGGCTCGGTGCCAGCCGTTGCGCCGCATGAGGCGGGTGGCCAGGGAGAAGTAGGTGCGCTCGCCGGCGAAGCGGCGCCCGTCGAACAATGACGTCGACGAGGCCGACTCCTCATGGCGCCGGTAGGAGAAGCACACATGCGGATCGAGCAGGAGGCAACCGCCCGCCGCGATGATGTCGATGACCAGGGCCAGGTCCTGGATGATCGGGAAGCCCGGGCGGAAGGGTGTGGAGACGAGCGCCTCGCGGCGGAAGGTCAGGGAGGGCCAGTAGAGCCAGTCCGCCTTGAGCAGGGAGGCGGCCAGCTCCTCACCGCTGAGCAGGAGGGGCTGACGGGTGCGCGGCGTGACGATGCGCTTGATGGAGTCGGTCAGGGTGCTCACGGGCCGTCCCCGGGAGTCGATGGGTTGAACCCCCGGCTGGAAGATGTCCGCCTGCGGGAACCTCTCGTGAAGGGTCAGCACGCGTGCCACATAGTCGGGCTTCATGATGTCATCGCAGCCCAGAAGCATCACCAGGTCGGCCGAGGCCATCTCGATGCAGCGCTCGTAGTTCTCGGTGATTCCGAGGTTCTTCTCATTGCGGATGTAGGTGACCTGGGGGTGGTTCAGACGCTCGAAGTACTCCGGGACGCCGGCGTCCGGGTAGCAGTCGTCGACGACCGTCAGATGCCACCGCTCATCGGTCTGGCTCAGGACGGCCTCGACCGTCTCGTACAGGTGCTGCGGATCTCCCCAGAAGGGGAGCATGATGTCGAGCATGAGACTCCTGGTCGCTGATAATCACCGATCGCGTGTTTTGTGATGTTTCAGCAGTGTAGCCAGGCTGAAGAAGGGGCGCCCGAGAGTCCGGTGTGAATCGTCCGACTGGATCGGGTCGATCGTGGTCGACCGAGGGGCGTGGGTGCCGCCCCTGGTGACCCTCAGGCGTCGGCGAAGACCTCCGGAACCGCGTCCTCGCCGTCCTGGTACCAGGACAGGAGGGCGTCGACGTAGTCGGTGACGTGGCGGTAGTAGGTGAAGACGGCTTGGCCGGCGTCGTCGCCCTCGGCCTCCTTGGCCAGGGCCCACACGTACCAGCACCAGCCGGCGAAGACCACGTAGGACCAGAAGTGGCGGCGCTCGCGGGCGGTGGGGGTGCGGTCGAAGTAGTAGCCGATCGCCTCGTCGGCACGGTCGATGCGCATCTGCGTGCACACCACCAGGGTGCCGAAGTCGCTGGCGACGTCGGACATGCCGGCGTACTCCCAGTCGATGAGGTCGATGCGGCCGTCGGCGGCCACCAGGAAGTTCGGTGGGAAGAAGTCGTTGTGGCTGGGCACCCGCTCGAAGCCGTCGGCGTCGGCGGCGACCTTGAGACGCATCACCTTGGTCCGCAGCTCGACGTAGTCGGGGACGTCGATGGGGTGGTGGCGCTCAACCAGCTGCTCGTAGCGCAGGGCCTCCTGGATGTAGTCGAAGTCCCGCTCGAGCGCCTTGCCGGAGGTGTGCAGGCTGCGGGCCATGCGCATCGCCTGCCTGAGCTCGTCGACGTTGGCGGTGTCGAGGTTGCGGGCACCGGGGACGAACCGGGAGATCTTCCAGCCCCTGACGTCGTCGTCGGCCACGAAGGTCGTGTCCAGGCCGAGCTCACGGGCCAGGCGCAGCCCGGCGGCCTCGGCGTGACGGTCGACGATCTCCTCGGTGCCGACGCCGGGGTGACGGTAGACGTACTCCTCTCCACCGACGGTGAAGTGGCACGACAGATTCGTCAGCCCCTGCTTGAGGGGGTAGAAGCCCGAGATGTCCGACTTGCGGCAGCCCAGGGCCTCGGAGATGTGGTCGAAGACCTCGGAGTCCACGTTCTCGATGAACTTGGGATCGAAGGAGCGGATCTCGTCGACCGAGTCGAACTCGTTGATCATGCCCTCGGGGTAGCGGCGCATGACCATGTCGAGCTCCTTGACATGCTCGATGTAGATCGCCTCCCACAGCTTGGGCGCCGTCTCGGGCAGGTGGTAGACCGCCTCCAGGATGCGCCGGAAGGCGGTGGAGAAGGCCCGGTCGAAGTAGACGTGACCCAGCATGATCCAGGCGTCGGCGCCCCCGACCTCAATGTCCGTGATCCGCTCGCCCGGTCCCGTGGTGATGCACCACTCCTCGGTGGGGCCCGCCACGTACTGGGCCGAGTAGTAGGCCTTGTAGACGTGCGACTCGAAGGGGTTGTCCGTGAAGTAGTCGTCGGAGGAGCAGATGAAGGTGTTGGCCAGGATGTCGCGCACCAGCCACAGGGAGCCGTTGTTGTTGCGTGAGACGTAGTCGTCGTTGACGACGATCCTCACGCCGAACTGCTCGGCCAGGTAGAAGAAGTACTCCTTCTTGTAGCCGACGACGATCGTCACGTCCGTGATGCCGGCCTCGTGCAGCTGGCGGATCTGTCGCTCGACCAGGACCTCGTCGCGTACGCGCAGCATGCCCTTGGGGCGCTCGTAGGAGATCGGGGCGAAGCGCTGGGACAGTCCGGCCGCCATGATGACGGCGTTGTCCACCCGGTAGGGCTCCAGGGCGGCCCGGCCCGCCTCGGTCAGGTGGCGCTCTCGAATGTAACCGGCCGCCTCGCACTCGCGGACGGCGGCGTTGACGCGCCCCAGGGACATGCCCGTGGACTCCTGGACCTGACGTTGGGTCAGGGCGTCGTCGGCCCGCAGGAGGGCGTAGAGCACGTCGAACTGCGACTGCGACAGGGTGCCTGTCATCGGGTCCACCATCCGTTCAGTGAAGCGGTAGAAGTCATCTTGTTCGAAGATAACAGATTGAGGGGTCGAACTGAACTGTCGAGATCGGTCCGCGTTCGTGCGGGGACCGTGCGGAGATGGTGGCGGATGCGCCGTGGGTGGACGGCGTCGGTGCCTGCCGTCCACCCACGGGAGGGAGAGCCGTAGGCGTTGGGGCTCGCCGGCTCAGGCCTGTCGGTGCTCCAGCAGGCCCAGGAGGTAGGCGCCGTAGCCGGACTTGACCAGGGGCTCGGCGCGCCGGCGCAGGCCGTCGTCGTCGATGAAGCCCATGCGCCAGGCGACCTCCTCAGGGGCTCCGATGTTGAGGCCCTGGCGGTGCTGGACGGTGCGGATGAAGCTGGTGGCGTCGGCCAGTGAGTCGAAGGTGCCGGTGTCCAGCCAGGCGGTGCCGCGGGGGAGGACCTCGACGGTGAGCCGGCCGGCCTCCAGGTAGGTGCGGTTGACGTCGGTGATCTCGTACTCGCCCCGGGCGGAGGGCTCGAGGTTCCTGGCGATCTCGACGACGTCGTTGTCGTAGAAGTACAGGCCGGGCACGGCGTAGGTGGAGCGGGGGTGGGCCGGCTTCTCCTCTATGGAGATGGCCTTGAAGCTCTCGTCGAACTCGACGACGCCGTAGGCCGTGGGGTCGGCGACCTGGTAGGCGTAGACGACGCCGCCGTCGGGGCTGGTGTGACGGCGCAGCTGGGTGCCCATGCCGGGGCCGTAGAAGATGTTGTCCCCCAGGACCAGGGCGGCGCTCTCCTCGCCGATGAAGTCGGCGCCCAGGACGAAGGCCTGGGCCAGGCCGTTGGGCTCCTGCTGGACGGTGTAGGACAGGTTGACGCCGAGCTGGGAGCCGTCACCCAGGAGGCGGTGGAAGGAGGGGGCGTCGTGGGGGGTGGTGATGACCAGGACGTCCTGGATCCCGGCGAGCATGAGGGTGCTCAGCGGGTAGTAGATCATCGGCTTGTCGTAGACGGGCACCAGCTGCTTGGAGGTCCCCAGGGTGATCGGGTTGAGTCGCGTGCCGGAGCCTCCGGCCAGAATGATTCCTCGCATGCTCCAAGCATGACCTATTCGGGCATCGAATGACGCCAGGATCGGATGATTCGGGGGTGCATGTTCGTGGTGCGCGGCACGTTCGGCTCGTGCGCTGTCGTCTCCGAGGTGCTGAGGCTGTGACGCCGATAGACTCCCCGATGTCCGGGTCGCCGGCGCGGCGATGCCGACACTGATGACGACGTACATAGGAGGAGCCATCCATGGGGCAGATCGAGTTGGGCAAGCCGCTCGCCGTCGAGACGACGCCGATTCCGGGATTCTTGCGCATTGACCTGACCGTCCACGGCGACAACCGCGGCTGGTTCAAGGAGAACTGGCAGAGGGAGAAGATGCTGGCCCTGGGACTGCCCGACTTCGGGCCGGTCCAGAACAACATCTCCTTCAACAATGAGGTCGGCGTGACTCGCGGCATCCACGCCGAGCCCTGGGACAAGTTCGTCTCGGTGGCCACCGGCCGGGTCTTCGGCGCCTGGGTGGACCTGCGCGAGGGACCCTCCTTCGGGACCGTCTACACCTGCGAGATCGACCCGTCGGTGGCCGTGTTCGTCCCCCGGGGGGTGGGCAACGCCTACCAGACGCTGGAGCCCAACACCGCCTACACCTACCTCGTCAACGACCACTGGTCGGCCGACGCCCAGTACACCTTCCTCAACCTGGCCGATGAGACGGCGAGCGTCCCCTGGCCGATCGCGCTGAGCGAGGCGATCCTGTCCGACAAGGACAGGGCTCACCCGAGACTGGCCGACGTCACACCCTTCCCGGCCCCCGAGGCTGACGGCTGACGGCTGGGAGAAGTCTGAACGCAGGTGCGGCGGCGCCGCGAGTCCTCCGAGGCTCGCGGCGCCGCCGCCGTTAGTCGCCGGGCGTCGCAGCAGTCGACCGCCCTCACAGGATGTTCATGTTCTGAGTGTTTTTCAGGGAAAACACTCAGTAGTGAAAACTTTGATGAATAAAAGGATCACATCACGAGGTTGTGTGAGTGTTGGGGTGGATAAGTGACCCCAATTGATGGAATACTCCCGGCTATCCGGCCTGGAATCCGGTTTCATCAAGGCTTCTTCCGGAGTTTGATCAGGTTCCGGTCCGGTGTGTGGCGGCTCTCTGCGCCCTCCCCGACGCCGCCTCGGCGCCGACCGTTTCGGTCGGCTGCTTCCCTTCGGCCGGAAAGAGACTCCACCATGGACATTGCCCCGCCGCGTTGGAGCGCGACCTCAGCGGCTCGTGCCCTCATCGCCCTGTGGTCGGTGGTGACGGTGGTAGGGGCGCTCCTCGACTCAGCCCTCCAGCCGGAGCTGCACATCGACTTCCTCGTCTACCGTGCCGGTGCGCAGCATCTTCTTGACGGCCAGCCCCTCTACGCCGGCCCCCTCGACACCGGGGTTCCCGGCTTCCTCATGCACTTCACCTACCCGCCCTTCGGGGCGGCCCTGCTCTGCGGAGCCGCCATCAGCAGTCCGGCCCTGGCGGCCGCCGTTCACACCGCGGCCTCCCTGGTGGCGTTGTTCGTCCTCTCCAGGATCGTCGTCGCTCGCTGCGGCGGTGGTGCGTGGACCGCCCTGGCGGCCGCCAACGCCCTGGCGCTGCTCATGCCCGTGGTCTCGCACCTGACCTGGGGGCAGGTCGGTCTGTTCCTCATCGCCCTGCTGGCCGCCGACTGGCTCCCTCCTCGGACCGCCTGGCCGCGCGGCCTGCTCACCGGTATCGCCATCGCCATCAAGCTCACCCCCGCCGTCTTCCTGCTGCTGCCTCTCCTCAGGAGGGACCGACGGGCGCTGCTCGTCTCGCTGGCCAGCGCCGCCGTCTGCACCGGCATCGGGTTCCTCATCGCGCCCAGGGAGTCGCTGACCTTCTGGGGCTCGGCCATGTGGGACTCCACCCGGGTGGCCTCCAGCTGGTGGGACACGGAGAACCAGTCGCTGCGCGGGCTGCTCTCCCGCGTGCTGCCGGGTCCCCTCTCATCGGTCGTCTGGCTGGTGCTGGCCGTTGTCGTCGTCATCATCATCGCCGGGCAGGCCGCCCGCCTGACCCGCCGCGGAGACGATCTGCTCGCCTTCGGCGTCGTCGGCCTCATCGCCCCGATCGTCTCGCCCGTGGCCTGGGTGCACCACTGGGTCTTCGCCCTGCCCCTCATCATGACCCTCGTGTGGCGGGCCGTGCTCGGACTCTCCTCCGACGCGCGCAGGCCGGGGTGGGAGACGGAGTGCCTGGCGGCGGTGGGCAGCGTCGTCGTCATGCTCATCGCCCCGACTCACTTCCCCGACCAACTCGTGCGCTACGACTCGCCCCAGTGGAGCCCCCTCGCGGTCCTGGCCTCCGGCGCCTATGTCTACTGGGCGGCCGCCACGATGGTGATCGTGGCCCGCCTGGGCGCAGGCGCTCATCGGATCGACAGTGGCCGCTCCAGGGCGGGCGAGGATCAGCCCCCTTCCGGTGACGACCGTTCGGCGCAATCAGAACCACGTCCTCTTCCCGGCCCCGGAAGGTCGTCCGTCGGTCATTCGGCCGCCGCTATCGCCCGGCGCGCCTGGGCCCCGCTGCGCGAAGGCTGCCTGCGTTGGGTCTCATGGGGGAGAACTGCCCGAATGCCGCCGTCGCAGGCGCGATCGGGCCCGGGTGCCGGTACGGTGAGGCGCTATGAGACGACTTGAGCCCGCGCGCCAGCGGTATGCCTGGGGGTCGACCGCGGCGATCCCAGCCCTTCTGGGCGTGCCCGACGACGGCGCTCCCTGGGCCGAGGCCTGGTACGGCTCCCACCCGGCCGGGCCGGCTCGGGTGGCCCAGGGGGATGCCCTGTCCGACCTCATCGAGGCCGAGCCGGAGCGTCTCCTGGGGGAGGACATCATCTGGCGCTTCGGGCGCCGCCTGCCCTTCCTGCTCAAGCTCATCGCCCCAGAGCAGCCCCTGTCCCTCCAGGTTCACCCCAGCCAGGCTCAGGCGGCCGAGGGGTACGCCCTGGAGGACGAGGCGGGTATCGCCCTGGACCACCCCTCCCGCAACTACAAGGACACCAATCACAAGCCGGAGATGGTCCTGGCCCTCACCCGGTTCCAGGCCGTCGCCGGCTTCCGGGCCCCGCGGCGCGCCGTCGAGGTCCTCTCCGGCCTGGACAGCCCGTTGGCCCGGCGGATGCGCCGCACCCTGCGACTCAACCCGACCCGCTACGGCATCCGGCAGGTCTTCTCCGACGTCGTCTCGGCCGCCACCCGCCCGAGTCCGGAGGAGATCGACGAGCTCGTCACCGAGATCAGGTCCCGCTTCGAGGCGGGAACGTCCCCCTCGCTGCGCGTGGACTCCAACGTTCTGAAGATGGCGGGCACCTTCCCCGGAGACCCCGGTATCGCCGCCGCGCTCCTGCTCAACCCCGTCACCCTCCAGCCCGGGGAGGCGCTGTTCGTACCCGCGGGCAGCGTTCACGCCTACATCTCCGGCCTCGGGGTCGAGGTCATGGCCTCCTCGGACAACGTGCTGCGCGCCGGCCTGACGGCCAAGCACATCGACGTCCCCGAGATGCTGGCCTGCGTCGACTACGTGGCGGCGCCCCCGGTGCGGCCCGCCCCCGAGTACCTCTCACGGGCCACTCGTGCTTACTACGCGCCGGTGGACGACTTCGAGCTCATGGTCACCACCGTGGTGGCGGCCGACGGCCGCCTGCCGGTCCCTGGGCGGGGGCCGCGCATCCTCCTGGCCGTCGAGGGCGCCATGACCCTGGTGACCCAGGCCGACTCGCAGACCCTGGCCCAGGGCGAGGCCGTGTTCGTCGGCGCCGACGAGCGCAGCCTGTCCGTCGAGGGGGAGGGAGCCCTCATTCAGGCCGACGTCCCCTGACAGTGGTGCTCGGTGCTCCAGTGGCGCTCAGTCGGTCTGCGCCCCGGCGACTCCCTCGGTGATCCCCTCCTGGCGGATCGCGGCCGCGGCGACGTCGTCGCCCGCCTCGGGGGTGAGGACCACCGCCGTGCGCCCGGTGCGCCAGGCGACCAGCACCTCCTCAAGCGCTTGAGCAGTCCCTGGGCGGCGCACCAGGACGGCCCGTGAGTCCGTCGGGTCCCGATCTCCTGCGGCTGCGGCAGCGGCCTCGACCCGGGAGACCAGTTCGGCGCGCGTCAGCGTGATGGGCCGTGATCCTCGCGGTGCACCGCCGTGTGCACCGCCGTGAGCACCGCCCGCGGTGAGGCCGGCGTTGAGGTCAGTGGTGAGATCGATGAGGCAGGGCAGGTCGGCGTCGGCACTGACCGGTGTGAAGCGGTCGGGATAGGACATGAGGTCCGCGGCGCCGTCGAGCACCAGGGCGGGCAGCTCGCCCGGCCAGCGCAGCGCCAGGGAGGCGGTGGGGACCAGCACCTGCACCTCCGCCTCGTCGCACAGGTCCTCCGGTGTGAAGGCCACGCTCAGCTCGGGGGTCAGGCCTGCGGCATCGATCTCCTCTCCACTGCCCAGAAGCACGGTCCGTCCCGCCAGCCACGCCCCGCAGGCCCAGGCCACCGTGCGCCAGTGCGGAGGGAGTCCCACATGAACTCCGTCACCCGGTGCGGACTCAGCTGTGATCAATCCCGCAATCTTGGCTGACCACATGGACAGGACGTGTCCGGTCAACTCGACTCGCTCGTCGGTTCTATAACAATTCAGCCACGGTCTGTCGGCGTCGTGAGGGCCGGGAAGCAGTGAAAGCAGCGAGTCGTGCATGGTTCAGATTGAAGCAGATCTACTGACGTTCAGGAATCTCCCTGGCTACGCCCAGCCGGTTGGGTCAATATGGAATCGTGCGTCAGGGCCCCTGAAGTTCTCTGGAAAACCGTGCATTTTGCTGCTGTCAGGCAGGGCGCGGATGCCTCCCAGGGGATTTGTAGGAAGTCAACATATGGTGACGACCAGATGGGGGCATTCCTTGAGATATCAAGGAATGGTGTCGATGGTCACGAGAGTGTCAACTTTCTCTGGCCGGCTTGACTGGCCTTGTCTCACACGCATGTAATTCTTACTGGCAAGAAGCTCGGATCGAAGGGAGGCCGGCATGTGGAACATCCTCGGCGACGGCCCACTGAAGCAGCCGGAGGAGCCTGACGCAGAGGTGCTCTCGCTCCTCTTCGGCGGTGGCGACGACGTCGATGAAGGACCCCTGGCATGGCAGGAGCGCGCGCTGTGCGCTCAGACGGACCCAGAGGCGTTCTTCCCCGAGAAGGGTGGTTCCACACGCGAGGCCAAGCGAGTCTGCGCGACTTGCGAGGTTCGTGAGGAGTGCCTCGAGTACGCCCTCGCCAACGACGAGCGCTTCGGTATCTGGGGCGGCATGTCGGAGCGCGAACGGCGCAAGCTCAAGCGTCGCGCAGTATGACCCGCACCGGCTCCACGCAGGGAGCCAGTCGGGTAGGAGCCCTGGCCGTCGTCGTGTCGGCCGGGGCGAGCCCGTTTCTGGCGCAGACACTGACCGCGATCGCCTCCCAGACCTGCGCGCCCGACGTCGTCCTCGTCGTCGATGTCGCCTCGCGCGCCAACGGCCTGGGGGACGGGACACCGATCGAGGAGCTCGTTGAGAGCTCGGGGCTCGATGCCGTCACCGCGGTGCGCGTCGTGAGAGTCAAGGAGGCCAAGAGCTTCGGGGACGCAGTATCCCGGGGGCTGGCCGCCTACGCCGAGCTCGTCGCCGCCGGCAACCGGCGCCGACGCAGCGCAGGGGCTGGTGACGGCGCGGATGACTCGGACGCCGACGCCGCCTCAAGTGGGTCACGCACCTCCGTGCGCGACCTCCTGCTGACCGGTTCCGGTCCCATCACCGGCCCCACCGGCGCGCTCTCGCCGATCACCTCCTATGAGCAGCAGCTCGTGGCCCCAACCGAGGCCGCCCCGGAGGCCTCGGAGCACCAGGTGTGGTTCTGGCTCCTCCATGACGACTCCGCGCCCGCCCCGGACTGCCTTGAGCAGCTGCTCACCGCTGCGACCAACGCGCGCTCCGTGGGGATCGTGGGCCCCAAGCAGGTGGGCTGGGACAACCCGGAGCTGCTTCTTGAGGTCGGGCTGCGCGCCACGGCCTCGGCCCGGCGCGCCAACGACATCGTCCCCGGCGAGGTCGACCAGGGCCAGCACGACGACCGCAGCGACGTTCTGGCCGTGGGAACGGCGGGCGCCCTCATCGACCGCGCCGTGTGGGAGGAGATCGGCGGCATCGCCCCGTGGCTCGGCCCCTTCGGCGACGGTCTGGAGCTCTCCCGCGCCGCGCGTCTGGCCGGATACCGGGTCGTCGTCGAGCCCACCGCCGTCATCCGCCACCGCCGGGCCTCCTACCAGGGACTGCGCCGGCCCGCCCACGTCTCCCACTCCTCGCGCCCCGAGGCCCGCACCGACGCCGAGGCCATCGAGGTCCGGCTCCCCGCGCCCGACCCGGAACGATCCTTCCGCGCCCGCCGCAGCGCCCAGCTCACCAACTGGGCGGCCTTCTCGTCGCGGCCGATCGGCCTGCTGCTGACCTGGTTCGTCATCCTCGGGGCGATGCGAGCCGTGTGGCGGCTGGCGTCCAAGGCGCCGGCGCTCGCCCGCGACGAGCTCGGCGCGGCTCTGGCCGTGGCCGGTCGTGGTCGACGGGTCAAGGCGGCCAGACGTCGGCTCGCCCGGCACACCAAGGTGCCCGCCTCCGCGCTGGGGCGCCTCTACGCGACCCCGGCGGAGATCCGGGGCGTGCGCCGTGACCGAACCCGCCAGGAGCGCGAGCGGCGTGCCCGCGCGGCCGCCCCCAGCGAGCTCGAGCTGCGTGAGCTCGCCGCCCTGGCCCGCAGCCGACGTCGGACCCTGAGCGCCCTCATGGTGCTGGTGACGGCACTGAGCACCTACGGACTGTCCCGACTGCTGCTCACCCGCTCGGTCAGTGGTGGGGCACTGCCTCTGTTCAGCGGCGGCTGGCGGCAGCTGTGGGACACCGCCTGGGCCACCTGGATCTCCACCGCGGACGGCTACCCCGGCGGCGTCACCCCGCTGCTGGCCATCCTTGCCGGTCCGGCGGCACTGGGGAGGCTCATCGGACTGGGGACGGGCTCTCTCGTCGGCGGTCTGGTGGTCCTGGCCGTGCCGCTCGCCGCCCTGGGGGCCTGGTTCGCCGCCGGCACCATGACCCGGAAGGTGGCCCTGCGGGCCTGGGCCGCGCTCGTGTGGGCCCTGGCGCCCAGCCTCCTGCTCGCTCTGGGGCAGGGGCGTCTCGGAGCGCTCCTGGTTCACCTCGTCCTTCCCTGGGGGCTGCTGGCCCTGGCCCGTGCGGTGGGTGCTGACCGGCGGGACCTCGTCCTGTCCGGACTCGTGGGGGCCCACCTGCTCACTGATGATGAGCGGGACGAGCTCGACCGCTTCTCCAGCGAGAGAGTCACCGACCTCGCCCACCTCGACGAGGAGGCGCAGGCCCAGGCGAGCACCGAGGACGGTGCCGAGGACAGTGCTGAGGGCACTGCCGGCGATGAGACCGAGGACAGCGCCGGCGAACGTGAGAACGACGAGATGGTCGACGGGGCCGAGGAGCCGGAGTCGAGCTCCGATGAGCAGGCGCGCCTGCGCGACGAGGCCTCGGCCAGTACGGACAACATGGACGCGGGCTCGGGCGTCACGAGCGTCAAGGCCTCCGCCGGCGTCGAGGACGAGACCGGCCGTGACCGGGGCGAGGACGAGGAGGAGGCCAGCCGGGCGGCATCGGCCCTGGCGACGGCCCGCGAGGTTCTCGAGTCCCTCAACGCCCCCGACCCGGCCGCTCCCGAGACCCAGGTCGACCTGCCCCAGACCGAGAAGTACGGCTACGGCTCGGCCACGGCGGCGGCCGTCGCCGGCCTGCTGCTGAGCATCGTCGTCGCGGCCGTTCCGGCCACCGCGGCCGTGCTGACCATTATCATCCTGCTGCTGTCCGTCACAACGCGACGCGGGTTCAAGCTCGTTCTCACCCTGGTTCCCATGGTGGTCACCGCCGCCCCGGCCTGGTGGAGCGCCTGGCGGCTGGGGGAGAGGGACGGCTGGGCCGAGGGCGTCCGCCTGCTGCTGACCGACATCGGTCTGCCCGTCTCCGTGCCGACGCCGAGCAGCCTCGACCTGCTGGCCGGATCGCCGGTGGCCATGGACGCCGTCGTCCCCTCCGGCGCCCTGGGCGTCATGGTCCGGATGCTGCTTCTGCTCGTCCCGGTCCTCGGCGTTGTCGGCCTGTTCATCTCCCGGCGCGTCCGGGTGGCCCGCACCGGTGTCCTTCTGGCCCTGGGCGGCCTGGTCCTGGCGGGGATCTCGGTGCGCACGCCCACCGGTCTGGGGGGTGACGTCACCGGAGCCGGTATGACGCCTGTCAACGGGTGGGCCGGGGCCGGAGTATCCCTGGCACTGAGCGGCTTCCTCGCCGCTGCGCTGCCTGCCGGTGAGGCCATCTGGGGCATGATCGGACGGCGCGCCGGCGACGGTCGCAGGGCGCTGGCGCGCAGGAGCCGGAAGGACGCCGAGGCCGTGTCGTCCGCTGCGTCCGAGGCGCCTGGTGGCCGGCGGTGGCTGAGCACCGCCTTCGTGGTCGCCGCATGCCTCGTCCTGCTCGCCCCGGTGATGGTCGGCGCCATCTGGTCCCACCAGGCCCACCGCGGCAGCAACCCGCAGGTCATGGCGCTGCACCCCACCACTCAGCAGGTCCCCCTCATCGCCGAGCAGTTCCAGAGCTCGGGGACGGCCGGCAGGGTCCTCGAGCTCACCTCCACCTCGGAGGGGCTTCAGGCCACCATCTGGCGCGGGCCCGGCACCCAGGTCAGCGACGTCCTTCCCGGGGCGGTCAACGCAGAGGCGCGCAGCCGGGCCGCGGGCGCCCTGGCCGACCCCCGTCTCAGGCCCACCGGCGCCACTCAGGACGGCGGGAGCAGCACGGCCTCCTCCGGTGTGGTCCTGGAGGATCCGGCCGACGCCGAGCTCGCCCAGATCGTCACCCGTGCCACTGCCGGACAGGACAAGGAGGTCGCCGACGCCCTGGCGGCCCACGGCATCGCCGTCGTCCTGCTCGCGGACAAGGAAGGTGACGCCGTCACCGCCGAGGCTCGTGTGGGCCTGACCTCCACGCCCGGCCTGGAGCAGCTCGCCCAGACCGCCTCGGGCAACTCCTGGCGCGTCACGTCCTCGGCGCACCCCGACTCGGCCCGCCTGAGCCTCATCGACGCGGGCGGAGAGGCCGCCCCGGTCGCCTCCACCGGCACCGGTTCGGGGACCCGCACCCGGATCCCCTCCGGCTCGGAGGGCCGCACCCTTGTCATGGTGGAGCGGGCCGACGCCGGCTGGAACGCCACCCTCGATGGTCGGCGTCTCGAGCCCACCTCGGTCCCCGCCCGGGACGGCGGCTGGAAGCAGAGCTTCGCCGTCGGCGCTCAGGGCGGCGAGCTGGTCATCACCCACACCCGCCGGTCCACCGCCGCCGTGACCTACACGATCTGGACCGTCTGGGCCCTGACCCTGGTGGCGGCGCTGCCCCTGCGACGCGGAAAGGAAATGGCCTCATGACTCAGCCCCGCGATGACGATGCCGCCGGCCGGCAGGACGAGCAGGACCAGCACAGGCAGCAGGACCAGAACGAGCCACGACCTGCGGAGCGCGAGGTAGCGAGCCTGGAGCCGGGGCAGGCCGCTGACGAGGTGGCCACGGAGGAGGCCGACGGGCAGCCCCGTCCCGGATCCGGGGCCGAGCGCGTCGAGGCCGCGGCCGACAGCGCCTCGAGTCAGGATGAGGAGAGCGACGGCAGCCGGGACTCCGGCCCGGACGGTGGCACCGCCGAGCCGGACTCGGCTGAGACCGGAGACTCCGACTCCGACGCCTCGGGCGGCCCGGAGCCGGGCACCTCCTCCAGGAGGCGCCGCGCGGACTCCAGACGGCGCCGGCGCACCGTGGGTCAGTCGATCGCTCGCGGCGTCGGCATTCTGACCTCGATCGTCCTCGCCGGCGCCGTCGGAGGAGTCACCTGGTGGGGGCACGCCGCCCCGACCACCCCGACTCCGCAGCTGGAGGCCCTGAGCCTGGCCGAGCCCGGAGCCGCCACCACCTACGTGTGTCCCCACGCCCCCACCAACACGCTGCGGGGCACCGACGTCGGCGCGATGGAGTCGACCACCACCATCATTCCCGCCGACGGGGCCGAGACGATCCAGTCCGCCACCTATGCCGGCCAAACCATCCCCACCGACGCCACCACCTCCCTGAGCACCGCCGACGGCGGCATCCTCACCTTCGCCCCCATCGACGGCCAGGTCGCCAACGCCGTCGGCTCGGTGACCACCCTGACCCAGAGCGGCGACCTGCGGGGGCTCACCACCGCCCCCTGCGCCCAGCCGACGGCCATGTCCTGGATCGTGGGCGGCTCCATCGCGGCCGGCTCGTCCGCCGAGCTGCGCCTGACCAACCCCGGCGCCACCCCGGCGACCGCGAAAGTGAACCTCTACGGCTCGATCGGACGCCTCCCTCTGCCCAGCAACGGCGAGGTGACCGTCCCCGCGGGCGGCTCCTCCTCGCTGACCCTGGAGACGAAGGGGAGCCAGGACCCGCGCATCGCCGTGTCCGTCGAGGCCGACGGCGGGTCCGTGGTGCCCACCCTCGTCACCGAGTCCCTTGACGGCGAGACTCCCGCGGGCACCGACGTCATCACTCCGGGAGCGGCCCCGGCCACCGACCTCGTGGTCCCCGGGGTGGAGATCGTCGAGCCCGCCTCACAGGGAGAGGTCCCCGACGCCACGACCGGTGCGGACTCCTCCGACACCCCGGCCGTGCGCATCGTCAACCCCGGGCAGTCCCGGGCGACCGTGTCGGTGACCATGCTCGGCAAGGACGGGCCCCGTCCGCTGGCCGGGGCGCAGTCGGTGGCCATCGACGCCGGTTCCGTCTTCGACATCTCGCTGGCCGGCGTGCCCGCGGGCACCTACGGCGTTCAGGTCACCTCGAGCGCGCCGGTGGGAGCCGCCGTGCGCATGGTGCGAAGCGGCGGCGAGTACCCCGAGCGCTCCCAGGCACTCGTCCATGACCAGGCCTGGGCGCAGGCCGCTCTGCCGGGTGCCGCCGACTCCGGTCTGCTGGCCGTGCCACGTGCGGCCTCCCTGACCTCCGCGGTCACCGTGGCCAATAGTGGCCCCGCCACCTCCGTCACCGTCTCCTCCATCGACGGCTCATGGAGCCAGGACGTCGCCGTCGCCAAGGGCAGCGCCGTCGTCGTCGAGGTGCCGGCCGAGGTCGCCGCCGTCCGTCTGAGCGCGGCCGGACGGGAGAGCTCCACGGGCCAGTCGCGCACGTCCAGCGGACTGGCCGCCTCCACGATCGTGACGGCGCAGGCCGGGGGAGACCTGGCCGGGACACTCATCTCCACGGTGCCCGCCCAGCCCGACGCCGCCGCTCAGGCCCAGCGCCGCATCCTGCTGGGCTGACTGCTTCGCACCGAGCCGGGCATTCTTCGCGGAGCCCAACAGGAATTCCGCCCGGCCACGCGAAAGATGTCCGGGTCGAGGAGGACGGGGCCGTCTCACCGGCTCGAGTCCGGGTCGATCTCCTCGGGGCGGCGTCCCAGCATGAGGGCAACCTGCTCGACGACGACGCGGCGCACCAGGTCGGTCAGGTCCGCCTCATCCGTGGCACGGGAGGCCACCGGCCGCCGGTAGATGACGACCCTCGCAGGCAGCCCCGCGTGCGGCTCCGCGGTGAAACCACGCCCCAGCACCACCGAGCGCTCCCAGGGCGCCGGGTCCGAGGGCGGGACCTCCTCGACGGCGAACTGGATCTGGTCCACGGACGGCCAACGCCGGGCCAGGTCCTGGGCCGAGTCCACGACGAGCTCGTCGAAGCGCTCCGCCCGGGTCCGCCAGGCCGGCAGGTTCGGTGGTAGGAGCGGACCGCGCAGGCCCCGGCCGTGACGATCACGACGCCTGGCCGGGCGCCGCGCCGGCGCAGCGGCGGATCGCGGCGGAATCTGCCCGGGCGAGAAGGGGAACAGGTCGGTCACACCCGCCAGCCTAGGCGCCGTCTGGATGACCGTCGGGCAGCGGCACGGTAACCTGCGGGCGTGAGAAGAGTCCGACACTGCCGCAAGCCCGGCTGCGAGCGCCCCGCCGTGGCCACCCTGACTTCCGTCTACGCGGACTCCACCATCGTGCTGGGGCCACTGGCCACCGAGGCCCAGCCCGAGGCCTACGATCTGTGCGAGAAGCACGTCTCCTCCTTCACCGCGCCCCGTGGCTGGCAGATCATCCGACTGGCCACCGAGTTCGAGCCGGCGCCTCCCAGCGAGGACGACCTCCTGGCCCTGGCCGACGCCGTTCGCGAGGCCTCCCGCGCCCCGCGCCCCGTCGCCTCGCCGGCCGAGCACCGGCCCCGACCCGGTGGGATCATGCCGGCCTCCCTCACCGCCCCGCTGCCGCCTCCGCCGGAGGTCGCCGAGGACGAGATCCTGCGGCGCGGCCACCTGCGGGTCCTGCGCGGGCAGAAGGACGACGCATGAACCATGACTCGCACGACGCCGGGCTCCAGGCGCAGCAGTCGACGCTCTCCCCGGCGCTGCGATCCTCCCTGCGTTGTCCGCTCAGCGGGCAGGAGCTCATCGACGGCATCGACGACGCCGGCCAACCGGCGCTCATCTCCCCGAGTGCGGGTCTGGCCTACCCGGTGCGCGACGGCGTCCCGATCCTCCTGGTCCACGAGGCGCTGCGCGCTCCTGGGCCCAGTCCTGAACCGCAGGCCTGAGCAAGGCGGTCCGCAGGTCCTTTCCGGACGCTCCGTTCCAGGTCGGACGGGGCCCGCTCAGCGCCGTCGGGCCTGCCTGCCGACCTCGTAGGGCGGGCGCGCCATGTCCTGAAGCACCTCCTGCTCCAGGTGGCGGTCGCGACTCTCCAGCACCAGCTCGCGATTACGGCGCTCGCTGAGCACCGCGGCGAGGAACCGTTCGGGGTGCGTACCCGGGGGAGGCGGGGGAGAGACGTATCCCTGGACCTGGGCGGCCAGCTCCATTCCCAGACGAGAACGGGATCCGGGAGTCAGGACCGAGGCTCGCTGCAGGAAGGTCCGGGCCGTCAGGCTCAGCCGACCGGGCAGAGCGCGCAGGTCCGTACCCGCCGCCCAGCCGGCCAGCTCAGGGGGCATGAGCAGGGGCGGAACCTCGGCGGAGCGGTGCCGGTCACGCACCACGTAGGTGCCGGCCAGCATGTCCCCGAACCGCTTGCCCCGTTTGGAGACGACGCTGGAGCACAGGGCCGGCAATGCCCAGGTCGACCAGATCTCGACGAAGGCGAGCAGCGTCCGCACCAGGCAGTGGCGCAGCCTGACGGTGCCACCGTCATCGCGCACCACTCGGGTGCCGGTCACCATGCGCCCCAGGCTCCGCCCCCCGCTGAGGAGCTCGATGAGCAGTGGGATGACAACCGCCCAGGCGAGGGCGACCAGGGCGAGGACCGCATTCATGAAAGCGGCGTTCTCACCCAGGGCCGCCTCAGGGTCTGCGCCGATGATCAGGAACCGCACCGCGGACATGGACAGGAACCCGCCCAGCAGGTAGGCGGAGTAGTCGATGAGCCCCGACATGATGCGGTTGACGACCGTCGCCGGGACGACTTCCAGGGCGACGGCCTCCCCGGTGACCAGGAGCTCGCGCTCGATCATCCGCTCGGAGGATGTGGACGAATCGGTCACCATGACAAACTCCTTGCGTGGATCTTGATGCCTTCGCTGCAGCGCACCGTGATCAGTGGGAACGCCTCGACGTGCTCGTGGGGCGTCGCCACCTCAGCGGTGCTGAGACCGACGAGCTCGTGTCCCTCTACCGCACCTGTGCCCGCCATCTGTCGCGGGTGCGTTCGGCGGCGCCGGATCCTCAGTTGATCGCCGAGCTCTCCTCCCGGGTGGCGACGGCCCGCGGCCGCCTGACCGGGACCCGGGAGGTGCGCGCCCACTCGATGCGCCGGTTCATGTTTCAGGCAGTGCCTGCGGCCCTCTACCGGATCCGCTGGTGGACCTGCGGCGTCATGGTCGCCGAGATCGCCCTGGCGCTGGTGGTGGGGGTGTGGACCCTGCACAGCCCGGAGGCCATGGCCTCCCTGGGGAGTCCCGAAAGGCTGGACGAGTACGCCCACGAGGCCTTCGAGTCCTACTACTCCACCTACTCCGCCCCCGACTTCGCCGCCCAGGTGTGGACCAACAACGCTCGGATCGCGGCTATCTGCGTGGCCAGCGGAATCACCGGAGTCCTGCCGCTCTACATGCTCTACGCCAACGCCGTCAATCTGGGACAGGCCGGGGCGGTCATGGTCGACCACGGCATGCTCAGGGTGTTCCTCTCCCTCATCTCGCCTCACGGGCTGCTGGAGCTGACGTGCATCTTCGTTGCGGGCGCCGCCGGCCTCAAGCTGTTCTGGACCATGCTGGTCCCCGGCCCCCGCAGCCGCTTCACGGCCCTGGCCACGGAGGGGCGAGCCCTCATCACGGTGGCCGTGGGCCTGACCGCCGCCCTGGCCGTGGCCGGCCTCATCGAGGCCTTCGTGACCCCGGCCCCCATTGCCTGGCCGGTCAAGATCACCATCGGAGCCGGGGCACTGGGGCTGTTGTGGGCGTACACGCTCATCCTGGGACGCTCCGCTGTCGCCGCAGGAGCCACGGGGGACCTGGAGGAGAACGAGGCCGGCTACGTCCAGCCCGAGGCCGGCTGAGCACGGCGCCACAGGGTGCCTGAGCATCACAGTCGCCCCGCCGCCTTGAGGTCCAGGTAGCAGTCGGCCAGAGCCGGGGCGAGCCCCTGGTCGGGGGCCTCGACGACCTCCACCCCGCCGCGGCGAAGACGACGGCGCACGGCGTCGACCTCCACCACGTCCTTCTCCGCCGAGGCGGCCACGTACACGGAGTCGGCGTCATCGCGTCCGGTCCGCAGCTCCTCCAGCTCGGGATCCAGCGCCGAGGCGAGAACGACCGTGTGGTCATGGGCCAGAGCAGCCAGCGTGCGGATCATCGCCGCGTCCCCGCCGCTGCCGTCCAGGGCGGAGATGACCACCACCAGGGCCCGCTGCGAGAGCACCGTGCGTACCCGGGAGGCCAGGAGCGTCCAGTCGAGCTCGGTCAGACGCGGCTCCACATCCGTCAGCTGGTCGGCCAGTGCCGTCATGAGCACCGGTCCGGTGCTGCCCCTCACCTGGGCGCGGACGGCGTCGTCCAGGGCCAGGACGTCAACCCGGTCGCCGGCGCGAGAGGCCAGGGCGGCCAGCAGCAGGGTCGCCTCGATCTGGGCATCGAGCCGAGGAGCGTCCCCCAGGCGGGCCGCCGACAGCCGGCCCGAGTCGATGATGATGAGGACGCGCCGGTCTCGCTCCGGGCGCCAGGTTCGCACCAGGACCTCGCCCCGGCGGGCGGTGGAGCGCCAGTCGATGGAGCGCACGTCATCCCCGACGACGTACTCGCGCAGGGAGTCGAACTCGGTTCCCTCGCCGCGCACCATGACGGCGCTGCGTCCATCCATCTCCCGCAGCCGGGCCAGGCGCGAGTGCAGGTGGCGCCGGGAGCGGAAGGCAGGCAGGACCCGGACGGTGGCCGGAACCGCCAGGGAGGCCTGCCGCCCCGCGATACCCAGGGGCCCGGTGACCCTGACGGTCAGTGGTCCCGCCTCACGATCCCCTCGGCGTTGGGGCGTGAGCACTGTGGAATGACGACGGCGCTGGGTCGGGGGGATGGTCATCCTTCCGCGCTCGTGGGTCGCTCCCGCGCTGGGGGGCCAGGCGTCACGCAGCAGGAGCCGGATCGTGCGCCGACCGGTGTTGGTGAGCGTCAGCGTCGAGGTGATCGACTCGCCCAGCCGCACCCCGTGGTCCACGGCTCGCGAGGCCCGCAGCAGACGGGGCGAGGGCGCGTAGATGATGTCGATCACGACGAGGACCAGGACGACACCGGCCCAGGCCAGCACGGTTGCCGGGCGAGGCGCGATGAGGACCAGGGCGATCCCCGGAAGCAGCGCCCACACGGCGCGCATCGTCAGGAACATGCCACTCCTGTCGTGAGTCGGTCAGGTGATCGGATCGGTGTTCCCGGGCCGCGTCTCAGCGAGGCACCGGCACGGTTCTCAACACGGACTCGATGACGGACTGAGGGGTGATGCCCTCCATCTCCGCCTCGGCACGCAGCTGGATGCGATGGCGCAGAGTCGGCAGGGCCAGGGCCTTGACGTCATCGGGAGTGACGAAGGACCGACCGGCGAGCCATGCCCAGGCCCGTGATGACGCCAGGAGCGCGGTGGCGCCGCGGGGGGAGACCCCCAGCGCCACCGACGGCATGGAGCGCGTGGCGCGTACGAGATCGACCGCGTAGGCCAGCACCTCGGGGGTCACCCCCACGGTGGTCACCTGGGAACGAGCCAGAGCCAGGTCCTCGGCCCCGGCCACCGCTCTCAGCCCGGCAGACGGCAGGTTGCGCGGATCGAAGCCCGAGGCGTGGCGGGACAGGACCTCGATCTCCTGAGCCCGCTCGGGAAGGGGCAGCACCAGCTTGAGCAGGAACCGGTCCAGCTGGGCCTCGGGCAGAGGATAGGTCCCCTCGTACTCCACCGGGTTCTGGGTGGCGATCACCATGAACGGATCCGGCAGGCCCAGGGGCTCGCCGTCGACAGAGACCTGACGCTCCTCCATGGCCTCGAGCAGCGCCGACTGCGTCTTGGGCGGAGTGCGGTTGATCTCGTCGGCCAGGAGTAGGTTGGTGAAGACCGGCCCGGCTCGGAAGGAGAACTGCGCACTGCGGGAGTCGTAGATGAGGGAGCCGGTGACGTCTCCGGGCATGAGGTCGGGGGTGAACTGGATGCGTTTGGTCTCCACGTCAAGCGCGGTGGCCAGCGACCGTACCAGGAGGGTCTTGGCGACTCCCGGAACCCCCTCGAGCAGGACGTGCCCGCCGGCGAGCAGGGCGATGACCAGCCCGGTCACTGCGGCTTCCTGGCCGACGACGGCCTTGCCCACCTCGCTGCGCACCGCCACCAGCCGCCGGCGCGGGTCGGTGCCGGTGTCGGCCCGAGGGGCGGGCTGAGAGGCGCGGTGGGCGCCGGGGGTCTCCGGGGCGCTCGGCCCCTGGGGGCGAGATGGCGGGTGGTGGCCACCGGTGCCTGCGCCACCTGTGGCGCTCGGGTCGCGGGTGGGGTCGGTGCTGTCCGTGCTCATGCGGAGTGAACCTCGCTCTCGAGTTGGTCGAGCTGAACTGCCAGGGCGGCCAGGGCCCGGTCACTGGTCGGTGGTGGACCGTAGAGAAGAGAGTCGACCGTGGCCGGGTCGATGCCTGAGGCCTGGGCGATGGCGGCCACCACATCGCGTCGTGAGCTCCCCGGGGGCAGCCCCAGGGCGGCGCCCAGACGCAGCGCGGTCCCCGAGCGCAGCGCCTCGGCCGCTCGAGGGCGGTCCGAGCCCTGGCGGTAGAGGCGTCCACGTGCCTGCGTGGTCTCGGTGGAGCGTACGACGACGGGCAGCTCCTCGCTCATGATGCGGCCGAAGCGACGCCCCTGGACGATCGCCAGAACGCCGGCCATGACGAGGAGCTGGAGAATGAGGACCGGCAGCCAGGCGGGCGTGGAGGGGGAGTTCCACACGGTGGCGGTCTCAACTCGGCTTCCGTCCAACCACAGGAGGCGGTCGTGGTGGCCCAGCGCGCGTACGCTCAGGGCTGCGTTCCCCTCCTGGGCGAGGTGCTTGTTGGTGACCGGAGCGGGGTCTGGCAGGACGCGCAGCGTGGCCCCGCTGGGCAGGGTGTCGGTGGCGTAGGCGTAACGGTCCTCGTCCACGGGGAAGCAGCCGATGGCGTCGGCGTCGCTGTGCAGCGACACCGAGGCGCGCGTGCCGGCCAGGCCCTGGGCGGCCTGGGCGTCGGTGTCGGCGCACTGCGGTTCCAGGTTGTTGGAGCCGGATGCCGCAGTGCCCTTGCTGGTCATGTCCGTCAGCCCCGCCAGCGCGTCGCTGCCGCCTCTGGCGCCGATGACGACGACGTCCCCGCCCGCCTGGGCCAGCGCCTGCCTGTCCTCCTGGCTCAGACGGTCGGCGTTGACCACGGCGATGGTGGTTCCGCTCCCGCTCGCCTTCACTGCCTCGGAGACGTTGCCGGCCTTGCTCACGGAGATCCCCTCATGGCGCAGCAGCTCGGCGACGGCCATCGTCCCCGAGTCCTTGGGGTTGTCGATGGCCAACGGAGCCTTGGAGGTGATGGGACGGGTCCACAGGGTGATGAGAACGGGGATGAGCATGAGGGCCAGGGTGATGACGACCGGGCGCCACCGGCGCCAGCGGTGGGACCAATGCGGATTCGTCACCTGGTCGGAGGCGGCATCCGTCTGGGAGGGACTCGGCGGGGACGTCTGAAGGGGCGCGCTCATGCGGGTGCCCCCGGGGCCGCTGCAACGGGCTCGACGACGGTCCTGTCGTGTCTGGTGGGGCGTGTCACCGTGGTCATCTGGTCGGCGAGCTCGCGCATCTGCTGGTCCTGGGAGCCGGTGGGGACCACCCGACCGTAGAGAACGGCGTCGAACAGGTGAGCCGCCTCGTACAGCGCAGGCACGACGCGGTGCTCGCCGAGGGCCTGATGCGTCAGGGTAGCGGCCTCCAGGGCCGTCATGCCCGGGTACTCGTCGATGATCCCGCGTTCGTCGAGGGAGCGGATGATGGCGCGGAATCGCTCGACGACGGCGGTGGTGAAGTCGGCCTGCTCCGCGGCCTCGTCCGCTGCCCGGGTCAGGGCGGCGGCGTCGCGGTCATCGGTGAGCACGGACAGTGACGGTGTCTCCACCCGGCGTGCCGAGGAGATCCTGGTGACCAGGAGGATCAGCAGCGCGATGACGACGGCGCCGACGATGACGACGATCGCCGTCGACACCCAGGAGGGAACCCCGGGAACCACGCTGCCGGTATCGAGATGATCCAGGATCCAGTCCCAGAACCGGTCCCACAGGCTGGGTTGCTCGTGGTAGACGGAGCGGGAGAGCTCCTTGCGCGCGGCGCGCCTGGCCTCGTCGGCGTCCGGGGTCGCTGGGGCCTTGGCAGCGAGTGCGCCGGCGGCACCGGCCGCGTGGCGCAGGAGTCCGGGGGACCCGGTCGGAATTGCGGAGGGCAGGATGCGCACCACGGGCGACTCACACCCCGGCGGCGCGTCGGAGCTCCACGTCCAGGCCTTCCGAGCGCATTCTCAGGTCGGTGTAGATGAGGGCACTGACGGAGGAGTCGAAGGGAAGAGTGGCGGCCCCGATGATGTTGCCGAGCAGAACCGATGCGGCCATGGTGATGATCTCGGCGTTCGGTGCCGCGATGGCGAGCGCCCCCGCCAGGATGCTTACCGGAGTCGTCGCTATCGCACTGGTGATGAAGATGATGATGAAGGAGAGGACCCGGATGCCCATGACTCTCCAGAAGTAGCCTCGCGTGAGTGTCCAGGAGCGGGAGATCCCCTCGAAGACGCCGATGTTTTCCAGGATGAGGGCCGCAGGAGCCAGGCTCAGCTTGCAGTACAGCGCTAAGACCGCGAGTAAGCACACCACGCCCAGCGCCAGGAGGATCAGGATGGTCAGAAGGACGGTTCCCACGGGGTTGTCATCACTGCCGTTGCCGATGAGATTCCCCAGGGTCACCGAACCGATACCGACCCCGATCACGACGAAGACTGCTGTCACGACGCCGAGGGTGATCTGGACGATGAGCGTCTGACCGATGAGCGCCCAGACACGCGGTCTGGTCCGTTGCCACATATCGCTCGGGGACGCCTTGCGGCCCAGGATGGTGCGTGAGACGGTCACGATGAGCAGACCGGTGAGAATCGAGGAGGCGAACATGATCAGCACGTTGTTGATGATGGACTGGGCGTATGTGCCCGCCAACCACGCCCCCTGTCTTTGAAGCTCGGCCTCGCTGAGCCCGCCCGAGGAGGAATAGGTCGATGGGGCGCCGAGCTGGTAGTAGAAGACGGCGGACACTATCGCGGAGAGGAGACCGATGATGGTCATCACCACGAGCGAGGGAACGAACATCGCCTTGGGGTTGGCTCGCAGGGACTCGAAGGCGCCGCCGAGGATCTCCCCGATGGACAGCGGTCGCAGCGGAATGATCGACGGCTTGGGAGCCAGGACCGATGTGTAGCCCCCGTACCCCGGGTACCCCGAGGCGCCGGGATCGCCGGGAGCTCCGGGGTAGGGAGCGTAGCCGGGGCCGTAGCCGGCATCGGCCGGGTTGCCAGGTCGCTGGCCGCCGTCGTACGCCCCGTAACCCGGCTGACCGCCGGGAGGCGGGCCGGGCTGGCCGACCGGTGGTGTCTGATAGCCGCCGTAACCGGGATACGGGGATCCTTGCGGCGAGCCCTGGGGGGAATAGGGGTAGGGCGAGGTGCCTGTGAACGCCCCGGCGTCGGGGGCCTGCCATCCCTCCTGGTCTCCTCCGACGCCGCCGTCACCGGCGGAGGGAGCCTCAGGGCCCGTCTCGTCGCCGCTCGGGTGGATGTTGTCCGGGTGGGAGTCGGTGCTCATAAACCCATGCTGTCACGCCTCGGTGTCGCTGTGCCCTCCCCCTGGAGGAGGAAATCGTCGCGCCGGGTTGCGCGCCTCTCCCCGGGGCGTGCTCAGAGGTGCGCGAGAGCCGTCTGGAAGATCACGGTTTGGCCGCAATAATTCCGGCTCCCTCGCGCACTTGTGCCGTTTTTTCCCGTAACTGAAGGGAATCTCTTAAGTTCCTGAGGGAACTGTGAACGCCATCTCTGTATCTCAGATGCCCCTTGGGTCCTGGGGCTCATGCCAAGATACGGGCTATGAGCACGCGCATTCTGGTCGTCGACGACGATGCATCCCTGGCCGAGATGATCGGCATCATGCTGGAGTCGGAGAGCTACACGCCCACCCTTTGTCATGACGGGGCCAAGGCCCTGGACGCCTTCCACGAGGTCAACCCCGACCTCGTCCTTCTCGACCTCATGCTTCCGGGGCTCGACGGCGTCGAGATCTGTCGGCTCATCCGCTCCGAGTCCGACGTGCCGATCATCATGCTGACCGCGCGCACCGACACCCAGGACGTCGTCGCGGGCCTCGAGGCCGGTGCGGATGACTATGTGACCAAGCCCTTCAAGTCCAAGGAGCTGCTGGCCCGCGTCTCCACCCGCCTGCGCCGCACCAACCCGGGGGCGGCCGAGCACGTGCGCGCCGGGGACCTCGACATCGACGTCGCCGGTCACCAGGTCAAGCGCGGTGAGACGGTCATCGCCCTGACGCCCCTGGAGTTCGAGCTGCTGGTGACCCTGGCTCGCTCGCCGTGGAAGGTCTTCACCCGCGAGGAGCTCCTCAGTCAGGTGTGGGGCTACCAGCACCCGGCCGACACCCGTCTGGTCAACGTCCACGTCCAGCGCCTGCGGGCCAAGATCGAGAAGGACCCCGAGCGCCCCTCGATCGTGGTGACGGTGCGCGGTGTCGGCTACAGGGTCGGCGAATCCGCGTGAGCGACGGCGCATCGGGCGCCCTACAATGAACCCGATGCGTAATTCAGTGGGCACGTCGGTGGGATCATCGGTGGGCACTGCGGAGGAACGGGTTGTTCGGCGTCTGCCCCTGCCGGGACTGCTGCGCCGCAGCCTTGAGGTGCGCATGGTGTGCACCGCCACCGTCATCGGCCTGCTTCTCATCGTACTGCTGCTGACCTTCGTGACCGACCGGATCAGGTCGGAGGTGTTCGCCGACCAGCGCGACGTCATTCTTGCCGATGCCGCGCTGCGTGCCAGCGTCGCCCAGGCCGAGTTCGACTCCACCACCGCCGTCACCGTTGACGAGGTCTCGGCCACCGCGGAGCAGCAGGTCAACGGGGCCAAGGACTCGATCTCCTCCTCCGGCGGAGTGGGCGTCCTCATGCTGCGCAATGATGAGGAGACCTCGACAACGGTGGTCAACGACCTGGAGACCGATACCCGCCTGCGCTCCCTCATCACTGACGAGATGTCCCAGGCGCTCGACGAGGGCGGCGCCCGCTCGCAGTACTGGCAGTCGGTGGCCGTCCCCAATGACGAGGGAGGCACCGATCCTGGGCTCATCGTGGGGACCCGGGTGAGTCTGCCCCTGGCCGGGGAGTACGACCTCTACCTCGTCTACAGCCTGGCCAGCGAGCAGCGCATCGTCTCCCTGGCCTCGCGCAACATCACCATCGGTGGCCTGGGATTCCTGGCCATTCTCATCGTCGTGGTGTGGGCCTTCACCCGGTGGGTACTCAGCCCCGTGCGGCACACCGCGCGGGCCGCCGAGCGCCTGGCCTCCGGGCTGCTGGCCGAGAGGCTGAGCATCGAGGGGGAGGACGAGATCTCCACCCTGGCCAGATCCTTCAATCATATGGCGACCTCGCTGGAGGACCAGATCGAGCGCCTGGAGTCCCTGTCCAAGGTGCAGCGCCTCTTCGTGTCCGACGTCTCCCACGAGCTGCGCACCCCGCTGGCCTCCATCCGCCTGGCCACCGAGCAGATCCAGGACGCGCGCGAGGAGATCTCCGATCCCTTCGCCCTGCGTTCCATCCAGGTGCTGTCCAGCTCGGTGGACCGCTTCGAGACCATGCTCACCGACCTGCTGGACATCTCTCGCATCGACTCCGGCAACGTCAAGCTGCGCCTGGAGGAGGTCGACCTCGCCCAGGTGGTGGACACGGTCATCGAGACCACCCAGTTCCACTTCGACGCCACCGGCACCGAGCTGCGTCTCCACCTTCCCGAGGAGCCGGCCACGGCCGAGGTCGACGTCACCAGGGTCGAGCGCATCATCCGCAACCTCGTGGTCAACGCGCTCGAGCACGGCGAGGGCAAGCCGCTGGACGTCACCGTCGCCGTGGACGACGACGCGGTGGCGGTACGGGTGCGCGACCACGGGATCGGCATGAGTCCCGACGTCGTCACCAAGGTCTTCGACCGCTTCTACCGCGCCGACCCCTCGCGCAAGCGGAGCCTGGGAGGAACCGGCCTGGGCCTGTCCATCGCCATGGAGGACGCCCGCCTGCACGGCGGCCGCCTGTCGGCCTGGGGGTGGCCCGCCGACGGCGCCTCCTTCCTGCTGGTTCTTCCTCGCACCCAGGGGGCCGACGGCGGCCCCGGCCGGTTGGGTGGTCCCGGCCCTCTCGATCTCGTTCCACAGGACGCACCTGCAGTGGCTCGGGCCGGCATCCCCGCCGATGAGGAGTCGCTCTTCTCCCCGGTCGGCCCGCTGGGGCCGGCCCCGGCCACGCGCCGGGCGCGCCAGAGCGTCGTCCTGGGCGACATCCCCCTGGCCGGGGAGAGTCACGACGCGGTCACCGAGGACGTCGGCCGCGTCGTCGTCGTCCTGCCCGGTCAGGAGCCGGCCACCCGCACTCCCGAAGAGGCCGATGAGGAGGGGCGACGCCGATGAAGCAGCCGATGAGGCAGCCGATGAGGCAGCAGCTGAGCCGCACCGCGCTCACCGAGGGTCGCGAGCACACCGGGAGCTCCGGGCTGTTCTCCTTGTCGCGACGCGACGCGCTGGGGCTCCTGTCGGCCACCGCCGCGGGCCTGCTGGCCGGGTGCACGGCGCTTCCGAGCTCCAGCGGCGTCACGCGCTCCGGGGTGGCCGCCTCCGACACCAACGCACTCATTGAGACCGCGCCCGGACCGGGTGAGGGCGACTCGGCCGAGGATGTCGTCAACGGTTTCCTGCGCGCCGCCATCGCCGGGTTCTCCGACGACTTCGCCACCGCCAAGCAGTTCCTCACCGAACGCACCGCGGCCCAGTGGAAGCCCCTGGAGTCGGTGAGCGCCTACAGCGGATCGACCGAGCCGCAGGTCTCGGTCGCCGCGGACGGCTCCTTCACAGTGACCTCCGGTCAGGTAGGGGTCCTGGACTCTCTGGGCGTCTTCACCCCGGCCCTGGAGGGGGCCACGTACGTCGGTGAGTTCTCCCTGGCCACCAACTCCACCGGACAGTGGCGCATCGTCGGGCTGCCCCACGGGATCCTGCTGCCCTTCTCCCGACTCATGCAGAACTTCGCGGTCAGCTCCCTGGCCTTCCTGTCACGGGACCGGACCAGGTTCGTCTGCGAGCTGAGATGGTATCCCCGCAGCTCGCAGGCCGACTCCCTCGTCGCCGGGCTGCTGGCCGGGCCCTCCGACTGGCTGTCGAAAGGGGCCTTCAGCCTCATTCCGCGCAACGCCGAGAGCGCCGGCCGGGGTGTCGTCGTCGAGACGGGGACCGCGACCGTTCACCTGAGTGCGGACTCCGACCCCGCCTCGGAGGAGGCTCGCCAGCTCATGGTGGCCCAGATCGAGCAGAGCCTCCTGCAGATCAGCGGCATCGACCGGGTGCGGGTGCTCGCGGGCACCGTCGACCTCGGGGCGGCCGCCCAGCTGACACCGATGGCTCCGGAGGTCGGTGGCATTGTGGGGATGTCCGAGGGATCCGTCGTACGCGGCACCGGGGCGAGCCGCATCACGCTGGCGACCGACCGGGTGCTGGGGACCGATGACGCCCGCAGCCCGAGCCTCGGGGCGGACGGGGCCGTCTACGCCTTGTCGGCCTCCAGCCTGCTGCATCTGCCCCAGGGGCAGGAGTCCGCCGCCGTCATCCTCTCGGTGGGGGATCCCTCCGCGGGTGCCGGTGGCCTGGGCGCGCCGCTGGGCGACCGGCACGGGTGGGCCTGGTTGCTGGCCGATGGGCAGCTCACCGCGGTCAACGGCTCGGGGCAGCGCGCCGCCCTGGAGTCGTCCTGGTTGCCGGAGAGCCCGGTCGTGGCCTTCGACCTGTCCGTGGAGTCCGAGCGGATCGCCGTGCGCCGAGCCGACGGCCGGGTCGCCGTCGCCGTCATCATCCGGGACCAGGACGGCCGTCCCCAGGGGCTCGGGCCGGCACTGGAGATGCCTCGTGCCAGTGGCGCGGGCACCCGCGGAGTCTCCTGGTGCGCCCCGAACGCCGTGTGCGTCCTGGCCGATGCCGGTGCCGAGGGGGGAGGCGTCCCCGAGGTGCGTCTCATCCAGGTCGGTGGCGCGGTCAATACGCTCGTTGGGGTGCGCGGGGCCCACTCCGTCATCTCCGACCGCTCCGAGGAGTCCCTCATCATCATCGATGAGGCGGGTCAGACCTGGCAGCGCCGCGGAGCGATGTGGCGGGTACTCACCTCGGAGGTCACCGACCCCTCCTTCCCCCTGCCCTGACCTCGTGACCGGCCCCTGAGCCCCGGTGCTGTGGCCCGGTGCTGTGGCCCCGTCGACGGTCCCGGGGCTCGGCATTATGAACGGTCATACGGTTCCGGGTGCCCCGGTCGACTGGGACCGTGGGCACCCGGAATCAGGGCCGGCGCGAGGTGGGGCTAAAGCACCTGAGCGTCCAGACGAATGACGCCGTAGGTCCAGCCGTGGCGGTGGTAGACGGCGCAGGGCTGCTTGGAGGCCTTCTCGATGAACAGGTAGAAGGGGTGCCCCACGAGCTCCATCTGGTAGAGCGCCTCGTCGACGGTCATCGGCTTGGCCTCGTGAAGCTTCTGGCGAACGATCACCGGGGAGTCGCCGAGCTGGGCCTCGACCGCGACACCGGGCTCGGTGGGGGCGGAGGGGGAGTCCTCGATCGGCGCGTCACCGGTCTCGGGAATGACGGGCTCATCCAGGACGGGTGCCGCCTGGAGGTCCTCGCCGGGGGTGGTCACGGTGTGACGACGGTGGTGGTCCTTCTTGCGGTCCCGAGCCCGGCGAAGGCGCTCGGTCAGCTTTCCCATGGCAATATCAAAAGCGGCGAAGCGGTCCGAGGAGGACGCCTCTGCCCGAATGATCGGGCCCTTGGAGACGACGGTGATCTCCACTCTCTCGGCGGTGTCGGCCTGGCGCGGGTTGCGCTCGTGGGTGACCTCCACCTCGACGCGCTGGACCCGGGGGTCGAACTGCTCAACCTTGACGGCCTTGTCCTCGACGTAGTCGCGCAGACGAGAGCTGATCTCGGCGTTACGACCGACGACGGTGATATCCATGGTGGAACCTCTTTCTGGGCTCGTGGGCCGGTCCTGACGGACCGTGTGCAACAAGTACCCGCCACTTCTCACGGCGGGTTCGGAACTGGTGTCATCACCTCCTGTCACCTCGTGAGGGCCCTCAAGCACCGAGGCGGGAACCCGGCCGACTGTCCTTGTCGACGTCGGGAATCGCCTGTGCGCTGTGCCACATAAGGTACACCATGTGGGACTGTTCATGCCTCCTTTTCGTGCGTGCCGCGCCCTGGAGGAACCGTCTGATCGCCGCAGGCGGACAAGCCCGGCGGTACCGGATCAATTCTTGGCGCGGGAGCGGCGCGATCCCCGGCGGTCGCCGGGACGCGGGCCGGGACCGTGACGGACGCGTGCGCCGGAGGCGGCGCCGCGCTCAGCGCCAGGGCGCCCAGAACCCGGCTCCCGGCCTCCTCCAGCGCCCGGGCGCAGGCCCCCAAGGTGGCTCCGGTGGTGACGACGTCGTCGACCAGCAGCGCCGGCAGCCCGGCGACGGGAGCCAGCAGACGCGGAGCGACGGCGCGATTGCCCCTCCGCTGGCGCGATGAGCGTCCCGCCTGATGCGCCCCGCCGCCCCGACGACGCAGCAGGTCAGTGCTCAGCACGAGCGGCGCGGGCGAGGTCCTCAGAGGCGACCTCCGATCCGGCGGCGGGGAGCCGAGCTGCCGATCCATGGGGTCCGAGGGGGCTGCTTGTCCCCGATGAGCCCACTGGTCGGCGATTCCACGGGCGACGACGTCGGCCAGGCGGGCGGCCACCAGGTGGCCACGCAGCCGGCGCGCGATCCCGGAGGGCGCCGGAACCACGAGCAGTGCTGCAACGGGCCGCACCGACAGGACGGGGGAGGCGGGCAAGGCGGCTGAGGTGCCGGCGGCACGGTGATCTCCGGGGTGATCTCCGGGGTGATCTCCGGAGTGATCTCCGGGGCGGTCTCCGGGTGGCTCGATCCAGATCTCCTCGGGAGGGTGCGCCTGCGCCCACCGGCCTCCTAGGCGCCGGCCGGCTCGCTCCATCACCTCCGAGAGGTCCTCCCGTGAGCCGTTCTTCCATCCCAGCACCATGGTGCGCACCGGTCCGGTGTAGGTCGCCAGGGCCAGGACGCCGAGGTCCCCGGCGGCGTCGGCGTGCTCCACGGCGAAGGGATCGCCCTCGAGCAGCTCGCGGCACCGAGGGCATAGCGCCGTCTCCCAGCACCCGCAGCCCGCGCAGCTGACCGGCAGGCCCAGAGACAGTCCTGGCAGCAGGCGTGATGAGAGCGTTGCCGGGAGGCTGCGCGGGAAGCGGCCTGCGGCGGGTCGGTGGGAGCGTTGCTGCGAGCGTTGCTGATGATGCTCCATGCCCTTCACTGTGGGGCCGCCCCGCCGCCTCCGCTCGCGCGGGCGCTTCGCGGTCCACAACGGGGCGGGGCGGGCGGCTCCCGACACGCCCTGTGGATCCGTACCGGCTGTCCGCCGGTTGCCCGCGGGTTGTCTGCGGGTTGTCTGACGGCTGCCTGCCCCGGTCTCATGCCGACGGCGTGCCGGCCCGGTGCCGTCGTGATGGCCTTGTACCAGCCTCGTGCCGGCCTCGCGCGGGTCCCGTGTCCTCGGTGGGAAGAATCTCGGTGCCAGGAAGACCGCTGTGCACCCGGGTCCACTAGAGTACGGAGGCAGGTAGCCGGTGAGACCTGTGCCGATACCGAGCTGATCCGGGCGCTGATCCGGTCCGGCTCCGGGCTGACTCAGCCCATTGGGCCCCGGTCTCATCGCCGCTCTTCGCAACAGACGTCCCAAGGGAGAATGCAGCGTGTCGATCGTGGACCGGATCCTTCGCATTGGCGAGGGCCGCACCCTGAAGAAGCTTGATGCCATCGCCGACCAGGTCGAGGCCCTTGCCGAGGAGTTCGGCGAGCTCTCCGACGCCGAGCTGCGTGACATGACCGACGAGCTCAAGGAGCGCTACCAGGACGGCGAGACGCTGGACGACCTGCTGCCCGAGGCCTTCGCCACGGTGGTGGAGGCCGCCGACCGCGTGCTGGGCATGCGCCCCTACCACGTCCAGATCATGGGGGGCGCCGCCCTCCACCGCGGCAACATCGCCGAGATGAAGACCGGTGAGGGCAAGACCCTCGTCGCCACGATGCCCTCCTACCTGCGGGCCCTGACCGGCAAGGGCGTTCACGTCGTCACCGTCAACGACTACCTCGCCGAGTACCAGTCGGATCTCATGGGGCGCGTTCACCGCTTCCTGGGACTGACCACCGGCTGCATCCTCGTGGGGCAGACCCCCGCCGAGCGTCGCGAGCAGTACGCCTGCGACATCACCTACGGCACCAACAACGAGTTCGGCTTCGACTACCTTCGCGACAACATGGCCCAGCGCCCCGACGACCTGGTCCAGCGCGGTCACGCCTTCGTCATCGTCGACGAGGTCGACTCCATCCTCATTGACGAGGCCCGCACCCCGCTCATCATCTCCGGGCCGGCCACCGGGGACATCAACAAGTGGTACAAGGAGTTCGCCACGATCTCCGAGCGCCTGCGTGAGGGCAAGGACTACGAGGTCGACGAGAAGAAGCGCACCGTGGGCGTCCTGTCCCCCGGTATCGAGCGGGTCGAGGACTACCTCGGCGTGGACAACCTCTACGAGTCCGAGAACACCCCCCTCATCGGCTTCCTCAACAACGCCATCAAGGCCAAGGAGCTCTTCCACCGGGACAAGGACTACATCGTGCGCGACGGCGAGGTCCTCATCGTCGACGAGCACACCGGTCGCGTCCTGCCCGGCCGGCGCTACAACGAGGGCATGCACCAGGCCATCGAGGCCAAGGAGCGGGTGGAGATCAAGGCCGAGAACCAGACCCTGGCCACCATCACCCTCCAGAACTACTTCCGCCTCTACCCCGAGGGCTCCCGCTCGGGCATGACCGGTACCGCCGAGACCGAGGCCGCCGAGTTCGCCGGCACCTACAAGATCGGCGTCGTCCCGATCCCCACCAACAAGCCGATGATCCGTGAGGACCAGCCGGACCTCGTCTACACCACCGTCGAGGCCAAGCTCGACGCCGTCGTCGACGACATCGCCGAGCGCCACGAGGCCGGCCAGCCGGTCCTGGTGGGCACCACCAGCGTGGAGAAGTCGGAGGTCCTCTCCGAACGGCTGCGCGAGCGGGGCATCCCCCACGAGGTCCTCAACGCCAAACAGCACGCCCGCGAGGCCGCCGTCGTCGCCATGGCCGGCCGCAAGGGCGCCGTGACCGTGGCCACCAACATGGCCGGGCGCGGAACGGACATCATGCTGGGCGGCAACGCCGAGCACATCGCGGTCACGGCCCTCAAGGAGGCAGGGCTCGACCCCGAGGAGAACGCCGAGGAATATGAGAGGGCATGGCCCGAGGCCCTGTCCGCGGCCAAGGAGGCCTGCCGGGCCGAGCACGACGAGGTCGTCGAGCTCGGAGGCCTCTACGTGCTGGGCACCGAGCGCCACGAGTCGCGACGCATCGACAACCAGCTGCGCGGCCGCTCCGGCCGTCAGGGAGACCCGGGCGAGTCCCGCTTCTACCTGTCCATGGAGGATGACCTCATGCGCATGTTCGCCTCCGGGCTCGCCCAGCGCATCATGTCCTCGGGCGCCTACCCCGACGACGTCCCGCTGGAGTCCAAGATGGTCACCCGCGGCATCGCCGGCGCCCAGCGCCAGGTGGAGTCGCGCAACTACGAGATCCGCAAGAACGTCCTCAAGTACGACGACGTCATGACCGAGCAGCGCGAGAAGGTCTACTCCGAGCGCCGGCGCGTCCTGGACGGTGAGGACCTCGAGCCTCAGGTCGAGGCCTTCCGCACCCAGGCCGTCAGCTCCATCGTCAACGCCGGCACGGCCGAGGGCCGCCCCGACGAGTGGGACCTGGACGCCCTGTGGGGCGAGCTCGGCCGCCTCTACCCGGTGGGTCTGACCCAGGACGAGGTCGTCGAGGCGCTGGGCGGCAAGGATGCGCTCACCTCGGAGAGCCTCATCGACGAGCTCAGCGAGGACGTCGCCGTGGCCTACGAGGACGCCGAGGCGCGTATCGACGCCAATGCCCTGGCCCACGCCCAGCTCGGCGAGGAGCCGATGCGCACCCTGGAGCGCCGCATCCTGCTGGCCGTGGTGGACAAGCGCTGGAGGGAGCACCTCTACGAGATGGACTACCTCAAGGAGGGCATCGGGCTGCGGGCCATGGCCCAGCGCGACCCCCTCGTGGAGTACGCCAACGAGGGTGCTCGCATGTTCCGGGCGATGATGGAGGGCATCCGCGAGGAGACCGTCGAGCAGATCTTCGCCAACGTCACCCGTTTCGACGCCGCCGCTCAGCGCGCCGCCGAGGACGGCGCCGTCGAGGCCGCGCAGGCGGTCGCCAAGGCCAATGCCACTGCGGCGGCCGGCATCCGCCTGGGAGCGGGCGGAGGCCAGAGCCGGGGCACCGTCCTGGGGGACACCGGGCAGGCCTCCATGGAGCAGCGGATCACCTACTCCGGTCCCAGCGAGTCCGGTGATGAGGAGGAGCGTTCCGGCGCCTCCTCGCGCAGGGCCTCCAGTCCGGCCTCCTCGGCCTCGGGCGGTAACCGGGCCGAACGCCGCCGCTCCAGGAAGAAGCGCCGTCACTGAGCCCTTGCCGAGTACTCAATCATGCCGCGGGTGATCCCGCCGGGACCTGGTAGACCGCCAGGATCCGGCGGGATCACGCGATCTCCAGACCGGTGAGGATCCAGCGCTCACGCAGCATCTCCAAGCGCGCCGCCGCGGCCCGGACCCGGTTGCCCTCCTCCAGGAGCACAGTGGCCTCACAGGCCCCCGACATCGTCAGCTCGGTGCGCACGCTGCGGATACGTGGACGCCTCGGCCTGGGCTCGTGCCCGAGGATCCGGGAGGCCAGGCCCGCCCGGCGGGCGAGAGCCTCGAACAGGGAGGGACTGGTCCACCGGGCCAGGTGGTCCACGGGGCGCAGCCCGGCCAGCACCTCGCTGGCCGCAGCCACCACGATCGCTGCCGTGCGCGAGGCGTCGACGCCGGTGCGGGGCCGGGGCCTGAGGAGGTCATGATGCTGAGCGGCTGCCGAGCCGTTGATGGGTTTCGGGGGCCTTGACGGGACGGCTCGGGTCGGCGTCGGGTGGGTCGGTGTGGGGTGAGTGTGGTGCTGAGGCCCGGTCTCGCGGCGAGTGGGGCGGGCGGGACGGGCTTCTCGGGTCGGCGTGGCGGTGACAGCCATGGCGGGCTCCTGGGAGTGCGTGGGTGCCGTGTGGGCACGGGAGGAATGGACGCGGTCCCGCGGTGAGGACCATGGACGGTGCGGTGAGAGCGGTGGTGGGGGACGCAGGCCCCGGTTGCGGGGTGGCGGGTTCATCGTGATGGGGGCTGGCCTCCCGTCGTCGTGGGCGGGGCTGCCAGCGAGTCCGGGACGCTCAGCACCGCTCCGGGGCGGATCAGTGACGGATTCGGCCCGATGGCGTCGGCGTTGGCGCGATACAGGACGGGCCAGGTCCGTGCGACCTGCGCGGGGCCGGCCCCGGCGGGCAGGAGACCGGCGGTGATCGACCACAGGCTCTCTCCGGGGAGCACGGTGTGAGTGCGCTCCGACGGCGCTTGGCCGTCCGGGGCGGTGGAGACGGGCCTGTCCGGCGTGCTCGGTGGTACCGAGTCGGACGGCTCGCCGGATCCGTCCGACGGTGTCTGGGACGGTGAGGGCGTGACGTCCTCAGCGGGAGACTGCGTGCCTTCCGGTCCCCCGGCGGAGCTGGGCGGTGACTGGTCGGCCTGCGACGACGGCGTCGGGGACGGGGTCTGGGATGGCGAGGCGGGGGCCGAGCTCGTGGGCCGCCAGCCCAGATCATCCTCATCGGAGGCCTCCTCGGCCGCCAGGGCAGGAGCCGAGGACAGGGAGACGACCAAGGCCGAGGCCGCGATGCGGCGGACCGCCGGGGCTCCCCACGCATCAAGAATCCTGTCGGCCGGCCCGGGACCGCCGCCCCGCCGGGAAGGCCTGCGATCACGGGGGCCGGTGAGGGCGACGAGGGCGAGCACGGCCGAGGCCAGGTGCCACAGGGCGCCCAGGGCGCCGATCGTGCAGGTCCCGGCGACGACGGCGTCGGACAGGTGGGTCATGCCCCAGGACTGCGGGCCGACCTCCAGGAGACTCGCCGTGGAGCTGCGGGCCGCGTACCCCAGAAGCACCAGAAGAACGCCGGATACCCCGGCCAGCAGTGCGAGTCGTAGGCGTGCACCCATGTCATCTCCATCGCCAATGATGATGTTTGATGATGTTAGATGTACTCCTGTGGTGTCGCAATGTCAAGAGGTGGTACGTGTTGTCTGAGATGGTGCTGCTTCCGCGAACGATCCGTTGCGGGGCTCAGGAGTGGGGAGACTTTGCGCAGTGAGCCGAGTGTGGTGAGGTGGGGGCATGGACTGGGACCTGATGCTCGCCGACCTGGAGAGCAGCTTCGATGCCGAACGTCGTGCGGACCTGGTGGCGCAGAGCGCCGAGCTCGCCGAGGCCGAGCACGCCTCGATCGAGGTGATTGACCGACTCCGGGGGACGGTGGGGCGCCTCATTCACCTGAGGACCCGTGGTGGCGTGCCGGTGGACGGCGTCGTGACCCGGGTTGAGCCCACCTACGTCCTCGTCGACGAGGGGGAGGGGCTGCAGGCGGTCGTTCCGCTGACCGCGGTGGCGACGATGACGGCGCTGGCCGGTCCCGCTCCCCGGGAGGCCCGTCGTCGCCCCACGCTGGGGGCGCTGCTGCGTGAGATCGCTCGGCGAGGTGCGAGGGTGCGCCTGGTCCTGGGGTCCGGAGAGGTGGTGGGGCGGCTGGTTCGGGTGGGCTCGGACCACGTCGACGTCGCCCTCGACCCTGAGGGCGGGATCCGTGCGCGCCGCGCCCCCGGCGCAGGAGGTGCGGGGATCGTCAGCGTCATGACCGCGGCGATCGAGGTGCTGCGCAGCCGCTGACGTCCGTCTCGGTGTCGGGATGCGTGGGGAGAGCCGAGGAGAGTCGCGGGGGTCGGGACAGTGCCCCGAGGCGGGGCGGCCGAGGCGTACGGCTCAGGACTCCTCGTCCTCGCCCCAGCCCGCGGCCACCATGGCCCGGGTCGAGGCGAGCTGACGCTGGATGTAGTCCTCGAGAGCCTGGTCCTCGATGCGCCAGAGCTTGCGGGCACCGACCTGGATGGCGGGGAGGTCCCCGGTGCGGATGAGGGCGCGCACGGCCTGGGCGGACAGCTGGAGCTGCTCGGCGACGTCGGCGATGGTCAGGAATCGTGTGCTCATAGAACGATGATCCCACTGCTCGATCCTCTCCACAATTCTCAAAGACCTCTGTGGATAACCTTGCGGTATCATCCTGCCTTGAGGATGATTGCAGGCGATCAAGGAGGATTCCCGTGACATCATCTCCCCGTGCGCATTCCCGAGCAGTACCCGAGAGCACCCGCAGTGGCCGATGGCGCCGTCCCGCCTGGAAGGATCCCCGAATGGCCGGGGGAGTGGTCCTGGTCGCCGCGGCCGTGGCCCTGGGGGCCTGGGCCGTCGACGCCGCCGCGGACACCACGCGCGTCTACGTGCTCTCCCAGGACGTCGCCCCCGGAACCGACCTGACCGCTGACGGCGTTCTTACGACGGTCGAGGCCCATCCCGGTACCGACGCCTATATCGAGGTCGGGCACCTGCCCGACGGCGCGGTGTCCACCCGCTCCATGAGCAAGGGAGAGCTGCTGGCGGCGGTGGCCGTGGACAGCGGCCGGGAGCAGGCGCTGCGGCCGGTGGTCCTCAACGTCGCCTCCAACCTGCCGGCCTCGACGAAGGTCGGCGACTACGTCGACCTGTGGATCGTGCCCAAGGACAGCGTCGCAGGCGGACCCGCCGCCCAGGCGCCTACGACCGAGGGTCCCGGACAAGGCGGTCAGAGCGGTCAGGAGGACTCCGGTAGCGGCGGAGCCCGCCGCGTGGCCACCGGACTGGTCATCGCCTCGGTCGGCGAGGCCGGCGCCAGCAAGGGACTGATCTCCGGTCCCAGCACCGGGGTGGAGGTCAAGGTCCCCGAGGAGTCCCTCGCCGCCGTCCTCAGCGCCGTCGGGCAGGAGGGGGCACTGGTCCTGGTTCCCACCGGCCAGGAGGCGCCCGCGGAGAAGTCCTCGTGAGCACTCCTGGCGCCGGGGTCCTTCTGGCCCTCAGCGGCGACGACGCCGACATCCTGCGCGCGCTGAGTCAGGCCGGAAGCGGGCTGTGCGTCGTGCGCAGGTGCGCCGACCTGCCCGAGCTGCTCTCGGCGGGCATGGCCGGACTGGCGTCCTTCGCCCTGCTGGACACCGGCTTCGACGAGATCGACCGCACCGTCCTGGATCGGCTCGCTCGCGCCGGCCTGAGTGGGTTGCTTCTGGTTGAGGGGCATGAGGAGGAGCGCTGGCGCAGCGTGGGATGGCCGGTGATGAGGCGCGATGCGTCTCCCGGCCGCGTCTGCTCCGCGATGCAGGACATCGTGCGGCGCGGGGCGACCGATGCCGGTGCGTCCTCCGTCGGGCCCGCCAACGCACCAGGGGCAACGTCCGGGGAAGCTGCTGGTGCGGCCTCGGAGGCCGTCACCGGGCCGCTAGCCGCGGGCGACGACTGGCTGAGAGCCACCACACCCGCCTCGGCGGGCTCGGGCAACGCCGCTCAGGAGACCGCCTGGCTCGAGGAGCTGTGGCGCCGTTCTCCCGGACCTGACCGAACCGGGGAGCCGACCGAGCGGCCTGGGGCCGTGGCACCGCCGTCGAGACCGCCGTCGGGACCACTGGCGATACCGCCGTCGGCCGCTCCGGTTCGGCCGCACGCCGCCGTGAACGGACGGATCGTCGTGGTGTGGGGGCCTCACGGCGCTCCCGGGCGCTCGACCGTGGCGGCATCCCTCGCTCACGGCCTGGCCGATTCCGGCGGGGCGATCCTCGTGGACGCCGATGTCGAGGCGCCCAGCCTGGTCCAGCTCCTCGGCATGCCGGAGGACTCCTCGGCCCTGGCCGGGGCCGCCCGACTGGCCACTCACGGCCGTCTCGACGCCGAGAGCTTTCAGCGGGTCCTGGCGCCGGTGGGTACCGGGCTGTTCCTGATGGGTGGCCTGGGGCGGGCCGGGCGCTGGCGAGAGCTGCCACCGGCCTCCATGACCGAGGTCTGGCTCCAGTGCCGCCAGGCCGCGGCCTGGACCGTCGTCGACGTGGCCGGTGGTGTCGTCGATGACGACGTCGACGACTTCACGCTTGAACCGGGACGCGGGGCGGTGACCGCCGACCTGGTGTCCCATGCCGACGTCGTCCTGGTGGTCGGTGGCGCGGACCCGGTCGGGGTGCGCCGTCTGCTCCAGCTCCTGGACGAGATGAGGTCCTCCATGACTCCCGCCGGGCGGGTCGAGGTCGTCGTCAACCGGGTGCGGGCCTCGGCCGCCGGGCCCTCGCCCCAACAGGCCCTGCGTGAGGCCCTGGCCCGTTTCGGCGGCCTGGAGGACATCGTGCTGCTGCCCGACGACGCCGCGACGGCCGACGCCTGCCTGCTCCAGGGGCGCAGTGTCCTGGAGGGGGCGCCCGGAAGCGCGTTGGGCAAGGCGTTGAGTGCGCTGGTCGATCGGATCGATCCGCAGACGGCGACGGATCGCAGGGCCCGGTCCTCGCGCCGGTCCCTGCTGCGACGCTCTCAGAGGCGCGGCCGGAAACGTGACTCCGCTGAACGGACGAGAACGGCCGGAGGCGGGCGCCGCTCAGCCGAGCGCGGCGAGGAGGGAGCGCGGCACGGGAGTGCGGGCCGAGGCGCGACGCTCAGAGCGCGGGTGGCAACTCCTCAAGGACCTCAGAGCGCTGCTCGTGCCACGCAGCAGTCGGGTCGGGCTCTACCGCCGTCGATCCAGCCATCGGGTCAGTCGCGGGTCCAGTCGCCGAATCGGATCCCGCCACCGACGCAGGATGTACCGGCCGGCCCGGCGCGCTGGCCCGGGGCGGCGCCGTGGCGGGATACCGGCGCAGGCTCAGTGCCGGATCCCGGAGCGGATCGCGGGGCGGGGTGGGCCTCGGACGCCGGTCACGGCGCCGCCCGAGCCGGTGACCCAGGCCGTGGTCGACGAAGCGGCCGAGGTCATGACGATCCTCCGCCGGCGCCTCCCGGAACCGGGCGGCACCGGTACTGACCTCCGGAGCGGGCGGTGAGGCAGACTGGAGTCATGCGCATCTACCTTCCTGCCACCGCCGCCCACCTGCGCGCGGCCGCTCTCGGCTCCTCGCAGGCGCCGCTGCTGGCCCACGCCGCCACCCCGGCGCTCGCCCGCGCCCTGCCGGAGGAGGATGAGGAGGGCCTGGAGGTCTCGGCCTCCCTGTGCGCCGCCGACGCCTCCCTCGTGCTCCTGGCCGAGCCTGAGGCCGAGGGCCTGGCCGACCGGCGCATCGTCATCGCCGCCGACGTCGACGCCGAGCACGTGCGTGAGCTCGTCGTCGAGGGCGACGTCCTGCCCGGTACGGTCGAGGTCGCCGCCGAGATCCCCTGGGAGGACGTCGCGGCCCTGCTCGTGGACGAGTCCGAGGCGCAGGCGGATGTTCGCGCCGCCCGGCTCGGTGACGAGGACGCCTTCGAGCGCGCGGCCGAGGCCGACCTGCTCTGGTTCGACGTCACCGAGCGCGACGCGCTGGCCGAGGCCCTCGGGGTCTGACGCGTCCGGGACAACGGGTGAGGAGCATCTCCAGTGACCGGTTCCACGGCGCCCCGCCTTGCGCAACGGGGCCTGCCGCTGGGTATGGTGCTCTCTGCCAAAGACCGCAGGTCTCCCGCTCCGGCGGGACCAAGTCCACTCAGGTGGGGCCGGCGCAGGTGAGAACGTGACCCTTTCGGGCGTGCCCGAAAGCGAGCCTCGTGCCCACCGGCGCGGGGCTTTTTCAGTGGGTGGGCCCTGCGGCATACCACGGAAGGAGGGCCCATGGCACGGCCTGACAAGGAAGCAGCCGTCGCTGCTCTGGCGGACAAGTTCCGCCAGGCTGACGCGGTCCTGCTGACTGAGTACCGGGGACTGAGCGTCGCCCAGCTCAAGGAGCTGCGTCGTTCCCTCGCCGGTAACGCCGAGTACACCGTGGTGAAGAACACGCTTGCTGCGATCGCTGCCCGCCAGGTCGGGCTCGAGGGCTTCGCCGACGACCTCACGGGCCCCTCCGCCCTGACCTTCGTCACCGGTGAGCCGGTCGAGGCTGCCAAGGCTCTGCGTGACTTCGCCAAGGACAACCAGCAGCTCGTCATCAAGGGCGGTGTCATGGACGGCGCCGTGCTGTCCGCCGACGGCGTTGACAAGCTTGCCTCTCTCGAGTCCCGCGAGGTGCTGCTCGCCAAGACCGCGGGCGCCGTCAAGGCGTCCCTGTCCAAGGCTGCGTACCTCTTCGCCGCACCGGCCTCCCAGGCCGTGCGCACCGTCGACGCCCTGCGCGAGAAGCAGGAGACCGCGGCCTGAGCGGGCCGCACGCGTCATCCACCAACCCTGCGCGCGCAGGAACCTGATAAGGAAGGAACGCCCATCATGGCGAAGCTGACCACCGAAGAGCTCATCGAGCAGTTCAAGGAGCTCACCCTCATCGAGCTCTCCGAGTTCGTCAAGGCCTTCGAGGAGACCTTCGACGTTACCGCCGCCGCTCCGGCCGCCGTGGCCGTTGCCGCTGCCCCCGGCGCCGCCGGTGGCGAGGCCGCCGTCGAGGAGAAGGACGAGTTCGACGTCATCCTCGAGGCCGCCGGCGACAAGAAGATCCAGGTCATCAAGGAGGTGCGCGCCCTGACCTCCCTCGGTCTGAAGGAGGCCAAGGAGCTCGTCGACGGCGCTCCCAAGGCCGTCCTCGAGGGCGCCAACAAGGAGGCCGCCGAGAAGGCCAAGGAGCAGCTCGAGGGCGCCGGCGCCACCGTCACCCTCAAGTGAGCCCGTCCCCGCTGCCCGAGGCGGCCTGAGGGCCGCCGACGGCCGGGTGAGCCCAGCATCACCGGGTCCCGTCCACCACCAGGTGGACGGGACCCGGTTGTATTCCGGGGGCGCTCGCGTCGCTGGTGCTGCGGTGTCAAGTCGAGTGCGGGGAGGGGACTGGGCTGGTGGTGGTTGGTATCCGTGCCGGTGGGGCTGGTGTCGATCGGGGACGTACCTTCGTGGCGAGGACTGCGCAATGCCGCAGATGACTGCTGCCTGACCCCAGTGGTTTGCGAGAAAACGCAGTCCCCGCGCGGAAAGTACGTCGTCGATGGTGGCTGACTCCAGGTGCTGCAAGCCGCTGGACGAGCAAATCAGTGGACAGGCGTCAGGGTGGGTGCGGCATGCGTTCCGGCCCCGAGAGGTCGGCGGCTGAGGGCGTCTGCGGTGGTCGACGGCGCTCGGGTGGGGCTCTGGGGCTGGTGGTCGTTCCTGGAGGGCCGTCGTAGTTGACGGATGTGCGAGACCCCGTGGGACAGGGACGCCGGCGGACGCGACGGTGGAACAGGCGATGAGCCCCTCGGAAAGCCGGGAGGAGGGCCGACTGCACAGAGGGATTCAGATCACGTGGAGGGCACGGGCGGGGCAGTATGCGCGACTGTGGTGGGAATCGCAAGGATCGGGTGAGAATCGGCGTGGAGTCCTTGACGCCTGCCGTGTACGCTAGCGCTTTGCGTGCATTGTGTGTATTGGAGCGAGGAGTATCTGCCCTCCGCGCGGGCCCCGGCCCCGCGGACCCCTGGCGGGCGCGAGCCCGACACCGCAGATTCTACTCAACCCGGTGCTCGCGGTGTGCGTTGTGTGATCCCCGATCTGAGGGAAGGATCCCCCTTTGGCTGCCTCGCGCACCTCTGCACCCACTGCTGCTGACATCGCCGCTCGTACCGCGTCGCGTCGTATCAACTTTGCCAAGATCGCCGAGCCCATGCAGGCTCCGAATCTGCTCGCCCTTCAGACCGAGAGCTTCGACTGGCTCGTCGGTAACGAGAGGTGGCGTGAGCGGATGATCGCCGCCAACAAGGCGCACCCGGGCTCCCTGCCCGAGACCTCCGGTCTGGAGGAGATCTTCGACGAGATCTCCCCGATCGAGGACTTCGGCGAGACCATGGCCCTGTCCTTCCACGACCACCGCTTCGAGGAGCCGAAGTACACGGCCGAGGAGTGCCAGGAGAAGGACCTCACCTACTCCGCCCCCCTCTACGTGGTGGCGGACTTCGAGAACTTCTCCACCGGTGAGATCAAGTCCCAGACGGTCTTCATGGGCGACTTCCCGCTCATGACGGACAAGGGCACCTTCATCGTCAACGGCTCCGAGCGCGTCGTCGTCTCCCAGCTCGTGCGCTCGCCCGGCGTGTACTTCGAGCGCACCACCGAGAAGGCCACGGACAAGTACGTCTACAACGTCAAGTTCATCCCCTCGCGCGGCGCCTGGCTCGAGTTCGAGATCGACAAGTCCGACCGCGTCTCGGTGCGCATCGACCGCAAGCGCAAGCAGGACGTCACCGTCTTCCTGCTGGCCCTGGGCATGGACGAGTCCGAGATCCGCAAGGAGTTCGCCGACTTCCCGGCCCTGACCTCCGCCCTGGACGAGGACCGCAAGATCACCACCCAGGACGAGGCGCTTCTGGACATCTACAAGAAGATCCGTCCCGGCGAGCCGCCGAGCGTCGAGGCCGGGCGCACCCTGCTGGAGAACTTCTACTTCAACCCCAAGCGCTACGACCTGGCCAAGGTCGGCCGCTACAAGATCAACAAGAAGCTGGGCCTGGCCTCGGACCTGACCGAGTCCACCCTGCGGATCGAGGACATCGTCGCGGCCCTGCGCTACCTGCTGGCCCTGCACGCCGGCGCCGAGACCGTCGAGGGCGTGCGCGACGGCGAGATCACCGAGATCGCCGTCGAGTACGACGACATCGACCACCTGGGCAACCGTCGTATCCGCGCCGTCGGCGAGCTCATCCAGGCGCAGGTGCGCACCGGTATGAGCCGCATGGAGCGTCAGGTGCGCGAGCGCATGACCACCCAGGACGTCGAGGCCATCACGCCGAACACGCTCATCAACATCCGGCCCGTGACGGCCGCGATCAAGGAGTTCTTCGGCACCTCCCAGCTCAGCCAGTTCATGGACCAGAACAACCCGCTGGCGGGTCTGACCCACAAGCGCCGTCTGAGTGCCCTGGGCCCCGGCGGTCTGTCCCGTGAGCGCGCCTCCATGGAGGTCCGCGACGTCCACACCTCGCACTACGGGCGCATGTGTCCCATCGAGTCCCCCGAGGGCCCCAACATCGGCCTCATCGGCTCGCTGGCCACCTTCGGGCGCATCAACCCCTTCGGCTTCGTCGAGACCCCCTACCGCGTCGTCGTCGACGGCCAGGTCACCGATGAGACCCACTACCTGACGGCCGACGACGAGGACCGCCACGTCATCGCCCAGGCCAACGTCACCCTCACCGAGGACGGTCACTTCGCCGAGGACCACGTCCTGTGCCGCGTCACCGGCGGCGAGCCGGCCCTCGTGCCCTCCTCGCAGGTCGACCTCATGGACGTCTCCCCGCGCCAGATGGTGTCGGTGGGTACCTCCCTGATCCCCTTCCTCGAGCACGATGACGCCAACCGCGCCCTCATGGGCGCCAACATGCAGCGCCAGGCCGTGCCGCTCATCCGTCCCGACGCCCCGCTGGTGGGCACGGGCATGGAGCGGCGCACCGCCGTCGACGCCGGCGACGTCCTCGTGGCCGACAAGGCCGGTGTCGTCACCGAGGTCTGCGCGGACTTCGTGCGCGTGGCGAACGACGACGGCACCGAGAAGGTCTACAAGGTCGCCAAGTTCCGCCGCTCCAACCAGGGCAACTGCTACAACCAGCGGGTCGTGGCCACCGAGGGCGAGCGCGTCGAGGTCGGATCGGTCCTGGCCGACGGCCCCGCCACCAACGAGGGCGACCTGGCCCTGGGCCAGAACCTCCTGGTCGCCTTCATGACCTGGGAGGGCCTCAACTACGAGGACGCCATCATCGTCTCCCAGCGCGTGGTCGCCGAGGACATGCTCACCTCGATCCACATCGAGGAGCACGAGGTCGACGCCCGCGACACCAAGCTGGGCGCCGAGGAGATCACCCGCGACATCCCCAACGTCAGCGAGGAGACCCTGGCCAACCTCGACGAGCGCGGCATCATCCGCATCGGCGCCGAGGTCCGCAGCGGTGACATCCTCGTGGGCAAGGTGACCCCCAAGGGCGAGACCGAGCTGACCAGCGAGGAGCGCCTCCTGCGCGCCATCTTCGGCGAGAAGGCCCGTGAGGTGCGCGACACCTCCCTGCGCGTGCCCCACGGCGAGTACGGCATCGTCACCGGCGTGCGCGAGATCGACGCCGCCTCCGACGACGCCGAGCTGCCCGCGGGCGTCAACCGCATGGTGCGCGTCTACATCGCTCAGCGCCGCAAGATCACCGTGGGTGACAAGCTCTCCGGCCGTCACGGCAACAAGGGCGTCATCTCCAAGATCCTGCCCGTGGAGGACATGCCCTTCCTGGCCGACGGCACCCCGGTCGACGTCATCCTCAACCCGCTGGGCGTGCCCAGCCGCATGAACGTCGGCCAGGTCCTCGAGCTGCACCTGGGCTGGGTGGCCTCCCGCGGCTGGGACGCCACGGCGGCCCGCGAGGCCGGCGAGGCCTGGACCGCCAACCTGCCCGAGAACGGCATCAAGGCCGAGCCCCGCACGCCCGTGGCCACGCCCGTCTTCGACGGTGTGCGCGACAACGAGCTCATGGGGCTGCTGGACTCCACGCTGCCGACCTCCGACGGCCTGCAGCTGGTCGAGCCCAACGGCAAGGCGCGACTGTTCGACGGCCGCTCCGGCGAGCCCTTCCCGTACCCCATCTCGGTGGGCTACATGTACATCCTCAAGCTCCACCACCTCGTGGACGACAAGATCCACGCCCGCTCCACGGGGCCGTACTCCATGATCACCCAGCAGCCGCTGGGCGGTAAGGCCCAGTTCGGTGGTCAGCGCTTCGGTGAGATGGAGGTGTGGGCCATGGAGGCGTACGGCGCCGCCCACGCCCTCCAGGAGCTCCTCACCGTCAAGTCCGACGACGTCAACGGTCGTGTCAAGGTCTACGAGGCCATCGTCAAGGGCGAGGACATCCCCGAGCCCGGCATCCCCGAGTCCTTCAAGGTGCTCATGAAGGAGATGCAGTCGCTGTGCCTGAACGTCGAGGCCCTGGACGCCGAGGGCAGCGCCATCGCCCTGGACGACACCGACGACGACGGCTCGCGCGCCGCCGAGGAGCTCGGCTTCGACCTGGGCCGGCGTCCGGGTGGGGCCACCGCCTCCACGGTCGACGAGATCTGAGTGGCCACCTCGGTGACGACTCCGTGACAACTTCATCGAGCCCCGGTTGAGGGCGGGCGGCAGGCCCGCCCGCCCTCCCACCAGGCTCGCAGGCGCCGTCGGAGTCATGGAACAACGACGACGGAACGCCCCCAGACCACCACCTGATGAGATTCACCATCGGAAGTAGGAACTGTGCTCGACGCCAACGTGTTCGACAGGATCCAGCTCGGCCTCGCCACCGCGGAGGACATTCGCTCGTGGTCCCACGGCGAGGTCAAGAAGCCCGAGACCATCAACTACCGCACCCTCAAGCCCGAGAAGGACGGCCTGTTCTGCGAGAAGATCTTCGGTCCCACCCGGGACTGGGAGTGCGCCTGCGGTAAGTACAAGCGCGTGCGCTACAAGGGCATCGTCTGCGAGCGCTGCGGGGTCGAGGTCACTCGCTCCAAGGTGCGCCGTGAGCGCATGGCCCACATCAAGCTCGCTGCGCCCGTGACCCACATCTGGTACTTCAAGGGCGTCCCCTCGCGCCTGGGCTACCTGCTCAACCTCGCGCCCAAGGACCTGGAGAAGGTCATCTACTTCGCGGCCTACATGGTCACCGAGGTCGACGAGGAGGGCCGTCACGACGACCTGCCCTCGCTGCGCAACGAGCTCGAGGTCAAGAAGAAGCACCTCGAGGAGTCCGGCCAGGCCGAGGTCGAGGCGCGCCAGCAGCGCCTCGAGGAGGACCTCGCCCAGCTCGAGGCCGAGGGCGCCGAGGCCTCCCAGCGCGAGAAGCTGCGCAAGACCGCCGAGCGCGAGATCACGGCCATGCGCCGTCGCAACCAGCGCGCCCTGGAGCACATGGACAAGGTGTGGGACCGCTTCGTGAGCCTCAAGGTCGGTGACCTGGAGGGTGACGAGGTCCTCTACCGCGACATGGTCGCCGACTACGGCATCTACTTCAAGGGAGCCATGGGCGCCGAGGCCATCCAGGCCCGCCTGCGCAGCTTCGACCTGGAGGCCGAGGCCGCCGCCCTGGCCGAGATCGTCGAGAACGGCACCGGCCAGCGCAAGACCCGCGCCATCAAGCGCCTCAAGGTCGTCAACGCCTTCCGCATGACCGGCACCGCCCCGGAGTCGATGGTCCTGGACAACATCCCGGTCATCCCGCCGGACCTGCGTCCCATGGTCCAGCTCGACGGTGGCCGCTTCGCCACCAGTGACCTCAACGACCTCTACCGCCGGGTCATCAACCGCAACAACCGCCTCAAGCGGCTCATGGACCTGGGCGCCCCGACGATCATCGTCAACAACGAGAAGCGCATGCTTCAGGACGCCGTCGACGCCCTGTTCGACAACGGTCGCCGCGGCCGCCCGGTCACCGGCGTGGGCAACCGCCCGCTGAAGTCCCTGTCCGACATGCTCAAGGGCAAGCAGGGCCGCTTCCGCCAGAACCTCCTGGGCAAGCGCGTGGACTACTCGGGCCGGTCCGTCATCGTCGTCGGCCCCCAGCTCAAGCTGCACCAGTGCGGTCTGCCCAGCCAGATGGCCCTGGAGCTGTTCAAGCCCTTCGTCATGAAGCGGCTCGTCGAGCTCAAGGAGGCCCAGAACGTCAAGGCCGCCAAGCGCATGGTCGAGCGCGCCAATCCCAAGGTCTGGGACGTCCTGGCCGAGGTCATCCGCGAGCACCCCGTGCTGCTCAACCGCGCCCCCACCCTGCACCGCCTGGGCATCCAGGCCTTCGAGCCCCAGCTCATCGAGGGCAAGGCCATTCAGCTCCACCCGCTCGTGTGCGGCGCCTTCAACGCCGACTTCGACGGCGACCAGATGGCCGTCCACCTGCCGCTGGGCGCCGAGGCGCAGGCCGAGGCCCGCATCCTCATACTGTCCTCGAACAACATCCTCAAGCCCTCCGACGGGCGCCCCGTGACCATGCCCAGCCAGGACATGATCATCGGCACCTACTACCTCACCTCCGACCCCGACCCGGCGGTCGAGGTCGAGCGCGACGCCGAGGGCAACGAGATCGTTCCGGCCTTCTCCTCCTTCGCCGAGGCGGTCATGGCCTACGACTTCGGCAAGCTCCACGTCAACGCCGCCTGCGACATCCGCTTCGAGGAGGGCATCGCCGCGCCCGAGGGCTGGGAGCCGCCCGAGGGTTGGAGCGAGGGCGACCCGATCACCCTGCGCACCTCGCTGGGCCGGGCCCTGTTCAACACCTCGCTGCCCGAGACCTTCCCCTACGTCAACTACGTCGTGGACAAGAAGCAGCTGGGCAACATCGTCAACGCCCTGGCGGAGAACTACTCCCGCGTTGAGGTGGCCGCCTCCCTGGACGCCCTCAAGGCCAACGGGTTCTACTGGTCCACCTGGTCCGGCATCACCGTGGCCTTCGCCGACGTCGTCTCCCCGGAGGTCAAGCAGGAGATCCTCGTGCGCTACGAGAACGAGGCCGCCGAGATCGAGGAGCAGTTCGAGCTCGGTGCCCTCACCGAGGACGACCGCTACGCCTCGCTCATCGACATCTGGACCAAGGCCACCGCCGAGGTCGCCGAGGCTATGCGCGCGAACTTCCCGCAGCGCAACACCGTCTACCAGATGGTGGTCTCCGGGGCTCGAGGCAACTGGGACCAGATCCGTCAGCTCGCGGGTATGCGCGGTCTGGTGGCCGACCCCAAGCAGCGCCTCATCGAGCGCCCGATCAAGTCGAACTACCGCGAGGGCCTGAGCGTCCTGGAGTACTTCATCGCCACCCACGGCGCCCGCAAGGGCCTGGCGGACACGGCGCTGCGCACCGCCGACTCCGGCTACCTCACGCGTCGTCTGGTGGACGTCTCCCAGGACGTCATCGTCCGCGAGGAGGACTGCGGCACCCGCAAGGGCCTGACCAAGCGGATCTTCTCCTGGATCGAGGCGGGCGACGAGCTCATCAAGGAGCCCTCGGAGATCCTGGGCACCACCGTGTTCGGCACCACCCTGGCGCGCGACGCCATCGACGCCGAGGGCAACCTCATCATCGAGGCCGGCGCCGACCTCGGCGACGCCGAGATCCAGGCCGCCATCGACGCGGGCATCGAGGAGATCACGGTCCGCTCCGTGCTCACCTGCGACTCCAACGTCGGTACCTGCGCGGCCTGCTACGGCCGCTCCCTGGCCACCGGTAAGCGCGTCGACATCGGTGAGGCCGTCGGTATCATCGCCGCCCAGTCCATCGGCGAGCCCGGCACGCAGCTGACCATGCGTACCTTCCACACCGGTGGTGCGGCCGGCGCCGCCGACATCACCCAGGGTCTGCCCCGTGTGCAGGAGCTCTTCGAGGCCCGCACCCCCAAGGGCGAGGCCGCCGTGGCCGAGGCCGCCGGCACCCTCAAGATCGAGGACGACGCCGACGGCAAGCGCCTGGTCATCACCCGCGACGACGGCGAGGAGGACGTCATCGTCCCGGTCTCGCGTCGTCAGCGCCTGCTGGTGACCGACGGCGACCACGTCGAGCCCGGCCAGGCCCTCACCGAGGGGCCGGTCGACCCCAAGAAGGTCCTGCGCCTGCGCTCGGTGGCCGCCACCCAGCGTCACCTCGTCGAGGAGGTCCAGGAGGTCTACCGCTCCCAGGGCGTGGACATCCACTCCAAGCACATCGAGGTCATCGTGCGCCAGATGCTGCGCCGCGTGACCGTGCTGGACTCCGGGGACACCAACCTCCTTCAGGGGGACCTCGTCGACGTCATGCACTACCGCGCCGAGAACCGCCGGGTCATGGCCGAGGGCGGCAAGACCGCCACCGGCCGTACCGAGCTCATGGGCATCACCAAGGCCTCGCTGGCCACGGACTCCTGGCTGAGCGCCGCCTCCTTCCAGGAGACCACGCGCGTGCTCACCGAGGCCGCCATGAACGGCAAGTCCGACCCGCTGCTGGGCCTCAAGGAGAACGTCATCCTCGGTAAGCTCATCCCCGCCGGTACGGGCCTGGCCCGCTACTCGGACATCGAGGTCGAGCCCACCGAGGAGGTCAAGGCCGAGGTCTTCTCCCGTGTGGACCTGGGGGACAACGTCTTCGGCGAGTCCATCGCCCTGGACGACTTCCACTTCGGCGGCGACCTGCGCGCGGACTTCTCCGACGACTTCCGCACCGGCTTCTCCAGCAGCGAGGACGTCGAGTTCTAGCCGAGAGCCCGCGGGGTTCGCGTCGTCCATGACGTCCGGCCCGCTCCCCGGTGGGGGAGCGGGCCGGACGCCGTTTCACGGGTGTGTGACGGGCAGAGGAGAACCTCGCAGGCGGCTCAGTCGGTGTGCTCACCGGTGAGCATGGCCTCGCGCACGCGCCGCACCCAGGTCATCTTCTCCTCCAGGGAGGCCGCGGCCGGGGTGTTGATCTTGATGCCCTCGTAGGTCTGGGCGGAGCCGGCCGCGCGCATCGTGGCGGCCACCCGCTCGGGCGTGAGCCAGCTGGTCGGCTCGTGCTCGGCCAGGGGCAGGTGCGCGTCGGCCCAGGCCCAGGCCCACTGGGTCTCCTCGGGACCCGCACCCGAGATCATGACCCCGCCCAGGCGGCCCGCCTCGACGAGCTCGCGCACGTGGCGCTCCGGGGTGGCCGGGTCGTGGGTCTCGATGACGGAGCGGCCCCAGTTGACGGTGATGAGGGCCGGGGTGTCGCGGCAGGCGGTGATCTCCTGGGCCAGAGGGAGGAAGGCCTTCTCCGAGGGGCCCACGCCGCCCTCGGCGTCGCAGTGCTCCACGATCATGCTCAGGTCTCGGGCGGTGAAGTCCTCGGTCAGCTCGCTCAAGGAGGCGTGGAAGGCATCGGCGCTCGCCTGGTGGTGGGGCGCCGAGTGCAGCTCGATCCGGGTGACGAGCTGCTGGCCCGCAGCATCGTGGAGGCGGTCGACCGCCCCGAGCAGCGAGCGGGTGTAGGCCAGAGCCCGGCCGCGTCCGTCGTCGTCGGGGGAGGCCAGACCGAAGGCGGGATCGGCTCCGGTTCGGCCCATGGTCCCCGGGATCGCCGTGACGACGCACTGGGTGAAGCGTCCCGCCAGCTGCTCGGCCAGCCACGGCTCGGGCGCGTCGAGCGCCTCCCGGAAGGGCAGCTCGATGCCGTCGACCCAGCCGAGGTCGGCCAGAGCCGCGTAGAGGGCGGCAGCGCCCCGGCGGTCCTCGTCGTCGGGCGGGAGCATGGGGTAGGCGCCGACGACGACCGGTACGACGCGGCGCTCGGCCTGGTTCTCAGTCTGGCTCTCAGTCTGATTCACAGTCTGGTTCGGGGAGGTGGCGGACATCAGGTCTCCTTGAGGTTCTGGGATCGTGCTACAGTGCGCGATACATCAGACATCATATGACTGGAGGGCGTGGTGACGCACCGCTGCGCACGGCGTGACCCGGTCGCAGACAACCGCCGGAGAGTCGCTCCCGGCACGAGGGACCCGCTCATGCTCTTCGATCTCACCGCATCCGATGCCACCTCGCCGCTGAGCGTCGGCGAGCGAGAGGTCGCCGCCCTGGCCGCCTGCGAGCGCGGCACGATCCTCCTGGACGTCGCCACCCGCGCCGACGCCACCCTCATCGCACTGACCGGCACCAACGGACGGATCACGTTATCCCTGCGTGGGGGCCGCCTCCACGGCGAGCAGGTCCTCGCCGCCGACCGTGCACTGCCGTCTAAGACCGGGGAGGAGGGCGCCGTCGAGCGGCGACTCCTGGACGCCGAGGACGCCCTGGGCCTGGACGACGGCCGCCCCCACACCATCGCCCTGAGCGTCAACGACACCGGCACCCATCTTTACGCCGACGGCTACGAGTGCTTCTCCACGACCCTGACCGCCTTCGCCGCCCAGATCGACCTGACCGGCCTGGACATCGACCCCGACGGGATCGCGATGGTGACGCGCCTGGCCGTCTGGGCCGAGCCGCTCAGCGACCGCGCCGTCGTGGCCCAGTCCCTGGCCGCCACCCCACTGGTCCAGTTCGCCGCCAGTGAGCTCTCCGCCCGCGACGCCTGCCGCACCGGGGCTCTTGCCACCGGCTCCATCCGGGCCCTGCTGCGCACCCGCGGTCGCGGGCAGGCCGGCACCGTCATCGCCGCCCGCGGCCAGGGCGGCACCCTGCACCTCGACATCGACGCGCAGGGCCTGATCTACCGGGTCCTGCCTGCTTCCGACTCGCCGGAGACCGAGCCCCTCATCGAGGTACGCGCCCCGGGCCACTGGGACGAGGGGACCTGGCACGACGTCGTCGTCACCTCGGGGCGCGGAGCGGTGGAGATCCACGTCGACGGCTACCAGGTCGCCCACGCCCCCGGCGAGGCCTTCCTGGCCGACATCGCGCCGGTGGCCCGCGTGGTCGTGGGCGCCGATCTCGACGGCAAACGGCTCTTCGGCGAGGCCCAGACCGCCATGGTCTACGACGCCGCCCTGACCGACGCGCAGATCAAGCGCCTGGCCGGAGTCGAGCCGCTGCCCACCCGCGCCCTGTTCGACACCGGCTACCACGGGGCCCTGTCCTACCGGATCCCCTCACTGCTCACCCTGGACAGCGGCGTCGTCCTGGCCGGCGCCGACCAGAGAGTCTCCATCCCCAACGACGCCCCCAACAACATCAACCTCGTCATGCGCCGCAGCCTCGACGGCGGCGCCACCTGGGAGGAGATGCGCACCCTCCTGTCCCTGCCGGGCACGGGGGCGCTCGGTGCCTCCCTCATCGACTCCGTCCTGGTCCAGGACCGCTCCACCGGACGCGTCATCTGCCTGGTCGACCAGTTCCCCGGCGGCATCGGCCAGCCCAACGCCGCCGTCGGCACCGGTTTCGACGCCCAGGGACGCCGCCGGCTGCACAACCGCGCCGGCGAGCTGTTCGCCGTCGAGCCCGACGGCACTGTGGTGACCGATGACGGCGAGCCCACCGGATACCGCGTCGCCATGCGCGATGACGACGTCACCGGCGCCCGCACCGGTGACGTCCTCCTGAACGGCGAGGCGGCCGGCAGCATCTACCTCGCCTACGAGCAGGCCCCCGAGGACTGCCTCTTCCAGCACCGCAGCTCCCACCTGCTCATGATCACCTCCGACGACGACGGCGCCACCTGGTCCGAGCCGATCGACATCACCGCCCAGGTCAAGGCCGACTGGATGTGCTTCCTGGGAACCGGCCCCGGCAACGCCATCCAGCTGACCGGCCCGGAGCACGCCGGGCGCCTCCTCGTGCCCGTCTACTACAGCCATGAGGCCGGAGGCACCGGCTTCCTGTCCTGCGCCGTCATCCACTCCGACGACGGCGGGGCCACCTGGAGCCTGGGTGCCTCACCCAACGACGGTCGCGAGGTCCTGGGCGCCGTCGTCTCCTCCCGGGACCTGGCCGACGAGCGGGCCAGCCTGTACGAGTCCGTCCTGGTCGAGGGCGCCGACGGCGCCGTGCACGTGTGGGCCCGCAACCAGCACCCCTCGGGGCGGGTCGCCCACGCCGTCTCCCGGGACGGGGGCGCCACCTGGGGCGAGGTCGACTATGACGCCCAGCTCACCGAGATCTTCTCCCAGCCCAACGCCATCGCCGTCACCGGCGCCGGTGGATCGAGCGGCAAGAGCATCGTCTTCGCCAACGCCTCCCGGATGCTGCCCTTCCGCGGCTGCGGCGTCATGCGGCTCAGCCACGACGACGGCGCCACCTGGCCCCACAACCGGGTCATCAACCCGCGCCACTACGTCTATCAGTGCATGACCCAGCTGCCCGGCGGCGACATCGCCCTGCTGTGGGAGCGCGAGTGGCAGGGGCTGTTCCTCACCACGGTGCCGCTGACCTGGCTGACGAGCTCGCGCTCAACGATCTCCTGAGTCCCGCTCGCGGTTGCTCGATCCGGGCGCCGGCGGGGCTGGGTGTAGGGGACAATCACCCCATGACCAGCCCCACGCCCGCAGTCTCTGCCACACCCCCTGCCACAGCCTCCACGCACCAGCCCGAGCAGACTCCTGCACCTGACGCAGCCGAGCGCCGCCAGCCCCATGAGCTGCTGGGGCTGGCCGGCCCCGCCTACGGCGGCGACTACAACCCCGAGCAGTGGGACGAGGCCACCTTCGCCGAGGACCTCGCGCTCATGGCCGAGGCGGGCGTCAACCTGGTCTCCCTGGGGATCTTCTCCTGGGCGCGCCTCGAGCCGCGCGAGGGGGTCTACGAGCTCGACTGGCTCGTGGAGGTCGTAGACCGCCTCCACGACGCCGGTATCGCCGTCGACCTGGCCACCGCCACCGCCTCGCCGCCGGCCTGGATGGCGGCCGATCACCCCGAGTCCCTGCCGATGAGCGCCGACGGCGTGCGCCTGGGCTTCGGCTCGCGCCAGCAGTACTGCCCCAGCTCGGCCGTCTACCGGGAGCGCTGCGCCGCCCTGGCCCGGGCCCTGGCCGAGCGCCTGGGCGACCACCCCGGCGTCGTCATGTGGCACATCGGCAACGAGTACGGCTGCCACACCGCCGAGTGCTTCTGCCCCGCCTGCGCCCAGGCCTTCCGGACCTGGCTGGAGGACCGCTACGGCGACGTCGAGCACCTCAACGCCGCCTGGGGCACCGACTTCTGGTCCCAGCGCTACACGAGCCTGGAACAGGTCTGTCCGCCCGCGGCCATGCCCACCTTCCACAACCCCGCCCAGCTCCTGGACTGGAGGCGCTTCAGCGACCACCAGCTGCGCAGCCTCATGGAGACCGAGGCCCGCGTCCTGCGTGAGCACTCCAGCCGGCCGATCACCACCAACTTCATGGGCGACTTCCCGGCCACCGACTACTGGCGCTGGGCCAAGGCGCTCGACGTCATCTCCGACGACTCCTATCCCGACCCCGCCGATGAGGCCGCTGCCCACGAGGTCGCCTGGGCCGGTGACCTCATGCGGGGCCTGGCCGGCGGGCGCCCCTGGATCCTCATGGAGCAGGCGCCCAGCGCCGTCCAGTGGCGCGGGCGCAACTCGCCCAAGCGCCCCGGCCAGTTCCTCCTGTGGTCGCTGGCCCGCGTGGCCCACGGCGCCGACGGGATCCTGCAGTTCCAGTGGCGCCAGTCGCGCCAGGGCGCCGAGACCTTCCACTCCGGCATGGTTCCCCACGCCGGGCGCGCCAGCCGCACCTGGGACGAAGTGGTGGCCACCGGGCGGGCGCTGAAGCGGCTCGGACCGGTCCTGGGGGAGCCGGTGCACGCGCAGGTGGCCGTCGTCCTGGACTGGGACAGCCAGTGGGCCATGAGCTCGGCCATCGGTCCGGTCGAGTTCGGTGAGCGCTTCGAGGCGGCCCGTGCCTGGCACCGCAGCCTGTGGGAGGCCGGGATCGCCACCGACATCATCCCGGCGGCCGCCGATCCGGGCGCGGAGCAGGCCGACTACCGTCTCATCATCGTTCCCGCGATCTTCATCGACTACCCCGGGCTCGCCCGGCGCCTGGAGCGGGCCACAGCCTCGGGCGCCCAGGTCGTGGTGGTCGGCCCCACCGGGGTCGTCGACGAGAACGGGGGCGCGGTCCTGGGCGGTTACCTGGGATCCCTGCGGCCGCTGCTCGGGGTGCGGGTCACCGACCACGCCGCCCTGAGCGGCCCGGTGGGGCAGGCCGATCCGAGAGACACGCTCGTCAACCGTCTCAGCCGCGACGTCGGAGTGCCCGCCGCCGAGACCTGGACAGGCCTGGAAGCGGTCAGTGAGTCGCTGCGCCGCGTCCTGGACCAGCTGGGCTCACCCGCCCCCGACCTGCGTGCGGGAGGCTGGGCCGAGGAGGTTCGTGTCGATGAGGCGCCCGACGTCGTCGAGGTCGACCAGGGCGGGGAGCCGGCCCAGGTGGTGGCCGTCTTCGACGGCCGTGGCGGGGGAGCGGACCTGATCGGGCTGCCCGCCGTCACGAGGCGCCCGGTCGCCGGCTCCGGCGCCGCCTGGTACGTGGCCGCCGACCTCGACGCACTCAGCCGGGCCGCCCTGCTGAGGCTGGTGTGCGCTCACGCCCGGGTGCGGCCGGTCGTCGCCGACCTGCCCGACGGCGTCGAGGCCCAGCGGCGCGGAGAGATCCTCTTCCTGCTCAACCACGGCGACCGGGCCGCCGAGGTGGCCGGAGTCGTGGGCACCGACCTGCTCAGCGGTGAGGCGTGCACGGGCCACGTGGTCCTGGCCCCGCGCTCAGGGCTCGTGGTGCGCGAGAACACGCAGCCCGGTTCCGTCTGAGGGGCTGAGGCTTCTCGTGCCGGAGACGTTGGTGGCGTAGCCTCATGGTCGTAGAGACCAAACCGATACCCCTGGCAAGGAGCCTCATCGTGTCCCGTCCTCTCTCCCGTGGGCCGCAGTTCGACGACGCCGAGGCGGATGAAACCGTCGACCGCGCCGGCCATGTTGATCGTGGACGGCCCACCGAGCGGATCGACCTCGCACAGGCCGAGGCGCAGACGGGCGCGACGGAGGCGATCGCCATGCCGCCGGGAGGTGAGGGGTGGGGCTACCTGCCGCCGTCGACGTCGACCCCTCAGCTGGCCGCCTCACCGGACCAGCGCAGCCAGTACACCCAGGTCCTTCAGCCCATGCCGGCCGCGCCGCAGACGATGGCCATGCCGGCGCAGGCGGTCTACCCGACCGAGCCGGCGCAGCAGGTGCAGCCGGTCTACGTCAACCCCGAGCCCGCCCGACCCGCGGCCTCACAGGTGCCCGTTCAGCAGACCTGGACTGAGCCCGAGCCCGAGCCCGAGCGGCCGGTGGATCTTCCCCGCCCGCCCAAGCGCCGTCGCACAGCCGCGCTACCAGTGGGGACGATCATGGTGCTCGTGGCCTCCGGGCTCCTGGGATGGGGGACGTACACCCTCCTGACCACGCTCCACGTCTTCGAGATCATCTCGAGCCAGACCTGGACGCCGAACTGGACCGCGATCGGCGCGATCGGCGGCGGTGCGCTGCTGGCCTTCATCGCCTTCTTCGTGGCGTGCACGGCTCTGGCTCGGGCCAAGCCGAAGGCTCCGGCGGCGCTGCTGGTCCTGGCCGCGTTGTTCCTGCCGGCGGTGGCAACGGGGGCGGGCATCTACTACGGCGCGGGCGTGCTCAAGACGCAGACCATGGCTGAGGCGGAGAACTTCGCCGGTCAGCTCAATGTCGGCAACATCGGCGACATCGACCAGGTTCTCAGCTCCTTGCAGTCCGGAGTCTCCTTCCCCGGACGAGAGGACATCATCAGTGTCCTCAACACGGTCAAGGACAAGGCCGCCCAGCAGGGCGTTGATGTGTCGGGCGGAGCCGACCAGTCCGGCGACCAGCAGGGAGGCACCCAGGACGGCGCCGGTCAGGGGGACGGTGATGTCCAGCAGGGTGACGGCCAGCAGGACGATGGTGAGCAGGCCGGCAGCGAAGGCGAGTAGGGCGTTCGGCGCATTGATCTCAGCCGTGTAGCTGCGCAGTTGCAGGCGCCTCGGGTCGGACCTGGTCAGATATGGTCAGATATTAAGACGTCGTCTCGAAACAGGCGTGCGGCTGAATTCGATGGGGTAGAACTGCCGTGATCGATTCCCTATCGAAGGCAGCCCTGTGTCCAACAGCAGTTTTCCTCCCGATCCTTCTTCCGCAGACGGCGGGGCCCAGGCTCCAGGAGATGGCGGGAATCCGCCTGCTTCCAGCGGTGTCCCCGTACCCCCGCCCCCGATGACGTCAGGGCCGGAGACTGGTAGCTTTCCCGCCATCCCGGTCCCGCCTCCACCGAGCGCATCGGCGTCTGAGCTCCCGACTCCCGCACCGGTTCCGCCGCCGAGCGAGGTCCCGGCCCCGCCGCCGAACGCGACCAAGGCTCCTGCGCCCCCGAGGGCTGACGCCGAGCCCGTGGCCGCCCCGCAGACTATGGCTGTACCGGCCGTCGGAGCCCCCGCTCCTGGGGCGCCGATGCCTCAGGGACAGGTCGGGACCGCGCAGCCCTGGCAGGTCGGGCAGCCCTCGGCCATGGCGCAGACCTTCACCGCGTGGTTCCGTGCCCCGGGCCTGACGTCAACGGCCCTGACTCTCGCTGTCGTACTTGGATCCGCTGCCGTCAGCGCGATCCTCACGCTTGTGGCCATCACGACCGCGGATACGTCCGACACGTTCCCGACGACCTTCTCCATGCTGCCGCTGCTCATGGGGTGGAGCCTGGGCGGACAGTTCGCTCTGACCGGTTCAACCTCCTATGAGACGGTCACCCTGACCTTCACACTGCTTCCGATGGGCGCGCTCACCGCGGCCGCGATCGGGGTGTATCTGATAGCGCGCCGTCGTACCGCGGTCGACGGATCGGCGGCTCCACCTGTGCCGACGCTGGCAAGGGCCGGAGCTGAGGCCTTCGCCGTCGCGCTGCTCGCCTGCCTGGTGACGGCCCCGTTCTCCTTGAGCACCAAGATGCTGGGGCTGAAGCGGGTCGTGGTCTCCTCCTCCCCGCTCATGACGATCCTACTGGTGACTGTTGTGGTCTTCGCGGCACTGGTGGTGGCCCGCAGTGGCGGGCAGCTGCTTGAACGGCTACCGGTTCCCCTGGTGCAGGTCGGTCGGGAGCTGGGTGCCCTGGGCGTCGCACTCGGTGTCGTCCTCGGGGTCTTCGTCATCATCGCCTACATCGGAGCGGTCCTCTCTCAAGGGTCGGGGGTCTCCTCGATCCTCCTGCTACCGGTCCTGCTTCCGAACCTGGTGCTCGTCGCGCTGGGCCTGGGCTCCTTGGGAGGCCTGACTGCGGACACCGCTCAGGCCATGGACCTGGCCTACTACATGCCGTCCTTGGGCGGTGAGAAAGGCGGCGACGCCTACGCCTGGACCTGGTTCGGCAGCTGGTCGATTCTGCTGTTCGTGGCCATGATCGTCGCGATCGTGGCAGCGGCCGTGCGTGTGGGTGTCAGGCGTGGCCGCGCTGGTCGGGTCGAGTGGCAGCGCACCTGGCAGCTCCCGCTCGTGTCCCTCGTTGTCGGGGCCATCGCCTTCTACGGTCTGCTGCCACTGCGGTTCTCAGGCAGTGACGTCCCGCTGCGCTCCTCGAGCGCGGAGGCCGCTCGTCAGCTCTCCTACGGCATCCAGCCCAATGCGCTGACCTTCATCATGGTCGGGATCGTCGTGGCAGCCATCTCCGTTCTGGCGGAGCTGCTCCCCATGCGGATCCACTCCGCCTTCCCCGCCGTGCTGCAGCTGGCCGGTGGGAAGAAGGCCAGTGCCGCCTGGCTGGCCGGCACCTCGAGCAGTCAGGCGGGAACGCCGTCGGCCCAGCAGTGGGTCTACGGCACCGACCCGGCCACGGGGGCCAGTACCGCCACTGACACGGCCACCGGCGCGGTCTTCTCGATGGATCCGGCCACCGGACAGTGGGTGGAGACCCGGCCGGCGGGCTGGGGAGATGGAAGGTGAGTAACGCGCTGGTGGTGCTCGTCAGCTCCAGCGCTGAACCGCTCTCCTCACTCAAGATAGGTGGTACGAGAATCGATCTGCCCGAGAAGTAAGGACTCGGCCATTTCCAGCAGCACGTCGAGAACCTCCCGGCAGCCCGGTTCTCCGAGGACGGTGACGGTCTGACGCTCACGTCTGATGAGATCAGTGTCTCCGGGACGCCCAAGCCCTCAACCTTCGAGAAGAATCCCACCTCTCGGAAGGCGAGGTTCACCTTCTCGGGGAAGGTGGAGTGGTCGAAGGACTCCGACGGGCCCACCGTCACGATTGAGTCCTCCGGCGGCGTCCACTGGGGCGGCCGACCGGCACCGGCCAGTGGGGCGGCACCGGTGAGAGGACGTGTTCGCGGCGCGTCGCCTCAGGCGGTCACCCTCAGGGTGGATCCGCCGGAGGCGACGCGCCGTACTGCGATGCGCTCGGCGATCTGGTCGCGCAGCTCGGCCACGTGGGAGACGATCCCGACGGTGCGCCCGCCGGCGCGCAGGTGGTCGATCTCGGCCATGACCATCTGGAGCGTGTCGGCGTCGAGGGTGCCGAAGCCCTCGTCGATGAAGAGGGTCTCCAGGCTCACGCCCCCGGACTCGGCCGAGACGACGTCGGCCAGGGCCAGCGCCAGCGACAAGGAGACGTAGAAGGTCTCCCCACCGGAGAGGGTCCGGGGGTCCCGGGTGCGCTCCTCCCCGAGGTGGTCGACGACGGCCAGGCCCAGACCCTTGCGGCGCCTGCGCTGGCTGGTCTCCTCAGCGACCCGGATGAGCTCGTAGCGCCCGGAGGACATCTGCGACAGGCGCTCGTTGGCGAAGACGAGGACCTCCTCGAACCGGGCCTGGAGCACCCAGGTGGCCAGGGGCGTGCCGGCCTCGTTCTCGCCGCGCGCCAGCGCGGCCACCCGGATGAGGTCGGCGCTGGATCCGGCCGCCTCCTCGTAGGCGGTGGCCGCCTGCTCGACGCCGTCGACGGCCCGGCGCAGGTGCTCGTGGGACTCGGCGGTGCGCGCCTGGAGGGAGGCCGCCTCCTTCGCAGTGGCCTCGGCCCGGTCCAGTGCTGAGGAGGCCTCGTCGAGGTGATCCTCCTCCTGGCCGCTCAGGGCGGCGATCTCCGGGGCCTCCAGCCCCAGGCGGACCCGGTCCCGGGCGGTGGCGGCGGCGCGCACGGTCGCGGACAGGGACTCGAGAGCGCCCCGATCCATGGAGGCCTCCCGCACCTGGGCCGCGCTGGCGAAGTCCTCCTCCTGCAGCGCCCCGGCCAGATCCGCCAGAGCACGGCGGGCCTGGGTCAGGGCAGCACGTGCGGCGTCGACGTCCTCGGAGACGTCCTCGGCCTCCTGCGCCCGCACGAGGAGCGCGGCGGCGCGGGCGGTGACGCTCGTCCATATCCCGTGTGCCTCCAGGCAGCGCTGCTGGTCCTGGGTCAGGGCCTCACGGTCGGCCTCCAGGCGGGTGCGGGCCGAGTCCTGAGCAGACCGGGCGGCATCGAGCTCGGTACGCTCCTGCTCGGTACGGGCGTCGAAGGCCTCGATCTGGGCCACCAGCTCGTCGACGCCGCCGGCCGCGGCCTCCGCCTTGGCCAGGGCCGTGGTGGCCTCATCCAGGGCGGCCCCGGCGGCGGGGACACCCATGCCGTCGCTGGCGCGCTGAGCCTCCTGAAGCTGTGCGGCACAGGTGTCGCGCTCCCGAACCGCGAGGCTCAGCGCCTCGTCGGCCTGCCTCTGGTGCTCCTCGGCCGCCTCGACCTGCAGGCGGGTGGCGCCCTCGGTGTCACCGGAGGCGGGGGAGGGGTGCGTGAGCGAGCCGCACACGGGGCAGGGCTCGCCCTCGGTGAGTTCACCGGCCAGTGCCCCGGCGGTCCCGGAGATCCAGGCCAGACGGGTGGCGTGGACCCGACCGGCCGCCTCCTTCACCACCGCTGCGGCCTGGGTGCAGGATTCCTCCCGCCGGGCGAGCTGGGCCGTGAGCCGTTCGACAGTGAGGGCGGCCCGGTGACGCTCCTCCGCCCGGGTGCGGCGGTCACGGAGACCGTCCAGGCGCTCGTGGGCCGCGCGCGCAGCCTCCAGCCTCTCCGTCAGGGCGGCGCGCTGCACCGGGCGGGAGGAGAGCTGTTCGGTCTGCTGCGCCAGCTCGGCGACGCTGCGCCGAAGACTCGCCTCACGCTGCTTGAGGGCCTCATCGCGCTCGTCCAGGCCGGCCTCGAGGTCGACCAGGACCTCAAGCTGCCCGTGCTCGCGACGGCACCGGTGCGCCAGCTCCTCGAGAGCCCGGGTGCTCAGCGCATCTGCGTCGATCCGCCGAGGTGCCTCGGCCGCCGCAGGTGCCTCAGTCTCCCCAGTGCCCCTCGTGGCGGGGCTTCCTGGTTCGACAGTCTCCAGCTCGAACGTCCCTGCTCCGGTCCCGCCCGGTTCTTCATCGAGCGCGGCGAGCCGGCGCTGAGCCTCACGGACCAGAGGCTGCACCAGAGCAGTGGGTGACTCCTGTCCATCGAGGTTCTGACCGGCGGCGCACCTGGCGCCATCCGCACTGACGGCCTCACCGGCTCCGGCCTGCTCGGCCAGGCGGGCCAGGTCGCTCTGGTCGGCACGGGCCGCCAGGGCGGCCACGGCCCGCTGAGCGCTGCTGCGGGCGGTCTGCTCGGCGGCCAGGTACGGCCGTACCCGGGCGGCACGCTCGGCGGCTTGCAGACGCTCGGCGTCGGCGGCGTCCTGCTCGGCGCGCTCGGCCAGCTGCCGGCTCTCGGTGACCAACGCCCGGCGGCGCTCCAGGAGGTCGTGCAGCCTCTGAGCCTCCTCACGGGCGGCGCGCGCCCGGGTGAGCGCCTGCCCGGCAGCCTCAGCCCGGCTGCCGGCCCGCTCGACGACGCCGCGCGAGGTCTCCAGCACCTCGACGCCGACGCGACGAAGAGCCTTCAGATCCGGGGTGGCACCGGCCATCGCCGCCTCCAGCGCCTCGGCCGGCGTCGGGACGGGCGCGGATTCCTCCTCGCCTGCCGCCTCATGGCCGGCATCGTGGCCAGCATCGTGACCGGGCAGGGGGAGGGCGTCCTGGACTCCTCCGGACGCCTCCGGCCCCGAGGGCTCAGTCTCCCGGTCTGCCTCGTCCTGAGAGGTTCCGGCGGCGTCGGTACCTGCGGACTCCGGCACCTCGCTCAGAAACTCGCTCAGGAAGGGGTGCCGCCCCAGAAAGGCGACCTGGCCACGCAGGTCGGAGGCCGCCTGCTCGACCCGCCGGACCCCGTCCCGGGAGGCCTGGATGAGCGCGTCCTGGATGGCGTCGTAGATCCCGGTGCCGAAGACGTCCTTGAGCAGGTGCTGGCGTTCGGAGGAGTCGGCGCGCAGGAACCGGGCGAACTTCCCCTGCGGCAGGACCACCGTCTGCGTGAACTGCTCCCGGCTGAGGCCCACGGCGCGTGCGATCTCGGCGTCGGCGTCGCCCACGCGGGTGACGGGCTCGTCGAGCGGCTCCCCGCCGACCTCGGCCAGGCGCCAGAGCTTGACCGTGCCGTTCTGGGTGGTGGTGCCCTGCCCGCGCCGCTTGGCCCGCTCGTAGGTGGGGGTGCGGCGCACCCGGTAGACGCCGGCACCCGTGGAGAAGACGAGCTCGATGACGCTCTCGGTGTGCGGGCCCACGAGGGTGGAGCGGATGCGCTCCTTGGAGGAGTCGGCCGAGTCGGCCACGTCCCCGTAGAGGGCGAAGACGATCGCGTCGATGATGGTGGTCTTGCCCGAGCCGGTGGGGCCGGTGAGCAGGAAGCGGCCCGAGGCGCCCACGGCGTCGAAGTCGATGTGCTCGTGGCCGGCGTAGGGGCCGACGCCGGTCATGGTCAGGGAGTGGATCCTCATCGCTGGCTCCTCGCGCTCGCCAGGGCGGACTCGTAGGCGTTGCGCAGGACGGTGCGCTCGGCCGGGGCGGGGGCGCGCCCGCAGACGTCGTCGAGGAAGTCCTCGGCGATGCGCAGCGGGTCCGCCGCGGCGGTGACGGTGACGCGCTCGCGGGCGGCGCGTGCGGGGGCCTCGTGCTGGAAGGCCAGGAGGCTGGGGAAGCGCTCCTTGAGGGTGGCCAGGGCGCCGGGTGGTCGCTCGCCCTGGAGGATGACGCGCACCCAGGCGCCGGTGGCGTCGTCGAAGGCGGGGGAGAGGAGCTGGGACATGGTGCCGGTCAGGGTGCGCACCTGGTGCAGGACGGGGGTGGGGACGCGTTCGAGGCGGGCGACGCCGTCTGCGCTCAGCTCGAGGAGAACGGAGGACTTGGTGGCCGAGCTGCGGGCGCCCTCGGCCTCGTCGAAGGAGAAGGGCAGCGGGGAGCCGGAGTAGACCAGGCGCGGGCCCGCCGACTGGGTGAGCTCCTGGGGGCGATGGAGGTGGCCCAGGGCCACGTAGTCCAGCCCGCCGCTGCGCTCGGCCAGGGGCGAGCCGCCCAGGGTGGTGAAGACGCCGGAGGGCACGGAGTCGACGCCGCCGACGCGGATGTCCCGCTCGGACTCCGAGGCGCTGCCGCCCACGACGAAGGCGTGCGCCATGAGCAGGCTCGGCAGGCGCCGGGTGCGGCCGGCGCGAAGCCGATCCAGGTCCGCGGCCACCAGGCGCAGGGCGGCGGAGACGACGGCCTCGTGGGAGCGGGGCAGGCGGGGACGCTCCGCGGTACTGGGCGGAGAAGTAGCGGGCTCGCCCTCGGTCCGGTCCTCTCCGGCGGTGCGGTCCGCTGGGACCTCCTCCCCGAGGCGTTCGGCGAGGAGGGGCGGAAGGATCTCGCGGGCGGCGTCGGGATCGAGGTAGGGCAGGGCGTGGACGATGGCGGCCTCGTTGCCGTCGGCGTCGGGCAGGATGATGCCGCGGTCGAGGCCTGCGGTGCGGGCCCGGATGATGAGGCCCTCGCGCATGAGGTCGGCGGCGAAGCCGAGGCGGCGGGCGGAGTCGTGGTTGCCGGGGGTCAGGACCACGCGGGTGCGCTCGGTCAGGCGGCGCAGGGTCTCATCCAGGAGGGCGACGGCGTCATTGGGCGGGATGGCGCGGTCGTAGACGTCCCCGGCCACGAGGACGGCGTCGATGGACTCGGTGGTGACGAGCTCGACGAGGTGGTCGGCGAAGGCGGCGTGCGCGTCATCGAGCACCCGTCCGTGGAAGGTGCGCCCCAGGTGCCAGTCGGAGGTGTGGAGGATCCGCATGCCGACACTGTCTCACAGCCCACCGACATCTATTCGAGGAGGGCCGCTGCTCACCACGGTCTCTCTTCCCCAAGGTTGTCTCGCCCCTACCTGGAGATGAGAGCACAGCCTCAGTCTTAGATCCCGTTGGCGTGTCGGTAGGTTCCTCCCAATTTGGCGGCCCAAACGAAAACCCAGATGGAGACCATGGCCCTTTCGAAGCGTCACGAGTCAGGTCTTTGTAGTGCCCTATGATGCAGGTAGGCGAGGGGGACGTGCATGCAAAATTCTATGTCTTAGTGTGTAGGAATCTACTGCAGGCAGGGACCTGTGGTGTAAACCGTCCTGTATAGGTTAAGGGTAAGGGGGCGGCGTCGGGTTGTTGTGTCACCCAGATCGAGTTAATTAGTTTTCGAAAACCTTAAGAGTTGGCTTGATACCCTCAGGATATGTACTCTACCTTACCAGTAAAACACTAACGTAAATTGGTGTCAAGGTATGATGAATTTCGACGGATCACATCTTATGGACGACTAGAGCCACTGCCCTAGGTGGCCTAGATGTTCTTGTGCCGAAAGTGTTAGTGGGTGATTGTCTCCCAGTATTTCCTTGAACTTAGGTAGCGCGATCTGAAATAGTTCAGCAGCGTTTTCTGTGTCGCCATGCCAGCAGCAGTTTTCAGCCATCCTATGTAGGAATCTTAGAGTTTTTTCGCTGTCAGGCCCGAAGAGCTTAATGTGGTCACCGTACGTCTCACTTTGAAGAATATTTGACTCCCAGTTGTCTCCTATGTCTAGGAATAGATCTGCAAGGTCTGCGCGCAAGGTTAGGACTTCAGGGTTGGTAGATGCTAGCGACTTGATTGCCACATCTATTGGTGAGATTAAGTCGTACGGAATAGGGATTGCTCCCGGCGCCCTTAATCTATCTAGAATCAAACTGATGAGGCTTACTATTTTCTCGTTCTGGAAAATGTGCTGAGAGTGGGGCTGTGAACTGGCGATGTGTAGTTGGTCAAGTAGCGAAGATATGTCTCGTTGCCCCTGCTCTGTGGAAGGTGAAGATGATCTGGCGACTGAGGTGAGTAGTGAAATGGTGTTATCGCAAGCGTCTTGGAGTTGTTTTGGTGTGTTCATGTAGTTCTCTCTGAAGACCTGACTCTGAAGTCTGTGGAGTGAAATTTGCGATTTATCGGTAGATTCTTGACAAATTGAAGACTCCAATAGTGATGTTAAAGCCTCTTGGGTGTCCTCTGGGTTGTCGTTGATGTTTCGGAGCCAGTGGCTGGGGATGCCGGGAGCGGCTAACAGTGATAGAATTCCCAGAATCTGGGGGGCTATCGATTCTCCTGCGGGATTGCGTCGGCGAATATCTTCCAATGTCTGCTCGTGCGCCATGAATAGGGTAACCGCGACTGTGTCCCTATAATTCCCGACTTCGCGTTTTTTTATGCTTCCCTCAAGTGATGAGTTATTTAGTTTGTCGAGATACTCGGCGAGAGTTAGTCGCCCCCGCAGTATTGTCGAGACTGCTTGAATGATGGCTAGAGGGAGATCCCCCAAAACGTCTGCTATGTGGTTAGCAGTGTCGCGGTCAGGTTGTGATGTACGTTCGCAGAGCAGGGTGATCGATTGTTCGCGCTTGAAGACGTTTACTGGGATGGGGTGCCAGTCATTCCAGTCGGCAAGGTGTCGTGTGGTGGTGGCGATGATTCGTATGCTGTTGTATTCCCCGTGGGGGGTGAGGTCAGTGAGATCATTGAAGTTCTCTACGTTGTCGAAAACGAAAAGGCAGTCTGTATCATCCTCTGAGTGAAGCTTGTTCAAGTAGCGTCGGATGATGGATTCTCGGTCGTGGTCCTGCGATGCGTCGATGCCGCTCTGTACGGCGAGCTCGTAGAGGTCGGATACAATATCTGCGCGTGAGGCGGCATTGATCCATGCGACCACGGGCCAGTCCTCGTCTTCGCATTTGGCTGCAACCGCGGCGGCCAGCTGGGTTTTACCGCTTCCTCTCATCCCCGTCAGAACAGTGCGACCTTCGACTTGGGTGAGGATGGTGTCGAAGAGTTCGTCCTGCTCCTCTCGGTCGACGAAGCCTGCGGTGACCATGGGGCGGCTACCGAAGCGAACTCGCGTGGGGGAGTCGGAGTGGGCTTGAGCAAGATGGCTATCGAGCTTCTCAATTATCGTGACCAAAAGCTCGGTAATCTCTGTTCGCCACTCTAACAGTTGCTTGAGTGCAGCGACGTCGAAGCTCCGCGAGCCCGGTGCGAGACGGATGAACTCCTCGGCAACGATGTGGATCAGGTCGTCGAAGAAGGGTACTGCTTTTTCGTCGACATTCTTGCGGCGGCCGCCCGCCCGGCGTTGGAGGTGTGCCTCGAATTTGTCCGGGGACCGCACGGCCTCAACGACTGCGTTGTCGTCCCCACTAATCTCCGTGAGCGCCACCTCCATCTCGGTGATGGCACCATACAGGGCGGATTCAGGGACTTTGGCCTGCTCGTATTGATCGCGGGCAGCATCCACCTGCTTCTGGAGGCGCCTCGTGATGGACGCCACGTTCAGCGGGTTCTCCTCGCCGCTTCGACCACACAGTGCCTCTCTCAGATTGAGTCCCACGTTGAGAGCGTCGCCAGGCAGTGAGGCTGCATCACCCCACGAACGGTCGACGGCTACAGCGGCTCCGCGCATGAGCAGTCCGGCGAGGTTGGTGGTCAGGACAGCGAGGGAGGCGGGGTCGACCATGCCGCTATCGTACAGGCGGCCAGCAGGGACGGGACAGGATTCTTACGGCGTCGGACCGCAGCGCCGAGGAGGACAGAATTCGCGTGGGGCAACGGAAAAACCGTTGCCCCACGCGAAAAATGTCGGTGTCGGTGAAAAGGGCGCCGTCAGGCGGCGATGGTGCCGGCGGAGACCAGGGCGATGATGATCGCACCCAGCAGCACGCGGTAGACCAGGAAGGAGGTGAACTTGTTGGAGGAGACGAAGCGCAGCAGCCAGGCGATGGTCGCGTAGGCCACGATGCCGGAGACGACGGTTCCGATGATGGTGGCGTTCCAGCCCACGGTGTCGCTGATGGCACCCGCCTCCGTGACCAGCTCGTAGAGGCCCGCCGCAACGAGCGCCGGAATACCCATGAAGAAGGACAGTCGAGTGGCGGTCACCCGGTCGAACTTGAGGAACAGAGCCGCGGAGATCGTCGCACCCGAGCGGGAGATACCGGGAAGTACGGGCGCCAGCGCCTGGAAGCTACCGATGATGAGGGCGTCCTTGACGGTCACGTCCTTCATGCCCTTGGTGAGGTTCTGCTGGCGGTCGGCCAGCCACATGGCTCCCGACCACAGGATGAGGGCGCCGGCGATCACCCACAGGGAGCGCAGAGGCCCCTGAATGTAGTCCTTGAGCGCCACGCTCGCCACGGCAACCGGGATCGAGCCCAGGATGATGCCCCAGCCGAGCGTGTAGTCGGGGTCCTGACGGGCCCGTGGATCGCTCAGTCCCTTGAACCACGCGACGACGATGCGCACGATGTCGGCCCAGAAGTAGATGATGGCGGCGATGATCGCACCCACCTGGATGACGGCGGTGAAGGCGGTCATGCCCGCGGAGTTGATCTCGTAGCCGAGCAGCTTCTCGACGATGTTGAGGTGCCCGGTGGATGACACCGGGAGGAACTCGGTGATGCCCTCGACGATGCCGAGGAGGACGGCGTGCAGCCAGTTCAAAGGGACTCCTGGGATGGACGGATAGTGGACTCACGGCAGGTTACCGGCGCAGGGGGTGGGGGAGTGGCCAGGTAGCTGTGGTACCCGCCGCAGCAGTGGCGGCTCATCGTCGCGGGGCCGCCGGGTCAATCACCCTGCACTATGGCCACGTATGAGTTTGTGTCCCTTTTATAACGTTGGACGCGTAGCAAGTCCAGCCCGTGTGATCCCGGCGTGTGACGCGTGCGAGCCGGCTGCCGACCTTCTCAGTCCGTCTCGGCGCCCAGGTGGCTCAGGGCGACGTCGTGCAGCAGCGAGTTCGTGGCCACCGCGTTGCCCCCGAAGGGTCCGGGCTCGCCGTCGAGCGAGGTGAAGCGCCCGCCGGCCTCGGTGACCACGGGCACGAGCGCCGCCATGTCGTAGAGCTCGAGCTCGGGCTCGGCCGCCAGGTCCACGGCGCCCTCGGCCACCAGCATGTAGGACCAGAAGTCCCCGTAGGCGCGGGTGCGCCAGCACGACTGCATGAGCCCCAGCATGCCGCGCAGCCGCTTGGCCTGGGCCCAGCCCGACAGCGAGGAGTAGGACATCGAGGCCCGGGTGAGGTCGTCGACGCCGGACACGGACATCCGCCGGGCCGAGCTCAGTGACCGCCCGGTCCAGGCCCCGCCGCCGGACACGGCCCACCAGCGCCTCCCCAGCGCGGGGGCGGAGACCAGCCCGACGACGCACTGGCCGTCCTCGATGAGGCCGATGAGTGTGGCCCACACGGGCACGCCCCGCACGAAGTTCTTGGTCCCGTCGATCGGGTCGATGACCCACTGGCGCGAGGAGTGGCCGGTGGTGGGCAGCTCCTCGCCCAGGACGGAGTCGCGTCCGCGCGCCCGCCCCAGCTGCTCGCGGATGACGCGCTCGGCCTCCCGGTCGGCCTCGGTGACCGGCGTGAGGTCCGACTTGGTCTCCACCGTGAAGTTGCCGGCGTCGAAGCGGGCCTGGGTGAGGCTGTCCACCTTGTTGGCGATCGTGTGCGCCAGGTGCAGGTCGTCGCGCCAGCGCCGCTGCTTGGCCGGGGGCGCCGTCGGGGTGGGCGGGGCGGCCTCCGGCGAGGGTGCCGCGGGAGGCGCCGGAAAGACGGGGCGTTGCGGGCGGGGAGTCTCGCTCATGACACCACGGTAGCGGGGGAGCGGGCTCGGGGAAGCCCCGGGAGCGTCGGGCGCGCCACCTGCCGGGCGCTGTGGAGTCATGCCGAGTCGTTATCGAAACTTGAGATCCCCCGCGGTGGGAACGGGTCTGGGGGTGCACCGTATTATGCCGGAATATTGCGGAAGAACGCCGTCGAGCATCGTGCGGATAGGTGGATTCGATTTGGCTGCTTGTTATTGGTTCGTTACGCTGACGTGCATGACCCAACCCGGGAGGCTCTATGCAGCATAATGCCGGTTTTACCAGGGACGACGTCGTCACAGCCGCCCTCGAGATCGGCGTGGACCGGTTCACGATGGGCAAGGTGGCGCGTCGACTGGGGGTGAGTACCGCCGACCTGGGACGCACCGTCAGCTCGCGCGACGACCTGCTCGTGGCCTGTCTTGAGCGCGTCTCCGCCGACGTCACGCTCCCGCCCACCGGACTGAGCTGGCAGGACTACCTGCGTCAGCTGTCCGACTCGCTGTGGGACGTGCTCGACGCCAACCCCGGCCTGGACCACACGCTGATCGACCTGGCCTGGGCCTACGTGCCCTTCATGTCGGTGGCCAAGCGCGCCCACAACGCCCTCGTCTCGGGCGGCCTGCGCAGCGAGGACGCCTACCTGGCGCTCAACTACACCCTCTCGACGGTCCTGACCTCGCATCAGCAGGCGGCCGCCATGGCTGAGACCATCGAGTCCGATCACCAGCCGGGCCGCCGCGAGCGCGGCATCGACATCGCCACCCGCATGTGGGACGAGCGCTTCGGCGGCTCGGGCGCAGCCCTCGGCATGCGTCGCTCCAACGTACTGCACAGCGGCGACGACGCCGATCGCGTCCCCTTCCGGCCCAAGGAGTCCTGGCTGGACCGCGGCGCGATGACCCCCAAGCTGGAGGTCATCATCGGCGGCTTCTCCGGCCTGAGCGACGTCCTGTCCACCTCCGGCGCCGTTGACGACGGCGCCTCACGGGGAGCATCCCCCGCCTCACAGTCCAACGACACCAGGGAGTCCTTCGTGAACACTCTCGTTCTCGTCTTCCACCCCAACATCTCCGAGTCGCGGGTCAACAAGGCCCTCGGGGCGACGGCGGAGTCGCTCGGCGGCAACATCACCGTGCGCTACATGTACGACATCTACCCCGACTTCAACATCGACGTGGCCACCGAGCAGGCCGCCCTCCTGGGTGCCGACCGCATCGTCCTGCAGTACCCCATGTACTGGCTCTCCTGCCCGCCCCTGCTCAAGAAGTGGCTCGACGACGTCCTGACCTTCGGCTGGGCCTACGGCTCGACCGGTACGGCCCTGCACGGCAAGGAGCTCCTCCTGGCCGTCAGCGTCGGCGGCGCCGGCAGCGCCTACGGCCGCGAGGGCGCGCACATCTACACGATCCACGAGTTCCTGCGCCCCATGCAGGGCACCTCGCGCGTCATCGGCACCAAGTACGCCGTGCCCTTCCTGTCCGTCGGCGCCCTGGAGATCACCGACGAGGCCATCTCCCGGCGCGCCCGGGACTACGCCGCGGTGCTCCGAACCCCCGAGCTCCCGATGCTCGACATCTTCGGCTGAGGGCTCTCACTCCTGAGCCTGCTGGGTCCCCGTCGGCACGACTGCCGGCGGGGACCGCTTGTCCATAGAACCAACCGTCTATCGAGCGCGCCGTAGAATTCCGGCATGGTTGAGATCGTCGAGTACCGCCCGGAGCAGCGCCAGGCGCTGCTGGACCTGTCCCTGCGCGCCTGGGCCCCGGTGTTCCCGCTCATGGAGCAGGACGTGCCCGCCTTCGTCTTCCGGTCCTTCTACCCCGAGGGCTGGCAGCAGCGGCAGACCGCGGATCTTGCCGAGGTCCTCGATGGTGAGCCCGACGGCGTCGACGTGGCCGTGCTCGACGGGCGCCCGGTGGGGTGGGTGTGCACCCGCCTGCACCCCGAGGACAGGATGGGGGAGGTCTACATCGTCGTCGTCGATCCCGACCACCAGCGCCACGGCATCGGCCGGGCCCTCATGAACCACTCCATGGAGCGGGCCCGTGCGGCCGGGATGTCCATGGTGATGGTCGAGACCGGCGGGGATCGCGGCCACGCCCCGGCCCGGGCCACCTACGAGGGGCTCGGTTTCCTTCGCTGGCCGGTGGCCCGCTACTTCAAGGACCTCGCCGACGGCGACTGACATGAGTGACTGACTCAGCACCCGGCCCCGGCCCCTACCGGATGCGCTGAGGGCCCCGGACCGGGTGAACCGGCCGGGGCCCTCAGCGCGTGTGAGAGCGTCGCGGCGAGGCGCTCAGCCGTGAAGATCCAGGACGGGCAGGTCCTCGGCCGTCAGCGTCGCGGCATAGTCCTCGACCCGCTGGGCCAGGGCCTCATCGGTGATGGTGAGGGTCCCGGTGGTGGTGAAGGGCTCCAGGTAGGTCATCTGAGTCATGTTCGCCGTCGCCTGGAGCGGGCGCAGCAGCTCGGTGAGCGTGTAGCCGTAGGAGCCCTCCCCGTTGTAGGCGTCGCCGGGGCCGCCCGTGCTGACGGCCACCAGCAGCTCCTTGCCGGCCAGCGCGTTGCCGGTCGAGCCGTAGGCCCATCCGTAGAGGAGAACGTCGTCCTCCCACTGCTTGAGCAGGGCGGGGGTGGAGTACCAGTACATGGGGAACTGGAGGACGACGCGGTCGGCGGCCTCCAGGGCGGCCTGCTCGGCGGCGACGTCGACCTTCTGGTCGGGGTAGATGTCGTACATGTAGCGCACGGTGACCTCGTCACCGAGGGTCTCGGCCTTGGCGGCCAGGGGACGGTTGGCGCGTGAGGCGGACATGTCGGGGTGGAAGACGAGAACGAGGGTCTTCATGAACGCTCCTGCTTTCAGGTGGTGATGGTGGACGGTGCGCCGCTCGGTCGGTGACCGACGGCGTCGTGCCCTCCTGCTCGATGCTACGCACAGGCGGCACAGAGTGGGCGTTATATGGCGCCCCGGCTGGAGGTGGTCTTCACAGTGTGTTCTCCAGCTGCTGCATGGCCGCCTGCGTCACCGACCCCGGTGCGCAGGTCCAGACGATCATCTGCTGGGTCGGTGCGGTGGCGCAGGTCAGGGTCGACCACTCGAACTCGAGGTCGCCGGCCGTCGGATGGTGCAGGCGCTTGGTTCCCGTGGTGCGGATGTTGACCTCTCGGGCGTCCCACCAGGCGGTGAACTGCGGGCTCAGTGCGGACAGCTCCTCCACCAGGGCCATCAGTCGAGGGTTGTCCGGGGCGTAGGCGGTGTGCATGCGCAGCTGGGCAATGGCCAGCTGCGCCACCTCGTCCCAGTCGGCGTAGAGGGACTGCAGGGACGGCTCGGTGAAGAGAAGCCTCACGAAGAGGCGCTGCTCCAACGGTACCTGGGCGAAGTCCATGAAGACCCGCGTGGCCAGATGGTTCCAGGCCAGGACCTCCGTGAGCGGTCCGATGACGAAGGCCGGGGTGTGCTCCAGGGTGTCGAGGATCCTCTGGGTGGTGACGTCGACCTTCGGGTCCTCCAGCTGATGGAGGTGATGGAGCGGGTTGTCCACGGCGAGCTTGAGCATGTACATCCACCCGTCCGGGCTCAGGTGGAGAGCCTGCGCCAGGTTGGCGAGCACCGGGAGCGACGCGGTAATGCGTCCCTGCTCGATACGTGTGTAGTAGTCGGTGCTGATGCTGGCCAGGGCCGCCACCTCCTGGCGGCGCAGGCCGGTGACTCGTCTGCCGTCCTCGGTATCCGGCAGTCCCACCTCGTCGGGTGTGCGTTCGTAGCGACGACGGCGCAGAAAGGCCCCGAGCTCGGCGCTCCGATAGGTACGAGGCATGGGGCTCCTGACTCGAGTGTGTCGCGGCTGAGGAATAAAAGGCACACGTTCCTCACAGTCCGCGAAGAAACTGAGATTCCTGGCGACTCACCCTAAACGCTGGTCCCGACGGCGTCGTCCTGGGAAAGGGGGAGGGATTCCTCCCCCTTTCCGCTCGTCAGGTCGTCGGTGCGGTGAAGGGGAACTCGGCGGGGTCGTAGGACTGCTCGGGGTGGTTCGGCCAGCCGCTGGGCGAACCACCCTGGTCCAGCGCGGCGATCTCGGTCAGCTCCGGTGCGCTCAGCTCCAGGTCGGCCGCCGCGAGGTTCTCCACCATGCGTTCGCGGTGAACCGTCTTGGGGATCGTGATGACGCCGGTGGCCACCTGGAAGGCCAGGGCCACCTGTGCGGGTGTGGCGTCATGGGCCTCGGCGATACGTTCCAGGACGGGATTCGTCAGAAGCCCCGAGCGGCCCGCCCTCAGGGGACTCCAGGCCTCGATCCTGATGTCGTAGGGGGCCAGGGTCCTCTGCAGCCGGCGCTGCTGGAGGTAGACATGCGTTTCCACCTGGTCCACGACCGGCGGGATGTCGGTGGCCCGGACGATCTCCTCGACCTCGTCGCCGTAGAAGTTGGACAGGCCGATGGACCTCAGGCGTCCCGCCGCGCAGGCGTCCTCCAGGGCCCGCCAGGTGCTGACATCGTTTCCCTGGGGCCAGTGGATGAGCATGAGGTCGATGTAGTCCAGACCGAGGGCCGCCAGGGACTGCTCGATGGCGCGCTTGCCCGCCCGGTGACCGGAGACGGCGAGCTTGGTGGTGACGAACAGGTCCTCGCGGGCCACGCCGTCGGACACCGCACCGCGTACGGCCTGCCCCACTCCCTCCTCGTTGCGGTAGTACTGGGCGGTGTCGATGAGGCGGTAACCCACCTCGATCGCCTCGCGCACGTGGTGCTCGGTCTCGGACTCCGGGGTCCGGTAGACCCCCAGTCCCAGGGCGGGAATCCGGGTGCCGTTGTTGAGGATGATGTGCTTCATGGCTGCCTCCGAGTCGTCTGAGCGGGTGGTGTCAGTGCCGCGGGTGGCTGTGAGTACGTGGAAAGTGGGTGAGAGCTGCGTGTTAGACGGGCCTCCCCGCAGGCGGCGCCGTCGGGGTGCGCATCCTGCGGGGAGACTCGGTGATGAATGGGGCCGTTCAACGGCCGGCATGCGGTCGGCGCATGGTGCTGACGCTGCTGACCGTGACGACCGCGGACCGACCGTCAGGGTCGGATCAGGGCTCCAGGAGCACCTTGATGGCGCGGCGCTCGTCCATGGCCTTGTAGGCCTCGGCGGCCTCCTCCAGGGGCAGGCGCAGGGTGAAGACCTTGCCCGGGTTGATCTCGCGCTTGAGGATGCGGTCGATGAGGTCGGGCAGGAAGCGGCGCACGGGGGCGGGGCCGCCCAGCATGTTGACCTCGGCGAAGAAGAGCTGCTGCCCGTTCAGACTCACGTCATGGGCCACGCCGACGAAGCCGAGGTGCCCGCCGGGGCGGATGGAGGCGAAGGCCTGGTCCATCGAGGCCTGGTTGCCCACGGCCTCGACGACGCCGTGCGCCCCGTAGCCGCCGGTGAGCTCCTTGACCTTGGCGGCGCCCTCCTCGCCCCTCTCGGCGATGACGACGTCGGCGCCGAACTCGCGGGCCAGGGCCGCCCGGTCCTCGTAGCGGGAGAAGGCGATGACCTTCTCGGCGCCCAGGGCCTTGGCGGCCAGGACGGCGGACAGGCCCACGGCGCCGTCGCCGACGACCGCGATGGTCTTGCCGGGGGCGGCGCCGGCGGCCACGGCCCCGAACCAGCCGGTGCCCAGCACGTCGGAGGCGGCCAGGAGCGAGGCGATGATCTCCGGGTCCTCGGGCCTGCCGCCGGGGACGGCGACGAGGGTGCCGTCGGCCAGTGCGACGCGCGTGTACTGGGCCTGGGTGTCACCGATGAAGCCGCCGTTGGCGCAGCGGGACTGATAGCCGTCCTCGCAGATCTCGCAGGTGTTGTCGCTCAGGCAGAAGGAGCCGACGACGAAGTCGCCGACCTTGACGCTGGTGACGTCGGCGCCGACCTCGACGACGGTGCCCACGTACTCGTGCCCCATGGGGCGGGCCTCGTCCACGGGGGCGATGCCCCGGTAGGGCCACAGGTCGGAGCCGCACACGCAGGCGGCCTCGAGCTTGATGACGGCGTCGGTGGGGTCGACGACGTGGGGGACCTCGCGGTCCTCGACGCGAACGTCGCCGGGGGCGTGCAGAACGACGCCGCGCATGGTGGTGGGCAGGGCGGTGGCAGAAGCAGTCACAGAGAAGTCCTCACATCAGTGCCGGTTGATATGTGGAGCATATGGCGGTCCGCTGCGCCGGTCCACCGCATGGGAGGTTCTGTCAGGGCCACCCAGAGGGGCGGATCGCTGCTGCAGGCGGCCGCTGAACGCGGCGTGTTCGTTGCGAGCTCAGGGAAAGATCGCTGCTGGTGGTCGGAGCCGGTGATCGCGCTCGGCCGAAGCCCGGCAGCCGGCTCTACGGCCTCCGCCCGTTCTGCCCGGCCTGATCCTCAGACGTCGTCTTACCGGCTGCGCGCGGAAGCGGCAGCACCAGCGGGGTCCCGGTGAGTGGGTCGGAGATGACCTGGACCGCCAGGCCGAAGACCTCCTCGACCATCTCGGCGGTGACGACCTCCTCGGGCCGGCCGTGGGCCAGGATGCTGCCCGCGCGCATGGCGATCACCTCGTCGCCGTAGCGGCAGGCCTGGTTGAGATCGTGGAGCACGGCCACGATCGTGGTGCCCAGCTCGGCATTGAGGTCGCGGCACAGCTCGAGCAGGTCCACCTGGTGGGCCAGGTCCAGGTAGGTGGTGGGCTCGTCGAGCAGGAGGATGTCGGTGCGCTGGGCCAGGGCCATCGCGACCCACACCCGCTGGCGCTGCCCGCCGGAGAGGGTGGCCACGTGCCGGTTCGCCAGGCCGACGACGTCGGTGCGCTCCATGGCCTCGGTGACGGCCGCGTCGTCGTCGGCGGACCACTGGTGCAGCAGCGACTGGTAGGGGTAGCGGCCCCGCGCCACCAGCTCGTGGACCGTGATCCCGGGAGGGGCGATCGAGGACTGGGCCAGCATGCCCACCCGCCGGGCCAGCTTCTTGGGGGCCAGCGTGGCGATGTCGCGGCCGTCGAGGACCACCCGGCCGGCACCGGGGGTCAGGACCCGGCTCATGGCGCGCAACAGCGTGGACTTCCCGCAGGCGTTGGGTCCCACGATCATCGTCACCGCGCCCGGGGTGATGTCCGTGCTCAGGTCCTCGATGACGGGGTGGCTGGGGTGGTAGGCCAGGGAGATGTCCCGGACGCCCAGACCCGTGGTGGGGACCTGGGCGTCCGGGGTCGTCTCGGATGAGACGGGAGCGGGCACGGGCTACTTCTTCGTCATGGAGTCGGAGACCTGCGTGAGGATGGCGCGGATGGCCGTCGGGCCGGCGTTGAGGAAGAAGGCGTCGTCGTCGACCTGGACGGCCTGCTTGGCGTCGACGGGGTTCAGCGCCTGCCACAGGTCCAGCGAGGTGACCTTCGAGGCGTCACCGCCCTGGACGCCGTAGAACAGCCAGTCGGCATTGGCCTGCTCGAGCTGCTCGGCTGAGATGTCCTTGGAGACCTCGTCGGTGAACTGCTGGGTGTCGGGGCGCGCCACGCCCATGTCGGCCAGCACCGATCCGGCGGTGGAGATCGGGCCGAAGATGCGCAGGCGCTCCTCGTTGTGGCGCAGCAGGGAGACCGTGGGGTTGCCCTCAATGGCGGAGCCGGCCTTGGCGGCGTCGGCCTGGTAGGTCTCGATCCACTTCTCGGCGGTGTCCGGCTTGCCCAGGGCGTCGGCCACGAGCAGGAAGTCCTGCTTCCAGTACTGGCCGGTTCCCTGCGTCACGACCGTCGGGGCGATGGCGGACATGGCGGCGTAGACCTCGTCGGCCTTCTTGATGGCGGCGTTCATGAGGATGAGGTCGGGGGCCAGGTTGCTGACGGCCTCCACGCTGGGGTCCTTGCGGGAGCCGATGTCCGTGATCGAGCCCAGCTGCTCGGCCTGCTGGGGGAAGGCCTTCTTGATGTACTCCGGGACCGCCTCGGCGCCGTCGCCCTTGGTGGAGCCCACCGGGACGGTTCCCAGGGTGAGGACGGCGTCGAGCTGGCCGGTGGCGATGACGACGACCTTGGTGGGGGCGGCGGGGATCTCCGCGCTGCCCTTGAAGTGGACGACCGTGCGGGGGAAGACGTCGTCGGCCTGGCCCGAGCCCTTGCCCTCGGGCATGCCCGTGGGCACCGAGGAGGTCGGGGTGGGCTTGGCGCCCGCGGAGGCGGAGGAGCCCGAGGAGGCCATCGAGTTCGAACCCGAGTTGTTGGAGGAGCAGGCGGCCAGGACGGGCAGAGCAGTGGCCAGTCCCGCGAAGGCAAGTGCGGAACGGCGGCTGTAGAGCGTTGTCATGCGCTTAGGCTAGCCTCAGTCATACCGCTTTGATCAAGAACCAACCCGGAGGAAACGAGGGAAGAGTGGGCAAGATCGCCTTCAGGCCTCACACGGGCGTTGTGCTACTCATCTGCCTGGTGCTGCTTGTGACACTGATCCTCGTCAGTCTCGCCGTCGGGACCCGAGAATTGACACTGGAGGAGATCATCACCGGGCTGACCGGGCAGAAGAGGACCGTCGCCTCCATCATCATCTGGAGGATGCGCATGCCGCGCACCGTGCTGGCGATCGTCGTCGGCGCCGCCCTGGCCGTCGCGGGGGTCGTCATGCAGGGACTGACCCGCAACCCGCTGGCCGAGCCCGGGATCCTCGGCGTCAACGCCGGTGCCTCCCTGGCCGTGGTCCTGTCGCTGTCCGTCCTGGGAGTCGGCGGCGTCGGCGGCTACCTCTGGTTCGCCTTCGCAGGCGCAGCCCTGGCCGCGGGACTCGTCCATCTCATGGCCCGCCGCAGTGCCGATGCCGGGCCGGCGCGCCTGGTGCTGGCCGGGGTGGCGCTGGGGGCCAGCCTGCGCGCCATCACCGGCACCATCACGATGTACGACTCCAAGACCTTCGACTCCTACCGGTTCTGGGTCCTGGGGTCGCTCGCCAGGCGCGACGCCGGACTGCTGGTGTGGATCGGCCCCTTCCTCGCCGTCGGCCTGGTGCTGGCCCTGGCCTCCGGGCTCACGCTCAACGCCCTGGCGCTGGGGGAGGAGCAGGCCAGGGCCCTGGGAGTCAGTCCCGCACGGGCACGCGCCCTGGCGCTGGCAGCCATCACGCTCCTGTGCGGGGCGTCGACGGCGGCCGTCGGCCCGATCTCCTTCGTCGGGCTCGTGGTGCCGCAGGTGCTGCGGCTCGCCCTGGGAGCCGACCAGCGCAAGCTGCTGGCGGTCTCGCTCGTGGCCGGGCCGATCCTGCTGCTAGGAGCCGACATCCTGGGCCGCGTCCTCATCGTCCCCGCCGAGATGGAGGCCGGCGTCGTCACCGCCTTCATCGGCGGACCCGTCCTGCTGGCCATGGTGGTGCGCCGCATGGGGGTGAGGACCCGATGAGCCGGCCCGTCTCGAACCCGCGGTCCCAGGACGTAGCCGAGCCTCAGGAGAAGCCGGACGACCCGGAGCAGCCCCAGCGGCCGGCCTACCTGGGGCCTCCCGTCTCCGTCAGAAGGCTTCCCGTCGGACCCCGGCAGGAGCTCCTGCTCCACCGCCGCGCCGTCGCGGTCACGATCATCCTGGCCCTGGCGGCCCTGGCGGTCATGGTCCTGACGGTCCTGACGGGTACCTACGACATCTCAGCGGCGGATGCCCTGGGGACACTGCTGCGCGGAACGGGAAGCGACCTGGACCGCTTCATCGTCATCGACCAGCGTCTGCCGCGGGCGCTCGCAGCCGTGCTGGTGGGGGCGATGCTGGCGCTGTCGGGCGCCATCTTCCAGAGCCTGTCCCGTAACCCCCTGGGCAGCCCCGATATCGTGGGCTTCACCACCGGTGCCTCCACGGGCGGACTGCTGGCGATCCTGCTGGCCTCCGCCTCCTCGACCTTCCAGATCGGTGCGGGCACGATCCTCGGCGGTTTTGCGACGGCGGCGCTCGTCGCGCTCATGACGCTGCGTCGCGGGGTTGGTGGAGACAACCTCGTGCTGGCCGGTATCGCCCTGTCGGAGATGCTCTCGGCCGCCAACAACTACCTCATCTCCCGGGCGTCTCTCCAGAGCGCGGAGGCGGCCAAGGCCTGGCAGTACGGCTCCTTCAACGCCATCTCATGGGGCCAGACCCGTCCGTTGCTCATCGCGGCGATCGTGCTGCTGCCGCAGGTGCTCTGGCTCATTCGGCCCGCGGCCATGCTGGAGATGGGCGACGACGTCGCCACCGGCCTGGGGATGCGCGTCAGCAGGGTGCGCGGCGCGATGCTCGGCTACGGCGTCGTGCTGGCGGCCATGTGCGTGGCCGTGGCCGGGCCGATCGGCTTCCTGGCCCTGGCGGCCCCGCAGCTGGCGCGGCGTCTGAGCCGGTCGGCCGGGATCACCATGGTTGCCTCGGCCGCCATGGGGGCCCTGCTCCTGGGTGGGGCCGACCTCCTGGCGCAGCGTCTGCTCAGTCCCTTCCAGATCCCGGTGGGCCTGGTCAGTGCCGCGCTGGGCGGGATCTACCTCATCTGGTTGCTCATGGTCCCCTCCGAGCGCACGCCGAGATGAGCGAGCGAGGCTGGCCCGCGGGATGTCGTTGTGAGTGATGTGGTGGTTGGTGGAATCCTGCGCGGTCAGGTGTCGCGGATCCGCCGTGGGTCAACTCAGGCTGGTGACGTTAGCGGTGCAGCTCAAGCAGCTGCTCCAGAATGGACACCACCGCGCCGGGGCGCGAGGGGACGCGGATCGTCCGCCTCCTCGCCCTGACCTCTTCCAGGCCGTCCCCGACGATGACACCGATGTCTGCCGCGCGGATCATCGCCACGTCGTTGGCGTCGTTGCCCACCGCGACCCACGTGGAGACGGACTGGTGGTGAAGTCCCGGTGTCTGCCCCATGACTGCTGTCCTTACTGTGGTGTCGGCTCCTCCCGAGGTAGTCGGCTCCTCCTCGCCGGTCGGCAGCCTCATGCAGATGCTCTTGTCCACCCCTGCCGCGCAGATGTCGACCACGCCGTCCTCGTGCGGGTAGGCGACGACGCCGTCAATGCGCAGACCCAGCAAGTCCTGGAGAGCGCCTGCGGGCTCCAGGCCGCCCACCTCCTGCGTGCCAGCAGCCTGGGCTGCTGGGTGTTTTTCGGACACTGCTTGTTTGGTGTTTCAGGCTGCCTTGGTTAGGCTCAGGAATTCTTGCTCGACCTCGTTAGGTGTGCGGTATCCCAGGGCTGAGTGAAGGCGCACATGATTGTATCTCAGCTCGATCCACGAGGCAATATCGTTGATCGCCTTCTGTCTCGTGGGGTACACCATTCTATGCACTCTCTCATTCTTGAGCGTGGCATTGAAGGATTCCGCCCACGCATTGTCCCAACACACCCCCGTACGACCCACGGACGGGCGGATACCATAGGACTTCAGGTGGTCCAGAAACTTCTGAGACGTGTACTGACTGCCCCGGTCGGAGTGGAAGACCGTCACACCCTTTTCGACAGGGCACCGTCTGGCCGCCATGTCGATGGCCTCACACACCAGCGAGGTGCGCACATGGCTCGGCCATCGCATACCCCACGACCTTCTTGGTGCAGCAGTCCAGAACCGTAGCAAGATAGACGAACCCGGCCCACGTACTGATATAGGTGATGTCCCCGCACCACTTACGCCCAGGCTTGTCGGCGGTGAAGTCCCGCCCCACCAGGTCGGGGCGCTCATCGAGGTCCGCGGCCGGCACGGTAGTGCGGACCTTCGCCCGTGGCTGCGCGGCCT
>NZ_JAAIJY010000022.1 GCF_011752065.1 Actinomyces sp. ZJ308
CACGCAGCCAGGACTCAAGCACCTCCAGGTCACCCTCACGCACAACCAGTCCAGGAGCAGGTCTATTCGCCATACCCCCATCATCCTAAGCACCAACCACAAAACAACTAACGACACGCGACACTAGTTGGGACCGGAGTGGGGCAGGGGGTCTGGTGACATCAATTCGGCTGCGTGAGCTCCGCTGGAAATCTGGCAGATCACCTCACGTGAATCCCTCTGGGGTCGACCTGTTGCGTTAACCGCGGGATGTCGGGGGAGGCCGGCGATCTCAGACTGTGGATAAAGAATGTTATCCACAAGGTGGAAAGGTCGGGTGTGCTTGAATGGCGGTATTCTTGCATGATGATCGCATGGGAATCCGATACTACGCATATGCAGTTGAGGCGGACAGGATCGACGACGCTATCGAGTGTCCCTCGATGTTCCTGTCCTGCGATCCTCTTGCCGACGCCTGGGGAATGGAGGCTGGTGTGATGTCCGGGCCGGCCACCATGAAGCAAGTGGTCCCGAAGAGGGACATGCTCTATCTGGACAAGGCCTGGGATGGGCTGCAAGAACTTACTCGAGCTGAGAATAATGGTGGAGAGCGTCGCCCTTCTTATCGCATGTTTGAAGGGAGGGTGCGCATGGTCGGGCCGGAGTGGGAGCCGTGGATCAGAGTGCTGAGGCCTGAGGAGATGAGGGGGATCAGCTGGGATCTGAAGTTGTTGTGCCAGGAGGAGGGGGCGTCGATATCGAAGCGCAGTCACGGGGGAGGATCTGAAAAGAGCATGTCATACCTCGGCAGATATCTTCAGGAGGCCTGCCGATTTGCTGAGGGACTTGTCGAGGACGGGCGCGGTATGGTCTACATGATTGGCTGACAAGTGTCGCGTGGGCCAGTGGCCACTGGTGTTGCTGCCAACAGTTGTGGGTGGCTGGTTGTGTCGACGCCTGCTTGACTCGTGCCAGCTCAGTTAACGGGTTGTGAGTTGAGGTGACGTACGCGAATTGATGTATCTGTTGAGGTGGAGGTGGAGTCTGGGTGGGCTGGAAGGTAGGTTGCCGGTGAACTCGTATCAGGCGTGTCCGCGCTTATTCTTGCGCTTCGACAGGTATCGGCGTTTCCTGCGGCGGTAACGCCGGTGCGTTTCGGTGAGCAGGGTGAACAGCTCCTTGTGGGGGACGGAGAGTCTCTGCGGAATCGCGATCGTCCATCTCTTTCGAGAAGGGAAGATCATGTACCTTTGGCGGGCGATCGGGTTCGAGTGAAGAAACTCGTCGTGCTGCTCCTTGCCGAAGGATGTGAGGTGATATGCGAGAACTTCGGGATGGTATATGCCGCCACTCGAAAGTGTCCGACTCTCGATCTTCTCGATGTCGGGCCACTCGGTTCGCTCGATGATGCCGCCGTCCTTGTTCTCGATCCTCAGTTCCTGGAATGTGAGGACCAGCCGAATCCCCTGGGAGAGCTGTCGGTAGGCTACTAATGTGGTCAGGCCGAAGAATCCTGTGCATACGATGCCGCAGATCGCAAGAGTGACTCCCTCTTCGGGGTTGCTGCTTTCTGATGCGGAAGTGATGATCATGGCGAGGCTGATCAGAAAGAATGCGAGAAAAAGTGTGATGAGTAAGGTGAGTCGGGTCTTCGAGGAGGGGGTGATGAGGGTGCCGTCGCGCTCCAGCCTCTCGATGAGCTGTGCCACGCGGTCCTCTCTGCGCTCTCGTGGTGACAGCATCCGTCCGGCTTCTCCTCTGTGCTCCGACGTCGGAACCGATGCTGCCACCCCGGGCGGGCGGTGCCCCGGCGCCCACCAAAAAGTGATCTAGATTACGATCCAGGCTGTCTAATGTCCGTTCCGACGGACGAAAGTCGCACCTGCCTATAGTCTTCCCGCCACTGGACATCAGATGTCAACGATGACGTCGGCCGTGGCACGTGTCAACGAAGAAGGTGCACAACCCCATGACCACCACAGCCTCCCCGGGCAGCAAGGTCTCCTCCCCGGGCAAGCAGCCCAGCCCGCAGGCGCGCGCCGCAGCCCGACGCTACGCCACGGTCCTGGCTCTCATCGCCACCCTCGGCCCGTTCTTCTACGGCTTCGAGGGCATGGTCCTCAACGGCGCCATCAAGGCCGTCGGCAGCGAGTTCCACCTCGGTGAGCTCGCCAAGGGCGTCGCCGGCAGCGCCGGCATCATCGGCGGTCTCATCGGCGCCGTCCTGGCCGGCCGTATCTCGGACAAGATCGGCCGCAAGACCACCCTCATGTGGGTCGGCCCCTTCCTCGCCTTCGAGGCGATCTGCGGTGTCTTCAGCCCCATGCTCGGCTCCTACGGCTACCCCTTCCTGCTCCTGTGCCGCGTCATCGGCGGCATCGGCTTCGGCGCCGCCACCACCGTGGCCCCCGGCTACGTCGCCGAGATCGCCCCGGCCGACATCCGCGGCCGCCTCATCGGCTTCCGCCAGCTGTCCATCATCCTGGGCCTGTTCTTCGCCGGCCTCATCAACGTGGCCGTCACCCGCGCCGCCGGCGGCGCCGGCAAGGAGCTGGCCCTGGGCCTGCAGGCCTGGCAGTGGATGTTCGCCTGCCTCATCATCCCGGCCGCCTTCTACATCATCTTCACCACCTTCATCCCCGAGTCGCCCCGCTACCTGGTCTCGGTGGGCCGCCGCGAGGAGGCAGAGAAGATCCTCGTCAAGGTCACGGCCGACCCCGACCCCGCCGCCCGCGTCCAGGCCATCGCCGACTCCATGGGCGCCGACGGCGCCGTCAAGATGAGCGTCGGCCAGATCTGGGCCTCCCAGTGGCGCGGCCTGGTCCTGGTCGGCATGGCCATCGCCGCCTTCCAGCAGCTCACCGGCATCAACGGCGTCTTCTTCTACTCCAACACCCTCTTCGGCGCCGTCGGCTTCACCGAGGACATGGCCCTCCAGCAGACCCTCATCATCACCGCCTTCAAGGTCGTCGGCGTCGTCAGCGGCATCCTCCTGGTGGACAGGATCGGCCGCAAGCGCATGCTCATCTACGGAGGGACCCTCATCTTCCTGTCCCTGGCCGTCGTCGCCACCGTCTTCACCATCGCCCCGATCGTGGACGGCAAGCCCGACATCGCCGCCAACCCGACCCTCGGCTTCGTGGCCGTCGCGGCCCTGTGCACCTTCATCCTCGGCTTCACCTCCTCCTGGGGCCCCATCTTCTCCATCGTCATGGGCGAGATGTTCCCCAACCAGATCCGCGGCGGCGCCATGTCCCTGGCCTCGGGGGCCGACTTCCTGGTCAACTTCCTCGTCGTCCTGTTCTTCCCCTACCTCATCGTCTGGTCGCCGGCCGGCACGTACTGGATCTACTGCGCCTTCGGCGTCCTGGCCGTCATCTTCACCGCCCGCTACCTCCACGAGACCACCGGCACCCAGCTCGAGGACGTCGACAAGGTCGTCTCCAAGTGACCCGCCCGGTCACCCAAGGACCACGAAGACAGAAAGGAACTCTCATGACGACGACGTCGAGCCCTCAGGCAGCTCAACCCGCTCAGCCCGCCGAGTCCGCCGAGCCCGCAGGGCCGGTCGAGGGCGCCCAGCCGGCTCGCCCGGCCCGGGACATCCCCGACAACGTCCGCAACGTCCTGGTCATCATGACCGACCAGCACCGCACCGACACCATCGGCTGCCTGGGCAACCCCCACGCCCGGACCCCGGTCATCGACGCCATGGGCGAGAACGGATTCGCCTTCACCAACTGCTACACGCCCACGGCCATCTGCACCCCGGCGCGCGCCTCCCTGCTGACCGGCAAGCTGCCGCGCAAGCACCAGGTCCTGGCCAACCCGGAGTGGAACATCGCCTACCAGACCGCCATCCCGCTGGGCACCTGGACCTACACCCAGGCCCTGCGCGACCACGGCTACAACGTCGGCATCGTCGGCAAGTACCACTGCGGCCCCAACCTGCCCGACCAGTTCGGCATGGACGACGACTCCTACTGGGGCGCCGAGAACCCCGTGGGCAACGAGAAGTACGTGGCCTGGCTGGAGAGGAACAATCTCCCCCCGGTCAAGGCCCACGACCTGTGGCGCGGCAAGCTTCCCGGCAACCGCGACGGGCACATCATCGCCGCCCGCCTCGACCAGCCCGAGGAGGCCACCTTCGAGCGCTTCCTGGCCGACCGCGCCATCGAGAAGCTGCGCGAGTACGCCGCCGACTGGAGGAAGGACTCCAAGCCCTTCAGCCTCGACGTGCACTTCTTCGGGCCCCACCTGCCCTACTTCCTGCCCGACGAGTGGTTCGACCTCATCGACCCCGAGACCGTCACCCTGCCGGAGAACTTCGGGGACTCCCTCATCGGCAAGCCCCCGATCCAGCAGAACTACGCCACCTACTGGTCGACGTCGTCGTTCACCAATGAGCAGTGGAAGAAGCTCATCGCCGTCTACTGGGGCTACGTGGCCATGATCGACTTCGAGATCGGCCGCATCATGGACGTGGCCCGCGAGCTCGGCGTCCTGGACGACACCGCCGTCTTCTTCTGCGCCGACCACGGCGAGTTCACCGGATCCCACCGGATGAACGACAAGGGCCCGGCCATGTACGACGACATCTACAACGTCCCCTTCATCGCCCACATCCCGGGCGTGTCCACGGTGGGGCGCTCGGACGCCTTCACCTCGCTCATCGACCTTCCGGCCACCGTCCTGGACATCGCGGGACTCGACCCCTCCCTGGTGGAGGACGGCCGCTCGATCGTCGACCTCACCCGGGGCCAGGAGGTGCCCGGCTGGCGCGAGAACATCGTCTGCGAGTTCCACGGCCACCACTTCCCCCTCCAGCAGCGCATGCTGCGCACCCGGGACTTCAAGCTCGTGGTCAACCACGAGTCCATCAACGAGCTCTACGACCTGCGCGTGGACCCCGCCGAGATGAACAACGTCTACACGGTGCCCGTCTACGACCAGATCCGCCGCGAGCTGGCCACCGAGCTCTACCGACAGCTCCGCGAGCGCGGAGACCACTCCTTCGCCAAGTGGATGGCGGCGATGACGGACTTCGACATCCCGCTGGTCAACACCGCGCGAAGCGACCTGGACAAGGTGCTCAGCGACTGAAGGCCGGTCACGGCCGCCCTCAGCCGCCTTGCGGCACCTTCGACGCCGATCCCCGGCGGGCCCACCTCCCTGCACCGGGCCCGCCGGGAACGGTGGAACCGCCGCTGCCGCCCGAGCGGCACTCGATCATCTTGACCATCCCGACCACCACGCCCAGTACGACCTGACCGACACGAGGAGGATGCGACATGGACTACCTGGCCACCCTGGCCCCCTCGAGCCTGGAGGAGAGGATCGTCCAGGCCCTGGCCTCCGGCCCGGCCACGCGCAGCGAGCTGTGCACCCGCCTGGACGTCTCGCGCACCGTGCTGGGGCGCGCCCTGACAGAGCTGCGCCGGGACGGGGCCGTGCGCGTCGTCGCCCACCGCTCCCACGAGGAGGGGCGGGGCCGGCCCGTCGAGCAGCTGGGCCTGGCCGAGCGCATCGCCTGCGCCGTCGGCCTGCACATCTCCCGCACCGCTGCCGGCGGCATCGTCCTGGACCGCAAGGGCGAGGTCCTCGCCTCGGTCCTGACCCCGTTGTCCTTCACCGGCTGGCAGGAGCCGCTGGGCCGGCTGTGCCGGGACCTCAAGGACAGGGCCGACGACGACGGCGTGGACATGTCCTACGTCTCGCGCATCGGCGTCGGCCTGCCCGTCCCCGTGGGGCGGGGGACCGGCCCGGGAACCGCCCTGGGCGAGGACCTGTTCAGCTCCGTGGAGCAGATCGTCTCCCCCTACTGGAGCGGCTCGCTGCTCGTGGACAACACGATCCGCATGACCGCCCTGGCCGAGGCCCGGTGGGGCGCGGGGCAGGGGGCGCCCGAGCAGATCTACGTCCACCTCGGGGGAGGGGAGGGCGCCTGCGTCATCGTCGCCGACCGCATCGGCGGCGGCAGCACCGGGTACGCCGGTGAGCTCGGGCATGCCACCGTCCCCGGCGGGACGCGCCCCTGCCAGTGCGGCAGGACCGGGTGCCTGGAGACCCTGGCCTCGGCCCCCGCCGTCGTCCAGACCGCCGGGGCCACGGACCTGGCCGGGCTGCGCCGGATGCTCGACGACGGCGCCCCCGCCGCGCGCTGCGCCCTGACCGAGGCCAGCCGGGCCGTCGCCCAGGCCTGCGCGACGGCGGTGCTGCTCATGAGCCCCGGACGCATCGTCGTCGGCGGCGAGCTCGTGGCCGCATGCCCCGAGATCGTCCCCCAGATCGCCACCGACATCGCCGACCGGCTCGTTCCGGGGACCGGATGGTCCGTGGAGGTCGTCGCCGCCGGCCTCGACGGGCTCGGCCCGGCCCGCGGCGCCGCCGGGGCCGCCGACTCCTACGTGACGGCCTGCCTGGAGGAGGCCAAGCGCCGCCAGAGGAGCTTCGGATGAGCACCGTGGCCCTCCCGATGCCCACGGTCCGCCCGGCTGGGCGTGACGAGGCCGCGTCGTCGGGGCCACGGCTCGCCCCCACCCCGCACCTGGACGCGACGGCCCTGCCCGGGGCGGGACCCGCAGCGGGGCCACTGAACCGACGCCGCCTGCCCCTGTCCGTCGTCGCCAAGCCGACCGGCGCCGCCTGCAACCTGGACTGCCAGTACTGCTTCTTCCTGTCCAAGGAGCTGCTCTACAACATCCCCCGTCAGCTCATGAGCGAGGAGACCCTGGAGCGCTACGTCGCCGAGTACCTGGCCGCCAGCGCCGACGGCGAGGTCACCATGCTCTGGCAGGGCGGCGAGCCGACCCTGCGCGGGCTGCCGTTCTTCCGCCGGCTCATCGAGCTGTGCGAGACCTACCGGCGCCCCAGCCAGAGGGTGGTCCACGCCCTGCAGACCAACGGCACCCTCATCGATGAGGAGTGGGCGTCCTTCCTGGCGGACAACGACGTCCTCGTGGGCGTGTCCATGGACGGGCCGCCGGCCATGCACGACTCCTACCGGCTCAACCGCGGCGGGCGCGGCACCCACTCCATGGTGCTGCGCGGCTGGAGGCACCTCGTGGCCGCCGGCGTGCGCCGCAACATCCTGTGCACCGTCCACGCCGCCAACCAGGACCACGGCGCCGAGGTCTACCGCTATTTCCGCGACGAGCTGGGCGCCACCCACCTGCAGTTCATCCCGATCGTCGAGCGGGTCGAGCCCGAGCAGCTGGCCGCCGCCGAGGCCGGCTGGCGCACCGACACCGGCGCCCGCCTCCTCTACCGGCAGGCCGGCAGCTCGGTGACCTCCCGCAGCGTCGACCCCCGGGCCTACGGCCGGTTCCTCTCGGAGATCTTCGACGAGTGGGTGGCCGCCGACGTCGGCCGCGTGTTCGTCCAGGACTTCGACTCGGCGCTGTCGGCGATGTTCGGCATCCACCCCACCTGCGTCCACGCCCCCGAGTGCGGCAACAACATGGCCATGGAGTTCAACGGGGACGTCTACGCCTGCGACCACTGGGTCGAGCCCGAATGGAGGCTCGGCAACGTCACCGACGAGCCCTTCGCCGACCTGGCCGGCACCCCCACGATGCGGCGCTTCGCCACCAAGAAGAGCGCCCAGCTGACCGACCAGTGCCGACGCTGCCCCGTGGTGCAGCTGTGCTGGGGAGGGTGCCCCAAGGACCGCTTCACCCGCTCGGTCGACGGCCAGGAGGGCCACAACTACCTGTGCGCCGGGTACGGTGCCTTCTACTCCCACATCACGCCCGACCTGCTCGCCATGGTCCGGCTCCTGGGGGCGGGGCGCGCGCCGGCCGAGATCATGGACCCGGGCACCAGGCGCTCCCTGCGGCCCGAGGAGGAGTAGAGGAACGTGTCCGTGCTCGCCTCTGTGCTCACTGCCCTGGCCGTCGGGGTGCTGGTCGGGGTCGTCGTCGGCGCCCTGGGGGCGGGCGGCGGCATCCTGTCGGTGCCCGCCCTGGTCTACCTGCTGGGACAGGACCCGCACGACGCCTCCGCCGGCTCCCTCGTGGTGGTGGGGCTGACCGCGATCGTCTCCCTCATCGCCCCGGCCCGGGCCGGTCGGGTGCACTGGCGCGACGGGCTGACCTTCGGGCTCATGAGCGTGCTCGGGGCCCTCGTGGGATCCCGGGCCTCCGTGGCCGTGAACGGCACCGTCCTGCTGACCCTGTTCAGCGCGATGCTGGCGGTGGTGGGCGTGATCATGCTCGTGCGCGGGCTGCGCTCACGCAGCGGCCCCGACGGCGGTAGTGGCGACGGCTGCGATGGAGGGGGAGGGGCGGCGGCCCGGCGCGGTCTGCTGGTCATCGCGGGCGCCGCGACCTTCACCGGGTTCCTCACCGGCTTCTTCGGGGTCGGCGGCGGGTTCATCGTCGTGCCGATGCTCGTGCTGGCCCTGGGCTTCCCGATGAAGGAGGCCTCCGGAACCTCGCTGCTGGTCATGATCATCGCCTCCGCGGCCGGCCTGGCGGCGCGGGTGGGGACGCACTCGAACGTGGACTGGCCCGTGGTCCTGGTCTTCGCCGCGGCCTCGATGGCGGGAGGCCTCCTTGGCGGGCCGCTGACGAGGCGTGCCTCGGCGGCGACGCTGACGACCGTCTTCGGCGTCCTGCTCCTGGGCGTGTGCGCCGTGACCGCCTACGACCTCCTGACCGCCTGAAGGCGCTGCGTGTCGTCGTGCTGCGCAGGCCGGTTACCGAGACGAGTCTGTCCTATATGACGCGATACGTTATACACTGAGTGTGTGGTCAGGACGTTCGGCAGCAAGGACACTGAACGGCTCTGGCACAGGGAGCGAGTCCCGTCGATCGACTCTCGGATACAACGGACTGCCTTGAGCAAGTTGCGTCAAATCGCATCTGTGCACTCGGTTGACGAGTTGCGGGTGCCGCCGGGAAATCGGCTCGAGATGCTGAAGGGAGATCGAGCCGGCCAGTACAGCATCAGAATCAATGACCAGTGGCGGATCTGTTTCATGTGGACGAACGCCGGGGCGGAGGAGGTCGAGATCGTTGACTATCACTGACCAGAGCAACAAGCTGGCTCCTATTCATCCGGGGGAGGTTCTCATGGAGGACTTCATCAAGGGGTTCGGCATTACCCAGAATAAGCTGGCCGTCGCTATTGATGTGCCGCCGAGACGTATCAATGAGATCGTGCATGGTAAGCGCGCGGTGACTGCTGATACGGCGTTGCGGCTTGGCAAGTACTTCGGGGTGTCTGCGCAGTTCTGGTTGAACCTGCAGACTCAGTATGACCTCGACGTTGCGGAGGATCGCCTTTCAATGCAGATTGATGCCATCACTCCCTTGCGTGTGGCCTGAGCGTCGACATGTCGCAACCTGTGTGGATCGGCCTATCTGTCGAAAAGGCGTGGCAGCATCGGTGGTGATGCTGACGACCGTCTTCGGCGTCCTGCTCCTGGGCGTGTGCGCCGTGACCGCCTACGACCTCCTGAAGGCGCTGTGAATGGAGGATAAGACGCGTTTGCCGCTACTAGATCCGTGTGTTTGCTAAGCCACTTGAACTCGCTGATCGCCTGTCACATACTCAATCGCCAAATTCCCACCAACCGCCTCCAGGTATCTGCGGATAGTGCCGATCTTCGAGTCGTCAAGGTCGCCGCGTTCGATCTTTGAGACCTGCCGCTGACCGACTCCGATGCGATCCGCTAACTGTGCTTGAGTGAGTCCGGCCTGCTCGCGCAGCTCGCGTAAGCGGTATGCGCGGATCTCGGTGCGCATGCGCTCTTTGTGGGCCTCGATCTGGTCTCGGCTCACCGGGTGGGAGTCTAAGAACTCTGTGATCGTCATGGGCATTGTGGCTACTCTCCTCTCAGTGTGTGCAAGTGCTCGTCGAACAAGTCATCGGCTATGGGGATGTTTTGCTTGTACCAGCGGGCGGCCAAGGCGAGGTCCTTGTTCTTCCAGCAACTCGATGGCCGCGACCACCTGCGCCTGTGAGTTGCTGTCCAGTGAAGCCAGCCACGCTGCAACCAGCTCGATGTCAACACTCCACACGCCGACATCGTAGCACCTGTAGGGTCTAAGAGCGGAGTGCGCTCGGTACGTCTACCTGTTGTCTGGCAGCATCGGTGGCATGAGCAGTGAGTCGGCATCCGAGCGGACCAGCACCTACGACGTCGTCGTCATCGGCGGCGGACCGGCGGGGGAGAACGTCGCCCAGTACGCCACCGAGGGCACCGACCTGACCGCGGTCCTCGTCGAGGGGGAGCTCCTGGGCGGCGAGTGCTCCTACTACGCCTGCATCCCCAGCAAGGCCCTCCTCCTGCCCATCGAGGTCGCGGCGGCCTCCACGCACCTCGGCGGACTGCGCCCCGCCGAGCTGACCGCACCGGATCTGCTCGCGCGCCGAGACGAGTGGGTCTCCCGGTACGACGACGCCGGCCAAGTGCGCTGGGCCGAGAGCTCCGGCATCGACGTCGTCCGCGGATGGGCGCGCCTGGCCGGCCCGCGGCGGGTCGCCGTCCAGACCCCGGAGGGTGAGTGCGTGCTTCAGGCCCGGCGCGCCGTCGTGCTGGCTACCGGAGCGCAGCCCGTCGTGCCCGCGCTCCTCCGGGGCCTCGAGGCCTGGGACTCGCGCGACGCCACCGGCGTGCAGGAGATCCCGCAGCGGCTCATCATCATCGGCGGCGGGGTCGTCGCCTGCGAGGCCGCCACCTGGATGTCCGCCCTGGGCAGCGACGTCACCATGCTGGTACGCGGCCCCCGTCTCCTGTCGGCCGCCGAGCCCTTCGCCTCACAGATCATCGAGGAGGCGCTGGCGGCCCACGGCGTCACCGCCATCACCGATGCCCAGGTGACCGGCGCCGAACGGGTGCAGGCGCGCGAGGCCGGGCTCGGTCGTATCCACGGCGGCCCGGTGACGATCAGCTGCGCCGGCCGAAGCATCGAGGCCGACGAGATCCTCATCGCCACCGGCCGCCGCCCCCTCCTGGACGGCATCGGCCTGGAGACCGTCGGCCTCGAACCCGACGACGTCCTGGCCGGTCGCCTGCCCGACTGGCTCTACGCCGTCGGCGACGCCGGCGGGGAGGCGCAGCTGACCCACACGGGTAAGTACCGGGCGCGCGTCGTGGGGGAGTCCATCGCCGCCCTCGCAGCCGGCCGCGAGCCCGAGCCCGCGGTCGAGGACGTCCCCGTCCCGCAGGTCGTCTTCACCGACCCCCAGGTCGCCGCCAGTGGTCTGACTGAGCAGCAGGCCCGCGACGCCGGACACGACGTCGTCACCGCCCAGGTCGGTTACACCTCGGCCGCCGGTGCGGCGCTCCTGCGCGATGACGCCCACGGCGAGGCCAAGCTGGTCGTCGACCGGCAGACCGGCACCATCCTGGGGGCAACCTTCGTCGGCCCGGGCGCGGGCGAGCTCATCCACGCCGCCACCATCGCCATCACCGCCGACGTTCCGGTCCGCCGGCTGCGCCACGCCGTGCCCGCCTTCCCCACCGCGAGCGAGATCTGGCTACGGCTCATCGAGTCCCTCCCCAGCGAGGTCCTCCACCGTCCCGGTAAGGGGTGACGTCAAGGCCTCAGGGCATGACTGAGGGACAATCGGTGCGTGCGAATCACCGGTATCGACCACGTCGTCCTGACCGTCCGCTCCATCGAGGCGAGCATCGACTTCTACTCGCGGGCCCTGGGTATGGAGGTGGTGACCTTCGGCCAGGGGCGCACGGCACTGCGGCTCGGGGACCAGAAGATCAACCTCCACGCCGCGGACGACCCGATCGCCCCGCATGCCGCGCGGCCCGCCCCCGGAAGCGCGGACCTGTGCCTCGTCGTCGACGGCGCCATCGAGGAGATCCTCGCGCATCTCGTCTCCGAGGCGATTCCTGTCGAGCTCGGTCCCGTCGACCGGACGGGTGCTCGCGGCCCCATCCGCAGCATCTACGTGCGCGACCCCGACCAGAACCTCGTCGAGCTCTCCGTCTACCAGCCCCGTTGAGGCGTGCTCGAGCCCGGTAAGAGCCTATAGGCTGAACCGCTTCGAGCTACCGGGATGATTGAGGCCGAGAGGGAACGGCTCGTACCGGCGGGGAGATCCGGGTGTCGAAGCGTGTGCTCGCCAGCCGACGCTCCGCCCAGGTGATGGTGTCCAGCACCGCGTGGGCCGTGTAGGCCCGCACCCCCGTACCGATCGACTCCGTCGTGAGGATGCCGGCCGCTCTGAGCGTCTCCAGGCCTCGCGTCGCCGCCGTGCGCGATACGCCGTAGACCTGTGACACCGTGGTAATCGTGAGGATCGGGGTGGCAGGCAGCCCATCAAGAATCCGAGCCGCAGCCGAGTCAGCGCGCGGACGGCGGCCCGCGTTCTCCTGCCTCGCCCATGACTCAAGCGCATCTGCCCAGTCGGATCGAACGTCGTCGAGCTCGGATGAGATCTGCTCGGCCTGATCGCATGCCTGTACGGCGGCTTCGAGGAAGAAGGAGATCCAGGTGTCATAGCCTCCCGGCTCGGCGCCTACAAGGCTTCCGAGCCCCCGGTAGGCCGACAGTGCGTCGACGTACTGATCGCTCAGTGTCGACAGGACCAGGCTCACCGGTAATGCCATCGCAGGCAACAGCCCGCGACGCGCAAGCACCGTGTGGATGAGCGCCCGACCTACTCGGCCGTTGCCATCCGTGAACGGGTGGATCGTCTCGAACTGTGCGTGGACGAGCGCCGCCTGAATGAGAGGGGGCGTGTGTGGCTCCATTGAGATACTGCACAAGATCCTCAACCAGGTCTGGAACCAACTCCGGCGGCGGGGGAACGAAGTCGGCCTCAAGGGGGTGGTAGGAGGAGCCTCCCACCCAGTTCTGAGCCGTGCGGATCCCATGGTGCTCCGGCGAGTCGGACAGGAGGCTGCGATGCAGTGTCAACAGCCGACCGGTGGTTACCGGCGGTGCATCGCTCAGATCCTCGACTGCCGCGCGCACGAGAGTCACGTTGTTGGCGACGGCACGTGCCTGCGCGCTCAGCCCCCTGACCTCTTCCCGCTGGCCCAGCTCCGCCAGAGCAACCTTGTGAGCTGACGGCGCGATTCCCTCGATCTGCGATGAAGCGATTGCCTCGCTGCGCAGGAGGAATCTCGATACCGCAGCCATGGCGGGTGATGTATTGACTGCGCGCACCCGAGCCTCGGCCTGAGCGGCCAGCGCCTCAGTGCCCGGGCTTAATGCCAGGCTGGACCCGCTGAGTGGTTCCGGCACGTAGGCCCGGTACTCGCCGGACCTGCGGTCTCGACGCCTCAATCCGCTGCTGTGCGGGTTGTCCCAGTGACGGCTGATCCATGTGCCCACCATGTTCTCCTTAACGTGTCACCCACGCTCTCTCTATGACACCTTAGTCTCTAAGGTGTCATAGGGGTGCGGGAAGTGCAACGTTAGCGACCGGAGAGGGTTTGCTGGTCGAGGTGGAGGCTTGGGCACGGTTGCCGTGAGGAACCTCGCGCAGTTCTGCATTGAGTGCAATGCTGCACTGAGTGCAAGATGGGTCTGTGACCGGAACCGACCTTCGCGCCTCCCATGCGCAGCGCACCCGCGCCGCCATCCGGGCCGCCGCCCTGACCCTGACTCGGGAGCGCGGTTACACCGCCATGACGGTCGACGACGTCGCCTCCCTGGCGGGTGTCTCCCGGCGCACCGTCTTCAACCACTTCTCCTCCAAGGCCGACCTGCTCGTCATCGGTCCTGAGGCTCCCGAGCCCCAGGCCGTCGAGGCCTTCATCAACGGCACCGGTACCCTCCTGGAGGACCTGGGTGCCCTGCTGGCCTCCGGCACCGAGGTCGTCGAGTCCGAGCGCGGCTGGCTTCTGGCCTTCCCGGAGATCGTGCGTGACAACCCCGAGGTCGAGCGCGCCATCCACGAGCGCCTGCGCGCCACCGCCGACTCCTTGGCCTCCGCCGCCTGCCGCCGCCTGGGAACCGGGCCCGGCGACCCGCGCGTCCGCGCCGTCGTCGCCCTGGCCATGGCCATCCAGCGCAGCGCCATGGACCTGTGGTCCGGGCGCACGCACCCCTGGGAACGGGGCGGTCAGGAGTCTCCCGAGACCCCCGAGTCCTCTGAGCCCCCCGCCGTGCCAGGCCGGTGCCCCGAGGGCCGGCTGACCGACGCCGTCCAGGCCATGACCCGGGCCATTGCCGACGTCGTCGCTCAGGCTCCGCCCAGTGGCCCAGCCTCCGGTGTTGCCGGCGCCGCCGGTGGGCCGCCGTCGGACTCGCCGGGTTAGCCGTACGGCGCTCCTTCAGCTTCTTCTCCTGTCAGTCTTACCCGCCTACCTCACCCGTAAAGGCATATCTGTGACGCAATCCGTGACTCGAAGCGCTACGACGCCGGCACCCGCCGGCACCGCCCTCCACGAACCGGGAGCCGACTTCCACCCCGACCACCGCTTCTGGGCGGTCTATGCCTCGCTCCTGGTCGTCATGTTCCTGTCCGCCATGGACCAGACGATCGTGGGCACCGCCCTGCCCACCATTGTGGGTGACCTCGGCGGCGCCGCCCACATGGCCTGGATCCTGACCTCCTACACCCTGGCCATCACTGTCGGCATGCCGGTCTACGGCAAGCTCGGCGACCTCGTGGGCCGCAAGAACCTCTTCCTGGTGGCCATCGCCCTGTTCCTGATCGGCTCGGCCCTGTGCGGCACCGCCACCACGATGACCCAGCTCATCATCTACCGCTTCATCCAGGGTCTTGGCGGCGGCGGCCTCATGATCTCCTCCCAGGCGATCACCGGCGACCTCATCCCGCCGCGCGTGCGCGGCACCTACATGGCCCCCATGGGCGCCATGTTCGGCATCGCCTCGATCCTGGGCCCCATCGTCGGCGGCTGGCTGACCGACTCCGTCTCCTGGCGCTGGACCTTCTGGATCAACCTGCCGCTGGGCATCCTCGCCTTCATCGCCATCGCCCTGGTCCTGCGCCTGCCCAGCAGCCGCCTGGCCAGCCCCATCGACTGGTGGGGGCTCTCCCTCATGAACGCCGGCGCCGTCGCCATCGTGCTCATGGCCACCTGGGGCGGCAACCAGTACGAGTGGACCAGTCCGGTCATCATCGGCCTGGGCGTCGTCGGCCTCGTCTGCTGGGGGCTGTTCGGTCTGGTGGAGATGCGCGCCGTCGACCCGATCCTGCCCTGGTCGATCCTGACCAACCGCACCTTCATCGTCGCCACGGTCGTCGGCATGCTCGCCATGGGCGGGATGATCGGCGTCCTGAGCTACCTGCCCACCTACCTGCAGATGGTCTACGGGTACTCGGCCACCGCCTCCGGCCTGCTCCTGGTGCCCATCACGATCGGGATGCTCCTCTCCTCGATCCTCTCCGGCGTCCTCGTCTCGCGCACCGACCGTTACAAGATCTACCCGGTCCTGGGGCCGCTGATCGCCGCCGGCGCCTCCTTCTGGCTCTCGCGTCTGTCGACGACGTCGCCCGTCTGGGAGGTCTCGGCCGCCACCTTCGTCGTAGGCGCTGGCATCGGTATGTTCTTCCAGCTCCTGGTCACCGTGGTGCAGAATGCCGTCGAGGCCCGGCATCTGGGCACGGCCACCAGCGGCAACAACTTCTTCCGCGAGATCGGGGTGTCCCTGGGCGCTTCGCTCATCGGTGCGGCCTTCTCCTCGGGCCTCACCTCCAACCTCGCCGAGCGGATCGGGGAGCTGGCCCGCAGCGCCGACCCCGCTGTGCTCGCCTCACTGGCCCAGTTCCGCGAGGCGGACACCTCCTCGCTCACACCGGCCTTGGTGAGCCGGCTGCCCACTGCCCTGCACGACGCCGTCGCGAGCTCCTACGCCGACGCCCTCCTGCCGATCTTCGCCTGGATGATCCCCCTGTTCGTGGCCACCTCCGTCATCGCGCTCTTCCTGCCGGAGGTGCCCCTGTCCCAGAAGACCGGGATGGAGCAGATCGCTGAGGCCGAGGGTGACACCGAGATCAAGGCTGAGTCCAGTGAGCTGGCGCAGCAGGGCCCGGAGCCGGCGGGGGAGCAGGTGGATCAGAAGCCGGCGGCCGACGCAGGATGATGAGCCCGTAAGCGGGCGTCAGCACTGCGACGAAGCTGAAGAGGAAGTACTGCGTGAACATCACCGTCGAGAGCGTCATGAAGATCAGGTAGACCATCCCGGCTCCCGCCCCCACCAGCACTTTCGAGGTTCTGTCCCCGGGGAGCCAGACCAGCAGCGTCCAGGCGAGTGCGACGCCGCCGCACAGCGCGGAGACGGGTGCCACCACGAACTCCTCACGCAGCTGCGGCGACCAGGTCGTCGCCGCGAAGCCGATGGCGGAAACCCCTGCCAGGAGCGCAGGCCCGCACGTGCTGATGGTGGTGGAGGGGCGGCGTCCTGAGACCCACAGGGCGACCGCCGCAACCAGGGGGATGAAGGCGATATACGCGCTCGCGGCCCCCGCAGCCCGGTCTGCGACCGCCCAGGCGACCGCCCCCGCCCCGACGACGACGGCGCTGACCGCCAGGAGCCGGATCCACGTGATCCTGCGATCGGACAGTCGCCTCACCCCGTCCGGCAGGCTCAGTACGGGGTGAGGTCCCGGCGGGTACGAGTCCGGTGGAGCCATCGGATACGGGCCGAGAGCGGGTCGAAGGCGCGCGCTGACGATGAGAGGGATGATCATCGCGATCTGCGCAAACCCGAAGAACGTGATGGACAACCAGATGAGAGGCGAGGCCAGTGCCCCGATCACGAGCCCGACGACGGCGCGCAGCCCGGGCTCCATCCTCCTGCAGGCGGACAGGCCGTCGACGAGGACTCCCACAGTGGTTGCTCCCAAGGTGCAGAACACGAGGAGGAACGCCAGCGTGACGTGGTCACTCGACTGGTTCTGGGCGCCCGGGTCCGCAGTGAGCTCATCGATCACGCTCAGGACGGCTACGGCTCCGCCGGAGATCAGCGCGAGCGCCAAGAGGAGAACGGCGCGCACGGCGTGCTGCGGGGTCACTGCGGCCCGTTCCCGTAGAAGGCTGATGAAGCCGACCGCCAGGAGGAAGCCGACCAGGTAGGACAGTGCGGCCTGGATGAAGAACGGAGAGTCCCCCACCCATCTGGGCAAAAGAGCCGAGGCAAGCATGAGAGCTATCGAGCCGATGTAGATCACGGCTGCCAGAATGCCGCACCGCAGCGCCGTTCTGCGGTCGAGCCGGGACCCGAGACGCCCCCTCATGGTGTATTCCTCATGGGTGAAGGCTTCCTGAACGCGGACGGCAGAAAGGATGACGGACGTCGGGCCCTTCCCTGGAGAACGCTCGTGATCCCGGGTGCTCCGGGGAGTCGGCATGACGAGGGCGGCGGGAAAACGGTGATATCGGTTGCGTCGGTGGCCGGCGGGGTCCTCTGCGCCCAAGGACGAGGGACAGGGCTATAAGGACGACGGAGATGACGATGATCGGGATCGGGATGAAGATCGTGATCCCGGTCGCCACCACGGCGGGAGTCCCGGCCACGGCCGCGGCCGCGGCGCGCGGTAACGCGGATAGCCGTGTGCGTAGGCTGAGGACGCCGTCGACCACGACTGCTGCAGCGAGTGCCCCGAGGACGCCGCAGGTCACAAACAGCGGCATATCCAGACGACCGAATGCCGGAACGGGGGCGCCGACGTCGGCGGCCCCGAAGGCGACCGCCCACGCGACTGCCGCGACCGTGGCGACCCCGTAGGCCAGCATCGCTACCACCGCAGCGGTGAAGGCATGAGGTGCCGGAAGCACTCCGCGCTCACGTGCGATCCCCAGGCCGCCGGTGATCGCGATCGCCCAGGGCATGGTTGTCACAGCTGTGTGCACCCAGGTGAGGACGTCAGCGGCGCCGCCACCTTCTACTCCTGCCGAGACTGGGATGATGATGAGTACGAGCCTCGCCAGTTCCAGCAGGCATGCCGCGATCCCGCACCACAGGGCTGTCCGGACTCCCAGTCTGGCCCCCATGACGTGGATGAGTACCATCCATCGCCGCCCTGCTGTCGGGCGGTTGCGCGCTGACGGCTTCCCTTGTGATGAAGGCGAACCTGACACGCTGGGCATTATATGTCCGAGCGGACGATATATCGACGGGGTTATCGACGGGGTTAGGGCGCAACAGCGTGAGACTCTGAAAAGAACGGGGCAGAGAGGTTGGTCCTGCTCCGGTCTTCCTGACAGAATCGGAGCCGTCCCGCGGACCGTCCGACGTCGTTGTCGCAGCCGGGTCCGCGGCCCCGCGACTCCGTCCGCCCTTCCTCAGAGGAGCCTCCATGCCGTCCGAGCACACCCCCGTGCCCTCCATCGACTCGTTCACTGGCTCGTCCGCCGCGCTGTCCACCGACACGGTCTCGCTCAACCCGAACCCGCTGGTCCAGGCCCTGGGCAAGCCGGCCGAGGACTTCACGCGCGCTGACATCATCCGCTTCGTCGCCGAGCAGGGCATCACGATGCTCAACCTGCGCTACGTCGGCGGAGACGGGCGGCTCAAGGAGCTGAACTTCGCGATCCAGTCCGCCGCGCACCTGGACCGGATCCTCACGATGGGGGAACGGGTCGACGGGTCCTCCCTGTTCGACGTCGTCGAGGCCACCAGCTCCGACCTCTACGTGGTTCCCCGGCTGCGCACGGCCTACCTCAACCCCTTCACCGAGCAGCCCACCCTCGACATCATGTGCGGCTTCTACGACGTCGAGGGCAACCCGCTGGCCAGCGCTCCGCAGCAGGTCCTGCGCCGTGCCCAGGAGACCCTCGAGGCCGAGACCGGCTGCCGGCTCGAGGCGCTGGGTGAGCTCGAGTACTACCTCTTCTCCGACGTCGACGAGCTCTTCGGCGTCGAGGAGCAGCGCGGCTACCACGAGGCCGCTCCGTTCTCGAAGTGGTCCCGGGTCCGCAGCGAGGCGCTCGGTCACCTGGTGCGCATGGGCTGCGCGGTCAAGTACGCCCACGCCGAGGTCGGTAACTTTGTGGCCGACGGGCGCCAGATCGTCCAGCAGGAGATCGAGTTCCTGCCCACCGACGTCTCCCGGGCCGCCGACCAGATGGTCCTGGCCAAGTGGGTGGTGCGCGAGGTCGCCCACGCCCACGGCATCGAGGTCTCCTTCTCCCCGAAGATCGCCGTCGGCCAGGCCGGCTCCGGCATGCACTTCCACACCCGTCTCATGAAGGACGGTGTCAACCAGTTCTCCGACGGCTCCTCGCTGACCGATGTCGCCCGCCGCGTCATCGGCGGCTACCTGTCCCACGCGGCCTCACTGACCGCCTTCGGCAACACCGTGCCCGTCTCCTTCCTGCGGCTGGTGCCCCACCAGGAGGCCCCGACGGCGATCTGCTGGGGCGACCGCAACCGCTCGGTCCTCGTGCGGGTGCCGCTGGGATGGCAGAACCTCGACGACCGCATGTTCCGCGACGCCAACCCCGGTGCATCGCCCGTGGGCGAGCTGCCGGGGGACTCCCAGACCGTGGAGCTGCGCTCCCCGGACGGCAGCGCCGCCATCCACCTGCTGCTGGCCGGCATCACCGTCGCGGCGAGGATCGGGCTGACCGAGCCGGGCATGCTGGAGTACGCGGGCGAGCGCTACGTCAGCGGGGACGCCTCCAAGATCGAGGGACTCGACCAGCTGCCGGTCTCCTGCGCCCAGGCGGCCGAGCGCATGCTCGCCCAGCGCGAGGACTATGAGGCCTTCGAGGTCTTCCCCGCGTCTCTCATCGACTCCTGGGCAGCCGGGCTCGTGGCCCTGGGGGACGCCGACCTGCGCGAGGAGATCGCCGACGCCCGCATCCAGGTCGAGGACCTGGTGGCCCGGTACTTCCACGTCGGCTGAGTGCAGTCGGGGCGGGCTGCTGATGGAGAGGGGGGCTCAATCTGTCACGAATGGCGACTTTTAGGTGGTCGCCGCAGGGAGGTACCCCGAGCTTCGCGGTATCTGCGCAGGTAGTGGCTCTGAGGCGGTGGTGCTTGGTCTTGAGCCCCCGAGTAAAAGTCTCCCGGAGGTGACGCGGCTCGCTCGGTCGGACGGAATGATCCGAGAACTCTCATAGTTGAATATTGCATGAAAGCATTCGGGTTCCTCAGCTTCGGACACTACGGACACGGTCGCGGCCCAGGCGACCCCGACGCCGGCCAGGCGCTCAAGGACGCCGTCGAGATAGCGGTCGGCGCCGACGAGATCGGCGTCAACGGCGCCTACTGGCGCGTCCACCACTACGCCCGCCAGGCCGCCGCCCCCATCCCGCTGCTCTCCGCGGCCGGTGCCCGCACCAAGCGCATCGAGGTCGGTACCGGCGTCATCGACATGCGCTACGAGAACCCGCTCTACCTGGCCGAGGAGGTCGCCGCCCTCGACCTGCTCACCGATCAGCGCATCGCCATCGGCATCTCCCGCGGCTCGCCCGAGCAGGCCCGGCGCGGCTGGGAGACCTTCGGCTACGTCGGCAGCGCCGACCCGCGCGGGGCCGACGTCGCCCGTGCCCACACCACCCAGTTCCTCGACGCCGTCCGGGGCGTCCCGCAGGCCGACCTCGACACCTCCGGCGGCATGGCCCCCGGCGCGAGCTCGCGCCTGCGCATCGAGCCTCACGCCCCCGGCGTGGACCGTCGCATCTGGTGGGGCGCCGGCTCGCGCGAGACCGCCGAGTGGACCGCCCGCCAGGGCCTGAACCTCATGAGCTCGACCCTCCTGACCGAGGCCACCGGCGAGGGCTTCTCCCACCTCCAGGCCGAGCAGATCCGCCGCTACCGCGAGACCTGGAAGGAGTCCGGCCACGACTGGACTCCGCGCGTGAGCGTCTCACGCTCCATCTTCCCGATCGTCTCCGACGTCGACCGGAAGTTCTTCGCCCTGCGCGGCGAGGACTCCCGCGACCAGATCGGCATCATCGACGGCCTGCAGTCGACCTTCGGACGCACCTACGCCGCCGAGCCCGATGTCCTCGTCGAGCAGCTGGCTCAGGACGAGGCGCTCCACGCCGCCGACACCGTCATGCTCACCATCCCCAGCCAGCTCGGCGTCGACTTCAACCTCCACATCCTCCAGGCCTTCGCCGAGCACGTCGCACCGGCGCTGGGATGGCAGCCCAACACTGCTGGACCGGTGACGGGCTACTCCCTGGAGGATTAGCGCTCCGACGGCGGTCGGCCGGGACCCTCCGGCCGACCGCGGTACGGTTCCCTCATGGCCAGTTCTGAGGAGGCGTCCCGCCTGATCGCCTGGACGGAGCGCCATCAGGTGGCCCTCTACCTGGGAGCGCTCGCGGGTGGAGTCGCTGTGGGACTGGCGGCGCCCGCGGCGCGAGGCGTCCTCGAGGCGGCCATCACCCCGGTGCTGGCGGCGCTGCTCTACGCCACCTTCCTCGGCGTGCCCTTCACCCGTCTGCGGACCGCCTTCGCCGACGCCCGGTTCATGACGGCACTCCTGGTGGTCAACTTCCTCGTGGCACCGACGGTGGTACTGCCCCTGTCCCGCCTGGTGGCCGATGAGCCCGGCCTCCTGGCCGGCACCCTCCTGGTGCTCCTGGCGCCCTGCGTCGACTACGTCATGGTCTTCACCCGTCTGGCCGGCGGTGCCTGGTCGCGCACCCTGGCCGCCTCGCCGGTGCTCATGCTCGTCCAGGCCCTCGTGCTGCCCCTGTGGCTCGCACTCGCCGCCGACGGCCCCGGCCCCCAAGGCAGTGGCATCAGCTGGTGGCCCTTCGCGCAGGCTTTCCTCGTCATGATCGCGCTGCCCCTGGGGCTGTCAGTGCTGACTCAGCGGGCGGCCGAGGGACCGTCCATGATGGCGCGCTGCTCCAGAGCGGTCGCCACGACGGCGACATCCCTCATGGTGCCGCTCATGATGGCGACCCTGGCGCTCGTCGTGGCCTCGCAGGTTCCCCAGGTCGTCTCCCGTCCCGACGTGGTCGTGCGGGTCGTTCCCCTCTTCGTGGTCTTCGCCCTCATCATGCCGGTGGCCGGCGACGTTGTTGGTCGTCTGGCCCGCCAAGAGCGCCAGGAGCGGATAGCCCTCGCCTTCTCCGCGACCACCCGCAACTCACTGGTGGTTCTCCCACTGGCCCTGGCTCTGCCCGATTCGATGGGAATGGCTCCGATCGTGGTTGTCACTCAGACTCTGGTGGAACTCATTGTCATGGTGATTGGCGTGCGCCTGGTTCCCCGCCTCGTTCGCTGAACGGAAGCACGGCCGAGCCGACGAGGTGGGTGGTCTCCCGGTCATCGGATATCGGATAGGTCGGCTAGCAGGGGCGCTATCGAGATCGAGAGCGTGCCGATATTGCCGCGATACTGCCACGATATTTCCCCGATACCACTGCGATACTGCCGTAAGCCGCCGACGCGGTCGGAGGCGGAAAAGGGATGCGCACCGGTGGACCGCCTCATGATCGGCCTGATGAACCCGTCCGGTGATGACACGGCCTGTGGGGCCCGGATGACTCCGGGCCCCACAGGCCCCTGTCGTTGAGGGTGGCATCGCCCTGGATTCCCATAGATCCAGGAGGACTCACCCTCCTTCGCCGGAGCGGCTCGCGCCGGGCTCCCTATCAACCCGAGCGGCCTCGAAATCCGATCGGTCATCGGGCTCCCCAACCCTCGCGACCAGTTCCGTCCGGCGGCAGACACAATGTAACCCGCCGCTCCTGTGGGTGCACTTCAATATATCTGAAAGTTGCCTGAGAACTTACTCGACGTATTTGTTCTGTATTCATGAGATTCTCTGCGGGGGCTTTGGTGTTATGCAGTCGATGCCGTCTCTCGTGGCGTTTTTACACGCATAAGCGGTTCCACTGTTTTTCCTCCGGGTTGTGCGATCACTGTTTCTCGGCGCCCATTACTGTTGGTTGGTGAGGCGTGAAGGGGCTGACGTCAGACAACTTCGCCGAGAGGCTCGAGACGTTGTCGTGAGATGACGTGCTGTGATCAGTGAAAAGATGCACATCACGACTGGGCGGTACACCCGTGTAAGCGGTCAGTTACGGCAAATTTTCAGACCCTGTCTCGGAAATGGGGTGTATTGTTCAGCCGTCCAACCGTCAATCAGCGGGCGGAAGGTGAGGATCACCCGTCTCGCCACGCCGGCCGCCGTCGCGCCCCGATCTCTTCAAGGAGCACTTGACTATGCCACAGGTCACCGGAGCCACCCACGAGGTGGGCGTGGACCAGCTCTTCTTCTCCACCACTGACGCGCGCGGCGTCATCCGCCACTCCAACAACGTGTTCATCGAGCTCTCCCGGTACCGACGCGATGAGCTCTCCGGCGCCCCGCACAACATCATCCGCCACCCGGAGATGCCCGGCGGCGCCTTCAAGGCCATGTGGGACACCCTCAAGACCGGTAGCCCCTTCGCCGCCTACGTGCGCAACCTCGCCGCTGACGGCAGCGAGTACGACGTCTTCGCCACCGTCACCCCGCTGTCCGACGGCGGCTACCTCTCAGTGCGTACCCGACCGGTGTGCACCGACCTGTTCGACACCGCCTGCGCCATCTACCGTGACGCCCGCGGCGTCGAGGACCGGGCCATCGCCGACGGCGCCAACCGGCGGGCCGCGGCCGAGCAGGGGCTCGGTCGCATCGCCGAGCTGCTGGCCGGAGCGGGCCTGTCCTCCTACGAGGAGTTCCAGAACACGGCCCTGCCCGCGGAGGTGGCGCGCCGCGAGGAGCTCTCCGAGGGCATCCCGGTGCGCCCCGGGGCCACCGGGAACCTGCGCGTCATGCTCGACTCGGTCACCACCATCGCCGCCGGGCTCGACTCCTGGATGGCCGGCCAGCAGCAGCTCGCCGAGCTGTCGGCCTCCCTCAAGGCCGCCGGCAAGGGCCTGACCCAGACCTTGGAGGACCCTCGCCTGAGCCCCGAGCGGATCGCCGCACTGGATCGCTCCGACCCCCGGGTCAAGCCCCTGGCCGACCTGCTGGACCTGTGGATCCAGATGCAGGGGCTCGTCAGGCCACTGGTCGCCCGGCTCGTCGACACCCTGGCCCAGCTCGACACCAACGGCGCCCGGACCCGTTTCCGCATCGCCCTGGCCCGCCTGCACGCCACCATCACCTCGCTGTTCACCGTTGAGCTCATCGACGGCGTCGGCGACCCGCAGTACTCGGCCGAGGCCATTCCCGACCTCATCGAGTCCCTCAATGACGGCATTGCCGAGATGGAGCGCCAGGCCCATGCGCACCACACGCTCGCGGCTCAGGCGGTCGCCTACATCGGCGAGGCCAGCCGGATGATGACGATTCCCAACCAGCTCCTCATGCTGTGGACCGGTTCGCCGGCCTCGACCGACCCCGCCCTGCCCGCCGCGGCCGCCGAGCTGTCCGCCGCGGCCTCCGGCGTGGTCGAGTCCGTCGGCCATCGCCTGGCCGAGCTCGATGACCTCGCCGCCCGCTGCCAGACCATCGACGTCGCCGACGGCGCCGCCGACCTGCGCGGAGCCCTGAGCGCCTTCACGGCGGCGGCCAGCGCCGTCGCCCCACGCTGATACCTGGGACCGAAGGGTCCGGCGAACCGCGGGTCAGCGCCGGTCGGCGCGGGTTGGCCCGGGGTGGCTCGGACCCGGAAAGGCGCCGGTCGGGTGAACCCTCGCGTTCACCCGACCGGCGCCGTTGTTGTGCTGGCAGATGCCTGCCGGTGCCTGGTCGATCTCAGTGCCGGCCGGGGTCGGGGTGCGGATCCTGCGGGCCTTGCGGACTCAGGGGAGCCGTTCCGGATCCACCCATGGGCCCGTCCTCCTGCCCGGCCGGCGGGGTGTACCCGTACGAGACGGGCTGCTGCTCTCCCGCGGGAGCCGGAGTGGAGTAGGCGGCCTCGGACGCCGTCGGACCGGCCGGTCCAGCGGGGACCGGGACCGGGGAGGCCCAGCGCAGCTCGTTGCGGGGAGTCTCATAGCTCACGCCAGGGTAGCGGCCGAACTGCTCCTCACTGGGCACGCTCGTGGTGGTGGACTCCAGCACCGAGAGCATCTGCTCCGGCGTCGGCCAGGAGTCGGACCACCCGCTGCCACTGGGAGCCGAGGGTGGGAACCAGGCGGTCGACTCCGGCGGGCGGATCATGATCCGCCCGGGACGGCTGCGGTCGCGCAGGGCATGGGCGCGCCAGGTGTTGATCGGGTGGCTGGAGAGCCAGTTGCTCAGGTGGAGCCAGAAGCCCTTCTCACGCGTGGCGCGATCGGCCAGGGCATGAGTGTTGACCTCGGCCCCCAGGTACTTGCCGCCGGCGAGTACCCCCATGGCTCCGGACACGCCCTGAGGCGCGTTGGCGTAGCCGTGGTTGTCCGCCGTGTACTCCTGGGCCCGCGAGAAGGCCTGCCCCAGGAAGGGGACGTAGCCGACCAGCTGGGAGAAGATGAGACGGAAGTAGGAGACGTGACCGGCGGCGAGGTGGCCGACCTCGTGGCCGATGATGAAACGCAGCGCCTCGGGGTCGCGGGCCTGCCCGCCGATCTCGAACAGGTCGGAGTAGACGGCGACGAAGCGTCGGAATCCGTGGCCGGAGGCGAAGGCGTTGATCTGGCCGTTGCCCAGCACCACGTAGGCGTCGGGGACTCGCCGCAGGCCGAACTCCCGGGCCGCCTCGACCACCATCCGGTACCCCTCCGGGAACTGGGTGGGGGACATCTGTACCGAGCTCGCCCGCAGCTGGGCGTACATGATGGCGCGGACTGCCCACACGATGAGGGGCACGAGGGGAATCACCAGCAGTACCTGGGACAGGGTGCCGCCGTCCAGGAACTGGCTGCGGACCTCGGCCTCCAGGCCGGTGGCGTTCGAGGAGCCGGCCAGCCAGCTGATGACCACGAACCACATCCCGTAGCCCATCAACGTGGTCAGGACAGCGGCGATGAGCAGAGGAATCTCAGCGGGGTGACGCAGACCCCGGATCCCGGCAATGCCGTGAACGGTCGCGCCGTTGAGGATCCGGGGTCGAGCAGGAGCCCCGGTCGACGGCGCAGGGCCGGAGGGATCGGGGACGGTGGACGGAGCAGGTGGTTGCATGGTGGCAACTTAAACGACTCGCCCCAGGATCCCTCTCCTGCCACAGGAGGATCTTCGCCACGCCCTTATCCGCCATGTGGTGGGAAAAAGTCGCCTTCTCCTCCGACGGATTGCGCCGCTCGGTGGGGTCTCCGGCGGCGGTCCCGGCCTCTGACGCGAGCGTGGGCGAGGCCGTAGGCTCCTGCCGTGCCGCACTCCGTAGCCTCTCCTTCGCCGTCCCCCTCCTCCTTGCCGGCCTCCTGGCCGCAGCCGCCCTCGCTGTCCGGGCACCTGGATCACGAGGTGCCCTGGGGGATGCAGATCGCCGTGCGCTACGACAAGGTCCACCCGCCGCGGCGCATCGACGTCGCCGAGGCCGCCGCCCGCGCCGTCGTCGCCCTCCTGGCCGCGCCCGCCTCCGCGCCGGGCGGGCCATGGAACCAGGCCGTCGACTACTGGCGTGACGGACGCATCCGCAAGCTCGTGCGCCGCGCCCGCGGCAAGCGATGGGATGAGGTCCAGGACATCGACGGCGTCACGGTCACCCAGGACGGTCCGGTCGGCTGGGGGCGGGCGGCGGCGCGTGCCTTCGTGCCCGGACCGGTGCGCCCCCTGCCCGGGGCCCTGGCCAAGACCCAGGTGGAGGGCACCCACTTCCCGTCCGGCGACGAGCTGCCCCCACCGCCGGCCGCGATCACCGCGCGCGTCGCGAAGGACCCGGCCGCGGCCAGCGAGATCGCGCTGACGGCGGCGTCGGCATCCACCGGGTCGCTCGTGACGATCGAGGCCACGCCCCTGCACGAGATGACCTCGGGAAAGCTCGCCGCCCAGTGCGCTCACGCCGCCCAGCTGGCCTGGGAGAGTCCGGCCATGCCCTCCGCCGTGCGGCGGGCGTGGGCCGAGGACGGCTACCGGGTGCGCGTCGTCGTGCCCAGCCGGGAGCAGTGGGCCTCCACCACCCGTCCCGTCCACGTCACCGACGCCGGCTTCACCGAGCTCGACGGCCCCACGGAGACCACCCGCGCCTTCTGGTGAGTGCGGGGTTCTGAAGAACGACGGGACCACCGACGCCCCGGGTGCTCAGACGTCGGCGGGGGAACCCGAGGGCTAGCGCGCCTTCTTGGGCTCCGGGGTCCCCCGGAACACCCACAGGCGAATGAACACGTAGAGGTAGATGCCCTCGCAGCAGGCCGAGATGACGCGCGCCAGCTCGGCGTTGACCCCGAACCAGTGCAGCAGCGAGGACAGCCCCAGGATGAAGATGACGTACTGGCTGACAAGGCCCACCGTGTAGCCCGCCCCCTGCTCGACGACGTGCCCGTGGGATTGGAAGTTCAGCCAGCGGTTGAGCAGGAAGGAGTAGGCGCCGGCGATGGCGTAACCGACCGTGACGGCCACCGGGTAGTACCAGTGCAGGTGGTTGTAGAACACCCACAGGCAGCTGATGTCCAGGATGAAGGCCGAGCCGTTGATGATCGCGTAGCCGATGAAGGTCACCGGCAGCCGGCGGCGCACGAAGCCCGGCAGGACGGAGTGGATCGCGGTGATGAGGCGCAGGAAGACCTCGGGGGCGCGCCTCGCGCCGGAGACGGGCGACTGGGCGGAGGACGATGCAGACTCAGTCTCGGTGGTGGTCTCGGGGGCCCGGCCGTCCGCCGTCGTTCCTGCCATGAGGTGTCCTTCCCTGATCGCTGGTGTCAGGGGGAGTCTTCCCCGCGGGCGCCGGTCAGGCAAGTTCCCACAGGCGGATGGGACGCCGAGCCGTCTCATCCTTCCGGAGGAGCGGCGGCCTGTGCCAGGGTCTGGGACACCTCGCGGCGCAGCAGATCGCCGCCGGCATCGGCCGGATGGTGAATAGTGCGCAAGCCCACCTCATGGGCCGCGGCGATATTGGTGGCGCTGTCATCGACGAACAGGGCCTGATCGGCCTGCACCCCGGCCAGTTCCAGCAACCGGTGGAAATAGGCGGCATCGGGCTTGGCCACCCCCAGGGTGCACGAGTAGCCGTCGATGTCGCACAGGCCGTCATAGCCCAGGTGCTCGCGCATCCAGGCTCGGCGCTCCCACTGCTGGTTGGTGGCCAGGACCGTGGTGTAACCGGCCCGGCGCAGGTCTCCCACCAGCTGCCAGGCCAGCGGGTCGGGTGTGGCCCGGTGCCACATCTCCAGCAGGTCCGATGCGCGCAGCTCCAGCCCCAGAGTCTCCACCACCCGCTCCAGCAGCTCGGTGAGGGTCTCCCGGCCCGCCAGGGCATCGGCCTCCCCATCGATGACGGCCTGGGCGAAGGCGGGGCCGCCGCCGCGGGTCAGCGCCTCGTCCCACGGGGTGCCGATGAGCTGAAGGACGCCGTCGGCATCGAGCAGGACGGCGCGCACGGGCGTGGACGAGGCGGGCGGGATGACGGGCTCAGAGGTACTCACACCCCGATCCTGCCCTACTCGGCTTGACCGTGGGGCCGGACATCCGGGACAGCTGACCGGGACACGGCACGCGCCGGTGACAGACTGGGGGCATGACCGATGCCGCCAGCACGCCCGCCAGCTCCTCGCCCAGCCTCCGCTCCAGCTCCCCCTCCCACTCCCTCGACGGGTCCACCGGTGACGCCGGTGCGATCCTGCGCGACGAGGACGCCTACACCGACTCGCTCATCGACTTCGTGACCGCCTCGCCCAGCTCCTACCACGCCGCCGCAGAGGTCGCCCGGCGCCTGGAGGCGGCCGGCCTCACCCGTGCCGAGGAGACCGTCTCCTGGCAGGCCGGCCTGCCCCGGCGCGGCTACGTCATCCGCGACGGCGCACTCGCCGCCTGGATCCTGCCCGAGGCCCTGGCGCCGGGAGCGGGCCTGCGCATCGTCGGCGCCCACACCGACTCCCCGGCCCTCAAGCTCAAGCCCGACGCCGCCCTCGTCCGCTCCGGCTGGCAGCTCATCAACGCTGAGGTCTACGGCGGCCCCCTGCTCGCCTCCTTCCTCGACCGCGAGCTGGGCCTGGCCGGGCGCCTGACCACCCGCGACGGCGCCGTCCACCTCGTGCGCACCGGCCCCATCGCCCGCGTCGCCCAGATCGCCCCGCACCTGGACCGCAGCGTCAACGACACCCTCCGCCTGGACCGGCAGACCCACCTGCTGCCCCTGTGGTCGCTGGCCGGCCCCGACTCCGCCCCCGACGCCGTCGAGACCTACCTGTGCGAGCTCGCCGGCATCGACCCGGCCGAGCTCGCCGGCCACGACGTCCTCACCTACCCCACTCAGGCCCCCGCCCGCTTCGGCCGCGACGGTGAGTTCCTGGCCTCCTCCCGCCTGGACAACCTCTCCTCCGTCCACGCCGGGCTCGTGGCCCTCGAGGCGCTCGCGGCCGCGGGGGCCGAGCCGGCCGAGCCCGTCATCCTGGTCGCCTTCGACCACGAGGAGGTCGGCTCGGCCACCCGCTCCGGGGCGGGCGGTCCCTTCCTCGAGACGCTCCTGCGGCGCCTCGCCCGCGTCCTGGGGGTCGATGGCGACGACGTCGAGGCCCTCCTGGCGCGCTCGACCTGCGTGAGCGCCGACGCCGGGCACAGCGTCCACCCCGCCCACGCCCACCTGCACGACCCGGCCGTCCAGCCGCTCATCAACCACGGCCCCCTGCTCAAGATCAACGCCCAGCAGCGCTACGCCACCGACGCCGTCGGGACCGCGATCTGGGCGCGGGCCTGCGCCGCGGCTGGCGTGCCCAGCCAGGACTTCGTCTCCAACAACGCCGTCCCCTGCGGCTCCACCATCGGCCCCATCACCGCCACCCGGCTGGGAATCACCACCGTCGACGTCGGCGTGCCCCTGCTGAGCATGCACTCGGCCCGCGAGATGGCCGGCGTCAAGGACGGCCCCTGGCTCGCCCGGGCCCTGCACGCCTACTGGCTGGGGGCCTGAGCACGATGGGAGGACGCGCGGCCGGAGAGCCGGACTCGCCGATCCGCGCCGCGGGCGTGCGCGGCCCCGCCCCCTGCCCCTGCGGCAGCGGGCGCACCTACGCCCAGTGCTGCGAGCCCCTCCACGACGGCGCCCCGGCGCCCACTGCCGAGGCCCTCATGCGCTCGCGCTACACGGCCTTCGTCGTCGGCGACGAGGACTACCTCTTCCGAACCTGGCACCCGCGCACCCGGCCCGAGGGCCCCTACTGCCACCCCGGCACACAGTGGACGGGGCTGACCATCCACGAGACCGTCGGCGGCGGGGCCGACGACGAGACCGGCGTCGTGGAGTTCACCGCCTCCTACCGCGCTGGGGATGGGCACGGGGCAGTCGTGGCCGACGCCCTCCGTGAGCGCTCCTGCTTCACCCGCCGCGCCGGCCGCTGGCTCTACCTCGACGCCGTCGGATAGCTGCGAGGAGAGCCGGAGGCGCTGCGAGAAGAAGGGCGGGCGCGCATCGAGGACTGCGTTGTCCCTCCAGGACGTACTTCTCCCGCAGACGACTGGGGTTTGGCCTCGTCGTCTGCGTCAAGGCGCAGTCCTCGCGGGAAAAGTAAGTTCTCGAAGGACTGCGATGCTCGGTCCTGGCGTCCTCAGTGCCAGGTGCCGCGCCAGTACTGGATGGGCCAGGGGGCCTCGTCCCAGGAGCGCGCCCCCAGGTCCGCCGCCCAGCGCAGCGGCAGGTAGGGGTCGCGCAGAGCGGCCCGGCCCACGGCGACGGCGTCGACCTGGCCGGTCACCAGCGCCTGCTCGGCCTGCGCCGCCTCCTCGATGAGCCCCACGCCCACCACCGGGACACCGGTCCCGGCCACCGCCTCCTTGACCTGCTGGGCCAGCGGCAGCTGGTAGCCGGGCCCCACCGGGACCGCGGCGGGAACGTTGCCGCCGCTGGAGACGTGCAGGACCTCGACCCCGGCCTCCACCAGCTCGCGGCCGAAGGCGGCGGTCTCCTCACCGGTGACGCCGCCGTCGGCCCAGTCCGAGGCCGACAGGCGGATGTCGAGGACCGTGTCCGGCCCGATGGCCTCGCGCACGGCCCGCACCACCTGAAGCGGGAAGCGCTGACGGTTCTCGGCGCTGCCGCCGTAGGAGTCGGTGCGCCGGTTGGACAGGGGCGAGCGGAACTCGTGAATGAGGTAGCCGTGGGCTCCGTGGATCTCGACGAGGTCGTACCCGGCCTCGACGGCGCGGCGCGCGGCCGCGGCGAAGGCCTCCACCAGTCGGTCGATCCCGGCCTCGTCCAGCTCGGTGGGGACCGCGTGATCGGGGTAGGGGATCGCGCTGGGGGCCAGCAGCTCCCAGCCCTCCAGGGTTCCGGAGCGGGCGCCGGCGACGTTGGGGCGCCACGGCGCGGTCCCCGACTTGCGGCCGCCGTGCCCGATCTGGATGCCGGCGATCGCCCCGCCGGCGTGGATCGCCTCGACCAGGCGGCGCTGGCCGGCGGCCTGCTCATCGGACCACAGCCCCAGGTCATTGGGGGACAGGCGCCCCTCGGGCGTCACGGCCGTCGCCTCCACGATGACCGTTCCGAACCCGCCCACCGCGCGGCTGGCGTAGTGGGTCACGTGCCAGTCGGTGACGACGCCGTCCTGCGCCTCGACCGTGTACATGCACATGGGCGGCAGCCACAGGCGGTTGCGGGCTCTCAGCCCGCCGAGGGTCATCGGCTCAAGAATGCGCGGTGTGCTCGAGGTGCTCATGGCCTCACGCTACTCTCCCGACCACCCGGCAGACATGGGGCGGGAATCACCCGTGCGAACCGATCATCGAACCCATAGGCTCCCGGGCGTGAGCTCGCGCCCCGTCCCCAACCCTGTGCAACGGCCCGTCCCCGTCTCCGGCTCCGTACAACGGCCCGTCCCCGTCTCCGGCTCCGTACAACGGCCCGTCCCCGTCTCCGACCCTGACCACCGGCCCGCCCCCGTCACCCACGGGCCCGACGACGTCGCCCTCGTCTTCGAGAGCGGCGGCATGCGCGGGGCCTACACGGCCGGCCTGGTGCGCGTCATGCTGGAGGCCGGCCTCTCCTTCCCCTGGGTCGGCGGCATCTCCGCCGGTTGCACGAACACCTGCAACTTCGTCTCCCGGGACACCTGGCGCACCCGCGAGGCCTACCTGGGCCTGACCACCGACCCCAAGGCCGGCGGATGGGGCAGCTTCGTGACCGGCAAGGGCTACTTCAACTCCGAGCACATCTACCTGCACACCTCCGCGCCCGATGAGTCCATCCCCTTCGACTGGGACACCTTCGCCGCCTCACCGGCCACCGTGCGCCTGGGCGCCTTCCGCTGCGACACCGGCGAGGAGGTCTACTGGGGCCTGGAGGACATGCCCACCATGGGCGACCTGCTGGTACGGGCCCGGGCGTCGTCGTCGATGCCGGTGCTCATGCCCATGGTCGAGGTCGACGGCGCCCCCTACGTCGACGGCGCCGTGGGACCCACCGGCGGGTTCGCCGTCGACGCGGCCCGCGCCGACGGCTACGACAAGCTCCTCGTGGTCATGACCCGCCCCGAAGGATACCGCAAACCGCCCATGCGACGCCACGAGATCGAGGTCCTCCAGCGGCTCTACCCCCGCTATCCGGCCCTCGTCCAGGCCGTCATCGACCGGCCCGAGAACTACAACCGCACCGTCGACGAGCTCGAGGAGCTGCGCAGCCAGGGCCGTATCTACCTCTTCCGGCCCGAGCGCATGCCCATCGCCAACGGCGAGCTGCGCTACGACCGCATCGTCACCGCCTTCGAGGCCGGCCTGGCCCAGGCCCGCCGCGAGCTGCCCGCCATCGAGGCCTTCCTGGCCAGCTGAGGTCAGTTGAGGTCAGTGCGGTAGGGCGACGCCGTAGCGGGCGATGTCCTGGCCGGCGTCGAAACCGAAGGTGGTGATCGGGGGCACCGGCCGGCCGCCGTCGAGGGCCCGGGCCAGGAGCATCAGGACGTGGCGCTCGTGGGGCGGGACCAGGTCGGGCAGTCCGGTCAGCGGGAACCAGCGCAGCCCGGCGTTCTTGGCCGGCTCACGCACGACCGGCGTCCCGGCCCAGGTGCGCAGCGTGAAGAACAGGTCGATGCGCTGCTCCAGGGCCGCACCGCCCAGATCGTTGGTGCGGTGCATCGCCGTCAGCGGGGCGAGGTCCTCGGCGGCCGCGCCGACCCCCAGCTCCTCACGGGTCTCGCGCAGGGCCGTCTCGACGACGCTCTCGGCGGCCTCGACGTGACCCGAGGCGCCGCAGGCCCAGTGCCCGTCCATATAGCCGGTGCCCTGCCGCAGCTGGAGGAGCACCTGGGTCGCGGCGCTCGTCGATCCGCTCGCCTGCCCGGTCCGGCCGGCGGAGGCGCCGGCGGCCGGACGCAGGAGGTAGACGTAGGCTGCGGGAACGAGGGTGAAGGAGTGGACGGCCATGGCGGCCACCGTAGACCAGGTGGGACCGAACGCGGACCAGACATGGACCAGACTCGGACCAGACTCGGACTGGGAGTGGTTCTGAGGAGAATCGGCCGGGATACCGATGGTGAGAATTCATGAAACCATCAGGAAATTGGGTAATGCTCCGACATAGTCAGTCATCAATGGCCGTCCGTGGAGCTCGCGGCGCGCCCCGTCGCGGAAGCGCTGAGAATTCACCCTTGCGGTTACGCTGCCGGTTCGGCATCGGGCACCTAGGCTTCTACCTGGGGAGATGGAAGACTACGGGACCAGCCCGTGGACCCGACGTCACTGCCGATCGCCAGCCGTCGACACGATCAATGATGACCGATGCCGACCCGAGCATGACCGACGCCCCACTGATGACGCTGCCTGAGGAGGATCCGATGCAGACCAGCCTTACTCGGCTCACGGCCGACGACGGAACGCGTCTGGTCGTGCACATCTGGCTGCCCGAGTGGCTCATCGACGGCTCCCTGCTGGTGGCCGACGCCCCCGACGACGCTGCCGGGGTCCGCACCATGGTGAGACCGCACCCGCAGATGACCGGCGCGGCCCGTCCCCGCGGCATCATCCTCATCTCCCACGGCATGGCCGAGCACGCCTCGCGCTACGCCCGCTTCGCCGCCTCGGCCGTGGAGGAGGGCTACGCGGTCCTGGCCGAGGACCACCGCGGTCACGGCGCCACCGCCGCCCCCGACGGCTTCGGCTTCGTCGCCGAGCAGGGTGGCTGGGACACGGTCGTGGCCGACATGGGCACCGTCCTGGACGCGGCCCGGCGGGCCTGGCCCGGCATCCCGGTCTTCCTCATGGGTCACTCCTGGGGATCCTTCCTGGCCCGGGACCTGGCGGCGCGCCGCGGCGGCGAGCTGGCCGGCCTCATCCTGCTGGGGACCGGTGCGGGCACCGGCGCTCTGACGCGGCCCGCGGCGGCGATCTGCGCCGGGGAGTCCCGGCTGCGGGGGCCGCGCCATCCCTCCCGGCTGCTCAATGCGCTCGCCTTCGGCCCCTACCAGCGCCACTTCGCCCCCAACCGCACCGAGGCCGACTGGATCAGCCGCGACACCAAGGAGGTCGACCGCTACGTGGCCGACCCCTGGTGCGGATTCGTGTGCGCCTCCAGCTTCTTCCACGATCTTGTGGCCGGGCAGGGCACCGTCAACACGGCCTCCCACGCCGCTGCGGTGCCCGCGGGACTGCCCATGCTCCTGGCCTCCGGCGACCGGGACCCGGTCGGTGCCATGGGGCGGGGTGTCCAGCGGGCCGCCACCCTCTACCGCCGCGCCGGCGTGCGGGAGGTCTCCGTCATCCTTTACCCGGGCGGGCGCCACGAGCTCCTCAACGAGACCAACCGGGACCAGGTCACCGGAGACATCCTTACCTGGATCGACGGACACCTGTGACAACTGTGAGAACCACTGACTGATCGCGGGTGCGAGGCCAGGGAAGCCCTCATTCGTTGTAGGTATCCTACAAACCATGGTGTGGCGCTTCGGCGGGATCCGGTCGTTCACGACACCGGCGGTACCCGTAGGGTTGAGCCATGGTCACCAAACCCTCCACTCCTGCTGCCGACGGCGTCGCCCTCAGTCCCGCACTCGTCCTCGTCCGCGAGGCGGGCCTGGTCCTGGCCGGTACGGCCGCCCTGATCCTCGTCGGACAGATCGCCATCCCCCTGCCCTTCACCCCCGTGCCGATCAGCATGGGCACCTTCGCCGCCCTGGGCGTCGGCGCCGTCCTCGGATCGCGCCGCGGCGCCCTGTCCGCGCTGCTGCTCGGCGCCCTGGCCGCCGTCGGCGCCCCGGTCCTGGCCGGCTGGAGCGGCGGCGTCGTGGCCACCTTCGGCTACGTCGTCGGCTACATCCTCATCGCCGCCATCGCCGGGCGCGCCACCGCCGTGTGGTCGCACCACTCCGGGTCGACGGCCTCTCGAGTCGCCATCGGCGTCGCCCTCATGCTGCTGGCCTCCGCCTCGGTCTACGTCCCCGGCGTCATCTGGCTGAAGATCGCCACCGGCGCCAGCTGGGGCGCCGCCCTGAGCATGGGCCTGGTCCCCTTCATCGTGGGCGACATCCTCAAGTCCCTGGTCGCCACTGGTCTGCTGCCCGTGGGCGGCAGGCTGCGCTGACGATCCCGCACCGGTTCCGACGCCGCCCTGAGCGTACGGATCCGGTGGAGATCCGCCCTCCCGCGTGCCCCGTCGAGTCCCCGCTCGGCGGGGCACGCGGGCCTTAAGGCTCGGATCGGGTCCGGTCGACGCGGGTTAGAGTGCCTGCATGAGTCAGCCCGAAAGGCGGGCCCTACCGGTTTTGTCCGTCATGGACATGGTCCCCGTCAGCGCCGGACACGGCCGCACCGACGCCCTCAACGACATGATCGCTCTCGCTCGAGCCGCCGACGTCGCCGGCTACGAGCGCTACTGGCTGGCCGAGCACCACGGCTCCTCCACCTACCTGTCGTCAGCCACCATCGTCCTCATGGGGCAGGTCCTGGCCGCCACCGAACGCCTCAGTGTCGCCTCCGGCGGGATCATGCTGCCCAACCACGCCCCGCTCGTCGTCGCCGAGCAGATCGGCACCCTGGCCACCCTCTACCCCGGCCGGGTCGACCTGGGGCTGGGGCGCGCCCCGGGCACGGACCGGCGCACGGCCGCCGCACTGCGCCGCGGGGCCTCCGATCCCCGCCGCTTCGCCGAGGAGATCCTCGAGATCCTCACCTACCTCGGTGACGAGCCCGCACCGGGGCCCCATGCGGTCCCCGGCTCCCTTCTCCTGGGTGCCGCCGGTGCTCCCGACGACGCGGCCCAGGACATCGAGCCCAGCGGTCCCCGAGTCAGGGCGATCCCGGGCGAGGGCACCCACCCCGGCGTGTGGGTGCTCGGCTCCTCGGTCAACGGCGCCCGCGTCGCCGGTCGGCTCGGACTGCCCTTCGCCGTCGCCTCGCACTTCGCCCCGGTCCAGGCCGAGGCGGCGATCGCCACCTACCGCTCCGTCTTCGGCTCCCGGTCGGAGGGGACTGGGGGAACCCAGGGCGCTCCACGGGTCGCGGCCGCCATCAACGTCATGGTGGCCCCCAGCGAGGACGAGGCGCGCCTCCTGTTCAGCACCGCCATGGCCGCCGCCGCCCGCATCGTCGGCAACCGCCCCGGGCCCCTCGACCCGCCCACGGCTGACCCGGAAGCCTGGCGGGCCCATGCGCCGGGCAAGGAGGCGGCCGTTGAGTCAGCCATGTCCCTGTCCTATGTGGGAACGGCCGACGACGTCGCCGCCCGCCTGCGTGAGCAGGCCGAACGCTGGGACCTCGACGAGATCCTCGTGGTCACCCACGCCCATGACCCGGCCCTGAGACGCCGCTCCTACGAGTTGCTCGCCCACGCCTGGCACGCCTGAGGCGGTCATTTTCCAGACTCTCCTACATGTGACCAACATGTCGACTCTGTTTCCTTGTTGGACGTAGGATCTCCGCTCATGAGCGACGCCTGAGCACCTCGTGTCGCCATACGTCCCATATCCCAGTGACGATCCCAGTCAGTTCCATGCCCCATGGAGGTCGCATGAACAACGCCCTGACAGTGTCGCGCCGCAGCTTCGGACTCGGTGCGGCCGCCCTCGGCCTGCTCCTGGCCTCAGGATGCTCCCGCGCCTCGGGCTCGGCTGGAGGCGGCCTGGGCAGCGGCAGCGGCAAGCTGACCCTGGCCTACAACTCCGACGGCCCTCACAAGACCTGGGCCGAGGCCGTGTGCCACTCGGTCTCCAACGTCCTGGGCATCACGATGGAGCCCCTGCCGGTGGCCCAGTTCTCCGAGATGCGCTCGGCCATCACCGATCACACCCTCCTCGGCGTCTTCCGCTCCGGGTGGTCGGCCGACTACCCCTCACTGGAGAACTTCCTCAACGCCACCTTCCAGACCGGCGCCGGCGCCAACGACACGCAGTACTCCTCGAAGACCTTCGACGATCTGCTGGCCCAGGCCGCCGCTGCCACCGATCCCGAGACCGCCCACGGCTACTTCCGCCAGGCCCAGACCCAGCTCTTCGCCGACCTGCCCGGCATTCCGCTGTGGTACCAGAACGGGTTCGGCGGCTACTCCCGCAACGCCTCCAACGTCGACTTCAACTGGACCGGCACCCCGATCTACGAGGAGGCCAGCTCCAGCGCCAACGGCGGCGTCATCCTGTCCAACCTCTCCGAGCCGCAGAACTCCCTGCTGCCCACCAACACCAACGAGTCCAACGGCGGACGGATCCTCGACCTGGTCTTCGCCGGTCTGGTCCGCTACGACAAGGACGGCAACGTCATCAACGAGGTCGCCTCCTCCATCGAGACCACGGACAACCAGCACTACACGATCACCCTCAAGCCGGGCTGGACCTTCTCCGACGGCAGCCCGGTGACCGCCGACTCCTTCATCAAGGCCTGGAAGTTCGGAGCCCTGCTGTCCAACGCCCAGCTCGGCTCCTCCTTCTTCGAGCGGATCAAGGGGTTCTCCTATGACGAGGACTCCGAGCTGACCGGACTGACCAAGGTGGATGACCTCACCTTCACGGTCGAGCTGACCGCCCCGGCCTCGGACTTCAAGATCAGCCTGGGCCACTACGCCTACTACCCGATGCCCGAGTCCGCCTTCGCCGACACCAAGGCCTACGGAGCCAAGCCCGTGGGCAACGGTCCCTACCGGCTCGTCTCCTGGGACCACGACAGCAGGATCGTCCTGGAGCCCAACCCCGCCTACGCCGGCGGGCGCACCGTGGCGAACCAGGGCATCACCTTCAAGCTGTACACGAGTATTGACTCGGTCTACAACGACCTGCTGGCGGACGCCCTCGACGTCATCGACGCCATCCCCGACGCCTTCCTGCCCGTCTTCCGCGAGCAGCTCCAGGGGCGCGCCATCAACAAGCCGGCCGCCTACTTCCAGGGGCTCGCCATCGACGTCACCCATGAGCACTGGAAGATGGACGAGGAGGGCCGCGCCCGCCGCGCCGCCATCTGCCGGGCCATCGACCGCAACCTCATCTGCGAGAAGCTCTACTACGGCACGCGTACACCGGCCAAGGACTTCACCGCCCCCACCGTCGAGGGTTGGACCGCTGAGGTACCGGGCAACGAGGTCCTCACCTACGACCCCGACGAGGCCCGGCGCCTGTGGGCGCAGGCCGAGGCCATCTCCAAGTTCTGATCGGGAGGAACAAGTAGACATGCTTCGTTACGTCGCACGCAGGCTGCTGCAGATGATCCCGGTGTTCTTCGGGGCCACGCTGCTCATCTACGCGATGGTCTTCGCCCTGCCGGGTGACCCGATCGCCGCACTCGGGGGCCAGCGCACGCTCAGTCCCGAGGTCATCGAGCAGATCAAGGCCAGCTACCACCTCGACAAGCCCTTCATCGTGCAGTACCTGCTCTACCTCAAGGGGCTGTTCACCCTGGACCTGGGCCAGTCGCTGCGAGGAACCGAGTCCGTCCTGGACGTGCTGGTGCGGGCCTACCCGATCACCATCAAGCTCTCCCTCATGGCCCTGGCCTTCGAGGCCGTCGCCGGCATCGGCTTCGGCCTCATCGCCGGGGTGCGCAAGGGCGGCTGGTTCGACGCCACCGTCCTGGTGCTCTCCCTGGTGGTCATCGCCGTGCCCACCTTCGTCATCGGCTTCGTCCTGCAGTTCATCATCGGGGTCCGCCTGGGGTGGCTGCCCGTGACCGCAGGCGAGAGCCCCGGATTCACCGAGCTCCTCATGCCGGCCATGGTGCTGGGCGCCGTCTCCTTCGCCTACGTGCTGCGCCTGACCCGCACCGAGGTCGCCGAGAACCTCACCGCCGACCACGTGCGCACCGCCCGCGCCAAGGGCCTGAGCGGAGCCCGCGTCATGATCGTCCACGTCCTGCGCAACTCCCTGGTCCCGGTCGTCACCTTCCTGGGCGCCGACCTGGGGGCCCTCATGGGTGGCGCCATCGTCACCGAGGGCATCTTCAACATCAAGGGCGTGGGAGGCACCCTCTACTCCGCCATCATCCGCGGCGACGGCCCCATGGTCGTGTCCTTCACGACCGTGCTCGTGCTCGTCTTCATCGTCTCCAACCTCCTGGTGGACCTGCTCTACGCCGCCCTGGACCCGAGGATCCGCTATGCCTGAGAACCCTGAGAACCGTGAGGACACTGCGTCCTCCACGTCGTCCCCTGCGTCATCCGTGTCGCCCTCCGCCTCGTCCTCCACCGTGCGCCCGGGGCAGGAGCGCTTCGTCAGCCAGGACGACGAGATCGGCCTGGGCGCCGTCGACGCCGTCGCCGACGAGTCCGCCCCCGCCTCCGTCTGGCTCGACGCCTGGAGGCAGCTGCGCCGTCGCCCCATCTTCTGGGTGGCCTCACTGCTCATCGCCGTCGCCGTGCTGTTCTCGCTGGTCCCCGGCCTCATCGCCCCGCGCGACCCCGGCTACTGCACGCTGGTCAACTCCTACCAGGGGCCCTCCTGGACCCACCCCTTCGGCTTCGACATCCAGGGCTGCGACATCTTCGCCCGCACCGTCCACGGCGCCCGCGCCTCGGTGAGCGTCGGCATCTTCACCACCCTCATCGTGGTCCTCATCGGCTCGGCCGTCGGGGCCCTGGCCGGCTTCTTCGGCGGGTTCTTCGACGCCCTGCTCTCGCGCGTCACAGACATCTTCTTCGCCGTGCCCTTCGTCCTGGCCGCCATCGTCGTCATGCAGATGTTCCGCAACGACCGCTCGATCCTCACCGTCATCCTGGTCCTGGCCCTGTTCGGCTGGCCTCAGATCGCCCGCATCACGCGAGGCTCGGTCATGAGTGTCAAGAACGAGGACTACGTGACCGCCTCGCGGGCCCTGGGATCGGGGCGCATGGCCATGCTGCTGCGCCACGTCATGCCCAACGCGGCCGCCCCCATCATCGTGACCGCCACGGTCGAGCTCGGCGTCTTCATCGTCTCGGAGGCCACCTTGAGCTTCCTGGGCATCGGGCTGCCCGCATCGGTCGTCTCCTGGGGCGCGGACATCGCGGCCGCCAAGGACGCCCTCAACAGCCACCCGAGCGTCCTGCTCTTCCCCGCCGGCGCGCTGGCCCTGACCGTGCTCGGCTTCATCATGCTCGGCGACGTCGTCCGCGACGCCCTGGACCCGAAGGCCCGCAAGTGACACCCACCAACGCACCCTCAGCGACCAGCGCCCAGGCCACCGCCCCGGCCCGCTCCGACAAGACCTTCGCCCCCGCGGCCTCCTGGGACGCCGCGCGCGACCCGCTCCTGGAGATCACCGACCTCGAGGTCGCCTTCCGCTCCTCGACCGGGCTCGTCCCGGCCGTGCGCAAGGCCGGGCTGACCCTCTACCCCGGTCAGTCCGTCGCCATCGTGGGGGAGTCCGGCTCGGGCAAGTCCACCCTGGCCCACGCCGTCATCGGGCTGCTGCCCGGAACCGGCCGGGTCACCGGCGGCACGATCCGCTTCCAGGGGCGCGACATCACCCACCTGCGCCCCCAGGAGCTCACCTCCCTGCGCGGCTCCTCCATCGGCCTGGTTCCCCAGGACCCCATGTCCAACCTCAACCCGGTGTGGTCCATCGGCTTCCAGGTCAAGGAGGCACTGCGGGCCAACGGCCTGGCCGGCGTCGCCGACGACCGCCTCGCCCACCTCATCGCCGAGCACGCCGAGCACGCCGACGAAGCCGGGAAGGACACCGAGAAACCGGTCCCGTCCGCCGGCGGGCGCATCGACGTCGACGAGCAGGTGGCCCTCCTGCTGGAGCAGGCCGGACTGCCCGAGGCCTCCCGGCGGGCCAAGCAGTACCCCCACGAGTTCTCCGGCGGCATGCGCCAGCGCGCCCTCATCGCCATCGGCCTGGCCGCCCGCCCCGACCTGCTCATCGCCGACGAGCCCACCAGCGCCCTGGACGTCACCGTTCAGCGGCGTATCCTCGACCACCTCCAGACCCTCGTGCGCGAGCTGGGCACCGCGATGCTCTTCATCACCCACGACCTGGGGCTGGCCGCCGAGCGCGCCGAGCACATCATCGTCATGCACCGCGGCCGCGTCGTGGAGTCCGGGCCGAGCCTCGAGGTCCTCCAGGACCCCCGCCACCCCTACACCCAGCGCCTGGTCAAGGCCGCGCCCTCCCTGGCCTCGCGCCGCATCGAGTCCGCCCACGCCCGCGGCATCCAGGTCACCGACGACGAGCTCCTGGGCGCCAGCCTCGGGTCGACCTCCACCGAGGAGATCCTGCGCGTGGAGCACCTCACCAAGGTCTTCGAGGTCCGCGGAGCCAAGGGAGACGACAAGACCCTCACCGCCGTCGACGACGTCACCTTCGGCATCCGCAAGGGCACGACGACGGCGCTCGTGGGCGAGTCCGGGTCCGGCAAGTCCACGGTCGCCAACATCATCCTCAACCTCATCGACCCCACCTCCGGCAAGGTGTTCCACGACGGGGTGGACCTGTCCACCCTCGGACCCAAGGAGCTCTTCGCCCTGCGGCGCATCATGCAGCCGGTCTTCCAGAACCCCTACGGCTCCCTGGACCCGATGTACTCGATCTTCCGCGTCATCGAGGAGCCGCTGCGGGTCCACGCCATCGGCACCGGCAAGGAGCGCGAGGAGCGCGTCGCCGAGCTGCTCGACATGGTCTCCCTGCCGCGCTCGGTCATGCGGCGCTACCCCCACGAGCTCTCCGGCGGTCAGCGCCAGCGCGTCGCCATCGCCCGGGCCCTGGCCCTCAAGCCGGAGATCGTCGTCCTCGACGAGGCGGTCTCGGCCCTCGACGTGCTGGTCCAGGCCCAGATCCTGCGCCTGCTGTCCGACCTGCAGGCCGAGCTGGAGCTGACCTACCTGTTCATCACCCACGACCTGGCCGTCGTGCGCCAGATCGCCGACGACGTCGTCGTCATGGAGCACGGCCGGATCGTGGAGTCCGGCGCCGCCGACCAGCTCTTCGCCGCACCGCGCCAGGACTACACCCGCGAGCTCATCCGGGCCGTCCCCGGGGCGGGCATCGACCTCTACAGCGACGAGACGGCGGGCAAGGCGGCGGAGGTGTGAACGGCGGGCATGATGCGCCGGTGCCCACCGTCACGCCCGCTGCCACGCCCGCTGCAACGCCCACCGTCACGCCCACCGTCGTCATCCGCTCCCTGCCGGCCCGCCTCGGGACCGCCCTCATCGCCGTCGCCGCCCCGGCGATGGCCCTGACGATCGGGCTCGCCGACGGCCCCGCCCGCGGCCTGCGCGCCCTGGTCTGGGCGGGGGCGCTGGCCTTCCTCACCTGGCTGCTGTGGTGGGCCCCGCAGATCACCCTGAGCCCGCGGGCCCTCACCATCCGCAACGCCTGGCGCACCCACGTGCTGGGGTGGGGCGAGGTCGAGATGTGCCGCACCCGCTGGGGCCTGTCCGTCATCACCCCCGACGACGTCGAGGTCAGGGCCTCGGCCGCACCCCGCCGCGGCGGCATGGCCGAGTCCTTCCGCCGGCGCCAGGCGCAGCGCGAGCGGCAGGACAGGCGAGATGGGCTGCGCGCGTCCGAGCCGGTCCCGGCGGTGCGTCCGGAGTACCTGACGGGGGAGGGGATCCACCGCACCAACCTCGACACCGGCGACGCCGGAGCCCTCATCACCGCCTACGCCGAGCAGGTGCGTGGCCGCCCCGGTGAGCCGGCAGGTGACGCTATGGCGGGCACGGGGCCTGGCACAGGGCCGACCACGGTGGTCGGCGTGACCAGCAGCCTCAACCGGTCGGTCGCCGTCGTCGCCGGAGCGCTCGCCGTCGCGATCGTGGCCGTCACCGTGCTCGTGTGACGGGTCCTGCGGCGGCTCCTGCGGCGGCTCCTGCGGCGTCCTCAGGGACGACCGGGCCGGTGACACGATCGTGAGTGGGCGCACAGACGAGGTGTTGGCCCGGACATGGCAGGCCAGGACCGGCGTCCTCTACTCTTTCCCTGTTTCATGCCCCTAGTGGCCGGTGCCGTGAGCGGCGTCCGGCCCACGGCGTCCCCCACCGGAAGAAGTACCCCTATGAGCGTGCGCCAGGACCTGCGTAACGTCGCCATCGTCGCCCACGTCGATCACGGCAAGACCACCCTTGTCGACGCCATGCTCTGGGAGGCGGGCGCCTTCGGGGCCCGGGCCACCGAGGAGAACACCGCCGAGCGCGTCATGGACTCCGGTGAGCTGGAGCGCGAGAAGGGCATCACGATCCTGGCCAAGAACACCGCGGTCCACTACGCGGGGCCCGCCGCCGTTGACGCAGGCTGCCCCGAGGGCATCACCATCAACGTCATCGACACCCCCGGGCACGCCGACTTCGGTGGCGAGGTCGAGCGCGGGCTGTCCATGGTCGACGGCGTCGTCCTCCTCGTCGACGCCTCCGAGGGGCCCCTGCCCCAGACCCGCTTCGTGCTGCGCAAGGCCCTGGCCGCGAACCTGCCGGTCATCCTCGTGGTCAACAAGGTGGACCGCCCCGACTCCAGGCTCGACGAGGTCGTGGCCGAGTCCACCGACCTGCTGCTGTCCCTGGCCAGCGACCTGGCCGACGAGCACCCCGACATCGACCTCGACGCCGTCCTGGACGTCCCCGTCATCTACGCCTCCGCCAAGGCCCGCCGCGCCGGCATAGAGGCCCCCGCCGACGGCGAGCTGCCCGCCAGCGAGAACCTCGAGCCGCTCTTCCGCACCATCATCGAGCGGATCCCCGGCCCCTCCTACGAGGAGGGCGCGCCCCTGCAGGCCCACGTCACCAACCTGGACGCCTCGCCCTTCCTGGGACGCCTGGCGCTGCTGCGCATCCACAACGGCACCCTGCGCAAGGGCCAGACGGTGGCCTGGGCCCGCCACGACGGCTCGCTCGCCTCGGCCCGCGTCTCCGAGCTCCTCGTCACCGAGGGCCTGGACCGCAAGCCCGCCGAGGAGGCGCACGCCGGCGACATCGTCGCCGTCGCCGGGATCGAGGACATCACCATCGGCGAGTCCCTCGTGGACCCCGAGGACCCGCGCCCCCTGCCGCTCATCACCGTGGACGACCCCGCCATCGCCATGACCATCGGGATCAACACCTCCCCGATGGCCGGGCGCACCAAGGGCGCCAAGGTCACGGCCCGCCAGGTCAAGGACCGCCTGGACCGCGAGCTCATCGGCAACGTCTCCCTGCGGGTCCTGCCCACCTCCCGGCCAGACGCCTGGGAGGTCCAGGGGCGCGGGGAGCTGGCGCTGGCCATCCTCGTGGAGCAGATGCGCCGCGAGGGCTTCGAGCTGACCGTCGGCAAGCCCCAGGTGGTCACCCGCACCATCGACGGCAGGCGCCACGAGCCCATCGAGCGCATGACCATCGACGTCCCCGAGGAGTACCTGGGCGCCGTCACCCAGCTCATGGCCGCCCGCAAGGGCCAGATGGAGACCATGACGAACCACGGCACGGGCTGGATCCGCATGGAGTTCCTCGTGCCGGCCCGCGGCCTCATCGGCTTCCGCACCCAGTTCCTCACCGACACCCGCGGCACCGGCATCGCCTCCTCCATCGCGGAGGGCTACGCCCCCTGGGCCGGTCAGATCGTCTCGCGCACCACCGGCTCCCTGGTCTCCGACCGGGCCGGGGCCGTCACCGCCTACGCCCTCATCCGCCTGCAGGACCGCGGCAGCTTCTTCGTCGAGCCCACCCAGGAGACCTACGAGGGACAGGTCGTGGGGGAGAACCCCCGCGGCGAGGACATGGACGTCAACGTGGTCCGCGAGAAGCAGCAGACCAACATGCGCTCCTCGACCGCCGACACCTTCGAGGCCCTTGTGCCGCCGCGCCGCCTCACCCTGGAGGAGGCCCTCGAGTTCGCCGCCGACGACGAGTGCGTCGAGGTCACCCCGGACGCCGTGCGCATCCGCAAGGTCATCCTGAACTCCCAGGAGCGCTTCCGCGAGAACGCCCGTCGTCGTCGCGCCGAGGCCTGAGAGGAACCACCACCCATGAGCCAGTCCGTCAACCGCGGGGAGAAGTCTGCCGCCTCCGCCGCCTCTCCCGAGGTCGTGGAGTCCGTCGAGCCCGTCGCGTCCGCTCAGCCCGACGACGCCGCAGCCCCTCCTGCTGATGCCGCAAGCCCCGACGACACCCCGACCGTCAACCTCGATGATGACTCCCATGGCTCCGAGGCCGGGCCGGTCGAGGCGCCCGACGGTGAGACCCGGGGCGCGCAGTCGCCCGCCGAAGGGGCTCAACCTGTCACCGACAGCTCCGAGGGGGAGTCGACTGAGGAGACGGCTCAGGGCCCGGAGGAGAGGGAGAACCCGACCGTGGCCCCGAGCGAGCCCGCGGCTGAGACGCCGGCGAAGCAGCCGGCCGAGCCGCAGACGACCTCCGACCCCGGTGAGACGGCTCCTGACACGATGCCGACGGTTCGGCTGACCGGCTCCCTGAGCCGGCCCGCAGACGGTGCCGGAGCCGAGAAGACCTCGGCACCGCCGCAGACCGAGGCCTCTGCCGATGAGCGGGACGACTCTGTCGATCCTGAGCCGGGTTCTGCTGAGTCGGTGGCCGCTGAGCCGGTAGCGACGCCGGCGTCGGTGGACGTCGTCGACGAGGCCGCCACCCCGGCCGAGGCCCTCTCGCCGTACGACCTCACCGGGGCGGATGCTCGGACCGCGGCCACTGCCGAGCCCGGTGAGCGCGCCGCACGGAGCCCGCAGTCCGAGGGGATGCCGCCGTCGATCGCCCCGAAGAGCCCGGCCGCTGCGTCGTCCGCCTCTGCGCAGTCTCAGTCCGAGCCCCAGCCGGAGGCCGCCGTCGTAGCCGATGCTGCCGAGCCCGCCGGGGTCTACCTCGAGCCGACGGGTGAGGCCGCCTTCCCGGCCGCCCTCCCCGAGCCCGCCACCAAGGCCGAGAAGTCCAAGAAGCCTGGGAAGGCTGGCAAGTTCGCGACGAAGACCGACGAGGCGGCGGCAGGACCGACCGCCTCGCGGCGTCGGCGCCTCATCCCCGCCGCCTGCGCGGCCGGAGCCGCGGCCTTCCTGCTGGCCTGGGGCGGCATCGCCTGGTGGACCACCCAGCACATCGCCTCGGGGACCAGCGTCTCCGGCGTCGACGTCTCCGGCCTGGGCCCCAAGGAGGCGCGCGCCCGCGTCAGCAAGGGCGTGGGCGACCAGCTCGCCCAGCCGGTCACCCTCACGGTGGGGCAGGGCAGCTCCGAGCTCGTGCCCGCCGGCTCGGGCGTCTCGGTGGACACCGACGCCTCGGTCAAGCGGCTCACCGGCTTCACCCTCAACCCCGTCACCCTGGCCCAGCGCCTGAGCGGCCAGCGCACCGACGCCGTCATCCGAGTCGATGGCACCACCCTGCGCGGCGCCCTGGAGGACCGGGTCGACACGATGGCCAACGGAGCGGTCTCCGCGACCGTCACCCTGGAGGGCACCAGGCCGGTGACCACGCCCGCGAGCAACGGCGTCGGCCTCGACGTCGACGCCTCGGTCAAGCGGCTCACCGGCTCCTGGCCGCTGGGGCAGAAGACCATCGCCATGCCCGAGGGCACCGCGGTCCCCGCCATCACCGACGAGGAGGCCACGACCTTCGTGGACGGTACGCTCAACCCGCTGCTCGCCAGCGGGCTGACCGTCGACGGCGCGGGAGCCGGTGCGCAGGGCCAGAGCGTGGGCGGAGCGGCCGCGGCCTTCTCCCCCCATGACACCGCCGGCATGCTGCGGATCTCCTCCGAGGGCGGCACCCTGAGCGCCACCTTCGACCCGACCGCGCTGCACGACGCCGTCGTCGCCAGGATCGGCCAGGTCGAGACCCCCGCCCAGAACGCCACCTGGAGGATCGACGGCTCCGCCGCCGGGGCGCCCGGGGCCCGTCCGCAGTACGTCCCCTCCGCGCAGGGCAAGGTCATCGACACCGCCGCCCTGTCCGAGAGCCTGCTCAAGGCGGGCACCTCCGCCACCGACGTCGCCGGGCGGACCGTGGCCCTGCCGATGGTCGTCGCCGAGCCGACGGTGACGACACCGCAGAACGAGTGGGGCATCAGCGAGCCGATCGGCGAGTACGCCACCCCCTACAACAGCGGGGACGTGCCGCGCACCCAGAACCTCACCCGCGGCGCCGAGCTCGTCAACGGCACCGTCGTCAAGCCCGGCGAGGTCTTCTCCCTGGAGCAGACCCTCGGCGAGGTCGACTACGACCACGGATTCGCCGACGCCGGCGTCATCTCCAACGGCCAGCACGTTGACTCCCTGGGCGGTGGGCTGAGCCAGGTGGCCACCACCGTGTTCAACGCCGGCTTCGAGGCCGGTATGGATGACACCGAGCACCACGCCCACCAGTACTACTTCGACCGTTACCCGGCCGGGCGCGAGGCGACTTTGTGGACCGGCAGGCTCGACGTGAAGTTCACGAACTCGACCTCCAGCTCGGTACTGGTCCAGGCCTGGCTGGACGGCGAGCAGATCCACGTCCGGCTGTGGTCCACCAAGTACTACGACGTGTCCATCACCTCCTCGGAGCGCTTCAACTTCCGACCGGTGTCCACCGAGCGCAAGTCGGGCCCCGGCTGCGAGCCCTACTCGGGCGGCAACCCCGGCTTCGACATCACCGTCACCCGCACCCGCAAGCACGACGGCAAGGCCCTGCCCGACGACGTGCTCACCACCCAGTACGCCGCGGACAACAACATCGTCTGCTCCTGACGCGGTCCGACGCCGAAGTCCTCGTCTTCGTCCCCGATGGATTGAAGGCCGGGGCGGTGAGGGTGATTTTGTCCAAATGGGACGACTTTGACTCGGCCGCCAACCGGTTTCGAACGAGCGCAACGCTCTGACCTGCGCAGACGTGAAGAGCGTTGTGGAGATCGGACGTCAAAGTCGTCCCTCCTGGACACTTTTCGGCCGGCACCACGTCGGATCGCGGTCGCACCGCGAGGTCTCGCCCGAGGCGTTCCCCACGGCGCGGTCTTGGCGACTGAGGACGGTGTTACCTGCGACATTCGCGCCGCGGCAGTGACGTAATCGTGCTGCGACAACCCCGAGTTTTCCGCGTGCTGACGGCCACTCTTCCGCCGCTTGGGTCTATGGGCCCTGGAGGACCATACTTGCCCCGACCCCGCCATCCGCGCGGGAGGTTCCCCGGAGAAGAAAGGACACTGCTGCTATGACGTACGTCATTGCCCAGCCCTGCGTTGACGTCAAGGACCGTGCTTGCGTCGACGAGTGTCCCGTCGACTGCATCTACGAGGGTGAACGCAGCCTCTACATCAACGCCGACGAGTGCGTCGACTGCGGGGCCTGCGAGCCCGTGTGCCCCACCGAGGCGATCTTCTACGAGGACGATGTTCCGGACGAGTGGGAGGACTACACCCGCGCCAACATCGACTTCTTCGAGCTCAAGGGGCTGGGCTCGCCCGGCGGTGCCCAGAAGACCGGCGCCCAGGACTACGACGACCCCATGATCGCCGCCCTGCCCCCGCAGAATGACGAGTGGAAAGAGGCCAACGGCTACTGAGCCGATGGCGCGGGGCCACGTAGCCCAGCCTCCTTCTCCCCCGGCTGATATGAAGGAGCCCCGTCGTGCCAGGGCTGCCTTCAGTGGACGGGCCCCGTCGGTATCGAGGAGGCTTGTCGTGCCCGAAGTCACCGAGCACACGTGCATCTACCTGCCGGACCTCCGCCCCGCCAGAGGCCGGAGCAGCCGTCCTGGCGTGGTGTCATTCGCCTGCGCCGGCCTTGGATGGGGTGCGTCCCCGGGATGGCGCACTGAGCTCTACCTCAGAGCATGCGGCTGGGCACGCGCCCGGGAGATCCTTGACTATGACACGGAGGATGAGGACATCCCGTTGTGGGATGAGCTCTTCGCCCGTATCCCCGAAAGCAGGCGACGTGAAGCGGTCCGGTCGGCCTTTGACGATCCCGATGCGCTCATCGTCCCTCCTCCCGCCTGCTCGGAGCGGGGTGGCAGGAGCGCTGCTGGGGGCTCCGGTTGGAGCTACGGCGTCCGTGCGGTGAGAGACGAGAGTGAGAGTGGCAGTGATGCCTGGTCGGCGCCGCAGGTGGTGGACATGGCCCGTTCTCTCGCCATGGGGGGACGTCTTGAGGCCTCCCGGCTCGCTGCCCGTGCCCCTCGGGCGCGGTCGGTGGGCGACCTCGTCTATGCCGACGCCCTCGACGCCGCTGCCGTGAAGGTGCTGGAGTCCGTGACCACTATCGAGACGGCTTCGCTCCACTGGGTCTCCGCCTCCATGGCGCGCCTGGCTATGGATGCTTCCCAGGATCTCCCCGCAGCCACCGGGCAGGATGCTCCCGCTCCTTCCGGTCTCATGGTTCTGGCCGAGCCCCTGCCCGCATGGAGTACCGCCCTCGTGGGAGGCCTGGCTCTGTGCGATGGCCCTCGTACCAATATCCCTTACATCGAGGCCGTCCCGGTTGATGCCCTTGCCTGGCAGCTGTCGCCTCCTCGTCGAGGTCGGAAAGCGCGTCTGACTATTGAGCTGTTCTGCCGGTCTTCTCGGCTGCCCTTGCCGGTCCGTGGTCTCCAGTCCGAGTCTCTTGCCTCCTTCGCCCGGATCAGCAGCCGCCTGCCCGTCATCTTCGCCGGTACGGTCGGGACTGGTCCCGACGGTGAGGATCTCGGTGCCGCACACGTCGGCGTCCTGTCCTGGCTCCAGGCCGCATGGAGCCTCATGTCCGACCCCGGCATCGTCCAGACCTCCATGATCCCTGAGGGCCATCCCGCTGAGAAGGGTGCCGCTGGGAGCCGCGAGGCTGACGGCGGTAATCGTGTCGCCGTCGTTGATCTGCATCCCGATCGCCACAGGTTCTTGTCCGTAACCCGGCACGAGGGCGACGTCGAGCCTGATGGGTCTCATCAGCATCCGGTGAGAAGTCACGTCGTACGCGGTCACTGGGACCTCCAATCCCATGGAACACCGTCTCCGCTGGGCCGTCTTCAGTGGGTTGACGACCATGTCTGCGGGCTGCCCGGTACCCCACTGGTGGCGCGCCCTCATGTCTGGGCCTGGCGCCACCCCTGAATCGCGGGGTCGGGGCGGGGCGGCGCGGATGACGCACCCCCTCATCGGGGGTGGAGGCGCACCCGGCGAGTGAGGAAGAATCGGCGTCGTGAGCACCAGCGCGACACCCGAGACCCTCCCCAGCCCCCACCTGCCCCGCCGCCCCGCCCTGCCCGACTTCCCCTGGGACTCGCTGACCCCCTACCGGCAGCGCGCCGCCGAGCACCCCGACGGCGTCGTCGACCTCGCGGTGGGAACGCCCGTCGACCCCACCCCCGAGATCGCCCGGACCGCCCTGTCCGCGGCCGCCAACGCCCCCGGCTACCCGACGACGGTCGGCGCCCCCGTGGTGCGCGCCGCCATCATCGAGTGGATGGAGCGCCGCCGAGGCGTGGCCGGCCTGGGCGACGAGGAGGTCATCCCCACGATCGGCTCCAAGGAGTCCGTGGCCCTCCTGCCGCTGCACCTGGGCGTGGGCCCCGGTGACCTCGTCCTGCACCCGCGGGCCGCCTACCCCACCTACGACGTCGGCGCCCGCCTCGTGGGCGCCACCCCCGTCCCCGTGGACACCGACGCCGACCCCGACACCTGGGAGGTCGCCGACGACGCGCGCGTTGCCGTCGTCTGGCTCAACAGCCCCGGCAACCCCGACGGGCACGTCCTGAGCGCCGAGCAGATGGCCCGGATCGTCGCCTGGGCCAGGGGACGCGGCGCCGTCGTCATCTCCGACGAGTGCTACGCCGAGCTCGCCTGGGACTCGCCGTGGGACTCCGAGCCGATCCCCAGCCTCCTGGACCCCCGGGTCGGGGGAGCCGCGGGCCGGGCGGGTCTGCTCGCCCTGTACTCCCTGTCCAAGCAGTCCAACCTCGCCGGCTACCGGGCGGCCTTCCTCGCCGGGGACGCCGCCCTCGTGGCCGCGGTCACCGAGGTGCGCAAACACACCGGGATGCTCGTGCCGACGCCGGTCCAGGCCGCGCTCGTGGCCGCCCTGGGCGACGAGGCGCACATGGAGGTCCAGAAGGAGGTCTACCGGGAGCGCCGCGAGGTGCTCGTGGAGGCCACGGCCGCCGCCGGGCTCGTCAACGACCCGGCCTCCGTGGCAGGCCTGTACCTGTGGCTCAAGGGGCCGGACTCGATGAGTGCCTATGACCTGGTCGCGGCCTTCGCCGAGCTCGGCATCGTCGTGGCCCCCGGCGACTTCTACGGCGAGGCCGGGGCCGGCCGGGTGCGTATGAGCCTGACCGACACCGACGAGCGCGTGGAGGCCGCCGCGCAGCGCCTGCGCTCCGCCGATGCCGCCGCTCTCTTCGCCGGCTGAGCCGCCCACAGCCATAGTCTCCTCATAGTCTGAGTTCAACCTGCTCTTAGGTTCATAGGACAGGCTCCTCAACATGAGTTCATTCATTAGAACATCTCGCCGTGCACTCCTGTCCGCCGGAGCCGTTGCGGGTGCAGGTCTTGCACTCGGTGCGTGCTCATCGAAAGCATCCTCCGTGACAACCACGTCCTCCGCCGCATCATCCTCATCAGCGGGAGGCTCGACGACGTCGAACGGGTCGAATGCCTCCTCCAGTACGAGCACCTCGGGCCAGGTGCCGACGATCGATGAGCTCACGCCTCTGGCGTCCTCCTTCACCCAGTCCTCCTACAGTGACTCGGAGACCGGGAAGTCCTTGCCGTTCAACATCTTCCTGCCGGAGGGGTACGACGCCTCGGGGAGCTACCCGCTCGTGCACTTCATCGCCGACGCCTCCATGGTGGGCGGCGAGGTGACCGCACCGCTGAGTCAGTACGGGGCGCTCATCTGGGCGCACCGGGTCACCCAGGACCTCCACAAGTGCGTGGTCGTGGTCCCGTGCTACCCCGAGGTCGTCCTCGACGACCACGACGGGTACACCACGACCGACTGGATGGACGTCACCCGTCGGTTCGTTCCCTGGCTCCAGCAGCAGTACGCCATCGACTCCAGCCGCGTCTACGGGACCGGTCAGTCCATGGGATGCATGATGCACATGGTGATGGCGGCTCAGGATTCGACGATGTTCTCGGCCTGCATGTTCGTCGACGGCCAGTGGGACCCCACTCAGCTGACTGGCCTGGGCTCGGCCACCTGGGTCTACCAGGTCGCCGGCGGTGATGACCGGGCCTTCGCCGGGCAGCAGGCCGTCAAGGAGATGCTGACCTCCGCCGGCGTCGACTTCGCGGTCGCGCCGCAGGAGTGGGACGCCACGGCGTCGGCCTCCGAGCTCGACGAGCAGACGAAGGCCCTGTTTAGCCAGGGCAAGGCGCGCAACTTCTCCGTCTTCAAGGCCGGTACCGTCATGGAGGCCAACCCCACAGCCAGGATGGAGCACATGGCCTCCTTCGAGCCCGCCTACAAGCTGACCGGGATGCGCACCTGGCTCCTGGACCAGAAGAAGTAGGTGTCCGTCGGGTCTCCTGGGGCATCGAGGCCGTTGCTCGGCGTCGGTCGCGAGGCTGTTGATAAATTTATCAAGCTTTGTCGGGAGGCGGAACGTCGGATGGGACGGTGAGGCTTCGGCGTGCTGTGAGTCGGACCAATGAGACGACGGCGTGACAGCACACCCCGTACAGTGTGCGCTGGGTCCGCCGGACACCCCCGTGGGCCCAGGCCTCGCCGTCGCGATGCGCGCGGCCCCGAGCCCCAGGAGACATGATGACGAGCACCCCCATCCCCGCCGCGGCCCCGGCTGAGCAGACGGAGCCCACGCAGCCCGGCGCCGTCGACGGCCCCGGACTGCTGAGCGTCGACGACAAGAACCTTGAGCTGCCGCGCACTCGGGCGACCGACGGCGCCGACGGCCTGGGCGTGTCCAAGCTGCTGGGCTCCACGGGCGTGGTGACGCTCGACCCGGGCTTCACCAACACGGCGTCGTGCACCTCGCAGATCACCTACATCGACGGCGCCGCCGGGATCCTGCGCTACCGCGGCTACCCGATCGAGGAACTGGCCAAGTCCTCGACCTTCCTGGAGGTCGCCTACCTCCTCATCAACGGCGAGCTGCCCGACCGCGAGTCCTTCGAGCGCATGCAGCGACGCATCTCGCGCCACCGCCTCCTGCACGAGGACTTCCGCAGCTTCTTCACCTCCTTCCCCTCCTCGGGCCACCCGATGGCGATCCTCCAGGCGGGGATCGCGGGCCTGGCCACCTACTACGAGGACACCCTCAACCCGCACGACCCCTACGAGCGCGAGCTCGCCACCGTGCTGCTGCTGGCCAAGATGCCCACGATGATCAGCTACATCGCCCGGCGCGCCATCGGGCTGCCGCTGCTCTACCCGGACCCGCAGCGCTCCTATGTCGAGGACTTCATCCGCCTGACCTTCGGGATGCCCTACCAGTCCTACGACATCGACCCGGCCGTGGTGCGGGCCCTGGACATGCTCCTCATTCTGCACGCCGACCACGAGCAGAACTGCTCGACCTCCACCGTGCGCCTCGTGGGCTCGGCCGACGCCAACATGTACGCCTCCGTGGCCGCGGGCGTGGGGGCCCTGTCCGGCCCGCTGCACGGCGGGGCGAACGAGGCGGTCCTGCGCATGCTGGACACGATCCAGAGCTCGGGGATGAGTACGGCCGAGTTCGTCCGCAAGGTCAAGGACAAGGAGGACGGCGTCCGCCTCATGGGATTTGGCCACCGGGTCTACAAGAACTATGACCCGCGCGCCGCGATCGTCAAGGAGACCGCCCACGACGTCCTGACCCGCCTGGGCTCCGACGACGGCGACCGCAAGCTCGAGATCGCCATGGAGCTGGAGGAGACGGCGCTGCGCGACGACTACTTCGTCTCCCGCAGCCTCTACCCGAACGTCGACTTCTACACCGGGCTCATCTACCAGGCGATGGGATTCCCCACGAAGATGTTCACGCCCCTGTTCGCGCTCGGGCGCCTGCCGGGCTGGATCGCCCAGTACCGCGAGATGATCGCCGACCCCGCCAAGCGGATCGGTCGGCCCCGTCAGGTCTACGACGGCTCCACCGAGCGCCACTACGTGGCCATGCACCGGCGCAAGCACGACGACGGCCAGTACCCGGCCACCCGCGCCGGCGTGCCCAGCCTCGACCGCGTCACCAGGGTCTGAGGCTCAGGTCCTCAGGGCCCTCGTGGCCGATTCGGACATCGTTGGGGGTGCCGGACAGGCCGTCGCGTTCCTTGTGGGCTCCTGCCGTGGTGGTCGACGTCGTAGACCCGGCGGTCTGTAGTAGGGAACTGGGGCTACGGCTCCGCCGGTCGCTTCCGGGCGCCCACTCCACGAGGTCCGGGTGGTACTGGCCGGGGTTTAACCGCACTGCACGTGCCTCCGGACCACGTGGAGTACCCCCATGCCCTGGCCAGTAGCACCCCAGTCTCATGCAGTATCGGTGGGCTCCACGACGATAGCGGCACTCCGCTGTCTCAGCGCCTCGACGTCGTATCCGCGCTCCGCCTCATCGGCCCACTCTTGGATCATCTCGTCGGTGACCGGTACGCCATCAATGGTTTCCATACGACAAGTGTCATACGAAATGCCCGTCTGGCCTCACCGTAACTGTCGTGGAGAGTTCTGGGGCCTACAGCCTGGTCAGGTCGATCTTGCCCATCTGCAGGATCTTCTCGCGCGTGGCGGCGTCGGCCATGAGCTCGGCGATGTTGTGGGGGACGACCTGCCAGGAGACGCCCCAGCGGTCGACGCACCAGCCGCAGCGCTCGGCCTCGGGCACAGCCGACAGCCCCGCCCAGTAGCGGTCGATCTCCTCCTGGTCGCGGCAGGAGACGATCATGGAGACCCCGGGCGTGAAGGTGAAGTCGTGGAAGGTCCCCGAGTCCATGGCCGACATCCAGGTGCCGCGCAGCGTGAAGTCGGTGAACATGACCGCTCCCGCCTCCATCGGCCCGCCCTCCTCGTAGTGGTACAGGGCTCCGCGGCGGGCGTCGTCGAACAGGGTGATCCAGGCGTCTGTAGCCTCCTCGGCGTTGGCGTGGTTGGTGCCGCCGAACATGAAGGACGGGATGACGAAGGGGCGCGGCTCGCCAGCCGGGTCGGTGAGCATGAGCTGCCAGGTCATCCCGAAGCGGTCGCTGACCCAGGCGTAACGCGGCGAGAAGGGGTACTCGCCCAGCTCCATGAGCACGCCTCCGGTGGAGAGCCGCTCGTAGAGCTCATCGAGGTAGGCCCGGGCCAGGTCCTCGCCGCCGAACAGCAACGGGTCGAAGTTCAGGATGCAGCTGATCGACGGGTTCGGGGCGTACTGGTCGTCGCCGTTGATGAGCGAGAGCCGAAAACCGTGGATGCTGACCGTGGCCGCGAGCCCGGGCACCTGCTCGACGACGGAGCCCTCGCGGAAGACGTCCGCGTAGAACTGGGCGGCCTCGGCGGCGGTGCCGTCGCACCAGACGGCGGGGGTAATGAGCTGATCCATCCGGTCACCGTACCGCGATCGCACCGGGCGGTGGGGTGCCGCTCCTAGAAGAGCGGCACCCCACCGACGGAGAGACCGAACAAGCCGAGAGATCAGGTCCTGATGGCGGAGACGATCACGAGGTGATCCTGCGCCGATAGTGGAGGACTGTGGCGCCGGTGAGCATGCCGAGAATCGCCAGGGCCGTCAGCCTGATTCCGTTGGTTCCCGTATCGGATAGGGCACGGTGTGAGGCGGTGGTGGTCGGGGCGGCGGTGGGTGCCTTGGTGGGCTCAGGAACGACGGGCGGCGTGGGTGCCGAACCGCCACTCGGGACGGATGTGGGTTGCGCGCTGGGGCTTCCGACGTCCGGCGGGCAGTTCTCGCCAACGACGCAGACGCCGGGCTTGTCCTGGGTGGGGAAGCCGGGATCGGGATCACAGGCATCGCCAACACCGTCATTGTCGTAGTCGGTCTGCCCCCAGTTGTTGACATCGGGGCAGTTGTCCCGGTTACGTGGTGTGTTGTCGCCATCGTCCGTGATGTCGACCTGCGTGGTGGCGACGGAGGTCTGGCCATCGGACTGGGTGACGTGTAGGCCGATGACGCCGCTGAACTCCTCGGTGAAGATGTGGCTGATGCGTGGGGACGTGCCGGTCTCCTCATAGGTTCCGTCGCCGTTGAAGTCCCATTCGTAGGAGGTCAATGACCCTGATACCGCGTGGGAGGCCGTGGCGTCGATATCGACGGAGTCTCCGACCTTGGCGACGTAAGGGCCTTGGATCCAGGCGAATGGCTTGTTGAGCTCGCTGCTGATGGCTTTGTTGACGAGATCGCTGACCTGGTCGGGAGAAGAAGCAACGGCGGTGGTACCGGTGGAGGAGGTGACTAGGGTCTGGAAATCGCTGGAGTTCAGTTGTCCGGTATCAATGCCGTATACGCTGACCGGATCCACTTCGTACGCGGCCTTGGCGACGGAGGCTGCGGTGTATCCGGTTTCTGGCTCCGGATCCCGCGGTGGCGCGTCACCGATGACGACGACGATCTTCTTGACCCCGTTGCGCCACTTCATATTGACGGCCTGCATCACGCCGCTGTAGACGCTAGCATTGGTGTTGCCGATATTTCCCCCATCATAGGTTAATGAACCCAATCCTGTATCCAACGTAGATATATCGGAAGTGAAGTCGACGTCGGTTCGGGCCATATAGTTTTTGGGATCGTACTGGGGATGATCTTTATAGTCGACGAGCGCGAAACGATAAGATAATGCCTTTTTGCTCGTCTCTTCGGCTATCGAATGGATCTTCGATCGGACTGCCTCGACATTATTGCTCATTGAGCCCGTGGAGTCAACAACAAATGCTATATCTATATCCTCGCCATTACTTTTGGGGTTCTCGATAGACGGAATTCCAATTTTGGCTTCTATGAGTTTTGCTATCTCTTCGTGTCCGATTAGATTTGGGTGGTAAAATTCGTTTGGGTCCCAACTCGTCTTGGCTTGAGTGTTCCCAAGGCGATCTTTTTGTCCTTCTGTCTCAAGAAATTCGTTGATCCAACGGTGGGGATTGACGAGAACATATGAAGGATCTGGCTCATGGCCGTTGAAGGAATTGACAACCCCATCTACGTAGGTTACCTTCAGGCTTGGGTGTGAATTGTTCCATTCAGAAGTGAGGTCGGATTGAATAGATGTTGCCGCGTCGCTCAGTCCCCTAACTGCCGCGCCGGCGTTGTAGGAGTCCGTCCATAATGCATGGGAGTCCCTGAGGGTGAAATCGTCTTTGGATGATAATCGAGGATAGCCTACAATTACCACCTGGGCGTTGTCGTCTAAACGGTCGTCAATCGCCTGAAGAATGTCGAGGGTTTGTTTCTTTACTTGCGGCAACTTGGAATTGGCGTCATCGATCTTTTGTCGACAGGTGGCAGGATCCCTCATTCCGACCATAAAGCATTGTGTCACAATGTCGGAAAAGTTCACATCGTTCCCACCGATAGTGAACATCACTAAATTGGTGTTCGAATCCAGCTTCCTCAATTGGCTACTAAGAACGTCGTCTGAAACATTGCCGCTGTGTGCGAGGTTTGTTAGTGTTGCGTGGGCCCCCTGGTCGTTAAGCCAATTCACATAGTTATGTGCCCAGTTGCGCGAGCTCGTGTAGGCCTCTTTGTCTCCATAGTAATGTCCTGCTCCATTTCCTGCAGAATAAGAGTCTCCGAGCAGGGCCACCCGGAGCGGCACATTGGTTGTAATCGCTGCGGAGGCTGTTGGGGGAGTGGGAGACAAGGGAAGTCCTTGATTGAATAACATTAATGTGGTGAGGATGGTAAAAACTAATTGTTTCAAATAACGTGCAACATTAGGTTTGCTGTGTTGTGGAGAGCACCTGAGTTGCACAGGTTGGGGTGGTTTGTGTTTCAGAGTGGGGTTTTTCGTTGGGATTCTGGGGGTGGGGTGGTCGTTTCGGGGCACTAAGACGGCGGTAGAATCTGCTGGGTGAGTCCGTACCTG
>NZ_JAAIJY010000023.1 GCF_011752065.1 Actinomyces sp. ZJ308
CTACCGCTCACGGGCCTTTAACCAGGTCCTGTCCGCAGCCGGCATCAAGCACCGCTACACCCGCCCCTACCGGCCCCAGACCAACGGCAAGGTCGAACGCTTTAACCGCACCCTGGCCCTCGAGTGGGCCTACGCCCACACCTACACCAGCCAGACCCAGCGCGAGGCCGCCTACCAGACCTGGCTCCACCACTACAATCACCACCGACCCCACACCGCCCTGAACGGCCAAACCCCCGCCAGCCGCGTTCACAACCTCACAGGGAAGTACACCTAGTCCTGACATACACTGTCGGCCCCCTTGACGGATCGGTAGATTCCTGGGTGGTGCTCCCCGCTGACCTGCGAGGACCCGCCCCGTTCCCGTTGCGAGGAGTCCCCTATGACGGCTCATCCGCCCGCCGCCCACCCTCATCCGATCGCGCAGCCACCTTCTCAGCCCTCTTCAGCCTCGACGCCGGCACTGCCCGTCGACGAGTCCGACGACCCCTCGGGCGCCGCCGGGGCGACCGGAGTCCGCGCGGGCGAGCGGATCATCGACCGGATCGAGCGGGCCGACATCGTACGCATCGCGGTGGTGGGACTGGCGGTCCTGGGCGTCTGGGCCGCCGGCTCCACCGCCCCCGGCTGGGCGGTGGGCCTCGTGGGGGCAGCGACCCTGGTGGTGGGCTGCTGGCCGCTCATCGTCGAGGCGGCCGGGGACCTGCGCGAGCGGCGCATGAGCATGGAGCTGTCGATGCTGCTGGCGATCGTGGCGGCCGCGGCGATCGGCGAGTGGGTGACGGCGCTGGCCGTGACCGTCTTCGCCCTGAGCGCGGAGGTGCTGGAGGACCTGTCGATGGACCGGGGCCGCGACGCCCTGACCGACCTCATGTCCTTCCTGCCGCAGACCGCACGGGTGGTGACTGACCCGGAGAGCGCCGAGACTGCCGAGACCACCGAGGTGCCCCTGGACGAGGTGCGCCCGGGGCAGGTCATCGCCCTGAGCCCCGGGGGCCGGGTGCCCGTCGACGGCGTGGTGCGCACCGGCCGGGCCGACGTCGACCAGTCCCGAATCACCGGGGAGTCCCTGCCCGTCCAGGTCGGGCCGGGCGACCGGGTTCCGGCCGGGTCGATCACGCGCGGGGCCCTGGAGCTTGAGGTCGAGAGGGTCGGTGAGGACTCCTCCTACGGGCGGATCGTGGCGGCGGTTCGGCACGCCCAGTCCTCTCGCGCGCCGGTCCAGCGCCTGGCCGACCGGCTGGCGGCGCGCATCGTCTACCTGGCGCTGGCGGCGGCCCTCGTCACCTTCCTGGTCACCCGGGACGTGCGCGCCACGATCTCGGTCATCATCGTGGCCGGCGCCTGCGGGGTGACCGCGGGCACGCCCCTGGCGGTCCTGGCCGCGATCGCCCGCGCCGCCCGCTGCGGGGCCTTCGTCAAGGACGGCACCCACCTGGAGCAGCTCTCGGCGGTGGACACGGTGGTGCTGGACAAGACCGGGACCCTCACCGCGGGTGCGCCCCGGGTCGTGTCCGTCGTCCCCGCGGAATCCGATGCGGAGCCCGGCGCGGAGGAGGTCGAGATCCTGGCCCTGGCGGCAGCGGCGGAGTGGAACTCCGAGCACCCGATCGGCCTGGCCATCCGCACCGAGGCCGCCGTGCGCGACCTGACGGTGCCGGTGCCCGACGACGTCACCTACTCCCCCGGCGCCGGCGTGAGCGCCCACGTCAATGGGCGCCGGATCACGGTGGGGCGCCACAAGGAGCAGGTGCATCCACCGGACCAGGACCTGGAGGCAACCGCGCCGACTCACAGCGTCGCCATCGCCTCCAGCAACGCTGACCCCGAGGCGCCGTCGGCCAGCTCCGTGGTGGAGGTCAGGGCCGACGGCCGGCTCCTGGGCACGATCGCCCTGACCGACCGGCTGCGCCAGGGGGCGGCCACCGCCGTGCACGACCTGGGCGAGATGGAGCTGGAGGTCCTCATGCTCACCGGGGACTCGGCCGCCTCTGCGAGCCACGTGGCCCGCGCGCTCGGTCTGGCTGAGGAGCAGGTGCGCGCCGGGCTCCTGCCCGAGGACAAGGAGGTCTTCGTCCACTCGCTGCGCCAGGCGGGCAAGTGCGTGGCGATGGTGGGCGACGGCGTCAACGACGCCCCGGCCCTGAGCGCCGCCGACGTCGGCATCGCCATGGGCACCGGCACCGACGTGGCCCGCGAGGCCGGGGACGTGGTGCTCGTGGGCTCGGCCCCGACCGACCTGGTCGAGACCGTGCGGGTGGCGCGGCGGGCCCGGCGCATCATCATGGTGAACTTCGTGGGCACGGTGGTGGTCGACGTCGCGGGCATGATCGCTGCCGGTCTGGGGGTGCTGGGGCCCGTGGCCGCGGCCCTGGTGCACGTCGTCTCCGAGTCCGCCTTCATCCTCAACTCGGCCCGCCTCGTGCCCCGCCCGGCCCGCAGGCGCTGAACCGGTCGGAGCGGTCGGGGGCACGTGACCCGCCGCGGTCGTACCTTAGGTCGCGCGTTCGAGGGATAAAGGGTACGAACGCGCGTCCCACCCTACGAACACGCGGACGCCCCATCGTGCGTTCGCAACAGGGTTCAGGTCCTTCCCCGTTTTAGTGCACACATGGGCGCGCAATACCAGGCCGTGGGCCGTCGGACCTCGTTGTCCCCGGTGAGACGATCCGTCACTTTGACGCGATATTCCGCGCGAAAGCAGGAACCTACCGCACCACATGGTGCACGAGACGCCATCTCCGTGGCATGATCGTTGGGCCTTAGTACCCAGGAAGCAGCACCGCGGCTGCCAGCCCGGCCCCGTCGCGACCTGGCCGACCTTCATCAGTACTCACAGTGGAGTAGCCATGACGCCAGCCGTCCTGTCAGCCCTACCGGCGCACCCGGCACCGCTCGCCCCAGCCCTGGCGGGTCTGCCCGCCGCCTTCACGCCGTCGACCACCGCCGTGGGCGGCAACGTCTACCTCACCGCCGCGGTGGGGCTGCTGCCGCTGGTGGTGTTCTTCGTCCTCATGGGTGTGTTCAAGGTGGCGACCCACTGGTGCGCGATCATCTCCCTGGTGGTCGCGGCCGTCACCGCCGTGGCCCTGTTCCACATGCCGGTGGGGATGACGGTCATGAGCGCCACCCAGGGCATGGCCATGGGATTCGTCCCGATCGTCTACATCATCATCGCGGCCGTGTGGCTCTACAACCTCACCGATGTCTCGGGCAGGTCCGCGGACCTGCGGGCCGTGTTCAACGCGATCGGCAAGGGCGACATGCGCGCCCAGGCCCTCATCGTGGCCTTCTCCTTCTGCGGTCTGCTCGAGGGGCTGGCCGGCTTCGGCGCCCCGGTGGCGATCGCCGCCGCCATGGTGGCGACCCTGGGGCTGCCCAAGATCAAGGCGGCCGTCGTCGTCATGGTCGGCAACGCCATCAACGTGGGCTTCGGCGCCATGGCGATCCCCACCACCACCGCAGGCCAACTCGGGGGCGAGGACCCGGTGACGGTCGCCACCGCCATGGGCCACCTGACCTGGGTGTTCTGCGCCTTCATCCCACTCATCCTGCTGTTCATCCTCGACGGGCTGCGTGGGGTGAGGCAGCTGTGGCCGCTGGCGATCGTGGCGGGGCTGGCCACCGGCGTCGGTCACTTCTTCACCCCCTCGATCTCCTACGAGCTCACCGCGGTGCTGGCCTCCCTGATGGGGCTGGCGGCCTCCTACATCTTCCTGCTGGTGTGGACGCCCAAGACGCCCGAGGAGTTCCGCTCCCACGTGGCCGCCGACGACGCCCCCGACCGCGAGCGCGTCCTGCTGGCCCTGCTGCCCTACATCCTGGTGGTCGTCATCATTGCGGCGACCAAGCTGTGGACCCTGGGGATCAATCTCAACGAGGCCTTCAAGGACACCGACCTGCCGGTGCAGTGGCCCGGCGTCTACGGCCAGCTGGTGACCGCTGATGGCGAGCCCGCCAAGAGCGCCGTCTACACGCTCCAGACGCTGTCCAACCCGGGTACCTGGATCTTCCTGACCGCCATCATCGTCACCTTCATCTACACGGCGCGCTCCGTGCCCGGCAAGTTCGAGATGAGCGTGGGCAAGGGATTCAAGACGCTGGCGACCACCTGCTACACGCTGCGCATGGCGATCCTGACGATCGCTGCCGTCATGGCCCTGGCCTACGTCATGAACTTCTCCGGGCAGACCTCCGCCATCGGTGCGGCCCTGGCCGCCACGGGCGCCGCCTACGCCTTCCTGTCCCCGGCCCTGGGCTGGGTGGGCACCGCCGTGGCCGGCTCGGCGACGAGCGCCGGCGCCCTGTTCGCCAACCTCCAGGCCACCGCCGCCCAGGGGGCCGGACTGGACCCGAGGATCCTGCTGGCCGCCAACACGATCGGTGGCGGGCTGGGCAAGATCGTCTCCCCGCAGAACCTGGCGATCGCCTCGACCGCCGTCGACGCCCCCGGCACGGACGCCGAGATCCTCAGGAAGGCGGCGCCCTACTCCATCGGGTTGCTGGTGGTGCTGGGAGCGCTCGTGCTCCTGGCCTCGCAGGTGGGGCTCGGTATCTGAGCCGGCCCGTCACGGAGGCGACGACGCCGGCCGCCGTCCGTTCCTACAGGGCCCCGGCCGGCCCGGCTGCCCCGAGCACAGCTTCCTGCACGTCCGCACCCTCGGATCCTCCACGGTCCGGGGGTGCGGACGCGTCTACGGGCTGCGACGTCGGATCGGGGACGTCCTTCTCGGTCGGGGACTGCGATTCCTCGCAAACCACTGGGCCCAGGCCCCAGTCACCTGCGAGAAAGCGCAGTCCTCGCCACGAAGGTACGTCCTCGACGACGCTCGCGGACGCGGCGCACTCACTGTCGTCACCTCCGACGTCGTCGCAGACCATCGAGGGGCCTCACAGACCGTCCAGGACCAGACCAAGCCCCGAGCGCAGGTGCCCGACCACCTCGTCCGGCTCTATCGGCGGGGCGTTGAGCAGATCGAGGGTCAGCCCGTTGACGAGGGCCGTCACCAGGCGGGCCCCCTTGGCGGGCGACAGGCCATCGCGCACCAGGCCCGCCTGCCGGGCGCCGTCCAGGACGTCCTCGGTCCATGCCCGCATGATCTGAAGCGCCTCCCAGTAAGGGGCCGCCAGCCAGGGCCTGGTGGAGGCGGCAGCCCCGAAGGCGACCCAGGCGGCGGCGTCCTCACGCTGCACCGCCCCGATCGGCAGAAGCTCGGCGAGAGCCCCCACCAGGCTCTCCGGCTTCGCCGGGTCCACCTGGTGGGAGGCCACGCGCTCGGCCTGACGCTGGACGGAGCGGACGAGGGCGTCGGTCAGCAGGGCGCGTCGACTCGGCGAGCGGTACTGGACGGTGCCCGGGGCGACGCCGAGCCGGGCGGCGACGCTGCGCACGCTGACCCGGTCGAAGCCCTGCTCGGCGATGATCGCGATGGTGGCCTCCGCGGTCGTGCTCACGGCCGGCGACATCGGGGCCTCGAAGACCGACCGCTGGTCGCTGTCCTGGCCCTTGTCCCGATCCGCCTCCCGGCCCACATCCTGGCCCATGGCGCTGTCCCCCATCGCTCTGCGTCTCCGTCTTTGTCTCAGCCGTCGCCTCTGTCCTTGCCTGAGGCACCCTTCGGCATCCTATGCGCCTGCTCCGGCGACCCCTCGGATGCTCCACGGCCGGTTGCCTCAACGAGCCACCTCTTATACGATCGTACGACCACTCTCGTACGGTCGTATAACGATGGTCGCTCGGCAAGAAAGGGAAGGCGCCTCATGCAACACGCTGCGACGCTCGCAGGCCTGGCCCTTCTGGACTCCACCAGCCTGGGCACGCTGGTCATCCCGATCGCGCTCGTCGTGCGCAGCCGCCGCGTGGAGCGCGGCCCCATGGCCGTCTACCTGTCCACCGTGTGCCTGGTGTACCTCGGCCTGGGCATCGCCCTGGTCGCCGGCTTCGACCTGATCGGCTCCACCGTGGCGCGCCTGGCCCAGACCCAGGCGGCCCAGTGGGCGACCCTCGTGATCGGGGTGGCGCTGGCAGCCTTCGGCATCCTCGGCCCCGACCCGGTCAAACCCGAGCCCGGAACCGACTCCCTGGGAAGCCGCCCCACTCCCACCTCAACCAGGGCGATGATCCTCCTGGGACTGGGAGCGTCCCTGGCCGAGGCGGCCACCATGGTCCCCTACATCGCGGCGACCGGAATCATCGCCGCCTCGCCGACGTCGTGGCCGACACAGATCGCCACCCTGGTCCTGTACTGCCTGGTCATGATCGCACCCGCCCTCATCCTGCTCACGCTGGCCGACGCACTGGGGCAGCGCTTTCTGCCGCGGCTGGCCAGGATCGCGCCCAGGCTGGAGCACGAGGCCAAGGTCACCCTCCTGTGGGTCGCGGCGATCCTCGGCATCCACCTGGCCTGGCGCAGCGCAGCCGGTCTGGGCCTGGTGGGTTAGCCGTTCCGACGACGACATCGAGTCCTGAGGCAGGCAAGGCGCGGCCCACAAAGGCCGGGACTGAGGTCTCGGAGCAGATAACAACAGTGACCCATGACGCAATAACGCCCTGGGACCTACCTCCCACACCCTGCGGCAACCGCCCTTCCGGGCCCCATCCACTCCGCCCGGAACTGCGTCATCCCACCGGAAAACCCACCCCGAGAAACGGGACTAACCGGCCGGGAGCCCGAGGTTGTCAGATGACCTGCGTCGTCGGGCCGTAGCCTGAGGCACAGCCGAGGCCGCAGCAGATCCCGCCCTGACGCAGGCAGTCCGGGTCGGCCCTCGTGAAGACACTGGCACCTACGACGTCGTGGAGGCATATCGTGCGAATCGCCCTTTTCGCCACCTGTCTTGCGGACACCATGTTCCCGCAGGCAGCGCAGGCAACCGTCACCATCCTGGAGCGGCTCGGCCACCAGGTCTGCTTCCCCGAGGGGCAGGTCTGCTGCGGCCAGATGCACGCCAACACCGGCTACTTCAAGCAGGCCGCCAAGATCACCCGCAACCACGTGGAGACCTTCTCCCCCGTGCTCGACGGCGAGTGGGACGCCATCGTCATCCCCTCGGGCTCGTGCACCGGCGCGGTGCGCCACGAGCAGGGCCTCGTGGCCGAGCACGTGGGAGACACCGCCCTGGCCAAGCGGGTCGAGCAGATCGCCGCGCACACCTACGACCTCACCGAGCTGCTCATCGATGTCCTGGGCACCGAGGACGTGGGCGCCTACTTCCCGCACACCGTCACCTACCACCCCACCTGCCACTCGCTGCGGATCGCCAAGGTCGCCAACCGCCCCTACCGCCTCCTCAAGGCCGTCGAGGCCCTCACCCTCATCGACCTGCCCGATGCCGAGGTCTGCTGCGGCTTCGGCGGCACCTTCTCCATGAAGAACTCCGAGACCTCCACCGCGATGCTCGCCGACAAGATGAGCAACGTGATGTCCACCCGCGCCGAGGTCCTGTGCACCGGCGACTACTCCTGCCTCATGCACATCGGCGGCGGCCTGTCGCGCGTCAACTCCGGGGTGCGCATCATGCACCTGGCCGAGATCCTGGCCTCCACCAAGGACGCCCCCTTCGAGGGCAACATCTCCTTCGCCCCCAGGTACGTCCAGCACACCGAGACCTCCCACTACGCGCAGGCGGTGGCACGATGACACAGGTATTCCTGGGCATGCCCCACACGGGCGGATGGCGCACCGACGTCGAGCAGCCTGAGAACACGCTGCGCTGGGGGCCCACCTTCCCCGAGGGCGCCCACAAGACGCTGGCCAACACCCAGATGCGCCGCAACCTGGGCCACGCCACCCGCACCATCCGCTCCAAGCGCGCCCAGCGCGTGGCCGAGATGCCCGACTGGCAGGACCTGCGCGACGCCGCCGAGGCCGTCAAGTTCGAGGTGGCCTCGCGCCTGCCCGAGCTGCTGGAGCAGTTCGAGGCCAACGTGACCGCGCGCGGCGGCATCGTCCACTGGGCGCGCGACGCCGCCGAGGCCAACCGGATCATCGCAGGCATCATCGCCTCCAAGGGCGTCGACGACGTCGTCAAGGTCAAGTCGATGGCCACTCAGGAGACGAACCTCAACGAGTACCTGGCCGACCGGGGCATCACGGCCCATGAGACGGACCTGGCCGAGATGATCGTCCAGCTCGCCGACGACATGCCCTCGCACATCGTCGTGCCCGCCATCCACCGCAACCGCTCGGAGGTGCGCGGCATCTTCCTGGACCGGATGGACGACGCCCCCGACGACCTCTCCGACGACCCTCAGGAGCTCACGGCCGCGGCCCGCTCCCACCTGCGCAACAAGTTCCTGCACGCCTCGGTGGCCGTCTCCGGCACGAACATGGGCGTGGCCGAGACCGGCACGGTCTCCATCTTCGAGTCCGAGGGCAATGGGCGCATGTGCCTGACCCTGCCGGACACGCTCATCACCCTCATGGGGATCGAGAAGCTGGTGCCCCGCTTCCAGGACGTGGAGATCTTCTCCCAGCTCCTGCCGCGCTCGGCCACCGGCGAGCGCATGAACCCCTACACCTCCATGTGGACCGGCGTCACCGAGGGCGACGGCCCCAAGGAGTTCCACCTGGTGCTCATGGACAACGGGCGCACCAAGACCCTGGCCGACCCGGTGGGCCGCCAGGCGCTGGCCTGCATCCGCTGCGGGTCGTGCATGAACATCTGCCCGGTCTACCAGCACACCGGCGGGCACGCCTACGGCTCGGTCTACCCCGGCCCGATCGGCTCGATCCTCACCCCCCAGCTCACCCAGGGGCTGGCCGACGACGACCCGGTCCACACCCTTCCCTTCGCCTCCTCCCTGTGCGGGGCCTGCGGCGAGGTGTGCCCGGTCAAGATCGACATCCCCACGATCCTCATCCACCTGCGGGCCCGCTCGGTGGACGTCAAGCGCCGCGCGGTGCCCGACGTGTGGGACGTGGCGATGAACGTCTCGGCGCCGGTGATGTCGAAGAGCTCGCTGTGGGCGGCGGCCTCGGAGACGGTCAAGGCCTCGGCGCTGCTGGGCGGCAAGGAGGGCAAGATCGGGGCCCTGCCCTTCCCGGCCTCGCTGTGGACCGGGGCGCGCGACCTGCCGGTGGCGCCCTCGGAGACCTTCCGCCAGTGGTGGCGGCGCACCCACCCCGACGGCGAGACTCCGGTGAACGGGGCCGCCGGCCACCTGTACGACGCCGGCGACGGGTTCCCGGCCGATCCGCCGCCTCCCGGCGAGGCGGCCACCGGGCCGGTGCCCGGCAGCGCGGCGGCCGACGGCGAGCCCGCCCCGGCCGCGCTGGACGCGCGCTCGGCCATCGTCAACCCCGAGCCGGTCGCCCCGGGCACCGCGTCCCAGGCCCCGGCCGGCTCGACCAGTGAGGAGGAGCTGTGATGGACGCCAAGTCAGCGATCCTGGCCCGTGCCCGCGACGCGATCTCGCGGTCCCAGACCCGGCCGGTGGGACCCGTCCCCCGCAACTACATCCGCGCCGGTCAGAACCCTCCGGGCTCCAAGCCCGTGGTCGACGAGATGATCGAGAAGCTGGAGGACTACTCCGCCGGCGTGATCGTCGCCCCTAAGGACGCGGCGATCCTGGACGCCATCGACGAGCTGCTCGGCGAGGCGCGCACCGTCGTCGTGCCCGACGGCCTGCCCGAGGTCTACAAGGAGGCGGCCGCCCGCGGTGGGCGCACCGTGGTGGAGGACTCCCGTAAGGCGGCGATCGCCACCCTCGACCTCAACGAGATCGACGCCGTGGTGACCTGCTCGCGCGTGGGCGTCTCGATCTCGGGGACGATCATCCTCGACGGCGAGCCCGACCAGGGCCGCCGGGCCATCTCCCTGGTGCCGGACAAGCACGTCGTGGTCCTGGAGCGCGAGTCGATCGTGCCGACGGTGCCGCAGGCCGTCGACGTCCTGGGCGAGCACCCCACGCGCCCGATGACCTGGATCGCCGGCGGCTCGGCCACCAGCGACATCGAGCTGGTGCGCGTCAACGGCGTCCACGGCCCGCGCAACCTGCGCGTCGTCGTAGCGCACTGAGGGCCGTCACTGAGACCGCCTCGAGGCGATCCGGAGACAACGAGGGACCACCGGGAGACACTGGAGAAATGCCCACCAACGACCGCCTGACCGGCGCCTGGCCCGCCTCGCAGCGGGAGGCGGGTGCCGGTCGGGCGCGCAACCAGCAGGACGCATCCACCCGGCGGACCGGCATCGTGGCCCTGGCCCGCGATCGCGGCTCCCTGGCCGTGGCCGACCTGCCCGAGCGCTTCGGGGTCTCCCCCGAGACGATCCGCCGCGACCTGCGCCGCCTGGAGGAGGCCGGGCAGATCGTGCGAGCCTACGGCTCCATCCGCGCCGTCGACTCCGGCTCCTTCGAGACCGGTCAGCAGGAGCGTGCCGAGCACTCCACGCAGGAGAAGCTGCGAATCGCCGCCGAGGCCGTGGCCCGCATCGGCCAGGCCAAGACCATCGTCATCGACGAGGGATACCTGCCTCTGCTCATCGGCCGGGCCCTGCCCACTGATCGCCCACTGACCGTCGTCACCACCGCCCTGCCCACGGCCATGGAGATGGTGGCGGTCCCGAACCTGACCGTCTACGTCGTCGGCGGCCGGCTGCGGGGCGGGACCTTCGGCGTCGTAGACCACTGGGCCGAGCGAATGCTCGGTGCGATGGAGCCGGACCTGGCCTTCGTCGGCGCCAACGGCGTCACCGAGGAGGGGTGGCTGACCACGCCCGACCCGGCCGTCGCAGCGATCAAGGAGACGATCATCAGTGTCTCCCGACGCCGGATCTTCGTCGGCGACCACGAGAAGTTCGGACGCTCCACCTTCACCCGATTCGGACGGGTCCGCGACATGGAGTGCCTCATCACCGGGCGCGAGCTGCGCGAGTCCACCGCCCGACGCTTCGCCGTCCTCGGCCCCGAGATCGTACGGGTGTAGGCCGCGCTGCGTCTGGGCTGCGGCGGGCCTGCGCGGCCGCACCGTGCGCGGGGCCTTGAGGCACCGGCGACGGCCCTGTCGGAGACTCCCCACCGAGGCCCGGTCCTCGCACAACAGTCACCGCACGCTCGTCAACCCACCCGCCCCGCACCGGAGGGCGCTTCCAGCATCCGGACAGGCTCGATCCGTTGAGCCCCACGACCAGCCGTCACGCGGCCCCCTCCGGGGGACGCGCGCCTCAAGAAGCCGACCGTCGCCGGTCGGGAAACGGGCGCCAACCGGTCACTCGCAGCACGGAAACGGGCTAGGGAGCCACGCGGATCGGCTTCATGCTGGATACAGCGGCCCGCACAAGGGTGTCGGGCCGGGACAGTCATCGAAAGGGCCGTGATGTCCAGCAGAAATCCAGTCATCACACTCATCCAGAGGACCGGGTTCCCCACAGACCTGGCCGGGGGCTTCCTCGCCGTCATCATCTTCGTCATCGGCGACGGCATCGAGGCCGTGTGGATCACCAACTATCTCTCCAGCGAGACGGTCGGCTTCGCCGTCGACTCCGCCTCTCGCATCGTCACCACCTACGGCGTCATGGTGGCCGTCGCGGCCTTCCTTTCAGGCGCGCTGTGCGACGCGATCGGTCCGCGCAAGGTGATGCTCATCGGAGTGGTCTCCTTCCTCATCTTCGACGCGCTCTTCATCGCCGTGGCGCTTCCCAGCCAGAACATCGCCCTGGTGTACATCACCTACGGGATGCGCGGCTTCGGCTACCCGATGCTCGCCTACGGGTTCCTCACCTGGGTCATGATGGTCACCCCGCCCGAGCGTCAGTCCTCGGCCTCCGGCTGGTTCTGGTTCGCCTTCTCCCTGGGCATGCAGATCATCGGCTCCTACCTGTCCGCCCAGATGCTGCCCGTCTTCGGCCACATCGCCACCCTGTGGTTCGGATGGGTGCTGGCCGCCGTCGGAGGCGCCGCCACGCTGCTGTTCCTGCGAGGGCACGCCTCGGCCTCCCACACCAAGGGGATCTCCGTGCTCACCTCACTGAGCGACGCCGTCTCCGTCCTGTGGCGCCACCCCAAGGTCTCCCTGATGGGGATCGTCAAGGTCATCAACCTGGCCGGTCAGTACGGCATGCAGGTCTACTACATCGTCTACCTGCAGAAGGTCTACGGCATGGAGGAGTCGCGCGCGATCCTGACCTTCACGATCTTCGGGGTCGTCGCGGTCATCGGCGACGTCGTCTGGGGCGTCCTGGGCGATCGCTTCGGCTGGCGCAACACCCTCCAGTGGGTGGCCACCCCCGTCACCGCCGTGTCCCTGGCCTACCTGTACTTCATCCCGATGGTGGCCGGGCCGAACTTCTGGCTGATCTCCCTGGGCATGGCCGGAGTCGGCATCGGCCTGAGCGCGCACGTGCCCACCACGCCTCTCATCATGGCCCACGCCAAGGGCGAGACCGGCAACGCCCTGGCGATCCTCAACTTCGGGGCGGGTCTGGGGACCTTCGTCGGCCCCGGTCTTGTGGCCCTGTTCATCAGCAACGAGAACACGGCGGCCGGCTACCTCGGCCCCGGCATGGCGCTGGCCGGGATCTACGTCCTGTCCTTCTTCATCCTGTTCTGGCTCAGGCTCCCCGGTAACGCCCGCGTCCTCCACGGCGAGGCCCAGGTGCACGACGACGATCCGGAGCCGGCCGGCTCAGCGGCTCACTGAAGCCCACTGAAGCCCGTCGACGCCCACCGACTGGTGTCACCCGCCGACCCTGACGACATTCACTTACTCGTTTCCCACCTTCGCGTTGTTCACTGGTTATGACAGTAGAAAGGAACACCCATGACCACCTCATTGACTGAGTCCCGACTGGCCCCCGACTACGACCGCTCCGCCGTCACCACCGGGATCGTCCACATCGGTGTGGGCGGCTTCCACCGCGCCCACCAGGCCGCCTACCTCGACCAGCTCATGCGTCGGCGGAGCCAGGCCGGCGCCCCGGAAGGAGGATGCCTGGACTGGGGCATCTGCGGCGTCGGCCTGCTGCCCGGGGACGCGCGGATGCGCGACGCCCTGGCCGGCCAGGACCACCTCTACACCCTGGTCCTCCAGCACCCCGACGGGCAGCACGAGCCGGCGATCATCGGCTCGATCCACGACTACCTCTTCGCCCCCGACGACCCCGAGGCCGTCCTGGCCCTCATGAGCGCGCCGGGCACCCGGATCGTCTCGCTGACGGTCACCGAGGGCGGCTACAACGTCGACGACGCCACCGGCGAGTTCCGCACCTCCAGCCCCGGCGCCGTCCACGACGCCGAGCACCCGGGCGAGCCGACGACGGCCTTCGGCTACATCGTCGAGGCGCTGCGGCGACGTCGGGAGGCGGGGATCGAGCCGTTCACGGTGATGAGCTGCGACAACCTGCCCGGCAACGGGACGGTGGCGCGCACGGCGGTCGTCTCGCAGGCCGCCATGAGCGACCAGGAGCTGGCCGACTGGATCGATGGCAATGTCGCCTTCCCCAGCTGCATGGTCGACCGGATCACCCCGCAGACCACGCAGACGGACATCGCGGAGCTTCGTCGCGGGCTCGGCGTCGAGGACGCCTGGCCGGTGGTCTGCGAGCCCTTCACCCAGTGGGTGCTCGAGGACGACTTCCCCGCCGGCCGGCCACCCTGGGAGGAGGTCGGGGTGCAGATGGTCGACGACGTCATCCCCTACGAGCTCATGAAGCTGCGCCTGCTCAACGCCTCCCACCAGGGGCTGGCCCACTGGGGGCGCCTGCTGGGGATGGAGTTCGCCCACGAGGCCGCTGCGGATACGGACATCGCCGCCTGGGTGCGGGCCTACCTGGAGCGCGAGGCTCGGGCCACGCTGCGCTCGGTGCCGGGGATCGATCTGGACGACTACGTGGACACGCTCTTCAGGCGCTTCACCAACGAGGCGATCGCGGACACGCTCTTCCGCCTGGCACAGGATGCCTCCAGCCGGATGCCGAAGTTCGTCCTGGGCACGGTGCGCGACAACCTGACCACCGGCGGGCCGATCCGCCTGGGGACGGCGATGGTGGCCGCGTGGGCGCTGGGCGAGGAGGGGATCGACGAGAACGGCGAGGAGATCGTCATCGACGACCCGCTGGCCGACGAGCTGGTGCCCCTGGCGGCCGCGCAGAGGGCCGGCCACGACACGGCCTTCATCTCCCACGAGGGCGTCTTCGGGGACCTGGCCACCGATGAGCGCTTCCGGCGGACCTTCATCGAGGAGCTGAGCGCCCTGCGCCGCGAGGGCGCCCGGGCGCGCCTGCGGGCCCTGGCCAGCGGTCCCCGGCAGGCTTAGGCGGGCTCGCAGGTCCAGCGGTGCGGTCAGGAACCGGTTCCCTATGAGGACGGGCCTCTCAGAACTTCTCGGGAAAGGACAGGTATGCGGGCGATCGTGAGAACCGGCGCCGACGACGCCGGCAGTCGCGACGCCGCCCAGGCCGGGCCCGGCATGGAGATGCGGGAGGTGCCCGCTCCGCGGCCGGGGCCCGACGAGGCCGTCGTGGAGGTCGTCGCCGTGAGTCTGAACTTCGGGGGCCTGGCCTACGGGGAGCTGGCCCGGCCGGGCACCGTCCTGGGCGCCGACGGGGTCGGCGTCCTGCTCCACGACCCGAGCGGACGCCTGCCCGCCCGGACCCGGGTGGCCTTCACCAGCCCTCACGGCACCTGGGCCGAGCGGGCCGTGGTTCCCTGCGACAGCCTCGCGGAGGTTCCGCCCACCGTGAGCGATACCGACGCCGCCGCCCTGCCCGGGGCCGGGTTGACGGCCCTGCAGGCCGTGGACACGCTTCAGGCCGCGCTGGGCGGGCTGGCCGGCAGGAACGTCCTGGTCACCGGGGCGGCGGGAGGGGTCGGAGGCTACGCCGTCCAGCTGGCCAAGCGCGCCGGAGCGGCGGTGACGGCCGTTGCCCGCTCGGTCGAGCGTCAGGAGCACGCCAGGAGACTCGGCGCCGACCGGGTTGCCGGCTCCGTGGAGGCCGCAGAGGATGCAGGTGCCGCGGGGGCAGACGGGGCTGCGGAGACCGGGACGAACAGCGTCGGCTTCGACGGGGTGATCGACACGGTCGGCGGGGAGGCGCTCGCGGCCGCCTGTCGGATGGTGGCGCCCGGCGCGCTCATTCTTAATGTGGGCCACGCCTCCGGCCGGGCGTCTCTCATCGACGTCGAGGCAATGCGGCGTCGTGCGCCGGGGGCCCGGATCGAGGCCTTCGTGTGCACCGATGTCAGCGGGCGGGCGCTGTCGCGGCTGCTGGCAATGGTGGCGGCCGGTGAGCTCGAGGCCAATGTCGGGCGGACGCGCCCCTGGGGCGAGTACCGACAGGCCGTGCGCGAGCTGCTGGGGCGGACGTCGGTCGGCAAGACGGTTCTGAGGGTCTCGTGACGACCCCCGGCAGCCGAAACAGGTAGCAGCCCTACCCGGCCGGGGACATTCCGCGCGAACGGGGACAATTCGGTCTGGGCGGGGACATCTCACGCGAACGGGTGCAGGAATTCCGTCCCCGACGGCGTCGAACGGCCCCGCCCAGCGAGAAAGGTCCCCGGCCGGCTCAGCTGTCCTTCACAGGGATGTCGGTGAGCCGGTAGGCGTAGTTTCGTCCGTCGTTTCCCTGATGGTCGAGGGTGACGGTGTCGCCTCCAGGATCGGGCCATGCCACACAGATCTTGGCCGATGCGCCCTCCTTGAGCCCATAGTCGAGGTGGAGCGAGGTGATGGGCCAGTGGGCCTTGGAGCCAGGGGGCTGGTAGTCGGCGGGGTAGATGTGCTCGCCGTCCCCCAAGAGGGCGAGCCCATCGGCGGCGTACCAGATACCCAGAGCGTTGTCGTCCTCGCCGCGGGCATTGGACCACGACTTGGCCGGATCACCCACCCAGACCGAGAGAGCCGTGCCGTTACCGCCGGCTCCGCTGGTGACGAGGAGCTCTCCGAGCAGGAGACCCCCTGCTCTCGTGACGTGATCGAGCGTGATGGTCGCCTGCGCGCCGGTGGAGGTGGTGAGGGTCAGCCCATCAGGCCCCTTGCCAACCACGTTCTGAGCGCTGGGAGAGGATGTGGCCGACGAGCTCGACGACGACGGGGAGGTCTTGACACCGCCAGTGGGGGTGAGGGTGATCTCCACGCGCCGGTTGGCGGCCCGGGCCTCGGGGGTGGTGTCTGCAATGAGCGGCTCGGACTCGCCCTTTCCGGAGACGGAGGACTGCCACTTGTCCAGGCTGGTGATCTGCTCCAGACGGGTCTTGACCGCATTGGCGCGCCGCTCGGACAGGGCCTGGTTATAAGCATCGTCCTGGACGTCATCGGTGTGCCCCACAATGGTCAGGCTCCCACCGTCGGGGTACTGGCTCAGCTGCCCGGCCACGGTCTGCAGCTGAGCCTCGGCCGCCGCAGTCAGATCAGCCGAGTCCGAAGCAAAGGTGACGTCGCTGTTGAGAGTGACGGTGACTCTCTGAGTGTTCTTGAGAGTACTGGTGGAGCCGTCGAAGGAGCGGCTGTAACGCTCGATCGGCACCGCTCCCTTGTCAGTGGACTCGGCTGCTCGGCTGGGGTCCGGGGTTGCACGCTCCGCCTCCGTGATGACCTTCTGATCGAACCCGGCCTTGGTGGCCTGGTCCTTGTCAAGGATGCCGACCGTGGCGACCCCGCAGCAGGGCACGAACACCGTGATCTGGTCTCCGTCGACGAGTCGGAAGAAGACGTAGGAGGTCTCCGAGTCGCCCGGCTTCAGCCCGGAATCCGTTCCGCCCTCACCCCCAGATCGTCGAGCCCCAAGGCTTCCGAGCACAGTCATCTTCTCGGGGTCGAGGAGCAGGAGCCCACCGATGACGTCCGAGGCCCCGATATAGAGCCAGGGAGAGAACTCGTTCCTCTCCTCGGCCTCGGAGTAGCTCGTGGTGTCCTCGACGTCCTTGACCGCGGCGTCGTCGGCGGCACGTGTCGCCTTGAGCGCCAGCATCATCCCCCGGCCCTCGAACCTCACCAGGGGTGAGACCTCGACGGCCACATGCTGGCCCATGACACGGCCGTCCAGCTTCTGCCACTGCATCGGGTCCGCCGGGGTCCTCATTCCCGTCGCCCCCGAGCCGGAGGCCGAGCTGCCGACTGCCGCCCTTCTCGACGAGCGCGAGCAGGCGGCCACCACAGGAACACCAGCGGCTGCGAGTACCGAGACCGATACGAACAAACGACGACGCATAAGATCGCCTCCTCCGTTTCCCCGGGGCACCACCCGGCGACGACAGATCCGTGACCCGACTCTAACCGGATCCGTCCGCCCCGTCGGCCGAATAGAAACAGGCAGCAACCCCGCTCGGCCGGGGACATTCCGCGCGAACGGGGACAATTCCGTCTGGGCGGGGACATCTCACGCGAACGGGTGCAGGAACTCCGTCCCCGACGGCGTCGAACGTCCCCGCCCGGCGAGAAAGGTCCCCGGCCGCGTGAAATGTCCCCGACGGCGGACGGACCCCACCCCGCCGGCGAGCAACCCCACCGCACCGGCGGGGACCACCGTGCGGAGAAACCGACTATTTCCCGCCATTGCAAGGATTGCTAAGGCTTACCTTGCTTTGGTGACCTTTGTCCCATAGCATGAGGTGGTTCGTGGGCCTCAGGGCTGAGCCATGGGGGCCGGCCGTGCTCACGATCGCTTCGCGCCGCGGAGCGTCCAGAATCCGACTCACTGATGAGGTTCCTATGGTCAAGCGTCAGCTTCCCAACCCGAGCGAGATCTTCGAGCTGCTGCACTTCAAGACGCCCGAGCTCAACCCCAAGCGCCGACGCCTCGACGCCGCGCTGACCACCTGGGACCTGCGCAAGATCGCCAAGCGGCGCACCCCGGCCGCGGCCTTCGACTACACCGACGGCGCCGCCGAGGGCGAGGTGTCGCTGCGCCGCGCCCGCCAGGCCTTCCGTGACATCGAGTTCCACCCCGACATCCTCCACCCCGCCGTCGACGTCGACACCTCCTGCGAGATCCTCGGCGGCCCCTCCGCCATGCCCTTCGGCATCGCCCCCACCGGATTCACCCGGCTCATGCAGACCGAGGGCGAGGTCGCCGGGGCCGGGGCCGCGGGCGCCGCCGGCATCCCCTTCACCCTGTCCACCCTGGGCACCACCTCCATCGAGGACGTCAAGGCCGCCAACCCCCGCGGGCGCAACTGGTTCCAGCTCTACGTCATGCGCAAGCGCGAGATCTCCTACGGGCTGGTCGAGCGCGCCGCGGCCGCCGGCTTCGACACCCTCATGTTCACCGTCGACACCCCCGTGGCCGGGGCCCGCCTGCGCGACAAGCGCAACGGCTTCTCCATCCCGCCGCAGATCACCGCCGGCACCGTCATCGACGCGATCCCCCGCCCCTGGTGGTGGTTCGACTTCCTGACCACCCCCAAGCTGGAGTTCGCCTCCCTGAAGTCCACCGGCGGCACGGTGGGCGAGCTGCTCGATGCCGCCATGGACCCCACCATCAGCGACGAGGACCTCAAGGTCATCCGCTCCATGTGGCCCGGCAAGATCGTCATCAAGGGCGTGCAGACCGTCGAGGACTCCAAGCGCCTCATCGACCTGGGCGTCGACGGCGTCCTGCTGTCCAACCACGGCGGGCGCCAGCTGGACCGCGCCCCCGTCCCCTTCCGACTCCTGCCCGAGGTGGTCCGCGAGGTCGGCAAGGACGCCACGATCATGGTCGACACCGGCATCATGAACGGCGCCGACGTCGTGGCCGCCATCGCCCTGGGCGCCAAGTTCGGGCTCGTGGGCCGCGCCTACCTCTACGGGCTCATGGCCGGCGGCCGCGAGGGCGTGGACCGCATGATCGAGATCCTCTCCGACGAGGTCATCCGCACCATGAAGCTCCTGGGCGTCTCCAGCCTGGACGAGCTCGAGCCGCGTCACGTCACCCAGCTGACCCGCCTGACCCCGGTGCGCCCGCAGGTCAAGGCCGCAGCCGACGCCGTCGCCCGCTGAGCCCCGGCCGGAGCGATCAGTCGGGACCCGCCTGTATCGGCCGGCCCTGACCAGCCCTCCCCCTGCCCTCCGCCGCGCGGAGGAATCCCTGTTGGCCGCCCTCGGCGGCGGCACCCGGTGGCCCCGGGGAGACGACCCCAGCGGTCGCTCCCCGGGGCCACCGGCTCGCTGCCAGCGCCGGAAGCATGCCGGAAACAGTTCGCCCGCTATCGTCGCGGGAGAACCACATATCTTGTCGGCGACAGGTCTGGACCTTCCTCCGCGTTCTGCGCGTGCCATGGACCGCCCGGCGCCCTGGATCGGATCACCGCGGTCGGCCCGCCCCGCCACCGCCCACAGGAAGGGACAGCGCCATGGCACAGTCCACGTCAGGCACCACGTCAGGTTCCAGGTCAGCGTCGACAGCAACGGTCGACGACCTTGAGGACGACCTTGAGAAGGATGCCGCCCAGTCCGGGCGCCTCATCTCCAGCCGGTGGCGGCCCGCCGCCCTGCGCACCACGCCGTCGAGGCAGGACCGTGGGCTCTTCGGCCATCCCCGGGGGCTGCCGTGGATGCTCAACGTGGAGATGTGGGAGCGCTTCTCCTACTACGGGATGCGCGCCATCCTGCTCTACTTCATCACCGACACGGTCGCCAACGGCGGCCTGGGCCTGAGCGACAACTCCGGACAGGTCGTCCTCGCGCTCTACGGAACGGCCGTCTACCTGCTGGCCATCCCCGGCGGGATCTTCGCCGACCGGGTCATCGGACCGTGGCTGTCCACCCTCTACGGCGGGGTGGTCATCATGGCCGGCCACATCTGCCTGTCCATCCCCGTGGTGGCCACCTCCTGGCTGGGCATCATCCTGGTGGCCGTGGGCACCGGCTTCATCAAGCCGAACCTGACGACGATCGTCGGGGGCCTCTACGACGATGACGACATCCGCCGCGACGCCGGCTTCCAGCTGTTCTACATGTCCATCAACGTCGGCGCCTTCGCCTCTCCCCTGCTGACCGGGTGGCTGCGCAACCACTACGGCTACCACGCCGGCTTCTCCTCGGCCGCCGTCGGCATGGCCTTCGCCCTGGCGGCCTTCGTCTACGGGCGACACAAGCTCTCAGCCTTCGCCTTCACCGTCCCCAACCCCATCCGCCCCGAGGAGCGCCAGCGCCTCCTGCTGGGATCCCTCGGGGTGCTGGTGGCCATCGGCGTGCTCGTGGCGCTCCTCCAGGCCATCACCGGCAGCCTGGTGGACACCGTTGCCACGGCGGGCCTGCTCGTCCCGGTCGGCGCCGCGGTGGCCTACTTCGTGGTCATGTTCCGCTCCCCGAGGGTCACCACCCGCGAGCGCACCCACCTGCGCGCCTACATCCCCCTGTGGATCGGCGCGGTCCTGTTCTTCATGATCACCGAGCAGGCCGCCGGCAAGATGGCCACCTTCGCCGAGTCCAACACGGACCTGCGGCTGCCCCTCTTCGACTGGTCGACCACCGCCGAGGCCTACCAGTCGGTCAACCCGGCGGCGATCGTGCTCCTGGCCCCGCTGATCGGCATGCTCTTCACCCGCCGGGCCGGCAGGTTCCCCTCGACCATCATGAAGTTCGTCATCGCGGTGCTCATCGTCGGGCTCTCGGCACTCATGCTGGGTTACGGCTTCCAGATCTGGCCGGGCGGGCAGGACCTGTCCCCCTGGTGGTTCCTGGTGCTGGTCTACGTCATCCAGACCGTGGCCGAGCTCTTCCTGACCCCGGTCGGCCTGGCCACGACGACGACCCTGGCCCCCAAGAGCTTCGCCTCCCAGGCGATGGGGCTGTGGTGGCTCAGCGTCGCCGCCGGGCAGGGCGTCGCCGGGTTCATCATCGCCCAGACCGAGGACGTCTCCGACTCCACCTACTACTACGGCCTGGGGGTGGCCACGCTGCTGATGGCCCTGGTCCTGTTCGCCGTCGCCCCGTGGACGCAGCGGCAGATGGCCGACGTCGAGGCGGCAACCGCCGCGTGAGCGCCACGAGCTCCTCCCGCGTTCTCCTCTGACATTCTCCCCCGACCGACCGCACGGTCGGGGTAGGGTTCACGGGTACCTGTGGTTCGTGCCGGACAGTGACGGTCCGGTTGCCCGTCCCACCCGACCACAGGAAGGGAGAGTCTCATGTCAACGACCCCGACTCCCGTCGAGGACGATCTCGAAACCAGCCGGATGATCTCCAGCCGGTGGCGGCCCGACACCTTGCGCATGACGCCGTCGAAGGACGATCGCGGCCTGTTCGGCCACCCCCGGGGGCTGCCGTGGATGCTCAACGTGGAGATGTGGGAGCGCTTCTCCTACTACGGGATGCGGGCCATCCTGCTCTACTTCATCACCGACACGGTGGCCAACGGCGGCCTGGGCCTGAGCGACAACTCCGGGCAGGTCATCCTCGCCTCCTACAGCGCGGCCGTCTACCTGCTGGCCATCCCCGGCGGGATCTTCGCCGACCGGGTCATCGGCCCGTGGCTGTCCACCCTCTACGGCGGGGTGGTCATCATGGCCGGCCACATCTGCCTGTCGATCCCTGTAACCGCCCTGTCCTGGCTGGGAATCGTGCTGGTGGCCGTGGGCACCGGCTTCATCAAGCCGAACCTGTCCACGATCGTCGGGGGCCTGTACGACGATGACGACCCACGGCGCGACGCCGGATTCCAGCTGTTCTACATGTCGGTGAACCTCGGGTCCCTGGCCTCGCCCCTGGTGACCGGGTGGCTGCGCGAGCACTACGGCTACCACGCCGGCTTCTCCTCGGCCGCCGTCGGCATGGGGGTCGCTCTGGCGGCCTTCGTCTACGGGCGGCACAAGCTCTCAGCCTTCGCCTTCACCGTCCCCAACCCCATCCGCCCCGAGGAGCGCCAGCGGCTCCTGCTCGCGTCAGTGGCGACCGTGGCGGGTGCGGCCGCGCTGGTGGCGGCTCTGAGCAGCCTGACCGGCAGCCTGCTGGACGCCATCTCCACCACCATGCTCATCATCCCGGCCGGGGCGGCGCTGGGCTACTTCACGCTCATGTTCCGCTCGCCGAGGGTCACCGCCCGCGAGCGCACCCACCTGCGCGCCTACATCCCCCTGTGGATCGGCGCGGTGCTCTTCTTCATGATCTCCGAGCAGGCCGCCGGCAAGATGGCCACCTTCGCCAAGTCCAACACGGACGGCCACATCCCCGTGCTGGGCTGGGTCATCAACCCCGAGACCTACCAGTCCATCAACCCGGCCACGATCGTCATCCTGGCCCCGCTCATCGGGTGGCTCTTCACCCGCCGGGCCGGCAGGTTCCCCTCCACCATCATGAAGTTCGCGATCTCGGTACTCATCATCGGATCGTCGGCCTTCATCCTGGGCTACGGCTTCCAGACCTGGACCGGGGGCACCAACCTGGCCCCCTGGTGGTTCCTGGCCATGGTGTTCATCATCCAGACCGTCAGTGAGCTCTTCCTGTCCCCGGTGGGGCTGGCGACGACGTCGGCGCTGGCGCCCAAGAACTTCGCCTCCCAGACGATGAGCCTGTGGCTGCTGACGACCGCGACCGGTCAGGGGCTCGCCGGCTTCATCATCGCCCAGACGGAGGACGTCGCGAACTCCACCTACTACTACGGCCTGGGCGCGGTGACGGTCGCCGTGGCCGTCATCCTGTTCGTCGTCGCCCCCTGGACGGAGCGGCAGATGGCCGACGTCGGTGTGACCTCCCAGGACTAGCCGCCGTGACCGCCGTTCCAGCCGCGCGTTCGTAGGGTAGGTCTCACGTTCGTACCCTCTACCCCTCGACCGCACGGCATAAGGTACGACCACGAGTCCCCGGCCGCCGCCGGAGGGGTCGGGAAAGGGGACCGTCATGAAACGCTACGCCTCCGGCGAGGAGCTCATCGCCGAGATCCGCAAGCGCGCCGACCTGTTCATCGCAGAGTTCGACGACGTCCCCACCTCCGGGCTCCATACGCTCAAGGACGGCGTGGACCGCTCCCCGGCGCAGATGCTCGCCTACCAGCTGAGTTGGATGGACCTGCTGCTCGGCTGGGAGCGGGACGAACGGGCCGGGCGCGAGGTGGTCACGCCCGCGCCCGGGTACAAGTGGAATCAACTCGGCGACCTCTACAGCTCCTTCTACGAGCAGTGGCAGGACGCCCCGTTGTCCCGGCTCCAGGAGGCCTTCCGCGAGCGGGTCGACGGCGTCGTCGACCTTGTGGAATCGCTGAGCCCCGAGGAGCTCTTCACCCCCGGGCAGCGGGCCTGGGCCTCCTCGACACCGTCGTCCTGGCCGGTGGCCAGGTGGGTGCACATCAACACGGTGGCGCCCTTCACCTCCTTCCGCACCAAGATCCGCGCCTGGAAGCGCCGCTGAGCACTCGGGCCGCCCGGTCCCGGAAAAGTCCAGAAAAAGGGGTGCCCCGGGCGGACGGCCCGGGGCACCCCTGTCGCTGATCGGATCAAGCGGGATCAGGAGGCCTTGGGGTAGGCCTTCTGGACGGCGTCGAGCATCTCGAGGGCCGAGTAGTAGTCCAGCCGGAAGGACGAGGGCGGCATGTACTGCACCTTGCCGCCGGTCACCGGGGCGGCCGAGCTGAAGGTCTCGTTGCTGGTGACGGCGGTCTTGGCGGTCTCGTTGGCGGCGATGACCACCCAGTTGTCGCCGGTCAGCCCGGCCTGGACGTTCTCAGGCGAGAGCTGGACGATGTCCTTGCGCTCACCCATGGACTGGTCGCCCTTGACGGAGTCGGGGACGGCGGCGATGGTGAAGCCCAGGTCCTTGAGGAGCTGGACCTGCGGGGCCTCCTCGGTGAAGGCGTTGGCGCCCTTGGTGCCGTCGCCCGGGACGGTGAAGACCGACGTCGATCCCTGCGGGACCGAGATGGCGCTCTTGGCCTTCTCCGCCTTGGTGTTGTAGTCCTGGATGACGGAGTCGGCCTTGGCCTGGCGGCCGGTGGCCTGGCCCAGGGTCTTGGTCACGTCCTGCCAGGAGTGCGAGCCGTAGTCGATGACGAGGACCGGCACCTCGAGCTGGCGCAGGCTGTCGACGACCTTGACGGCCGAGTCCTGGCCCGTCTTGGCGACGATGATGAGGTCGGGGTTGTCGCCGGCCACGGTCTGGGCGAGGTTGTCCTCCGTGCCGTCGATGGCCTTGACGCCCTTGTCGGTGGCCTGCTTGGACCACTGGGTGAAGAAGCCGTTGTCGTCGGTCTTCTCATCCTTCTGCTTGGCGGGGGTCGAGGCGACCACCGGGGCGTCGATGGCCAGGAGCGAGCCGGTGAGCGTCACGGAGGTGGACACGATGCTCTTGGGCTCAGACGTGATCTCGACGTCGACGCCGTCGTCACCCTTGATGGTGACCGGCCAGGTGGCCTGCGCGGAGGCGGCGCCGGAGGCCCCTGCTGAGGCTGCGGTGGTTGAGGAGGAGGTTGAGCCGGAGGAGCCGCAGGCCGCCAGCCCGGTGCTCAGCACCATGGCGACGACGGCGACGAGGCCCTGCTTCATGCGGCGGGTGCGCCGCGTGGATGCGTTCATCTGTCGGTGTTCCTTTCTTGTCCGTCCTGCTGGGAGGGAGCAGTCGGGCCGGCGTCTGCCGAGTCGGGCTCGGCAGAGGACTGTGGAGCGGGGGCGGCGGGCACGGGGTCCGGGCCGGTGCCCGCCTGCACGACCGCGCCCAGGTTGCGGGGCACCACCATGGGGGTGCCGGCCACCGGGTCGGGGGCGATGACGGCCGCCAGGCCGAAGACCTCCTCGATGAGGTCCGCGGTGAGGATCCGGCTCGGGGAGCCGGTGACGCGCACCCGGCCGGCGTGCATGACGATCATGTGCTCGGCGCAGCGCGCTGCCTGGTTGAGGTCGTGCAGGACGGCCACCACCGTGCGCCCGTCGGCGTTGAGGCGGCGGCACAGCTGGAGGATGTCGACCTGGTGGGCCAGGTCGAGGAAGGTGGTGGGCTCATCGAGCAGGATCGTCTCGGTGCCCTGGGCCAGGGCCAGCGCGATCCACACCCGCTGGCGCTGGCCGCCGCTGAGCTCGTCGACGGGACGGGCGGCCAGCTCGGTGACGCCCACCATCTCCATGGCCTCCTCCACGGCGTCGCGGTCCTGGGGCGACCACTGGCGGAACAGGCCCTGGTGGGGGAAGCGGCCGCGGGCCACGAGGTCGCGCACCAGCATGCCCCCGGGCACGACGGCGCTCTGAGGCAGCAGGCCGACCCGCCGGGCCACCTCCTTGGTGCCCAGGCCGGCGATATCGGCGCCGTCGAGCAGGACCGCGCCGCGGGCGGGCCGGTGCAGGCGGGCCAGGGTGCGCAGCAGCGTGGACTTCCCGCAGGCGTTGGGGCCCACGATGGCGGTGAAGACGCCGGCCGGGATGTCGACGTCGAGGTCCCGGGAGACGACGTGGCGCTCGTAGGCGATGGTCGCGCCCCGGGCGGCCAGGCGAGCCGGGGAGGCGGCCGGCCCGCAGGCGGCGGGCGAGTCCCCGGGCGGCTCGGCGGAGAGGTCCGAGAGGTCCGGGAAGCCGGGCAGGTCGGTCACAGGGATCTCCTTCCGCGCGCCGCCACGGTCAGCGCCACCATGAGGTAGAGCCCGCCGACGGCGTTGGTCACCACGCTGACGGGCATCGACTCGAGCATCAGCTGGCTGAGCAGGTCGGCGCCCGCCAGCAGGAGGCTCCCGGTCAGGCCGCTCACCAGCAGCGGGGGCTGCGGGGAGCCGGCGAGGAACCGGGCGAGGTGGGGCGCCACGAGGGCCACGAAGCCGATGGGACCGGCCGCCATCGTCACCACCGCCACCAGCACCGTTCCCAGCAGGATGAGGACGGCGCTGACGCGACGGGTGGGACTGCCCAGGATTGTGGCCACCTGCTCGCCCAGTGACAGGACCTGCAGGTGCCGGCCGGCCAGCAGGGTGAGGACTACCGCGCCCCCGATGGCCAGGCAGGTCGGGGCGACCACCGGCCACCCGGCCGCCCCGAGGGTGCCGGTGATGGCCTTGAGGGCGCCCAGGCCCTGATCGTCGTCGACCCGCACCAGGAGCCAGCGGTTGACCGACACGAGCATCGAGCTGATGGCGATGCCCACCAGGATGAACCGCAGCCCGGTGAATCCGCCGCGCAGGGAGACGAGGTAGGTCACCGCCCCCACGGCGGCGCCGCCGATGAAGGAGGCCAGGGAGGTGGACAGCATGCCGCCGGGCAGGAGCAGGACGCTGACCAGGATCCCGGTCTGCGCGCCGGTACTGAAGCCGATGAGGTCGGGCGAGCCCAGGGGGTTGCGGGTGATGGTCTGGAAGACGGCGCCGGCCACGCCCAGCGCCAGCCCCGCCACGAGACCCAGCACGATCCGGGGCAGCTTCCACATGACGACGACGATCCGAACGATCCGGCGCCCCTGCCCCCGGAGGGCGTCGATGACCTCCTGAGTGGAGACGGTGAACCTCCCCAGGCGCAGGGCGGCGACGGCCACCGCGAGGCTGAGCGCCAGCAGGACGAGGCCGACGAGGACGTGGCGCGGCCTGATGAGCACCGACCAGCGGCCGACGACGATCCACAACCGCCCGGCGTCGGTGCCCACGTGGAGGCGGCGGCGCGGGCCGCCGGCGATGGGCGGGCGCACCGAGGCGAGTGCGCGGCTCGACCCGCCGGCCCTCATGAGGCGCGGTCCTTCAGCCGCAGCACCATGAGCAGCAGAACGGGCGAGCCGACGAAGGCCGTCAGCAGGCCGACCTGCATCTCGCCGGGGCGGGCCAGGACGCGGCCCAGGACGTCGGCGGCCAGGACGACGACGGGACCGACCAGCGCGCACAGTGCCACGATCCAGCCCCGGTGGGGCCCCATGAGCCAGGCGGCCGTCAGGGGCGCCATGAGCCCGACGAAGCCGATGGGGCCGGCCACCGTGGTGGCGGTGGCGCACAGGACGGTGATGACCGCCAGGCTCGCTGCCCGCACGAGGCCGACCCGGGTGCCCAGGGCGGCCGCGACGTCGTCGCCCAGGGCGATGTTGTCCAGGGCGCCGGCCAGGAGGAGGGCCGCACCGATCCCCAGGACCACGAGGGCCGCCATGGCCGGCAGGGGGATGTCGGCGCGGGTCAGGGAGCCGACCTCCCAGTCGATGAAGGTGCGGAACAGGTTCGGCATTGTCAGCGCGACGCCGCGGATGACCGCCCCGACGAAGGCCGAGAAGGCGACGCCGATGAGGACCAGGCGCACCGGCGAGGAGGCCGAGCCCGCCGGCGAGCCTCCTCCCGCTGCGCCCGCGGTACTGCCGATCATGCCGATGACCTGGATGAGCACGGTGGCCGCCAGGGCGCCGCCGGCCGCCAGGGCCAGCTGGCCGGGCACCGGCAGCACCCCGAGCGCGGCGGTCCCCAGGACGATGCCCAGCGAGGCGCCGGCGTTGACTCCGAGCAGGCCGGGCTCGGCCAGGGGGTTGCGGGTGACGGCCTGCATGACCGCCCCGGCCACCGCCAGGGCCGCTCCGACGAGCAGGCCGATGAGGGTGCGCTGAACGCGCAGGACGTTGATGTTGTAGCTGACGTTGGAGGCATCCGGGTGGAGCAGGTAGTGGATGACCTGGTCGGCGGGGATCCTGGAGGAGCCGATGAACAGGGAGGCCAGGACGCTCGCGGCCAGCAGCGCGGCGGCGACCAGGAGGATGACCGGGCGCCGAAGGCGGGGCGTGAGACTAAGGCGAGCGCGGGCCACGCGCCCGCTTACGCCGGCCCCCGTCGCACGGGCGCGAAGGGGGCGAGCTCCGCCGCCGTGGTCCTCCTCCGACATCAGGCCTCCCCCACTACCCACGACAAAGGTAGGCCTAACCTAAGGGTGCGCTCAGGGCCTGTCAATCATGGTCCGACCTGTCAGTTTGATAGCTGAGACAACGGCTGTGCCCCTCCTTCACACCCGGGCACTGGGGACCACAACCCCCGGTGCCCGGAGCCGATCTGGGATAGAACAGGGCCATGACAGCTGCTCGGACCGATGCCGCCCCAGGCGCCTCCTCCGCATCCTCCCCGAGGCCACCGGTCCTCAAGGCACCGGACCTCAGTCGCCTGCGCGACGGTGCGGCCGACGAGCTGGTCGCCGGTGAGATGGTCGAGGACCTGCAGCTGGCCGGGGCGGACCTGACCGGTGCGGACCTGTCCGCGATCCGCCTGCTGAGCTGCGAGCTGTCGGAGGTGTTCGCCGATGACACCGACCTGAGCGCGGCGCGGCTGGTCGACTGCCGTCTGGAGCGTCTGAGCTCCACCTACCTCCACAGCCCCCGCTCCACGTGGCGCACGGTGGAGCTCACCGGCTCACGCATCGGCGCCTGGGAGCTCTACGACGCCGACGTCGAGTCCCTTCTCATCGAGGACTGCCGCCTCGGCTTCGCCAACCTCGCCGGGACAGGCCTTCGCGACGTCCTCATCCGGGCAACCAGGATCGACGAGCTGGACCTGAGCGGGGTCGAGGCCCAGAGGGTCCGTTTCGAGGAGAGCCGGGTGGGCACGCTGCGGCTGCGTGACGGGAGCCTGGCCGACGTCGACCTGCGCGGCCTGGAGATGAGATCGGTCAGCGGCGTCGGCTCCCTGGGTGGGGCGACCGTCAGCGGCCAGCAGCTCACCGAGCTGGCCCCGCTCATGGCCGCCCACCTGGGTCTGCGAGTCGAGGATGAGGATCGCGCAACGACATCAGCAGGAGAAGAGAAGTAAAGAGCATCGACATGGCACTGACATCCGACGACGTCCTCACCGTGAAGTCCAATGCCTCATCGTTCAAGGCGGGCTACAACCAGGACGAGGTCGACGAGCTCCTCGACGAAGTCACCACCACGATGCGGGGGCTGGAGGAGCGCCGCCTGGGCACCTCCGGTTTCTAGAACTCGTCGGAGTCGAGAAGTCCGAGGCTGCCGAGCAGGTGGGGCATCGTCGTCGACGGACACGGCCCTTGTACGCCGAGCTCGGGAAGGCTGTCCGTCGGCAGATAGCACCTGGCTGCGGCTTGTGCGGCCTCATCCCAGGGGAAGCTGTCCGGGAGCTTCTTGGCGTCCTTGCTATTCAGACCCGTCAGCTCCAGGTAGTGCCTCTGGGCATCCACCTGGTTCCGGTAGTTCCGCACAGGGGCGTAGTGGGCGTTGAGCCAGACCTCGAAGCAGGGCACGGAAACGACGCCGTGGACAGCAGTCCTCCTGCTGCTCAGCCTCCGACATGCGTCGAGGAAGCGGCGACGGTCCTGACCGTCGTGATCGACGACGATCCACACCTCCCTGTAGTCGCTGAGGTCTGATCGAGGCCCTCCGAGCTCTTTGACAACACCGAGTGGGTCACGGTCAATAACCTTCACCTTGACCGATATCCGGGATTGATCCGTGCGTCGGCCCAGCTGCTGTAGATACGCGTTCTCGGTGACTCGCCCATTGGTCACGAGAAGAACGGTGCGCCGCTCAGACCGTTGACCACGTCGCTTCTTTCTCGGTGGTGTCATCTCACCTCGCCTCCGCCGAGAGATACCGGCGGAGACTGGAGGTGTCCACCCGGGGAACAGCGCCGTAGGCCCCGGCGAGGTAACGGCGCTGCTTGTTCGTAGCCTTGCGGTTGGTCGGGAAGTCCGCGAGGGAGAAGAGCTCGCTCGCACCGGAGGCCGACTTCTCGCTCATCCACACCTCACCCGTCTCCAGGAGCTGGACGGGAGAGTTGTCCAGGAGCGCCGTGTCGTGGGTCGTGAAGACGATCTGGGCACCCCGGGTGTTGAGGTCGGGATCCTTGAACATGTCCACCAGCGTGGCGGTCAGCGTCGGGTGGAGACTCGCATCGAGCTCGTCGATGCACAGAACCTGCCCCAGTCGCAGAGCGTCGATCGCGGGACCGACTGTTGCCAACCAGGTGAGAGTGCCCTGACTCTCCTGACCGATAGTCAACCGGTACTCCTCGCCATCAGCGCCGCGATGCTGAAGGACGAGGTGACGCTGAAGCTCCTTGAGCACCTCGGTGGGTACCTCGGCATCCTCATCATCGTCATCGTTCCGGAGAAACCGTCGCAAGAGCTCAAGCACCTCCTGAGGCACCTCCTGCTCCTCGAGTTCGAGGCCGACAATGCCGAGATCGGCGGCCTGAGCAATGGCATTCGCAATGTCAGTCCACTGCTCGGGGTCCTCCGCGAGCCGACTCATCACCCACCGCAGGAGCGAGCTGCGCTCCTCATCGCTGTGGTGGATGAAGCGCATGGCCCGCAGGCTGCGCGCGATCGGAGCGAGCGTGGCGTGCTTGTACTTGAGGGCCACGGCGAGGAAGAGGTCCTTGGGCGTCGTGATCCGGCGGACCTCGTTGGTGGCGCCCTTGAGGGTGGTGCCGGCCTCAATCGTGGGCTCGTTGTCCTCGGGGGCCTGGGTCCGCACGAAGACCTTGCGCCAGCGCTGACCCGCGGCCCAGAGCTCCTCACGCGCGATACCCCAGCGATTCGCCTCGACGCTGTAGCTGTAGCGCTCGTTCTCGTGGGTGAAACCGATGGAGAAGTGGGACGGCTGTGCCGCGTGATCCCGATCGAGACTGAAGGGTTGGTGCAGGATGTCCCGTCGGCCACCGACGGCGTGGTGCAGGCAGTCAAGAGCATCAAGGAGGGTCGACTTGCCGGAGGCGTTGGCACCGAAGATCGCCGCCACGCGCCATGTCTGCTCCTGCCACAAGGAGCCGTCACGCGGTGTCAGGGTTTTGAGCGAGCTCCGGGTGAGATCGAGGGTCGCCTCCTGCGCGTAGCAGCAGAAGTTCGCCACGGTGAAGTCGAGCAACATGCGATAATTCTATTGCGATCACCTCGTTTTGGGAAGTTCTTTCCCAAATCAAGGCACTCGCGGCTTTCGTCACGGCTCGAACCACGAGACCGAAGGCCGCTACGTCTCAGGCGTGCTCGCGCCAGCCGGTCATCATCCGCTCGATGAGCTCGGCGACGCTGGGCTCATCGTGGATGAGGGAGATCGCCGTGTTGACGCTGATGATGCCCGCCTCCAGGTCGCCGTCGACCATGCCGACGCGCACCGCGCCGGAGTCGACCAGCCGCGCGGAGGCGGCCTCGGCGTCGCCGTCGGAGTGGTACTGCTCGGCGAGCCCGCGCGCGTAGGGAGTCAGCACCGAGCGGCGTGACGGGGCCACCCAGTCGACGTCCCAGCCGGTGGCGTTGATGATCGCCTGCTTGGCGGAGTCGGCCAGCGGGGACTCCCGGGTCACCATGAGGCGGGTGCCCACGAAGACGCCCTGGGCGCCGAGCGCCTGGGCGGCGGCCACGCCCCGGGCGTCGTTGATGGCGCCGGCGGCGATGACCGGCACGCGGGCGGCGTCGACGAAGGTCGGTACGATGGAGAAGGTCCCGGTCGAGACGGTCGGGGTGATGCCGCCCTCGTCGTAACCGGTGGCGACGATGAGGTCAGCCCCGAAGTCCTCGGCCCGGCGCAGCTCCTCCAGGGTCGGGTTGAGGGGACGGTGGATGATGACGGCGCCGGAGTCCTGGATCCTGCGGAAGGTGTCGGCGTCGGGCTCCCCGATCGTCACGTAGGCCTCGATGCCCTCCTCGAGAGCGACCTCAAGAGTCCGCTCGGAGAACTCGTTGCCGGGGGCGACGAGCAGGTTGAGTCCGATCGGCTTGTCGGTGAGCTCGCGCGTGCCCCGGATGGCGGCCCGGGTGCGCTCGGCCGTCCCCACCGGGTCCGTGGTCACCGTGGTCTGGCCCGCGTTCGTGCCGACGACGCCCAGGCCGCCGGCGTTGGCCACCGCCGCCACGAAGACGGGGTTCGTCATCCAGTTCATGGGGGCTTGGATGAAGGGGTACCGCGTTCCGAGGATGTCTGTCACAGCGCTCATGGGCGCTGCAACCGGCGCTCACAGCCGGTTATTCCGGTGGTTAGTCCGGCGCCGCGCCCCGGGGCAGGCCGCCGGGACGGGCGTCGGCCACCCGGATCAGCTCCGCTTGACCAGGGGGAAGGTGATGGTCTCGCGGATCCCCTGGCCGGTGAGCACCATGAGGAGGCGGTCGATGCCCATGCCCATGCCACCGCTGGGCGGGAAGCCCTGCTCCATGGCCACCAGGAAGTCCTCGTCCAGGACCATGGCCTCGGGGTCGCCCTTGGCGGCCGCGAGTGCCTGGGCCTCGAAGCGCTCGCGCTGGACCACGGGGTCGGCGAGCTCGGAGTAGGCGGTGGCCGTCTCGAAGCCGCGCACGTAGAGGTCCCACTTCTCGGTCAGGCCCGGCCGGCTGCGGTGGTAGCGGGTCAGTGGCGAGGTGTCCTCGGGGAAGTCGTAGACGAAGGTGGGCGCCCACAGCTTGTTGCCGACGAGCTCCTCGAAGATGTCCTCGACGACCTTGCCTGCCACGGCGTAGTCGTCCACCTCCAGGCCGATCCTCTCGGCGTGGGCGACGAGCTGGGCGCGCGGGGTCTCGACGGTGATCTCCTCGCCGAGGGCCTCGGAGACGGAGGTGTAGAGGTCGATCTTGTCCCAGTCGCCCGACAGGTCGTACTCGGTGCCGTCGGCGAGCGTGACGACCTCGCCGCCCTCGGGCAGGCCGAAGGCGTCGCGCGCCGCCTGCTGGACGAGGTTGCGGGTCAGCTCGGCCATGCCGTCGTAGTCGGAGTAGGCCTCGTAGGCCTCCAGGGCGGTGAACTCCGGGGAGTGGGAGGAGTCGGCGCCCTCGTTGCGGAAGTTGCGGTTGATCTCGAAGACGCGGTCGACGCCGCCGACCACGGCGCGCTTGAGGTAGATCTCCGTGGCGATGCGCAGGTAGAGATCCATGTCGAAGGCGTTCATGTGGGTGATGAACGGGCGCGCGGCCGCCCCGCCGTGCACGACCTGGAGCATGGGGGTCTCCAGCTCCAGGTAGTCGCGGCGGAAGAAGTTCTCGCGGATGGAGCGCACGACGGCGGCGCGGGTGCGCACCATGTCCCGGGCAGCGGGCCGGGTGAGCAGGTCGAGCTCACGACGGCGCACGCGCTGCTCCTCCGAGAGGGTGACCGCCTCGCCGGCCTCGTTGGTCCAGGTCTTGGGCAGGGGGCGCAGGGCCTTGGAGGCGATCCGCCAGGCGGGGACCTCGACGTCGTCATCCCCGGCCGCGGCGGCCTCGGCGCCGTCGCGCAGGACGGGCTCGGCCATGACGGACAGCTCGCCGCGGCGCGAGGAGATGACGCGGCCGTGGACGAAGAGGTGGTCGCCCAGGTCGACGTCGGCCTTGAAGGCGGCCAGGCAGGTGTGGCCCTCAGCAGGCAGGGCCTTGGCCGAGAGCATGGCCTGGAGGGTGGCGCCGGCCCCGTCCTGGAGGGTGACGAAGCACAGGCGGCCGGTGTTGCGCAGGAAGACGACGCGGCCGGCGACGCCGGCGACGTCGTCGGTCTCCTGGCCGGCCTCGAGGTGGGAGTAGGCCTGGCGCACGGCGGCGATCGTGGTGGTGACGGGCACGGAGACCGGGTAGGGGTCCCAGCCCTCGCCGCGCAGGCGCTCGCGCTTGCCGGCGCGGACCTCGAACTGCTCGCCCGGGCCCGGGTCGGCCTTGGGCTGCTTGGCCTGGTCAGCCTGGTCTGTCTGGTCCGCCGAGCCGTCCGGGGACTTCGGGGCATTCGGGGACTTGGGGGACTCGGTGCCGGCGGGGGCATCGGCGGCGGTCAGGTCGGGGCTGGGGGTGCTCTCGTCTGTCACGTGAAGGAGTCTAACGGCGTGCGCCCGCGCCGGTCGCCCCTCGGGAGTCGACAACGCCCGCACCACACTCGATCCTGGTCACACCAGTCGGCCGCCGGGCGGGCTCAGGCGCGGGCGTCGGCCAGCGGGATGCCGGAGGGGCGCAGGCCCTGGAGGCGGGCGACGTCAGAGTCGGTCGGGACCTGGCCGGGGTCGGTGCCCCGCTCCACGATGCGGTTGGCCTCGTCGACGAAGACGACGTGGGGCAGGTAGGTGCGGGCCTCGGCGTCAGACATCTGGGAGTAGGCGATGAGGATGACGACGTCGCCGGGGCCGACCAGGTGGGCGGCGGCGCCGTTGACGCAGATCTCGCCGGCACCGCGCTGGCCGGGGATGACGTAGGTGGACAGGCGGTTGCCGTTGGTGCAGTTGCAGATGTCGACGCGCTCGCCGGGCAGCAGGTCTGCGGCCTCGAGCAGGTCGACGTCCACCGTGATCGAGCCGACGTAGTCGAGGTCGGCCTGGGTCACGGTGGCGCGGTGGATCTTGGACGTCATCATCGTCCGGGTGCGGGCGCTCATCGCGGCACAGAGTAGACGGCGGCGGGCCCGGCGCACTGTACGGTGCGGCACAGGGTGAGCGATCCGACAGCGTCCCGGCACGGGCCGGGGTGCCTACGGGCGCAGGTCGACGAGGGTGTTGTCGATGAGGCGGGTGGTTCCCACGCGGGCGGCCACGGCCAGCAGGCCCACGGCGGGAGGCTCCTCCCCCGCGTCCTCACTCGCCGGCGCGCTGCGCGGCAGGCCGAGCCCGGCGTCGGTCAGGTCCTCAAAACTGGCAGGGTCGACGAGGGCCACGTAGTCGACCTCGACGCCGTCGGACGCCTCCAGGGACGCCAGGGCGGCTCGGCGGACCTCAGTGGGGTCGGGGCGGGTACCCGAGTCGGCCCCCTGGGCGGCGTCGCGGCCCGCCTGGAGGGCTCGTGAGAGGGCCAGAGCCTGGCGGCGCTGCTCGGGGCTGAGGTAGGCGTTGCGTGAGCTCATGGCCAGGCCGTCGGGCTCGCGGCGGATATCGACCGGCACGATCTCCAGCGGGACGGCGAGGTCGCGCACCATGGTCTCGATGATCGCCAGCTGCTGGGCGTCCTTGCGGCCGAACAGCGCCCAGCGCGGTGCGGTCAGGTGCATGAGGGTGAGCACCACCTGGCACACGCCGGCGAAGTGGGTGGGGCGGGTGCGGCCTTCCAGGACGGTGGCGATGGGGCCGGGGTCGATGCGCACTGCCGGCTGCCCGGCCGGGTAGATGACCTCCGGGGTGGGGGCGAAGACGACGAGCCGCCCTACGCCCAGGGCACCGTCGGCGCCGGTGAGGGTCCGGGTCAGGCCGGCCAGGTCGCCCTCGAGGTCGCGCGGGTAGGAGTCGAGGTCCTCGGTGGGGGCGAACTGGAGGGGGTTGACGAAGATGGTGACCACGACGGTGCCGGCCGGCCCGACGCGCCGGGCGGCCTCGCGCACGAGGTCGAAGTGGCCCTCGTGGAGGGCGCCCATGGTCATGACGACCGCGCGGGGGTCCGGGGCGCCGGCCAGGGCGGCGGCGAGCTCGGCGCGGCTGCGGGTCAGGACGGCTGCGGTGCCGGTGGAGCCGGGGACGGCGGCTGATGTGGTGGCGGCCGAGCGGGGCTCGGGAACGGGCGTCGGTGCGGGTTCGGTGCTCACGCGCCCCACGCTAGTCGCCCCGCCGGGCCGCGCCGAATCCGCGACCGAGACGGCCGGAAGCGGTCGACACCGGGCGCAGGAGGGCAAAAATGTCCAGAATGGAGACTTTTCCGGGCGGAATCCGTGCAGCGGGGCCAGGTCGATTCGCGTTTTCGCAGTTCAGAGGGGTGGGCCTGGATGGGGAGCGGCCTGCGGTCGTCTGAAAAGTCGCCAGAACTGACACTTCTGCCCCTCCCAGTGCCTCACTCGTCCCGACTCGAGCTCTGGTGAGCCGCTCCGCGGGTGAATCCGGTTCGCCGGGCGGGCATGAGAGCATCGGGGTCATGAGCGACATCGAGGGTACGGGTCCCGGTCCGGACAGTGGCGGTCCGGCGGGGGCGGCTGCAGGCCGGCCCGGCCGGCTGGGCGTCGGCATCATCTCCGCCGGGCGCGTCGGCGCGGTCCTGGGCTGCGCGCTGCGCGCGGTGGAGCACCAGGTGGTCGGCGTCCATGCCGTCTCCGAGGACTCGCGCGAGCGCGCCGAGATGCTGCTGCCGGGTGTGCCGGTCCTGGAGGTCGAGGAGATCGTCGAGCGCGCCGAGCTCGTCCTGCTGGCCGTTCCGGATGACGCGCTCGGACCGCTCGTGCAGGGACTGGCGGACCTGGGCCGCTGGCAGCCCGGTCAGCTGGTGGCCCACACCTCGGGCCGCTACGGCGCGGCCGTCCTGGCGCCCGCCCAGCGCTGCGGAGCGATCCCGCTGGCCATCCACCCGGCGATGACCTTCTCCGGGTTCTCCACGGATGTGGCCCGGCTCGTCGGCTGCCCGATGGCCGTGACCGCCCCGGCGGCCGTGCTGCCCATCGCGCAGGCGCTGGTGGTCGAGCTCGGCGGCGAGCCCTTCGTCCTGGAGGAGTCGGCGCGTCCGGCCTACCACGCGGCCCTCGCCCACGGCGCCAACCACCTGCTGACCGTGGTGACGCAGGCCGTCCGGGTCCTGGGGGCCGCCGGGGTCGAGGACGGGGCGGCGACGCTCGGCCCCCTGCTCGCCGCGGCCCTGGATCGCGCCCTGCACGAGGGCGAGGCGGGCCTGACCGGCCCGGTCTCCCGGGGTGACGCCGGCACGGTGGCGGCCCACCTGGAGGCGCTCGGCTCCCTGCGCGACGGCGAGGGTCAGGGGCTCGATGACGTCGTCGCCTCCTACCGGCAGCTGGCCCGGGCCACCACCGAGCGCTGCGAGGCCACCGGGCGCCTCACCGCCGAGCAGGCCCGGCGCCTGCGCGAGACACTGGCCGACGAGCAGCGAGACCAATAACGACAAGGAATAACGGCGAGGACCATCAGACCTCGCGAACGCACCTTGAGACTCGCGGGCTGTTCCTCAGGATCAGCCCGTCAAGGCCTCGAAGACCGCGTCTCCGGGCGGGCTCAGGCTTCTGGGCTACTCGCCGGTCACCGGCCCCGCGGCGACGGCGCGGGCGAGCCAGCGGTCGAGGCGCTCGGCGCTGGAGCGACGCAGCGCCCGCTCGCTGATCCGCGCCGCGAGCGCCTTGGCGTCGGCGGCATCGAGGTTGGTGATCGAGGAGGGGACCTCCTGGGCCACCATGTCGAGCCGGAGGGAGGCCAGGTTCAGCCTGCGCGCCAGCGGCCCCTGGCGAACGTGCAGGGACTGGATGCGTTCGTAGGGGACGACGGTCACCTGCCGCCGCCAGCGCCCGTGGCGCACGATGACGCAGGTGTCGGTCAGGATCGCGGCCGTGCGGCGCCACGTGAAGGGGTGGAAGACCCGCCCGCGACGGCTGATGCGCACGAATCCGCGGGCCGCAGAGCCCGCCGGCGCCTGCGGGTCTCCGACGCCGTCATCGTCCCGGCCGGTGAGGGCCAAGGTGAGCAGCGTGTCCGGGTCGGGCGTTCCCAGGTCGGGGACCACGAGCCACAGGGCGCGCAGCGCGGTGTCGCGCACCCCCACGGGCAGGAGCAGGTTCCCGGTCTGCCGGTTCTGCCCGTCCTGGGGGCGGTCCTCGCGGCCGGCCACCGTGACATTCACCCTCCACCAGTCCTTGCCGCGCCACAGGATCGGCTGAGTGATCCCGACGCCGTGGACCCGCCCGGGCGGCAGCGTGCGCGAGGTGTCGGCGGTCAGTCCATAGCGGATCCGAATGCCGCTGGGGGTGGCGGCGGCGTGGAAGTTCCAGGTTTCGTTGAAACGGGACCAGACAATCGTCACGACACCGACGACGGTGGTGATGAGTGAGGTCACCACCGCGACCATACCGCCGCTGGGTGGGACATCCACGGCATAGGCGGCGATGGCGAGCGCGAGCAGAGCGGCGGGCAGCATCAGAACCACGTAGGTAGAGGGGCTGCGTAGCAGTGAGCCGATGAGGATGCCGGCCTCGACGTTGTAGAGCGGGTGCTCCTGGAAGCCGGAGGCCCGCAGAAGCGTGGAGCGCGATAGGGAGGAGTTGTTCGCGAACTCGGTGGCGGTTCCGGCCGGGCCCGCCGGCGGGGCCCCGCCGGCGGCGTCGGGGAGGCCCACGGGAGCAGTCGGGTCAGCGAGGTCGGCGGGAGCAGTGGCGTCACCGCCCGGCCCGTTCTCCCCCGACCGCCTCGCGGTGTCCCTCGCCGTGTTGGGGCCGGTCACCTCCACCTGCCCGGCGGCCAGGTCGAGGATGCGGTCGCGCAGGGCCTGGAGCTCACGGGTGGTGAGGAACCCGATGACCACGCGTGAGTCCCGGCCACCGGCGACCTCGACGGTGAGCTGCCCCATGCCGAGGATGCGTCCGAGCAGGGGGTGGACGACGTCGACGGACTGGATGCGCGGCAGGCGGGCCGTACGCAGCCTGCGGCTGAGGATGCCCGAGCGCAGGTAGACGCCGTCGGCGTCCACGGCGTAGGCGCGCCGCCACCAGCTGAGCAGGCCGAGCCCCGCCCACAGGGCGATCAGCGCGATGAGACCGAGCAGGTAGTAGCCGATCTGGTCGCCCAGGGAGAAACCGCGCTCGCGGATGAAGCGGTAGGCGCGCACGAGCTCGTCGAGGTTCTGGACCGTGACGAAGGCGAGGATGCCGGTGGCGATCTTCCAGCCCTCCAGCAGCGGTGTGATGACGCTGACCCGGTGCCAGGTGACGTTCTCGGGCAGGGGCAGCTCCCGGGAGGCGACGGCGGACGGCTCCACCTCCCGCCTGGCTTCCTGGTCGGCCTGCCGGGCGGCCTCCAGGCGGCTCTCCCAGCTCGATCCCCGCCGGGGACTCACAGTCCGGCCATCCTCTCCTCACCACGCCGGGACAGAACCTGGCGCAGGTTCTCCGCCTCGGCCACCGGCAGCCCGTTGATCGTGGCGTCGGTGCTGGCCGAGGCCGTGTGGAGCCGGACCTCGGCGATGCCCAGCCACCGGGCAAGCGGCCCCTGGGAGGTGTCCACGAACTGCATGCGCCCATAGGGGGTGACGGTCATGGAGCGGAACATGACGCCATGGCGCCACAGGAGGTGGTTGTCGGCCAGGGCGTAGCCCATGGCCCGCACCTGGCGGGGGATGAGCCAGAGCTGCCAGAGGAACAGCACCGCGGCGAGCGCCGCCGGAACGAAGAATCCGGGGCGGACGAGCACACCGGGGATGGCGAAGCCGATGATGAGGACGGCGTTGACGATACCGGCCCCCAGGAGACGGGCGGTGATGAGCCTGGGTGAGACCGGGTGGAAGACGACGCCGTCGGGGGCGAAGGGGTCGCCTCCGGCCGGCGGACGCGGACCGGGCCCGGAAACCGGGGTGGAGGCGGGCACGGGGGCTGGACTGGTCATGCGGGTGCTCCTGGCCCATCGGGGGTCCGCCCGGAGGGGGTGGACGAGCCGTCGTCGTCGCCGTCACCGGAGATGGAGCACCACTGCTCGACGACGAATCCGACGACGCACCACACCAGGCACGCCGCCATGCAGCCGATCGAGGTCCAGGCCAGGTGGGTCATGGCCGGCGAGCGCGGCGTCACCAGCGCCAGGATGAGCCCGCCGGCGTAGACGCCCCCGAGGACGGCCCCCACGATGGCCGAGGCCTGGGCGGCGGCGGCCGTGGTGGCGGCGCCGGTGGGGGTGATCCAGGTGCGCTCGCGCTCCCGCAGCCGCCGCACCGCCAGACCGCACACGAGGACGATACCGGCGATGACCAGCGCAGTCACCGCCCCCCAGGGGGTGAGGACCGGGATCCAGCCGAGGTGGCGCAGAAGGAGGTCGCCGGCCACCCAGGAGGCCACCGCGGCGGCGATGAACCAGGTGACGGCACTGGTCCAGCGGGTGCGCCGCATCAGACGTCCTGGCGGGGCCCTGTCCCCTGAGCGCCACCGCGGATGACGTCGTTCCACTGGAGCGGGGACTGCCAGGCGTCCCCGGCGGCGTCATCCTGCTGCTGCGGCTGGGCCGACGGGTCGGCCTGCTCCTGCTGACCGGCGTAGTTCGCGTAGCTGCCGACGTCCTGCTGGTCGCCGGGGAAGCCACCGGCGCCGGCGACCCGGCCGGGGGCGTAACCGCCCTGGGAACCGGCCGTCCCGGCACCACCGGATGCCTCGGGCGCAGAGGCCGCCTGGTAGGGCGAGTCGATCTGCGGGGCCTGCCCGGACCATGCGCTCGAGTCGTAGGAGGACTCGAAGGGGGCCTGGTCGAAGGGAGCCTGCTCCACCGGCGCCTGGGCGCCGAGGGGCTGCGCCGAGGAGGCGGGCGAGGCGCCGGAGATGCTGCCGGCGTAGTCGGCGGCCAGGCCGGCGTCGGCCACGGAGGACTCGTCGCGGGTGGCGTCGTAGACGAGCTCCGGCTCGGCGTCGCCTACGGTCTGCTCCACCGGGGGCTCCACGTAGGGACCGGTGGGCTTGTCCGGCAGCGAGTCGGAGTCCAGCCAGTCGAAGGCCAGCCACCGCAGACCGCCGCGGTCGGGGGCGTTCTCGGCGAGCTCGGACACGGAGTGCCCGGCCAGCTCGGCGAAGGGGTCGGCCTGACTCCACGGCACGAGGACGAAGGCGCGCTCGGCGGCACGCGGGTGCGGCAGGGACAGGGCCGGGTCGGCGGAGGTGACGCCCTCGACCTCGATGAGGTCGACGTCGAGGGTGCGCACGCCCCAGGGCTCGGTGCGCACGCGCCCGGCGGCCGCCTCCAGGGAGTGGCACAGCTCGAGCAGCTCGCGCGGCGAGAGGGTCGTCGTGGCCATGACCACCGTGTTGAGGTAGTCGGGCTGCGGCTCGGCGCCCTCGGCGACGACGGCGACCGTTCGGGCCAGCGGCGCCACCTGCGTGACCTCGATCCCCTCGGCGCCCTTGAGACCGTGGACGGCCGTGCGCAGGGACTCCACGACCCCACCCACATTGGCTCCCAGGCTGAAGACGACGCCGATGGGGCGGCCGGGCCGCTCGGCGAGCGGGTCGACCGGTGCGGCGGGGACCTCCGAGACGGCGGGAGCCGCCGGAGTGGTCCCGGGGGCCGCGATGCCCGGGAATCCGGGCTGCGCCGGCGACGAGGCCTGCGGCGCGGCGTAGGAGGCGCCGCCGGCCTGGGAGAGGTCCTCGGAGTAGGAGGACGGGGCGGAGTAGGACGGTGCGACGCCCTCCTGGCTCAGGGCTCCGGGGTACTCGCCCAAGGGGCCGGGCTCGGGCTCAGCCAGGGGCTGGGAGGCCGAGGCGTCGGCGAAGCCGTTCGCGGCAGCGGCCCCGGAGTCGGGACCGAAGCCACCCGGGGAGGAGAAGGAGGCGTCAGTGTCGGCACCTGCGCCCGCCGCACCGGCAGGCTCGTCGTAGGCGGCCCCGCGGTAGTCGGTCTCGCTGTAGGAGCCGGGCTCGCCGAAGGTGCTCGGCCCGCCCAGAAGGTCCACGGGACTGTCGACGACGGGAGCGGCCTGCTGCTCGACCTCCTCGGAGGAGGCCACGTGGCGTCCCTCCCGGGGGAGCTGGACGGGAAGCTCACCCGCGGTGGAGACCGGTTCGGCCGGGGCCCCGGACACGGCACTGGCGGAGGCGTCGGCGGCCGCCTCATCGGCGTAGCCGGAGGCGACGGGCGCCGAGCCGGTCTGGGGCGCGGAGGACGTCACCCCCAGCGCGTCGGCAGCCAGGCTCACGAATCCGTCGGCGCCGGCGGTCCGGCCGGCGGAGGCGGCGGTGGGCGCACTGGTCGAGGGGGTCTCGAGCAGGCTGGAGGCCGAGGAGGCGTCGGCGGCCACGCTGTAGGACCCGTGAGAGGACCCGCTGGAGAACTCCGAGGCCTCTGCGGCCCCCGGAGCCTCAGACGCCCAGGAGGAGGCGGCCGACGAGGCGGAGGAGGCGGAGGAGTCCGTGGCCCAGTCCGGCGCCCAGGGCTGGGTCGGCGTCCCGGCACCGCTGGGAGCACTGGGCTCAGTCGGCATCGGCGTGGGGACGGAGGGCGCGGCCGCCGCGAAGGAGGAGCGGGCCGGAGCCTCGAGCGGTGAGGCGGGCGAGGGCGTCGGCGTGATGGGCGGCTCGGGGGTCGGCGCCGTCGGCGAGGCGGCTGCCGCCTCCCCCGCGAACGAGGCGGCCGCGACGTCGGGGGCCCCGGAGACGAGGGGCGCCGCAGCAGGGGCGGCGGGGGGCTCGTAGGCGGGAGCCGGGGAGGACGGCGTCGCCAGGGGCTGGGCGGAGACGGCCACCGGCTCCTCGTCCTGGGCGGCCCAGGCGGCCTGGCTGGTGGCGGGGGACCCGCCGTGGCCCGCGGCGGCGTCGGCCACCCGGTGAATGGTCACCGAGACGTCCTCGAAGGCGACGTCGAGGGGCGCCTCGGGCTTGTGCACGGTGACCTCGGCGGCCACGACGCGCGGGAAGGACAGGACCCGCTCGGCGATCCTGTCCGCCAGGGACTCGATGAGGTTGACCGGCTCACCCTCGATGATGCTCACGATGCCGTTGGCCACGCGGGAGTAGTCGACGGCGTCGGTCACCGAGTCGGTGACGGCGGCGACGGCGGTGCCGCGCTGGCCCAGGTCGAGGACGACGTCGACCGTGAAGAGCTGGCCCTCCTCCCGTTCGAAGGGCAGGACGCCGTGGTGGCCGCGGGCGGACAGGCCGACGAGGCTGATCCGGTCGGTGGTCGCGGAGACGGTGGTGCTCACTGGTGTTCCTTCCAGAGGGAGGCGGTGCGGACGGCGGCCCGGTTGGCCGGGACCTCATGGACTCTGACGGCCCAGGCGCCGGCTGCGGCGGCCAGGGCGGTGGTGGCGGCGGTGACGGCGTCGCGCTGGACGGGGGCGGCCTCGGCCTCGGCCGCCTGGGCGAGGAAGCGCTTGCGTGAGGCCCCGACCAGGAAGGGCCGGCCCAGGTCCTCGATAAGGCGGGAGGTGGCGGCCAACAGCTCCCAGGACTGGGCGTGGGTCTTGGCGAAGCCGAGGCCGGGGTCCAGGACCACCTGGGAGCGCGCGACCCCGGCGGCGTCGAGCTCGGCCAGGCGCTCACGCAGCTCGGCCTCCACCCCGGCGACGACGCCGCCCGGGTAGTCGGTGAGCCGGTCCATGGTCTCGGGGTCGCCGCGCCAGTGCTGGCAGATGTAGACGACGCCGGTGCGGGCGATGAGGGCGTGCATGGCGGGGTCGGCCAGGCCTCCGGAGACGTCGTTGATGATGTGGGCGCCGGCGTCGATGGCGGCCTCGGCGGTGGCGGCGTGGATGGTGTCCACCGAGACGATTGCGTCGCCGTCGCCCCCATCCATGACGAGGGCGCGGACCACGGGCAGGACGCGGGAGATCTCGGTGTCGACGTCGACCCGCTGGGCGCCGGGGCGGGTGGACTCCCCACCGATGTCGATGATGTCGGCGCCCTGGGCGATGAGCTCGCGGGCATGGGCCACGGCGGTCTCGGTCTCGGCCCAGCGGCCGCCGTCGGAGAAGGAGTCGGGGGTGACGTTGAGGACGCCCATGAGGAGCGTCCGGTCGCGGGGCACCCGCCCCGGCAGGGGTGCCGGGGCGGCGGCGGGAAGAATCGTCACAGGGTCAGGCTAACGGTTGGTCCGTCGCTGCGGGAGGACCGAAACATCTTCAGCCGGCCGCAAACTGAGAGCCGGGACACGATCCGGCCGGGTCAGAGCGACCAACTTCGACAAAAACTTCACAGACGACACGGAGCCGTGTCGTCTGTGAAGTTTTTGTTGAAGTTTATGAGCCCCACGACCTCGGTGCCGTATGCGCTCTCCCGGGCTCCCCCTAAAGATGGACGACGCCGCAGCGCATCCCGCCCTTCGACGCATTCCGTTGCAATGGCGCCGTTTCTAGGATTTTTCACGTCAACAGGGCAGCTCGGACGCACACGTTCCCCGGCGACCGGCTCCGCCCCCACGAGTCAGCCAACGAGAAGGGTCATGAGATGACGACTCAACCCCAGCCCCCGTCCTTCAACCGGATCGTCGCTCCTGCGCCGGGCACCCCGGGTGCATCGGTCACCCCGGGCGCCCCGGCGTCGCCCGCGCCCTCAGCTCCCGGTGCAGCGGCTCCGCTGAGCGTCGTCGAGGCCCGCGGCCTGACCAAGGTCTACGGCGAGGGCGAGGCCCGGGTCGTCGCCCTGGACTCGGCGAGCCTGACGGTGGGGCGCGGCGAGTTCGTCGCCATCATGGGCCCCTCCGGCTCGGGCAAGTCCACGCTCCTGCACTGCCTGGCCGGCCTGGACACCCCCACCTCCGGTAGCGTCCTCATCGCCGGCCAGGACCTGTCCGGCATGAAGGACAAGCAGCTCACCGCCGTGCGCCGCGACCGGCTCGGCTTCATCTTCCAGTCCTTCAACCTCCTGCCCACCCTCACCGCTGAGGAGAACATCCTCCTGCCCCAGCGTCTGGCCCACCGCAAGCCGGACCAGGGCTGGTACGACGCCGTCATCTCCACCCTGGGCATCGGCGACCGCCTGAGTCACCGCCCCAACGAGCTCTCCGGTGGCCAGCAGCAACGCGTGGCCGTAGCCCGGGCGCTGGTGGGCCGCCCCGAGGTCGTCTTCGCCGACGAGCCCACCGGCGCCCTGGACACCGCCTCAGCCGCCTCCCTCCTGGCGACCCTGGCCCGCATGTGCGAGCAGCTCGGCCAGACCGTCGTCATGGTCACCCACGACGAGCAGGCCGCCACCACCACCAACCGCATCATCCGCCTGCGCGACGGGCGCATCACCGGGATCGAGGCCGTGCGCCGCCCGGCCGGCACCCGCGTGGCCTCTCCCGGCGCGCCCAGTGCACGTCACGCCGCGCCCTCCCCCGCTGCCGGCCCCGCACCCCGGACGGAGGCCCGCTGATGCCCTCGCTGCTCGATCTTCGGCGCACCGCCGCCGCCCTCGTGGCCGTGGCCATGAGCGCCGCCCTCATCGCCTTCGCCTTCATCATCTCCGACTCCTTCCGCACCCAGATGCAGACCGGCGCCCGCCTGTCCGTCGGCGACGCGAGCGTCGTCGTCGAGCGGGCCAAGGGCAGTCAGGCCCCCGGAAGCGACCTGGACGACGCCCTCCTCAACCAGGTCTCCGCTCTCGACGGAGTCGCCTCCGTGAGAGGCATCCACTGGGACGTCATCCAGCTCGACCTGCCCGAGCAGCTGCGCCATGCCGCCGGTGTCTCCGTCAGCGCGCAGGACGTCCCAGCCCTGAGCCGGTTCACCACCCTGAGCAGCGGCCGCCTACCCTCCGCCACCGGGGAGGTCGCCATCAGCACCGAGCTCGCCGAGCAGCAGGGCCTGAGCGTGGGCGACACGATCCGGCTGACCGCAGACAGCACCGGCAAGAACACTGACGCTCCGCGCAGTGCCCCCACCGTGGTCGGGATCGTCTCTGCCGGCCCCGACACCGACCTGGCCGGAATCGGAGCCGTCTACGCCACCACCGAGCAGCTCCAGGCGATGGGCGCCCGCACCAGCTACTACCAGCTCTACGTCACCGCGACGCCGGGAACCGACGCGCAGGCCCTCACGGCGAAGGTGGAGCAGACGGTTCACGCCGTCCAGCCCGGCGCCTCGGTCCAGAGCCGGGACGACGTCGTCGCCCAGCGCTCGCAGAGCCAGCAGGGCGGGACGATGATCGCCACCGTCCTCAACATCCTGGCCCCGGTCTGCGCGGCGGTCGCCGTCATCGTCATCGCCACGACCTTCAGCACCCTGGTGGCGCGCCAGACCCGCACGATCGGCCTCATGCGCTGCATCGGCACCACCCGCCGACAGGTGATGCTCGCCGTCCTGCGCACCGGCCTCGTCACCGGCCTGGCCGGCTCCGTCCTGGGCACGGCCGCCGGGACCGGGATCGCCGCCGCCGTGGTCTCCTCGGGGCGCTTCGCGGATCTCAAGGCGGATCAGCTCACCATCTCGCCGGTGTCGCTCGGTCTCACCGTCGCCCTGGGGACGCTGGTCACTCTCATCGCGGTTCTGCGCCCCGCCCGCAGGGCCACACGCATCTCACCGCTCGTGGCCCTGACCGGGCAGGTTGCGAGCACCAGGCAGGCAGGGCGCGCCAGGTTGTGGACGGCCGTCGCGGGAGTCGTCGTTGCCATCATCGGTGCGGCCCTGGTTGCCCTCGGCGTTCAGGCATCCGACATCTACATCACCGCGGGTGGGAGCGCCGTCGTCGGCATCGGTACGATCCTGGCCCTTCCGCTGCTGGTGACCGCCATCATCGGCCTCATCGGCAGGATCAGTGGGGACAGGAGGTTCCCGGTGCTGCACCTGGCCACGCGCAACCTGGCCCGCAACTCCGGACGGTCCGCCGCGACCGCCGCCACGCTCTTCGTCTGCGTCCTGGTGGGCTCGGGGCTCTTCGTCGGCCTGTCCTCCTTGAGCGCCTCCTTCGACGCCATCCTCGGCCACAGCTCGCCCGTGGACGCCCGGGTCTTCGGCGTCACACCGCAGACCGATACCGCGCAGCTGACGAAGCAGGTCAAGGCGGTCGACGGCGTCAAGGACGTCACCTACGTCCCCTCCCTCGACCTGACCCAGACCGTCGACGGGCAGACCAAGGACATCAACGTCGACGTCATCGACGTAGGTGCTATCGCCCCCGTCGTGCGCTCGACCAGCGGCCTGGAGGACCTTGATGACAGCACCCTCGTCGTGGGCGGCATCTACCAGATCCCGGACGGCTCCACGGTGACCCTGACCGGCGCTGCCGGAAGCGTGGAGCTGACGGCCCGTGTCCGGGAGGGCTGGGGCGCCGTGGTCAGCCCGGCAGTGGCTCAGCGCCTTAACGGCGACACCCCCACCAACACCACCATGTGGGTCCGCTCCACCGGCAATTCCATGACATCCGATACCGAGCGCTCTCTCAATGCGACTGTCCGAGGGCAGACCCTGATGGTCCAGGGAAGCGCCGCCGCGACTGAGCAGATGTCATCCATCATCACGAGGATGGCCCTCATCGTCTGCCTGGTTCTGGGCGCCGCCCTGGTCATCGCCCTGTCCGGGCTGGCCAACACCACGGACGTCTCGGTTCTCGAGCGGATTCGGGAGATCGGGGTCCTGCGCGCCACCGGCAGCTCCCGCCGGGAGATCCGCCGCCTCATCGTCACCGAGGGGACCCTCCTGGCGGCCGTGGGCGGCGGGCTGGGGCTCGTCGTCGGCTCCCTCCTCGGGACCGCGGGCACCCTCGCGGCAGCCGGCGAGATGGAGGGGATGACCGTCACCATCCCCTGGCTCGCGCTGCTCGGCACTCTTGCCGTGACCCTGGCCGTGGGCCTGCTGGCCTCGCTGCGCCCGGCCGGACGGGCCGCCTCGGTGGCGCCGGTCATGGCCCTGTCCGAGGAGTGAGGCGGTGAAGAGGACCGGCTCAGGCCCCCTGGGTCTTGTGGACGGCGACGACGAGCTTGAGCCGGGAGGGGACGTCGTACTTCTTCATGAGGTGGGAGACGTGGGTCTTGACCGTGGACTCGGCGATGACGAGCTGCTCGGCGATCTCGGCGTTGGAGTACCCCTCGCACAGGAGGGTCAGGACCGCCTGCTCGGCCTCGGTGACGTCGGGGGCCTGGGCCGTCTGCGGGGGTCGCAGGTGGCGGGTGACGAGCCGGGAGGTGGCGGTCGGGGAGATCGTGGTCCCGCCGGCGCTGGCGGCGATGACGGCGCGGATGATCTCCTCGGGCGAGGCGTCCTTGAGCAGGAAGCCGTTGGCGTGCTGGGCGAGTGCGGTGACCATGGCCTCGTCGTCGTCGAAGGAGGTGAGCACGACGACGGCGGTGCGGGGCCACTGCCGGCGCACCCGGGTGAGGAGCTCCAGGCCGTCCATCTCGGGCATGCGCACGTCGGTGAGCAGCACGTCCACGCGGATCTTGTGGAGGAAGGCCAGTGCGTCGGCGGCGCGGGAGAAGGTGCTGGCGACCTCGATGCGCTCGTCCGAGCTCAGGTAGGCCCGCAGCGCGTTGAGGACGAAGGGATCGTCGTCGACGATGGCGACGCGAAGGACCTGCGAGGCCGCAGCGGGATCATCAGTAACGTTGGGGACCGTCATGGAAGAATATTATCCGGATCGGCTCGGGGGAAGGTGATGAGACGGTGCCCGCGGTTGTGGAGAGCCTGATGCAGCCCACGCGGTACACGGCGTGGCGGCCGAGCTGGCGGCTGCACCTGGCGCACGTCCTCCTGGCCGCTGTGCTGACCCTCTTCTCGATCACGAACGTACTGCCGCAGTCCACCTCCATGATCCCCTTCGATTTCCTCGGGGGGATGGCGCTGGCACTGTGCACCCGCTTCCCGTGGCCCGGGGCGGCGCTGGGAGCCGCAGTGACCTGGAGCGCCGTGGTCGTGTCGGACGAGCAGACCATCTTCCTGGGCCTCCTGCCCTGGTTGTGTGCGGCGATCCTGGTGGCGCGCGGCTTCCAGCGCATGCTCGCCTACAGCCTGGTGGTCTTCACGATCGTGCTCATGATCGCCGACGCCCAGTGGGGTGACGTGAGCTTGGGCTGGTCCGAGATGCTGCTGTGGTGGGGATTCGTCGGGGGTGCGGCTCTCACGATGGCCGAGCTCATCCGCAGCCCCCGCGAGCAGGCCGAGCGCTCTCTGCACACCTACCGGGAGAGCATGGAGCGTCAGCGCCTCCTGGTGGTCACCGAGCTGCACGACACGGTGGTGCGCGACCTGACCCACGCGGTCATGACGGCCGAGCAGGCCCGGCTGGCGCACCCCGAGGACACGGCGCTGGCGCCCGAGCTCGATGCGATGACGGCGGCGGTGCGCGCGGCGGTGGAGCAGATGCGCCACGCGCTGCGCGCCATGAGCGACCTCCGCGGGGGCGAGCGGCTGGATATTGAGGCGACCTCCGCGCCGCGCCCCTTGGAGGAGGTCCTCGCCGACGCCGCGGCCGTCCTGGGGCAGCGCGGGGCGAGGCTGGAGGTCCAGGGGCTGGAGCTGCTCGGGATCCCGGTGATCCCGCCGGGTGTGCGGCTCCAGCTGCTGCGGGTGCTGGGCGAGCTGGTGACGAACATGTCCAAGTACACGGCCCCGCGGGGGCGGGCGCGCCTGGTCATCGAGTCCGATGGGCGCTCCCTGGAGGCGATGGCCAGCAACGACGTCGGCGCACCGGGAACGGTGGGTGCCGTGGGGCCGGCGGGCGAGGCGTGGGCGGGCGGAGGCGTGCCGGGGGTCGGCATGTCCGGATACGGCGTCTTCTCCTCGGGGCTGGGTCTGGAGGGGGCCCGGCGCCGCGTGGAGGCCTTGGGCGGCAGTCTGAGCGTCAGCCGCAGCGAGGGCCGCTGGGCCACGATCCTCAGCGTCCCCTTCCAACCCTCAACAAGCACCGCGCCTCCGGTCAGGGGGCACCAGCAGCTCACAGCGCGGTAACCCCACCTCAAAGCCCGCCAACCATCTCCCATCGAAACGAGACCGGTCAACATGCCTCCTCCTGCCTTCGACAGCCAGACATCCGTTACATGGCACCCCACACAACGCACCCACCTGCTCCACGGGGCGGTTGCGCTCTTCCTGGCCTGCATCTGGCCCCTCCTGGGAGGGACCATGACCCCGAGCGCTCGGGGCTTGCCCCTGATCCTGGGGCCCACTCCACGACACCCGGGGCGCACTGGCCGACGGTTAACCGCACTGCACGACCGTCTAGCTGTCGTGGAGTACCCCAAAATGCCGACCAGTGCCACCTAACCGTCGTGCAGTACGGCCCGCCGCGCTGCTCGACGTGATCGTCAGTGCACGCCGCCCACTTCGACGAGGAGCACCCCAGCCATGATGAGGGCGATCCCAGTGATTATGGTGCGGGTCAGCGGCTCACCGAAGAGGAGCCGCGAGGCGATCGCTGTGGCAGCAGCTCCCCCACGTCGACGGGCACAGCACGCCCTTGACGGTCACGTGCGGTTCTCCGCGGTTCCGAGCCGCCGGCAGACCATGGAACCGAGGGCGAGTGCCGGAATGAGCATGAGCAGGGCGTTGGGTCCCCACCACAGCGGGTCGAAGTCGCGGTAGAAGGACCAGAAGGAGATCGCCATGAATCCGGCGCAGAAGGTCAGCATGAGCCCGACCGTCAGCACCAGGTCCCCGACCCTGCTGCCCGCGCGCGTCAAGTAGGCGCCGAGGAAGACGGTCAGGGCGGCGGCGACGTCGAGCGGGAAGAAGGACCAGTTCCAGGCCTGAATAACCTGGTTGGAGTAGTCCTTGAAACGCAGGTGCTCGGGAATGAGGTTGAGGAAGACGGCCGCCCAGTAGAGCAGCAGCCCGGCATCGACCGCCACCAGCAGCTTCTTGTAGATCGGACTCATTCGTCCACTATTTCACCGGTACTCTCCGGTGTCGAGGCCTCGCCTCGCAGGCTCTCAGGACCGCCGGCCCAGGACCAGGCTCATGGCCTCGGAGCGGGTCGCGGCGTTGCGCATGATGCCGCGCACGGCGGAGGTGATGGTGTTGGATCCGGGCTTGCGCACGCCCCGCATGGACATGCACAGGTGCTCGGCCTCGACGACGACGAGCACGCCGCGGCACTCCAGGCGCTCGACGAGCGCGTCGGCGATCTGCCGGGTGAGCCGCTCCTGGACCTGGGGGCGGCGGGCGTAGCCGTCCACGAGGCGCGCCACCTTGGACAGGCCGGTGACGCGCCCGTCGGCGCTAGGGATGTAGCCCACGTGCGCGGCCCCATGGAAGGGCAGGAGATGGTGCTCGCACACCGAGTACATGGGGATGTCGCGCACGAGGACCATCTCCTCGTGCCCGACGTCGAAGACCCGCTCGACGTGCTCAGCCGGGTCCTGCCCGAGGCCGGAGAACATCTCCTGGTAGGCGCGCGCCATGCGCTCGGGGGTGTCGCGCAGGCCGTCACGGTCGGGGTCCTCCCCGATGGCGACGAGCAGGTCGCGCACGGCCCGCCGCACGCCCTCGGCGTCATAGCTCATGTCCGGCCTCCACCCTTCCCCGCTCCCGCCGGGCCACCCGGGCCCGGCCAGCGCTCACTTGCTGTAGCCCCAGAAGTCGTCCCCGCCGTGGGTGCTACCGGTCTCCCCGCCGGCGTCGCCGTCGTCGGTGGAGACCACGGTGGCGGGCGCGACCTCGACGACGGGCAGCGTCTCGTCGCTGCGCCACAGGGGACGCTCGGGCTGCTTGACGACGCCGGAGAAGATCCGCTCCAGGTCCTTCTCCAGGAGCGTCTCACGGGTGAGGAGCTCCTCGGCCAGCTCGTCGAGCACGGCGCGGTTGCGGGTGAGGATCTCCCAGGCCTCGCGGTGGGCGGCATCCAGCAGGGCTCGGACCTCGACGTCGACGGTGGCGGCGACCTCCTCGGAGAAGTCGCGGTTGGTGGCGTTGAGCCCCAGGACCGTCTCGTTCTCCGTGGTGCCGAGCTTGACGGCGCCGACCGCGGTGGTCATGCCGTAGTCGGTGACCATCTTGCGGGCCGTGGAGGTGGCCTTCTCGATGTCGTTGGAGGCGCCGGTGGTGGGGTCGCGGAAGATGATCTCCTCGGCGGCCCGCCCGCCCATGGCGTAGACGAGCTGGTCGAGCAGCTCGTTGCGGGTGGTGGAGTACTTGTCGTCCTGGGGCATGACCTGCGTGTAGCCCAGGGCGCGCCCGCGCGGCAGGATCGTCACCTTGGTGACCGGGTCGGAGTAGGCGCCGGCGGCGGCGCACAGGGCGTGGCCGGCCTCGTGGTAGGCGGTGACGCGCTTCTCGTGGTCGCGCATGACGCGGGTGCGCTTCTGCGGGCCGGCGATGACGCGGTCGATGGCCTCGTCCAGGGCCCGGTTGTCGATGAGCTGGGCGTTGGAGCGGGCGGTGAGCAGGGCGGCCTCGTTGAGGACGTTGGCCAGGTCGGCTCCGGTGAAGCCGGGGGTGCGCTTGGCCACGAGGTCGAGGTCGACGTCGTCGGTCAAGGGCTTGCCCTTGGCGTGGACCTTGAGGATGGCGGCGCGCCCGGCCATGTCCGGGGCCTCGACGCTGACCTGCCGGTCGAAGCGGCCGGGGCGCAGGAGGGCGGGGTCCAGGACGTCGGGGCGGTTGGTGGCGGCGATGAGGATGACGTTGGTGTTGGCGTCGAAGCCGTCCATCTCGACGAGGAGCTGATTGAGGGTCTGCTCGCGCTCGTCGTGCCCGCCGCCGGTGCCCGAGCCGCGGTGGCGGCCGACGGCGTCGATCTCGTCGACGAAGATGATGGCGGGGGCGTTCTCCTTGGCCTGGTCGAACAGGTCGCGCACGCGCGAGGCGCCGACGCCGACGAACATCTCGACGAACTCGGAGGCAGCCATGGAGAAGAAGGGCACGCCGGCCTCGCCGGCGACGGCCTTGGCGAGCAGGGTCTTACCGGTTCCGGGCGGGCCGTAGAGCAGGACGCCCTTGGGGATCTTGGCGCCGACGGCGCGGAACTTGTCCGGCTCGGAGAGGAACTCGCGGATCTCCTCGAGCTCCTCGACGGCCTCGTCCTCACCGGCGACGTCGGCGAAGGTGACGTCGGGCATCTCCTTGGAGCCGACCTTGGCCTTGGAGCGCCCGAAGCCCATGGCGCCGCCGCGCCCGCCGCCCATGCGGCCGATGAGCCACCACATGATGCCGCCCAGCAGGAGGGCGGGCACGAGCAGCTGGATCATCGAGGACCACCAGGTGGTGGTGGGCACCACGGAGTTGAAGCCGTCCTTGGGAGCGGCGGACTGGACGAGGCGGTCGACCTGCTCGGCCTGGGCATCGGTGAAGGAGAACTCGACCTTCTTGCCCAGGGGGCGCGCCTCGGAGTCGCCCTTCTTCTTGGGCTGAACATAGGTGGAGCTGAGGTCCACCTCGACGCGCTGGGTGCCGTCGACGACGGTGATCGACTCGATCGTGTCCGCCTTGTCGCGCAGGAGGGCCAGACCGTCGGAGGTGTCGATGGTGCGGTAGCCGAACATCGAGGAGAAGACGGCCCAGCCGAGGATCACGACCAGGAGGAAGGGCACCAGCCACAGGAACGGGTTGCCCAGTGAGTCGCGGAGCTTGCGGTCACGCCTGCTGCGATCGTCCTTTCCGGCCCTGCCCGGCTTCTCCGAGTCCTTGCGGCCGGGCTTACGCCCAGAATCTGTCATCTGCGGTAGGTCCCTTCAACATACTGATTCTCAGACGTTAGCCGATAGCACCGCAAAGGTCCCATTGCGCTTGCTCACGTTCGCGCCGGGCGTGGCCGGGAAGAACCGGGGAGGCGGTAGGGTGCGCCGCCGCGAACGGGGCGCGGGCCGCTCTGGCCGGCACGGCGCGAGGTCCGGGGGCGCGGGCTGCTCTGGCAGGTACTGCAGGAGGCCTGGGGTCTACTGGCTGGGACATGGGTGTACTCCACGAGGTCCGGACCCCCGTGCAGTGCGGTCAACCCCTGGCCAGTAGGACCCGAGCCTCATGCAGTAGGCGCCCGGGCACGGCCGGCAGCGCACCACCGCATCCCCACGCAATCCCCGCACAGGAAGTGCTCTAGCGACGCTTGCCGCAGCACCCTCTTAACTTATAACTTAAGTGCGTGACCACGATTCAGGAGGCTCGACACAGCCTGGGCGTCGCGCAGAGTGAACTCGCCAGACGCCTGGGGGTATCCGTGGCCTCCGTGTCTCAGACCGAGACTCGGGAAGCGCGAGGCGACATCACCTTACGCACGCGCGCCCGCTACCTTGACGCCCTCGGCCTGCAGGATCTCGGGATCGTGACACCGCGCATCGTCAACGAGACAGAACACACCCTTACCCTCAGCCCCGACATCACCTCCATTGATGCCGACAGCGCCGCTGCAACCAGTCGTTCACGTCGTCGAAGTCTCATGCTCCACCGTCTCGTCGACGCCTCTGTCAACTGGTCGGCGACGGAGTGGCGCTCGCAGGTTGCCGACGGAATCGCACGTAACGAGTCCTCAACCCGAGGAACACTGCACCGATCAAGTCTCGAGCGATGGAGATCATGGCTTGAGTCGGGAGACATCAGGACCATGCGTGAACGCATGTGCGCCGACGACGAAGACGGCTGCCGGCTTCGCGAGGTCTCACCTATGGCGGGTTTCCTCAGCACACCCCAGCGACAAGCAGTGATCCGCTGGGAGAGGGACCACTATGCGACGTGAGCCGGAGAGCTCTCCCCTTCGAGCAGCTTCACGGGTTTGCGATTGATGGCATCGACGACTCAACCGCCTCCGCCTCCCCCTGCGGACGCGCCTTAAGGCCCGAGGAGTGAGGCCCAGGGGGCAGTCCGTGACCTCTATGGTGCGTCCGCGACGACGTCGATGACGCCCATCCCGTAGGCGCCGTGGGAGCCGACGTTGGTGTAGCGGGCAAGGGCCATGAGCTGGGAGAAGACGGCGGTGGTGGCACTGGCGGATGGGGCGCTGATGCGCAGGGCGCCGATGCTGGCGTGGATGCGGTGGCTGGAGAGGCGTCCGCGGCGGTCGGCGCGGGGCATGCCCAGGCCGACGACGGTGCGGCGGGTGCGGTCCTGGGTGACGAGGACGGAGGCCAGGCGCTCTCGCTCGGGCAGCACGGGCGCCAGGTGCCGACACCAGTGGTACCAGCGCGAGTGGAGGCTGGTGGCCAGGGAGGCGGCGGTGACGTCGGGGACGTGCTGGCCCCGGGAGGTGAAGACGGTGGGGGTCAGCAGGCGGATGTCCCAGGCAGTGGCGGTGTCGTTGGCGGCCAGGTCCTCCCAGTCGGCCTGTTCGAGGACCTGAGCCTCGACGGCGGCGAGCACGGCGGTGGTCTCGCTGCCGTCGCCGACGGGCAGGACGCCGCCCCAGGCGAGCCATGCGTCGAGGGTGTCCAGGAGGCGGTCGTCCAGGAATCGCAGCTCGACGCCGAGGCCCTCCGGGGTCTGGGTCATGTCGCCCAGGCAGTAGGGCTTGGGGCCGGGCTGGTCGTGGAGGGGCCGGTGGGCGAGGGCGGGCAGGCGGGCCGCGCGCTCGGGGCTGATGCCTTCGGGGAGGTCGAGGACCCGGCCCCAGGCGGCGTGGAGGCGGCGGGGCGTGGCCTCGACCGGGCCGGGCGCGTCGAAGCGGACGAATACGGTGGCGGGCACTCGACGGGGCTCCTTTGCGACGGGGTGAGTGGCGGGGACCGGTTGCGGACACGGTTGATGCGAGACGGGTTACTTCCGGCGACACTACCGGAGCGAGGGTGGCCGCGACCTGGAGTTGAGAGGCCGAGGTTCCTCAGCATCGTGAGGCAGGCGGGCGATGAGGGCGGAGCCACGGTGGGATGTCGGTCGGACGCCAGGAGCAAGGCGTGTCGGTAACCACAGCCGGGAACGTCGACCTTTTGGCTTGGCGTCGTTGGAAGTTGGTAGCCGGACGGGTCGGAGGTGGCGTCGGTGGCGCTTGGCGTCAGGACGCCGAAAGGTGGTTAAATAGGGGCGATGCCAGCCGGTCCCGTGGGGTGCTTGCGGAGCCGGTGGCGATCCAGCCCCCGGAAGTGGCGCAACGACGCCACTCCCAGAGGCAGGGGTCAGAAAGCACCTCGCACCACAAGGTGCATTAACCTCGAGATTTCATCGTTGAGGTGGTGAAAGTGGGGTGAAGGTGTCGCTTCGCCTGGAATAATGCGGGTTGCTGAGATCCGAGAACTCCAGGGGAAGGACACCTTCGTGGTGAAGAATAGCGGGTTGTACCCGGTTGTGGGTGTGGAGTCCGGTCAGGTGCCGGCGGTGGGTCTGGCCGGGGCCAGGCTGCTGACCGAGACGAGCAGGGTCACGGGCCTGGGCAACGAGCTCTCGCAGGCCCTGTCTACGTGGCGGCGGCCGGGGGCGGTGCACGACCCGGGCAAGATCATTTTGGATCTGGCGGTGTGCGTGGCCCTGGGAGGCCGGTGCCTGTCGGACCTGTCGCTGCTGCGGTGCGAGAAGGAGATCTTCGGGCCTGTTGCCTCCGACCCGACGGTCTCGCGACTTATAGGGGCCCTGGCCGACCACGTCGAGGCTGTCGAGGCCGCCGTCAACCGGGCCCGCAAGACAGTGCGGCATCGGGTGTGGGCCCTGGCCGGCGAGCACTCACCGACCGCCGGCGTCTCGGCAAACCGGCCGCTGGTGATCGACGTCGACGCCACCTCGGTTAATGTGCACTCAGACAAGGAGGGCGCGGCCCCGACCTTCAAGAAGGGGTTCGACTACCACCCGCTGACCGCGTGGAGCAGGCCACGGCCCCGATGGCGGGGGTGAGTGCGCGGCGCTCGTGCTGCGGCACGGAAACGCCGGTTCGAACACCGCCACCGACCACGTCGAGATCATCCGCCGGGCACTGGACCAGGCCGGGCTCGGCCCCAGACCAGGGCGGCGGGTCCTGGTGCGCACCAGGCGGGGCCGGAGGCACGAAGGAGACCATCGAGCTCCTGGCCCGTCGGCGGGTGTCCTACAGCGTGGGGTTCACGCTTCCCGAGCACACGCCGCAGATCTACGACACCATCCCCGAGACCGCCTGGACCCCGGCCTACAACGCTGACGGACAGCCCAGGCAGGGCGCGGACGTCGCTGAGATCACTGACCTGCTGGACCTGACCGCTTGGCCAAAGGGGGATGCGGGTCAACCGTGCGCAGAGAGCGGCCCCACCAGGGAGCCCAGCTGCGCTTCGAGGACGTCGGAGGCTACCGACTGACCGCCTTCGCCACCAGCACGAGGGTGGGTCAGCTCGCCGATCTCGAGGTCCGCCACCGGCTACGAGCCCGCTGCCAGGGGACCGTATCCGCTGCGCCAAGGACACCGGGCTCGACCGCTTTCCCTTGCAGGGATTCGCCCAGAACCGTATCTGGTGCCTGATCGTGGCCCTGGCCCGCAGGCCTGCTGGCCTTCTCCCAGCTGCTCGCCCTGACCTCCACCCCCGCCCGCAAGTGGGAGCCCAGGACGATCCGCCTGCGCCTGATGAGCATCCCCGCCGTCATCGCCCACCACGCCCGCCGCACCGTCCTGCGCTACAAGGCCGACCACCCCTTCACCAGCCTCCTGCTGACCGCACTGAGCAGCTTTCAGGCCCTACCCGCACCATAGGCACCCGACCGCTGCCTCCTGTCCACCACGACCCCGAAGGAACAACCCTGGCCCCGGAAAGGCCCGACCACCGCGAGACGACACGCGGCAGACCGTCACACCCAACCGGCATAATCGCCCCCACGACACCGGCAACGACGCCACCCACACCCACTCAACCAGCCAATGAAAGATCGAGGTTAAGACGATTCTTAAGGAGCACCAGTATGATTGAGACAATTGGTCAGAAAGCACCTCGCACCAGGGGGTCGGCAAAGTCGGTGGGTGAGGGTGTCTGAGTCGGTTTGGTAGGGATGGCGTGTCGCTAGGACAGGGGCGCGGGCCCCGTGGGGACGATGAGTGGTGTCTAGTCATCTCCTCGTCCTGGGAGCCCGCGCTGATGCCATCCTCCACCACGACCGCCCTGTCTCGCCAGCCCCTGACCCAGGTTC
>NZ_JAAIJY010000024.1 GCF_011752065.1 Actinomyces sp. ZJ308
TATTTACGTGGATGACGGCGGGACGACGGCGCAGGTGACGATGTGCGTTGATCAAAGAAAAATGACGATGCTTGACGAGAGCGGCAATGACGTGACGACGCAGGCGCACAGGATCCAGGTGCCGTTAGCGACAAGGATGACGCTTTCCGGTAATAACTCCTGGCTAGCCATTCAAGAACAGCAGGGAAAGGACGGGGAATGCTCTGTTGACTAAGGGGTGCGAGATGAGAAAGACGCGTTTTTCAAGGACTAGCTTATTCGTTATGCTCATAGTTGCAGGGCTCGTCTCATTTTCTTCTGTCGCAGAGGCAAGAAAAACTACTGCTGGTGGGGGTGCGTCGGCGTCGGGTGATGGTGGTGGTGAGATTGTGGCGTCGGTGACGGTGGAGTACACGACGGTCGGGTCGGGTGGTGGCGGTGGGGGTGTCACATCCTCGTCGTCGGAGACGGTGACGGTGGACCCGCTTTGCAAGTATGTTCACTTCATGAGTCCGGCCGAACTTGCGGCCAAGGGCGGGGGCAGCGCGAGCGGCAGTGTTGGGGACCTGGGCGGAGCGCAGACCCATTACACCGGTCAGGGTCTTCCGGACTATGAGAAGCACAAGAACGATACTCAGGGGAGCTGGTACGTGCGGTCCTGCGACATGCTGTACCTGTCTCCCGCTCTTGGTGGCTCTCCTGTCTCTGAGGAGGAGAGGGCTGAGGACGCTCGGGAGATCCGTGAGTTCTATGCGAGTAATCCTGATGAGTTCATCTGGGTCGAGCCCGGCGCCGGCCCGCCGGCTCCCCGCGTCTCGGCCGGTCGGCTCGCCCGGGCCGCATGGAAGGTCGTCAAGATCCCGGCCCCGACGGTGGAGACCAATCCCAAGGTCGGGGACCGGGGTGCCACCCTGGTGGGGATGGACACCTGGGTGTGGGCCACCGGGGAGACGCCGACGAGTGTCAAGGCGACGGCCACGGCTGGGGCCACGTCGGTGACGGTGAGCGCGTCGTCGTCGGGCTTGCAGCTGTCCGCCCCTGACGGCAAGGCCTCCTGCCAGGGCTTCGGTGTTGCGTGGCACCAGGGGATGCCGGAAGGGTCAAGTCCCTGCACGATCTCCTTCAACCGCTCCAGTGCTCACCTGGGCGGCACCACACCCTTGAGCATCCAGGTGGCCTACTCCGCCTCCTACACCGCCACCGACGGGACCAGCGGGACCCTGCCGGCCATCACCACCACCAGCACCGTGGACCTGCCCGTCGCCGAGGTCCAGACCCTGAACACCAACAGCAACAACCCACGCCAGAACTGACATGACAACAATGCCTGACCTCCAGGCCCCCACTGAAGTACCTCGCCCCCAGCGGGAAGGACGGGACCGTCAACACTGGTCGCGTGGAAGCGCTATCAAAATACGACTGGAGCTGGGACCCGGCAGGATTCGCAGGGCTCACGGCAGCAGTCGCCTCGGTGTCCAGCAAACGCGCCTCAACGGTGGAGAGCCCTACAGGCGGCGCCTCCGAAAGCGAGCGAGCGCACCAACTCACTGGTGTCGCCATTCATGAGCTTGCGGCGAACGTGCCTGACTACGATCCCGATGAGTGGCCGTGGCAGCAATCAGATAATGCCGTCAAGTATAATGGTGACGCAAAGGCCAACCTCGGGACTCTTCTGGCGAACTGCGCACCTGAGCTGACCCAGGCCTGGAACGCGGGCTCCGCGACCGATGCTCTAACAGGTTTCACAACAGTGGCCACAGGAGGCCTCAGCGCCCCATTCCAGACAGGAGCATCCCTGGCAACAACAACCCTGACAACCCCTCTGGTGACCGACGAGGTGTTCGGCGCAAACAAGGTCGAGTCGACCATGAATACCAACCCCGACGAGCAGATGTGGGCCTACGCGGTGCGGGACGCGGCGAACGCAAGACTGCTGGACGAGAAAGACTTCTCCGTGCCGGGCTCCGAGCAGTACGCTTGGATTACCACCAACAGCGATGGAACACACGGAATCGACCTGTCCAACGCATCCCAGGAGGATCTGAAAGACGTCAAGTCCTGGACCGACACCATCTCCAGGCACACCTCAACGATACCGGACTCCAGCGCGCCCGACGGACAAAGAACCGTCGCAGGAGACCCCTCCCTCACAGCACTAAGCAAAGAATTTATGGGAAAATCCGCTAAGGGGCGCGAAAACGGAATCGAAGACGCTAAGAACCGAAAAGGGTAGGAACAAGTTGAAAATGACAGTGAATACTCTTGTCTCACCGAGAGTGCTGTGCGGGGCTGCAACTGTTCTTCTTATTTTGAGTGGATGCTACCCTATAAACTCCATGAGAGCGGCGAAGGCATCCGCCTCAAGCACGGCAGCAGTAGCAAATAATATCCCACTGTGTGAAGTAGGCGTCACAGGAGACATCGAGAGAGTGCTGGGTCAGCAAATTCGAAAGTTTTTCTACTATCACGACAACAGTCTAAAACCTTCTTATTCTTGCACAGCGTACACATTCTCCGAACCGCAGGTTGAGGTAGCTCACTTTGAGGTGGAATATAAATCGTCTGCGGAAATAGATGTTGCAGCACTGTACGGCATCCACAATTACTCGGAGGCTGCAGCACAGCAGGACGCAACCCGCTTCACCATTGAGGGTGTCGACGGCGAAGGTGTGACGTTTCCGCTGGACACTAACAACTGGACAGCGGTGTGGCAGTACCCGGACGGCACGCTTCTCATCACACTCGTCGTACGAAACAGCTTCTATGTCGAGAAGATCTCGAACGGCGGTGAGATAGCGTCGTCTATCACCAAGATCTTCGCACCGAAAGTCCCTCAAATAGCAGCAGGACCCAGCCAGGACCTGACTTACTACCCATAGATCCAGCTAGCACTCGGAATGGACGACGCAGCACCCCTGACGCCACGACCCTCACCATCGCACTGACAACGACACCAGCCCTCCGTTATTCCAAACCAACACATGCACCGAAATAACGACGTCTAATTTACGGGTCTCAAGACAGATTATTGACGGCATGAGGATTACTCTCGGCGGCCTCAGTGGCCTCGGCAGACTCGCCCCGGAGGGCCCGGCGGCGCTCGCGGCGGGCGGCCTGCACGGCCGGGTCGGGCACGGGCACGGCCGCCACCAGGCGCCGGGTGTAGTCCTGGCGCGGGCGGGCCAGCACCTGCTCGGTGGGCCCGGACTCCACGACCCGGCCGCCACTGAGCACCACGGTGCGCGCGGCGATGGAGTCGACGACGGCCAGGTCGTGGGAGACGAACAGGCAGGCGAAGCCCAGCTCGGCCTGCAGCGAGCGCAGCAGGTCCAGGACCACCGCCTGCACGGAGACGTCCAGGGCGCTGGTGGGCTCGTCGGCGATCACCAGGCGGGGATCCAGGGCCAGGGCGCGGGCGATCGCCACGCGCTGGCGCTGGCCGCCGCTCATCTCGTGGGGGTAGCGCTCGGCCATGGCGGCCGGCAGGCGCACCGCCTCCAGCAGCTCACGCACGCGGGCCCGCCTGGCCGGGGAGTCGAAACCGCCGTGGATGAGCATGGGCTCGGCGATCGAGGCCCCCACGGTGCGCCGCGGATTGAGGGAGGAGGCAGGGTTCTGGTAGACGACGCCGGTCGATCGGCGCACGGGCAGCAGGTCGCGGCGCCTGGCCCCGGCCACCTCGACGCCGTCGACGCGCACGCTGCCCGAGGCGATGGGCACCAGCCCCGTGAGGGTCCCGGCGATCGTGGACTTGCCCGAGCCGGACTCACCCACCAGCCCCAGGACCTCGCCCGGCGCGATCGTCAGTGAGGCGTCCTGCACGGCGTGGACCGTGCGCCGCCCGTTGCGGTAGACGACGTTCAGGCCCTCGACGGCGACGACGGGCTCGGAGTCCTTCCCACCCGGCGCCTCGGACTCGCGCGCGACCGCGGCGAAGGGGTCCTCCTGGCGCAGGGAGTCCAGGCGCGGCACGGCGGCGAGCAGCTCGCGGGTGTATTCATGCCTGGGCGCCTCGAAGATCTCACGCACGGCGCCGCGCTCGACGATGCGCCCACGACGCATGACGGCGACGTCGTCGGCCACGTCCGCGACGACCGCCATGTCGTGGGTGATGAGCAGGACCGCCACGCCCTCGTCCCGGGTCAGGGAGCGCAGCAGGTCGAGGATCCCGGCCTGGACGGTGACGTCGAGGGCGGTGGTGGGCTCGTCGGCGATGAGCACCGGCGGGTCGCAGGCCATGGCCAGGGCGATGCAGGCGCGCTGGAGCTGGCCGCCGGAGAGCTGGTGGGGGTGGGAGCGGGCGATGCGCTCGAGCTCCTCGCCGCCCTTGCCGCCCAGGCCCACGCGGGTCAGCAGCTCGCGCACGCGGGCGTCGACCTCGGCGCGGCCGAGCCTGCGGGGCCCAGCGGACCGGCCGGCCCGTCCCGGTCGACGACGGCGCCCGGCACCGGCCGCTGCACCGGCCCCGCCGCCGGTCTTGCTGCTGGGCTCAGTACCGGCCTGGGTACCGGCCCGCCGGAAGGCGCCGGGGTGGGCGCGCACGGCCTCGCCGATCTGGAAGGCGATGGTCTCCAGGGGGTTCAGGGCCGTGGTCGGCTCCTGGAAGATGGTGCCGACGAGCCGCCCGCGCACGTCGTCGAGCACCGGGCGGGAGGCGCCCACGAGCTCGACGGCGAGGGCGGCGGCCCCAGCAGCGGCCCCAGCGGCGCCGGTCCCGTCTCCGTCACCGGCGGGGTCGACGACGCGCGCCGAGCCGGAGACGGTGGCGGTGGGAGGCAGCAGACCCAGGGCGCCCAGCGCGGTCACCGACTTGCCGGAGCCGGACTCGCCCACGAGGGCCTGGACCCGGCCGGGCCGCAGGTCCAGGTCGATCCCGGTGGAGGCGGGCGCGTCGGAACCGGCGAAGGTGACGCCGAAGCCGCGCAGGCTCAGCGCCGCCCCGACGGCGTCGAGCTGGGCAGGGCCGGCGGCACCAGCAGCGTCAGCCGCCCCAACCGCTCCGCCGGCGCCGTCGGCCGGGGGCTGGGGCACCTCGTCCCTCGGCGCACCGGCGTCCCGGGTCCGCTCACTCATGAGGCGCTCACTCCGATCACCTGGTAGCTGGGGTAGGCGGGGTAGGACTCGACGAAGAGCCCGGCCACGCCCGAGCCGTGCAGGAAGGAGTTGCGCCGGTAGGCCAGGGGCACCACGGGCACCTCCTCGGCGATCCTGCGGTCCAGGGCCGCCCACTGGGTCTGGGCCGCCGTGGCGTCGAGATCGGCCTGGGCCTGGGTGATGGCAGCGTCGACCTCGGCGTTGGAGTAGCGGGCGTAGTTGACGCCGCCGGAGCCGATCTCGGAGGAGGCGAACAGCGGCTGGATGTTGGCGTTGGCCGAGGGGTAGTCCGGGTTCCAGCTGGCGATGGCCAGGTCGTAGGTGGAGCCGTCGCCCTTGGTGGCGCGCTCGGTGAAGGTGTCGGGCTCGACCGCCTCGATGGTCACCTGCAGGCCGGCCTCCTTGAGGGACTGGCCCACGGCCTCGGCGACCGCCTTGGAGGCGGCACGGTTGTCGGTGAGCAGCACCAGGCCCGGCACGGTCTTGCCGGTCAGCAGCTCCTTGGCCCTGGCGGCGTCGTGGGGGTAGAGGTCGTAGTCCTGGCGGCCGGGGATGCCCGGGGTGATGTAGGTGGTGGCCGCCTGGGCGCCCAGCTCCCCACCCAGGGCGGCGACGACGGCGGCCTTGTCGACGGCGTGGGCGATGGCCTTGCGCACGTCGAGGTCGCTGACGCGCTCGACGTTGATGGCCAGGAAGGTCAGCGGCCCGCCCTCGGGACTGGTGGCCAGGCGCGACTTGGCGCTCTCGTTGGCCGAGACCTGGGCGAGCTGGGCGGCCGAGACGAGGTCGGCGCCGAAGGCGTGGCGGTCGTCCCCGGAGTCGGCGATGAGCCGCTGGGAGGCGGTGGTCTCGTCCTGGCCCAGGGAGAAGGTGAAGGTGTCGGGCAGGGCGAGGCGCACGTCGTCGGTGTCCTTGGACCAGCTCGGGTTGCGCGTCAGCGTGATGGACGAGCCCTGCTTGTACTCGCCGACCTGGTAGGGCCCCGAGGCGACGGGCTCATGGGAGTAGGTGGCGGGGTCGTCGCCCTCGGGGACCGGGGCGAAGGCCGGCTGGGCGACGATCCAGGGCCAGTCGCCGAAGGCCCGCGCGAGGTGGAAGACGATGGTGGACTCGTCGGGGGTCTCGATGGAGTCCAGGTGGGCGCCGGAGTAGGGGCCCTGGTAGCCCTCGGCGCCGGCCAGGAGGGACTTGTGGTAGCCCAGGCCGCCGGACAGGGCCGGGGCGAAGGAGCGCTCGACGCCGTGCTTGATGTGGGCCGAGGTGATGGCTGAGCCGTCGGAGAGCTTGAGGCCCTTCTTGAGGGTGAAGGTCCAGGTCCGGCCGTCGTCGGAGACCTTGCCGGTGTCGGTGGCCAGGTCGGGGGCGAGCTCGACGGGCTTGCCCGGCGCCAGCCTCCAGGTGGTCAGGCGCCGGTGGACCAGGCCCAGCGAGGTCATGGGCATCGACTGGCTCTTGGCGGGGTCCCAGCCGACGTCCGAGGCGGAGGTCAGGACCGTCAGGTTGCCGCCGGCCTTGGCGCTGGCCGAGGCGCCCGACGACGAGCGCGAGTTGGCCCCGCAGGCGGCCAGGGTCAGCGCAGTCAGGGCGGTCATGCCGGTGCCGGCCAGGAAGGCGCGGCGCGAGCCGATGAGGGTGCGGTGGGTGTCAGACATGGGTGTCCTTCCTGTGCTGCGGTCGACCCGTGGTGGGCCGCCGGGTCGGGGTCCCGACGCCGTCGGCGCCGGAGGAGGGGTGGGAGGGTCCGGCGGGGCCAAGAGGCTGCCGGCCGGCTAGAGGCGGGGGTCGATGAGGGTGGCGACGACGTCGGCCAGGAGGTTCGCGACGATGACGAAGGCGGCCGCCACGAGCGTGACTCCCATGACGACGGGGACGTCGGAGGTGCCGACGGCGTCCATGAGGAGGGCGCCCAGGCCCTGCATGGAGAAGACGCGCTCGGTGATGACCGCGCCGCCCAGCAGGCCGCCCAGGTCGAGGGCGAAGTAGGTGACCACCGGCAGGGAGATGTTGCGCATGACGTGGCGGCCCACGACCCGCCGCTCGGGCAGGCCGACGGCGCGGGCGGTGCGCACGTAGTCCTCACCGAGGTTCTCCAGCATCTCGCCGCGCACCATGCGGGCGTAGACGGCCGCGGAGATGAGGGCGAGCACGCACCAGGGCAGGATGAGGTGCCAGGCCCAGTCCAGGGGGCTCTCGGCGAAGGGGACGTAGCCGGACACCGGCACCATGTCGAGGGTGAAGCCGAACAGGAGGATGCCCAGCAGCCCCACGAGGTAGGCCGGGGAGGAGACACCCAGGACGGTGCCGGTCATGATGGTGCGGTCCAGGCGCGAGCCGCGCCTGAGGGCGGAGACAACACCGGCGCCCACGCCGATGGCCAGCCACAGGACGGCGGCGCCCACGGCGATCGAGGCGGTCACGGGCAGGCGGGTGGCCACGAGGTCGCTCACCGGCGTCGACAGGCGGAAGGAGTAGCCCAGGCAGGGGGCGGCGCAGGAGATGGCGCCGGAGCCCTCGCCGAAGGTGCGCCCGGCGACGATTCCCTGGAGGTAGTGCCAGAACTGGGTGTACCAGGGCAGGTCGTAGCCCATGAAGGTGCGGGCGCGCTCAAGGTTCTCCGGGGTGCAGGGCTTGCCGCAGGCCAGGGTGGCCGGGTCGGAGGGCCACAGGGAGAAGATGGCGAAGGTGATGAAGACGATGATGACGAGGGTGAGCAGGGTGCGGGCCAGCCGCAGGCTCAGGAAGCGCAGGCGGTTCATCGTCTCTCACCGGTCCTGGGGTCGAGGGCGTCGCGCAGGCCGTCGCCGAAGAGGTTGAAGGCCAGGGTCACCAGGAACAGGGCGGCGCCCGGAAAGACGAGGTACCAGGGGTCGGTGGCGACCCAGGTGATGGCCGAGCCGATGGAGCGGCCCCAGGACGGCGTCGGCGGGGGCACGCCCACCCCGAGGAAGGACAGGGCGGCCTCGGCGGTGATCTTGCCGGGGATGGAGATGGTGGTGAGCACGATGATGGTGGCCACGAGGTTGGGCAGGACCTGGGTGGTCATGATGTGCAGGCCTCCGGCGCCCATGGCGCGCGAGGCGCCCACGAAGGTGCGCTTGCGCACGGCCATGGTCCGCGAGCGCAGGACGCGGGCGGTCGAGGGCCAGCCGAGGATCCCGATGATGAGGATCATGACCGGTAGGCGCGGGGCGGTGGCGGGGATGATCGCGGAGATGGCGATCATGAAGACCAGATGGGGGAAGCCGAGGGTGATGTCGGTCAGGCGCGAGACGATGGCGTCCCACCAGCCGCCGAGGTAGCCGGCGCTCAGCCCCAGGGCGATGGCGATGGCCATCGACAAAACGGTGGCGCCCATGCCGATGGAGAAGGAGGTGCGGGTGCCCTCGACGACGACGGCGAACAGGTCGCGGCCCGTCTGCGGCTCGACGCCGAAGGGGTGGGCGGCGCTGACGCCGCCCAGGGGGCCGGCTGGGACGCCGGAGGGGGTGAGCAGGTCGAGGTGGTAGGTGTAGGGGTCCACGCCGAAGGCGCGGGTGATCCAGGGGGCGAGGAGGGCCACGAGGGTGGTGGCGATGACGACGGCGCCTCCGGCCAGGGCCCAGCGGTCGGCGGCCAGGCGGCGCCAGACCTGACGGGAGCCGCCGGGGCGCTCGTGGAAGGCGCGGTCGGCCGCGGGGGCCGGGGCGTCGGCGAGGTCAGTCGGGTCGGCTGCGCCGGTCGCGTCAACGGTGGAAGCGGCGTCGACGGAGTCAGCGGGGCTGGTCGTGGCGGCGTCGGAGACAGGGGTGTCCGGGGTGGACGAGTGCACGGGGGCACCTCACAGGGTGTCAGGAGCAGGGCGCTCAGCGAATAGGACGAGGGGCTGTCGTCAGCGACAGCAACAGCTCCACATTCGCTTGCCCATGACGTTCTCCTTGACGGCGCCTGAAGATAACGAGCAGACAGTAGCAGGAAGTCTGACGAACCGGGAAAGTCGTCTCAGTCACGCAGGCCGGAGCCGCGGGCGCGCCTCCCGACCCTCCGCACTCCGCAGCGCTCCTCATTGCTCCGCGGCTCGTATCGAGTTCGTAGGGTAGGCCTCGCGTTCGTACCCTCTACCCCTCGAATGCGAGACATAAGGTACGACCGCGGCGTCGGCGGAGCGCCTGCTCCGCTGCCTCTCACAGTCGGGCGGTGCGAGTGGGGTCGAGGCGCAGGTCGACGCGCTCGCCGCAGGCGTAGGGGCGCTGGGCCAGTGCGGTGGCACGGGCGGGTTCGCCTTCACTGTCATCACCGGCGACGGGTGCGGCACCGGCCCGCTCGGCTAACTCGGCCCGCTCAGTCAGCTCAGCCAGCCCGGCGAGCTGCGCGGGATCCAGCTCGACCTCGGCCTCCCACTGGCCACGGCGTAGTCGGGAGGCCCGCACGGTGCCATGCAGCATCGGGTTCTGCAACACCGGGAGCTCAGCCGCCGCAGACGCCTTGGTGTCCGTGGGCGACTGAGAGTACTCGCCCGCAGACCGGGACGTCACACCGACCTCACGAGCCTCACCAGACTCAAGGGCGTCAGTCGCAGCCCGCGACGCACCCTCCTGCCCGGGCTCCGAATCCTCCGAAGTGTCACAGCGGGAGACTTTTACCCCCGCACCAGCACCCGCTTTCCGGATTGCGGCGTTGGAATCATGCGGTTCCTCATCACCCGAGGCACTTAAAAGTCTCCGGGAGTGACACTTTTCGCCCTTCACACCCCCTTGTTCCTGCGGCCCGCCCGGCGCGCCGACCACGCGAAGCGCGCCGGGGGCCAGGGCGAGGTCGCCGATGACGTCGAGTCCCAGGAACCGCGCCACCTTGCGACTGCCGGGGTCGGCCCATAGGCGCTCGGGGGTGTCGATGCGCAGGAGCCGGCCGGCCTCCATGACGCCGACCCGGTCGGCCACGGTCATGGCCTCGTCCTGGTCGTGGGTGACGTAGAGCGCGGTGGTGCCGCCCCGGCGCAGGATTGCGCGCACATCGGTGGCCAGCTGCTCGCGCAGCGCCCGGTCCAGGGCGGACAGGGGCTCGTCGAGCAGCAGGACCCGGGGCGCCGGAGCCAGCGCCCGGGCCAGGGCCACCCGCTGGGCCTGACCGCCGGACAGGGTCGTCACCCGGCGCCGCTCGAACCCGGGCAGGCCGACGAGCCGGAGCATCTCGCGCACCCGCTCATCGCGGCGGGCGCGCGGCAGACCGGTAAGTCCGTAGGCGATGTTGCCGCCGACGTCGCGGTGCTCGAAGAGCTGGCCGTCCTGGAACATGAGGCCGAAGCCACGCTTGTGGACGGGTACGCGCACCATGTCCCGCCCGCCCCAGGCGACCTCGCCGCCGGCCACGTCCTCCAGGCCGGCCACCGCCCGCAGCAGCGAGGACTTCCCCGAGCCGGAGGCCCCCAGGAGGGCGACGACCTCCCCGGCGCTCACCTCCAGGTCGACGCCGTCGACGGCGCGCAGGTTCCCGTAAGTCACGGCGAGCCCGCGCACCGACAGGCCCGCAGAAGCGCTGGTACCACTGGTCTCCGGGCTCATCGCCGCCCACCTCCGTTCGCTCCGGCCACCGCGCGGCCGCCTCCACGTCCTCCTCCGGGCCCGAACCGGGTCTGGAGCCACTCGCAGCCGAGCATGACGGCGGCGCTGCCCACCGCCAGGACCACACCGCCGGCCAGGGCCATCCCCTGGTTCTGGGAGCCGGGGCTGCCGATGAGCCGGTAGACGACCACCGGCAGCGTCGGCTCCTGGGGCCGAGCCAGGAACGACGTCGCCCCGAACTCCCCCAGTGAGGTCGCCAGGGCGAAGCCGGCCGCCAGCCCGCCGGCGCGCAGCAGCTGGGGCCCGTCCACGGTCAGCAGCACCCGGACGGGCCCGGCCCCCAGGGCGGCCGCGGCCTCGCGCTGGCGCGGGTCGATGGCGCGCAGCGCCGGCAGCAGGGTACGCACCACGAGCGGCACGGCCACCACGGCCTGCGCCAGCGGCAGGATCCACCAGGAGCGGGTCAGGGCCAGCGGCGGGCGCGCCAGGGTGATGAGGAAGCCGAAGCCGACTGTCACGGCGGAGACGCCCAGCGGCAGCATGAAGACGGCGTCGAGCCCGGTGATGACCCGGGCCAGCGCCCGGCTGCGGGGCCGGCGCGAGACGACCAGGCAGACGGCCGCCCCCAGCGTCAGGGCGATGGCCGCGGCCGCCACGGCCACGCTCACCGAGTTGGCGGCCGCCTCCCACACGGTCACGAGCAGGGCGCTGCGCCCGCCGGTCGTGCCCAGGTCGGTGTAGTTCGCCAGGGTCCAGACGCCGTCGCGCTGCAGCGAGCGCACCACGAGCACCGCCATCGGCGCCACCAGCAGCCCCACGACCGTGGCAGCGGTGACCGCGAGCGCGGGGGCGTCGGCGGCGCGCAGCCGCGGGGCCGGGACCTCGGTGCGCAGGCGCAGGCGCGTCTGGGTGGCGGCGCGCGCCCGCTCGGCCACCCACAGGGCCAGCGCGATGACGCCGAGCTGGACCACGGACAGGACGGCGGCGCCCCGCAGGTCGAGGTACTGGGTGGTCAGCCGGTAGATCTCGGTCTCGATGGTGCCGATCCCCACCCCGCCGAGCACGAGCACCACCCCGTAGGCGGTGGCGCAGAACAGGAAGGTCAGGGACGCGGCCGAGGCGATCGCGGGCGCCAGCGCGGGCAGGGTGACGGTGGCGAAGGCCCGACCCGGCGATGCCCCGAGCGCCCGGGCGGCCTCCACGGCGCGCGGGTCGAGCCGCGACCACATGGTGCCCACGGTGCGCACCACGAGCCCGTAGTTGAAGAAGGCCAGCGCGGCCACGACCGCGGTCAGCGTCCCGTCCAGCCCCAGGGCCTCCAGGGGGCCGCCGCGGGTGACCAGGGCGTGGAAGGCGACGCCGACGACGACGGTCGGCAGCACGAAGGGCACGGTGACCACCCCGCGCAGCAGGTCGCGTCCGGGGAAGGAGCGCCGGTAGAGCACGAGGGCCCCGGGGACGCCGAGGGCCACGCACACGGCGGTGCCGAGGGTGGCCTGGGTGAGGGTCTGCCCCAGGATCCGCCAGGTGCGTTCGCGGGTGAGGACCTCGCCGAAGCCGCCCAGGTCCAGGGCGCCGTCCGGGGCGAGGCCGCGGCCCATGAGCGTGGCCACGGGCCAGGCGAAGAAGACCGCCAGGAAGGCCAGCGGGCAGGCCACGGCCAGACTCCAGCCGATGCGCTCGCCCCAGCCCGGGCGGGGCCCGCCGGGTCCGCCCGGCCGGCCCCGCCCGCTGCCGGTCCCGGCGTCGGCTCGCGCGGTGACTCCTCCGACCGGCCCTTCCGCCGACGGCTGCGCATCAGCGGCCACCCCGGCCGGGACAGCCGTCGCCATGGGCTGGGAGCCCCCGACGGCTGAGCGGGCTGAGGCGGTGGAGGCGGCCGGCTCGGTCCCGGCGCCGGCTCGCGAGCCGACGTCGGGTCCCGGGGTCTCCTCGCGCGGCCCGGTCACTTGCCGACGGCCTCGGTCCAGGTGTTCAGCCACTCCTCGCGGTGGGCGGTGATCTCCTCGGGCTCCACGCTCACCGGCGCGATGGACAGCGGCCCGAACTTGGTCAGGGCCTCGGGCAGGGTGGCGTCGGGCAGGACCGGGTACATGTACATCTGGCCGGGGATGTCCTCCTGGACGGCCTTGGAGAGCATCCACTCCACGAAGGCCTTGCCGCCCTCGGGGTTGGCGGCGCCCTTGAGGACCCCGGCGTACTCGACCTGGCGGAAGGCGGTGTCCAGCAGGGCGGAGGTGGAGCTGGAGGCGCCGTCGTCGGAGACCGTGAAGGAGGGGGAGGAGGCGTAGGAGACGACGACGGGGTAGGTGCCCTTGCCGCCGGCGGAGAAGTCGGTCTCGTAGGCGCTGGTCCAGTCCTCGGCGATCCGGGCGTCGTTGGCGGCGAGCTGCTTCCAGTAGTCGGCGAAGGAGCCTGCGCCGAAGTGGCCGATGGTGGCCAGCAGCCAGGCCATGCCGGGCGAGGAGTTCGTGGGGTTGATAGCCACGAGCAGGCCCTTGTACTCGGGTTTGGTCAGGTCCTCGAAGGTGGCCGGAGGCGTGAGGCCCTTGCCGGTGAAGTAGCCGGTGTCGATGTTGAGGCAGACGTCTCCGACGTCGATCGGGGCGAGGGCCGGGGTGTCGGCGACGACGTAGCCCTCGGCGCTCTGGGGCAGGGTGACGGTGGCGGAGGTGTCGATGACGCCCTGGTCGAGGGCGCGGGAGGCGTAGGTGTTGTCGATGCCGAAGACGGCGTCGCCCAGCGGCGCGTCCTTGGTCAGGACGAGCTTGTTGACCAGGGCGCCGGCGTCGCCGGAGGTGGCGACCTTGAGGGTGTAGCCGGTCTCGGAGGTGAAGGCCTTGATGAGGTCGTCCGAGACGTGGAAGGAGTCGTGGGTGACGACCGTGACGGTCTTGGAGTCGGTCTTGCCGCTCCTGCCGCAGGCGGCCAGGCCCAGGCCGACGGCGCCGGCGGCGGTGCCGGCGAGCAGTGCGCGGCGGCTGAGGGTCGGGCGGGCGGGCAGCAGTGCTCGGGCGGACGAGGCCGGGCGGGCGGGTCGGGCCGGCCGGCGGCCGGACTGAGTGGACTGGGTAGTCATATGTGCCTCCGATGGTTCTCCGGAGGGCCCGGCGGCCACCTGCGGCGCGCCGGGGAGATGTCTCGACTTCCTTCGCCGGTGCTAACCGGAGCAGGTTCGAGGGTCTGCGGGCTTCCGCACTCTCAGCGCCGTCGGCGGCGGCCCATCGGCCAGTCGGGGCCGGGCCGACGACGGGGCGCTCCCCTGTCGTTGCAGGTCAACTGTAGTTCCCCGCCCGCCGCCGACACCAACTCCGGCGCGAGGACCCTGAGACCGGTCTCCAGGGGATCCCAGTGGTATCGGTGTCCAGGCAGCGGACATGAACGCCGCGGACACGTCACGACCCGAACGCGAGCCGCAGGATTCCGCGGGGTCAGAGCACAGGCCCCTGAGGTCGGGGCGCCTCCTGAGCGCGGGGCCGTCTCAGCCGGGAACCCAAGCGCAGAAGCTCGGTGAGGCCGCCGTCAAAGTCGTCCCTCCTGGACACTTTCACACCGATCGCACCACTGGCGTCCACCAGCTCCGACCCCAGGGCGGCTCATCCGCTGAAACCGGATGACCCCACACCTCATGACGCCGAAGCTCTGGCGGCAACCGCCTCAACTGCGACGGCGAGCGGGTCCACATCATGATGCCCAGCGCTGCGATCCCAGCCCCTCGCGTTCGTGGGGTAGGTCGCGCGGTCGTACCCTCTACCCCTCGAACGCGAGACCTAAGGTACGACCGCGCGCCCGCAGCAGCCGGCGCCAGGCCCGTCGGACTCGCCCGCTCACCCGCACCCCCGCCGTCTGAAGCCCGCCAACCTCACCCCTGGGAGGAGCCGAGGAGAGCTCCGTCATCCCAAGGGCGGAGAGGGCCGCCCCGCGAATCGTCCCAAGGGCGCTCACGCCCACCTCGCGGCGCCTCCTAGCCTGGTCACAGGAGCGCGGGGCGGCACCGCCCGACTCCGGACCTATGATGAGCGCCGGCTCGTCGGCCCTCCGCCGTCCCGCTCCATGCCGGGAAGCGCTCACTCCCCAGCGACCAAGAAAAACGAGCCCCCTGCACCACGAGAGGAACCCACCCGATGCACGCACCCTGGTTCTTCTCCGCACTACTGGTCGACGTCGCCATCCTGGTGCCGTGGTGGCTGCTCCTGAGGGCCTCGCGGCGCCGCGACAACCGCCGGCTGCGCAACGGGGTCCTGTTCCTGCTCCTGGCTGGCTCCGCGTTGGGCGTACTGCTCCACCTCACCTCCCTCATCCCGACCCTCAACGTCCCGGTGGGGCTGGCAGCCGCCGCCTTCTTCCTGCTCATCACCCTCATGCCGTTCCTGCTCATGCTCAACGGCGTCGTCCTCATCCGCCGTGAGGGCCGGCGTCTGAGCAACCTGCTGTGCCTGATGGCCGGACTGGGCCTCATCGCCACACCGGTGGCTGCCCTGTTCCTGGTGGCCACCGCCAGCCCCTGGGCCCTGCTGGCGGCCGCCCTCATGTTCTGCGCCTGCGCCTACCTGGGTGTCTTCCTGCTCATCTTCTTAGCCCAGACGGTGGTGCAGCGGATCTGGGGCGGTCGCCGGGCCGTGCCGCACCCCGACGTCGTCGTGGTGCACGGCGCCGGCCTCATCAACGGGAGGGTCGGGCCCCTGCTGGGCTCGCGCATCACGGGCGGCATCGACGCCTGGCGCGACGAGGACGCCCTGCGCCCCGGGGTCCCGCTGCTGGTCATGAGCGGCGGGCAGGGCCCCGACGAGCCGGTCAGCGAGGCGCGCGCCATGGCCGACTACGCGATCGCCCGCGGCATTCCCGCCGAGCGGATCCTCCTGGAGGACCGCTCGACGACGACCCGCACGAACATCGCCTGCACCCGCGACCTCCTGGCCGAGCGCGGCATGGCCGACCCCCAGGTGCTGCTGGTCACCAGCTCCTTCCACGCGGTGCGCACCGCGATCCTCGCCTCCGACATGGGGGTGCCCTGGGCGGTGGCGCCGGCCCGCACGGCCTGGTTCTACATCGTCAACGCCTGGCTGCGCGAGTACATCGCCGTGCTGACCTACCGGCGCCGGCCCGCCCTCGTCTGCGCCGTGATCGCCGGGTTCTTCTTCGTTCCGTACGCGCTGCTGGTCCTCGGCGCCTAGGTCGGGCCGCGAAAGCCTGTCGGGCGTCGAGCAACTGTTTCAGAACACTCGTTCTTGACCGGTCGTTCCAGAATGCTTATTCTGGATTCGTGGGACGACGACGCACCTTCGTCGAGAGCGAGGCCATCGGTTCCGCGACGGCGGTCTTCGCCGAGCGCGGTTTCGCGGGAGCCTCCGTGGACGACCTGGTCCGGGCCACCGGCGTCAACCGCGCCAGCCTCTACGGGGTCTTCGGATCCAAGGACGGCCTCTTCCAGCGCTGCCTCGCCGAGGCACTGGCCGCTCTGAGCCCCCAGGCCCCTCGGGCCGACACCGCCGAGGCCGTCAATGTCTCCGCCGCCTCGACCGCCGCCTCAAGCAGCACTGCTACGGCCGGTCACGAGCAGCTCGACCTCATCCTCGTGGCCCTCATGGAGATCGCCCCCCGGGACCCGGCCGTGCGCGAGGACCTGGAGGGCGCCCTGAGCCGGGTGGGCATCACGGCCGAGACGCTCGGTCAGCGCCTGCTGGAGCGAGCCGGCGCTGCGACGTCGAGCCCAGCCGCGTCGACCACATCGGCCACATCAGCCACCTCGACCTCACCAGCACCGACCCCGCCGTCGGCGTAGCACGTGCCGGCCTCACCGCCACCAACCAGCCACAGCAGCATCCAGCCACCCTGCCCGCGAGAGGAGCAGACATCATGAGCCGCAACACCGTCACCCTCACCGACACCACCCTGAACGTCGAGCCGCACGGGTTGGACCAGATCTGGTCCTTCACCTCCCGGCTGGAGTTCCCGCTCGCGCACGTGCGCGGGGCCACCCACGACCCCGGCCTGCGCAACGAGCCCAAGGGATGGCGCGGCCCCGGCCTGCAGGTGGGAGGCAAGCTCTCCGGGACCTTCCACGCCAACGGCACGGCGCAGTTCTGGAACATCTCCGGATACGAGAACACGCTGGTCATCACCCTGGAGGACGAGCGCTTCACGCACCTCTACCTCACGGTCGACGACCCTGCCGGCCTGGCCGCCCGGATCAACGCCGCCGCCCGCTCCGCCCAGGCGTGAGCCCGCCTGAGCCCGCCGATGCCCGGCCGGGCAATCCGGCCGGGCGCCGGCGCCACGCGGGCGCGCACTGGCTGCGCCGTCGGCGCATCTGCGGCATGATCAGGACAAAGTGGTGCCGACGTCGTCGGTCCACCGCCATCACTCAGGCACCTACGCAACCGCCCGCCGGGGCTAAAGGAGGACTCAATGAGCGCACAGGACCCCGTCGAGATCGACCAGTCCACCGACTTCATGTGGAAGGCGACCGCGGCCGTGGCCACCCTCGCCTCCGGTTTCGTGGCCGAGAAGGTCGTGGCGCTGGGCTGGCGGGCGATCACCGGCAAGCCCGCCCCGCGCGAGGAGGACCAGCTCCTCAACTACCAGCTGGCCGAGGTCGTCGCCTTCGCGGTCATCTCCGGGGCCACCATCACCCTGGTGCGCGAGCTCGGGCTGCGCCAGGCCGCCAAGTGGTACAGCGCCCGCCGCCCCGACTCCCCCTACGCGCAGCGCGCCATCGGCAGCTGATCGCCACTCAGGGGCGCCCCGACACCGCCCGCTGAGGCTCAGAGGCTGAAACCGGCCTCGCCGCGCAGGAAGCTGCCGATCTCCTCGACCTCGGTCGCGGCGGCGTCCACGATCGCGACGATCTGCGCCTCGGTGACGCCCGCGGCCAGGCACCACGAGGCGCGGGCGATGACGTCGCCATCGGTGTCGGCTCTGGTCTCCGCAGCCGCATCCTCTGCCGTCGATGCAGCCTCCCCGGCGGCGGCCGCATCGCTGATCACCTCGCCCATGCGATCGGCGAAGCCCGTACGCAGCCCCAGGACCCGGCTGGAGACGTTCCAGTCGTTGGTCATCATTGGGCCCAGGACCCGGTCCACCGGGCCCATACCGCTCCATCGCGTCGCCACGACGAGCTCGGCCCCCTTCACCGCGACCACCAGCTCTCGGGCATCGTCACCGATCGGGATGATGATGGCGTCGTCCTTCTCCAGGAAGTCGTACTCGGGGCTCAGCGCCTCCACGACCAGTGGCAGGGTCAGCGCGGGCGGCTCAGGAGAGACGCGACCGGGATCCTGGGACCCGAACAGGTCCAGGATCGCGGCCTCGGCCTGGCCGTCGTCGAGCATGTTCGGCTCGGCGAACTCGTCAGGCTCGCCGGACTCGGCATCGTCACCATCGGCGTCGTCCCGCTCCATCCTGAGCGCCTCGAGCATGGCCTGCCCCAGTGCCTCCTCCCGGCTGCCCAGCATCTCGGGCTGCGCGAGCACCTTCTCCATCGTGGCGGCGAAGGCGTCGTGGATCCCCAGCTCCACCGGGTCCAGGCCCTTGGCCTCGGCGATTTTGGAGGCCTGGGTCAGGAGCATGGTGGCCCGGTTCATGTCGCTGTCGACGAGCCCCCGGGCCTGCTCGACCAGCTGGGCCACGGCCTCGGCGGGCTCCCCGTCCAGGTCGGCCAGCAGCTCCTCGGGGCCGGCGGGCACCTGGATCCCGGCCTCCTGGGCGAAGTCGTCGAAGCGAGTCTGCGGGAAGGTGCTCTCCAGGAAGTTCTCGAAATCCATGCACGCATCGATGGCGTCACGTAGGTAGTGGCCGAGCTGGTCGTTGGTCATCCCGGCGGACACCGGCAGCGTGGAGGTGGCGCACAGGCGCACCGAGTCGTCCCCGGGCGAGGAGATGACATAGGCCCGCAGCATGTCCTCGTTGTCCGGGCTCGCGTTCCAGGACTCGACGATCATGCACAGCGCCTCCTCCATGTAGAACGGCGCCCTCGAGTGCCACTGGATGGAGACGCTCAGCAGGCTGGGATCCGCCTGGAACCTCAGGGAGCTGTTGTCGGTCAGGCCCACGAGCGACCCGTCGCCGCTGCTCATCACCGGGGCGCCGACACCGTCCAGGATCTTCTTGACCCGGGCGAGCGTGACCTTCGTCGGCCTGGGGGTGGCGGGCTTGCGAGGCGTGGCGGACCGGCGGGTCCTACTGGTCGGCTTCTTGCGAGGGGGCACGGCTGCTCCTGTCACTGGTGGTCGGGCACAGGGTCGGTCGGGGGCTGTCATTGGATCAGGGCTGCGGGAGGCGGGAAGACGCGCGGCGCCTGGGCGCCGCCGGCCAGCACCGTAGCGATCCTCCCTGAGATCTCCATGGGTTGACACGCCGCTCCACTCCCAGGTGTCACTCCGGGCGACTTTTCCAGCCGCGAATCGCCCACCTGCACCGCGCGCGCCTCCGGCGCCGTCGCGTCTGCCCAGGTCAGGACGGGTTGGCCAGAAGTCGCCCGAAGCACCGCCGCTCACCGCACGCCGAAAAGTCGCCAGGAGTGACAGTTTCGCCTGCGGCGCCCATCTCACCCACACCGGCGCGCGCCCAAGAGAGGCTCGCGCCGCCCCGTCCCCTCGACCACGGCTCCTGACCGGCCCGCGGGTAGGCTGACGGGAGCGCCAACGGTGTGCCGCGCAGGCGACCCTCCGGGGCGCCGTCGGCCCACCTCCGCGCGTTTCCGCCTTTGCCTTCGGAGACCTGAGGAAACCCGACCCGATGAGTGCCGTGCAGATCGTCTGTGTCGCCGTCGTCGTCATCGCCACGACGATCGGCCTGGCAGTTTTCGCACGCGCCTGTTTCACTATTGGCGCCCGCATGGCCGTGGGTCGCGCGACCGCGCCGCAGCGGCTGCGTCCGGTCGGCCGGCGCCTGGCGCTCACGCTGGGCGCGCTCGTGGGCCACACCGCCTTCAAGGGCCGTCCCTTCGTCAAGGCCGCCCACTGGCTGGTCATGGTCTCCTTCCCGCTGCTGTTCCTCACACTGGTGGCCGGCTACGGGCAGGTGCTGGGCGGACCCAGCTTCGCGCTGCCGCTCATCGGCCACGCCGCCTGGTGGGCCTGGATCGTCGAGCTCATCGCCTGGCTGTCGACGGCCGGGATCGTGGGGCTGACGGTCCTGCGCTGGCGCCTGACCCGGGCCGGGCGGGCCGCCCCGCCCTACGCCCCCGACTCCGAGGGCGGCAAGCGCCCGCGCACCTCGCGCTTCGCCGGGTCGACGTCGGCTCAGGCGAAGTTCGTCGAGGCCACGATCATCGGCGTGGTCGCCTGCGTGCTGGCCCTGCGGATGCTGGAGCACGCCCACCTGGCCCTGTCCCCCGACCCGGCCGAGCGCGCCCTGGCCTCCTGGACGCACTTCCCGCTGACGGCCTGGACCGGCGGCCTGCTCACGCCCCTGGGCGCCGGGGCGCTGGGCGAGGCGATCGTCGTCGTCGCCACCGTCAAGGTGGTGCTGTCGATGAGCTGGTTCGTCGTGGTGGGCCTGCAGCCCTCGATGGGCGTGGCCTGGCACCGGTTCCTGGCGATCCTCAACGTCTACGCGCGCCGCGAGGTGGACGGCTCCAAGGCCCTGGGCCCGCTCCAGCCGCTCATGGTGGGCGACGAGCCCCTGACCGAGGCGACCATGGACACGCTGGAGGAGGCCATGGAGGCCGCCGACTCCGGCGAGGGACCGGAAGTGCGCCTGGGCGTGGGCCGCATCGAGGACTTCACCTGGAAGGGCCTGCTGGACTTCTCCACCTGCACCGAGTGCGGCCGCTGCCAGGACCTGTGCCCGGCGTGGAACACCGGCAAGCCCCTGTCGCCCAAGCTGTTCGTCATGGCGCTGCGCGACCACCACGCCGCGGCCGCCCCCTACCTGCGGGCCGCGGGGGCCCTCGGGGTCGAGCCCGACGACGTCACCGAGGAGATGGTGGCCGAGCGCCCCACCTCCGGCGGTCTGGTGGGCAAGGCGCTGGGCATGCACGACGGGCTGGCGCGCGAGACGAACCTGGGCCTGGAGCCGGGCACCGCCCACACCGGCGACGTCCTCGGCGCGCTGCTGGCCGCCAAGGCCGCCCCCACCGAGACGGGCGTGGCCACGCATCCGACCCCCTTGGCCGGGGAGGTCATCCCCGCCGACGTCCTGTGGGCCTGCACCACCTGCGGGGCCTGCGTGGACCAGTGCCCGGTGGACATCGAGCACGTCGACCACGTCGTCGACGTGCGCCGCCAGCAGGTGCTCATGGAGTCGGCCTTCCCCAAGGAGCTCGGCGGCATGTTCCGCAAGATGGAGTCCAAGGGGAACCCGTGGGGGCTGCCGGCGCGCAAGCGCATGGACTGGGCCAAGAACCTGGACTTCGAGGTGCCGGTCATCGGCGACGACGTCGAGAGCGCCGCGGAGGTCGACTACCTGTTCTGGGTGGGTTGCGCCGGCGCCTATGAGGACCGCGCCAAGAAGACGACCCGGGCGGTGGCCGAGCTGCTGCACACCGCGGGGGTGAGCTTCGCGGTCCTGGGCGACGCCGAGACCTGCACCGGCGACCCGGCCCGGCGCGCCGGCAACGAGATCCTCTACCAGATGCTCGCCGCGCAGAACGTGGAGACCCTGAGCGAGGTCGGGGCGCAGAAGATCGTGGTGACCTGCGCGCACTGCTTCAACACGATCTCGCGGGAGTACCCGCAGATCGGGGGCCGCTACGAGGTCCTCCACTACACCCAGCTCCTCAACCGTCTCGTGCGCGAGGGCCGGCTGCGCCCCCTGCCGCCGCAGGCCGCGGAGCAGGCTGCCGATGAGCCGACGGCGCCGTCGTCGCCTGCCGCTCCTGAGGGGGGCGACGGCGAGACCGCCGGCAACCGGGCCGCCGAATCCGCTGAGGTTCCGGCCGAGGCGACCCCCGCCTCGGAGGCGGGCAAGGCGGGCGGCGAGTCCGCCGCGACCGGAGACTCACCTGCCGACGACGCTCCGGCGGCGTCGGGCCGGGAGGCGACCAGTACGGCGGCGAGCGAGCCTGCCGTCCCGACTGTGACGTACCACGACGCCTGCTACCTGGGCCGCCACAACCAGGTCTACTCCCCGCCGCGCGAGCTGCTGGAGGCGACCGGCGCGACCACCGTGGAGATGCCGCGCAGCCGCGACCGGGGCTTCTGCTGCGGGGGCGGCGGGGCGCGCGCCTTCATGGAGGAGACGATCGGGACTCGCATCGCCGTGGAGCGCTCGCGCGAGGCCATCGGCACCGGCGCTCAGGTCATCGCCACGGCCTGTCCCTTCTGCACCACGATGCTCTCCGACGGTGTCGCCTCCGAGGGCGCCGACGTGCGGGTCACCGACGTCGCCACCCTCATGCTGGAGGCCGTGCGCCGCGGCGGCGAGTAGGCGGGGACATTCGACGCCGGCGGGGACCTCCTTTTCCGGGCGGGGACATCCTGCGCGTGCGGGTGCGGGTTTTCTGTCCCCGTACGCGTCAAAGGTCCCCGTACGCGCGGCGACGCCCCGCCGGTGCGTGTCAGCCCCCGTCCTCGCCGCCGGCGGCGCTCTCCCCCAGGCTCCCACCGCGCTTTCGCGCCCGCAGGCCCTCCCAGTACTCCAGGCGTTCGCGGATGCGCCGCTCGTGACCGTTGGCAGTGGGCTCGTAGAGGGGCCGCCGCTCGACGCCGTCGGGCAGGTAGTCCGCGCCGGAGAAGCCCTCGGTCGTGTCCGGATCGTACTCGTATCCCTCGCCGTAGCCGAGGTCCTTCATGAGTCGGGTGGGGGCGTTGAGGATGTGGGCCGGCGGCATGAGTGAGCCGGTCTCGCGGGCCAAGCGCGCCGCCCTGCCGTAGCCGCGGTAGACGGCGATCGACTTGGGCGCGGTGGCCAGGTACACGACCGCCTGCGCGATGGCGAGCTCACCCTCGGGCGAGCCCAGGCGCTCGTAGGCGTCCCAAGCCGCCAGCGTCATCTGCAGGGCGGCCGGGTCGGCCATGCCGACGTCCTCGCTGGCGAAGCGCACCAGGCGCCGCACCACGTAGAGCGGGTCCTCGCCCCCGCCCAGCATCCGCGCCAGCCAGTACAGGGCGGCGTCCGGGTCGGAGCCGCGCATCGACTTGTGCAGAGCCGAGATGAGGTTGTAGTGCTCCTCGCGGGACTTGTCGTACAGGGGCGCCCGGGAGGCGACGACGGCGCGCAGCCCCTCGACGTCGAGCAGCCGGGAGCCGGCTGGTCCGGCCCCGCCCGCACTGCCAGGCTCATCAGCAGCGCCAGGCGCGTCCGCGCCCGACCGAGCGCCACCCGCCCCGCCCCGGTCGGTCACCGCTCCGGCCGGCGCCCGGCCGCCGGCGGCCTGGGAGGCGAGGACCTGCTCGACCATGCCCAGCAGGTAGCGACCGTCGCCGTCGGCCATGGACAACAGGGCGGTGCGGGCCTCGGCGGTCACGGCGAGGCCGCGGCCGGTCAGGGACTCGGCGCGCGCCAGCAGCTCGGTCAGGGCCGTCTCGTCCAGGCGACGCAGCACCATCACCTGGCAGCGCGACAAGAGGGCGCCGTTCAGCTCGAAGCTCGGGTTCTCCGTGGTGGCGCCGACCAACACGACCGTCCCGTCCTCGACGTAGGGCAGGAAGGAGTCCTGCTGGGCGCGGTTGAAGCGGTGGATCTCGTCGACGAACAGGAGCGTGCCCTGCCCGATCTCGCGACGGCGGGCCGCGGCGGCGAAGACCTTGCGCAGGTCGGCCACCCCGGAGAAGGTCGCCGAGACCTGCTCGAAGACCAGGCCGGTGCGGTCGGCCAGGAGGCGGGCGACCGTCGTCTTGCCGCAGCCCGGCGGGCCCCACAGGATGATGGAGGACAGGCGGCCGGAGGCCACCATGCGGCCCAGCGGGGCGTCCGGGGCGAGCAGCTGGTCCTGGCCGACGACGTCGTCGAGCGCCCGCGGGCGCAGCCGGTCGGCCAGCGGGCGGGACGGGTCGTCGACGAGGCCGGAGCCGTCGGGACCGGCGGCGTCGAACAGTGAGGGCGAGTCCGGTTCGGGCGCGTAACGAGCCATGCCCCGAGCGTAGGGGCCGGTGCCGACACGAACACTGGTCGCACGCCGCCAACTCTGTCCGGGCGGGGACATCCTGCGCGTACGGGTGCGGGATTTCCGTCCCCATACGCGCAGGATGTCCCCGCCCAGAGCCGCACGCACCCGTCGGCGTCGAATGTCCCCGTACGCGTGACACGCCCCCGGCAGCGCGGCGAGGCCCCGCAGACATGGCACGCCCAACCCACAACGCCGCACGGCACAGTCGGGAGCAGTTGCACCTCTTCAAAAAATAGATATCATCTTGCTAACTCAAGGAGGTTCTCATGTCCGTACCCCCCACTCATTCCACCGACTCCCCCACTCCCACCAATGCCCCCGAGCACTCCTCCAGCCGTGTCGATATCACGGAGAAGCCGGCCCTGGCCGCGGGCTCGGGCGCCGCCTTCCTCGCATTCCTGCTCATCCTGGCAATCACTGCTGGATCAGTGGTTCTTGCCATCCTCGGTGCCATCGCCGCCGACGCGGGTGAGCCGGGTGGGAGGCTGTGCGCGATTGTCGGATCAGTCGGGTTCTTCGTCTCCTTCTTCCTGTACACCAGCTTCACCATCGTCGTTCCGGGCGAGACCAGCGTCCGCCGGTTCTTCGGCCGCTACATCGGCACCGTGCGGCGCCCGGGGCTCGCGCTCGTCCCGCCGCTGACCACTGGCCGGAAGGTCTCCATCAAGGTCCACAACTTCGAGACCAGTGAGCTCAAGGTCAACGACCTGGACGGCAATCCTGTCAACATCGCCGCCATCGTCGTGTGGCAGGTGGCCGACACCGCCCGCGCTGTCTTCGCCGTCGAGGCCTACGAGCAGTTCATCCGGGCTCAAGCCGAGTCCGCGCTGCGCCACGTGGCCACCACCCACCCCTACGACGAGCCGGGCCCGGGCGAGACCTCGCTGCGCGGCGGCACGGACCTCGTCTCCGCCGAGCTCGCAACGGAGGTCGCGGCCCGGGTGGCGCTGGCGGGCCTGGAGATCGTCGAGGTGCGCATCTCCTCGCTGGCCTACGCCCCCGAGATCGCCCAGGCGATGCTGCAGCGCCAGCAGGCCGGCGCCGTCATCGCCGCCCGCGAGCAGATCGTCGAGGGCGCCGTGACCATGGTCGACCAGGCCCTCAAGCGCCTGGAGGCCGATGACATCGTCACCATGGACGAGGAGCGCCGAGCCCAGATGGTCTCCAACCTCCTGGTGGTCCTCTGCTCCGACCAGCGCACCCAGCCCGTCGTCAACACCGGCTCCCTCTACGCTTGAGCCGTGGCGGGAAAAGAGCGTAAGCAGGTCCTGCTCCGGCTGGACCCCGCCGTCCACGCGGCCATCGCCAAGTGGGCGGCGGACGACCTGCGCTCGGTCAACGCCCAGATCGAGGTCCTCCTGCGACGCGCGCTCGACGACGCCGGGCGCGGCGTCAAGGCGGCCCCCTTGCGCGGCCGGGGCCGACCGCGCAAGGACACATCCGGCGACCCACGCGACGTCGTCGGCCCGTCGCACGGGCGGTGACCGCGGCGGCGCGTAGGGTGGGCGGTGCACCACCACTTTCCTGAAGGAGGGCCGCTATGGCCAAGATCGGCATCGTCCTCGGATCCATCCGTGAGGGGCGCCTCGGCGAGCAGGTCGCCGCCTGGGTCCTGGAGCAGGCCCGCCAGCGCGGCGACGCCGAGTACTCCCTCGTGGACGTCAAGTCCTTCGACCTTCCCCTCGTCACGGGTGCGCCGCCGGCCACGAGGAACAAGCAGTACGACGACGAGCGGGTACAGCGCTGGTCGGACACGATCGACGCGCTCGACGGCTACGTGTTCGTCACGCCCGAGTACAACCACGGCGTCCCCGGCGCCTTCAAGAACGCCGTCGACCACCTGGCCCCGGAGTTCTTCGGCAAGGCCATCGGCTTCGTCGGCTACTCCGGCGACGGCGCGATCCGGGCCGTCGAGCAGTGGCGCACCATCGTGGCACTGTGGGGCATGCGCGTGGTCGCCCCCGAGGTGCACCTGACTTTCGCCGCCGACGTGCGCAACCGCAGCGAGCTCGTACCGGCCGACAACCGCGCCGGCCAGCTGGCCAAGCTGCTCGACGCCGTCGTTGAGGCCGCTGGTTAAGAGGCCGCCTGCATCGGTTGGGTCGCACGCGAGACCTGACCAACACTCCGAGCGGGGCGGGCCGATCGGCCCGCCCCGAATTCCGTACGACAAGCGGGCTCGGTGTCCAAATCTGCAGCAAAGGCTGCTTTCGGGCTCAGAACCGACAAACAAAACCGCATGATTCCGGGGTTGTCGTCGGCGACGTAAGGGCGACCGGACTCCTTTGCTGCAGATTTGGACACGCAGGCGGCTCCCGATCCGGTGACAACGACGGCAACAAGGCCGCTCCCACGTCTACGCGCGGCACGGTCGGTCCGGCGCGCGCAGGAGCGGGGCCAGTGCTGCGGCCATGACCAGGGTGAAGGCGCGGTTCTTCAGGAAGTCCTCCCACGCACTGCTCGCCGGCCAGGCGTAGCCCAGGACCAGGATGAAGGCGAAGAAGCCCAGTGCCGCCAGGACCGCCAACCGTCGCACCCGCCCACGGGCGAGCAGCCCGACGCCGACGGCGAGCTCGAAGGCGGCCGCCATCAGGCTCAGCCAACCGATGTTCGTCATGACGAAGCCCCGCCACAGCTCGGCGAGCCAGGGCAACAGGGCCGTGTCCGCGAAGACCGCGTAGCTGTGCGGGGAGAAGCGCCCGATGTAGAGGTGCACCAGCGCCCCGCTCAGGAAGGCGATCGCGAAGACCACCCGCACCACCGTGCAGTACCGACTCATGACTCCGTCGCCCCCGCCGATGCTTCGGCCACCTGATCCCGCGCGTCAGGCTCCGCCGCGTCCGGAGCCTGACGGCGATGGGTCGTCCCGAAATGGCGCACGTGGGCCCGCAGCTGGGCCCGCGCGCGTTCCTCGACGTCGTCACCGGACTCGGCGAGCTGCAGCAGGGTGAGGATCGGCCCGAAGAAGGCCAGTGCCGTGGCCTGCGGGTCGAGGCCTTCCCGGAAGCCACCGACGCGAATGAGTCCGGCGAAGATGTCGGCCTGGAAGGCGAGGGGCTGCTCGATCCAGTAGTGGCGCAGCCGACGCCCGATCTCGGGGTCGCGGTACTGGCTGACGACGAACAGACGGCGCAGGGCCGCGAGCTCAGGGTCGTGCAGGACGGCGTCGAAGAACCCCTCGGCGACGGCGACCAGCCGGTCCTCGCCGATGCCGAGGTAGCCGGGCAGGGCGTTGCCGGGTGAGGCGACCGAGACGCCCAGGGCGGCGGCAACCTCGGCCATGCGCGTGTCGGCCCGCTGGATGAGGGCGTCGAAGATCGCCTGCTTGGAGCGGAAGTGCTTGTAGACCGAGCCCTCGCGCACGCCGACGTCGCGGGCCAGGTCGCGGATGGAGGTGCCGCCCCAGCCATCCCGGGAGAACCGTTCCAGGGCGGCGTCGAGCAGCCTGTCCCGCATCGAAGGTGAACGATCGTTAGCCACACGATCACGGTACCGGACGAACGGTTGGCTCGCAGACTGTTGCAGCCCTCCCGGCCTGCCAGCAGCCTCGTTCCGCACCCTACAGCCCGTTTCGAGGCGTTACTACAGAGGGGCTTTTCTGCCGGTCACCTCATTGACACCCGCCTCGGAACCACCAGAGACGACGACCCCGCCCGGGCACAGCGCCACAGGACTACCTACAGATTCGAACTGCGGCAACGAGATGTTAACCCACGGACGGTCGGTATCACCAGCGCGAACAGCTCCCCGATCCTGGCGAGTCGCGTCATTCTGCCTGATAACAAGATCATCATAAGATTCCGCGTGAATACCGTCATCAACACGCGTCGAGAAAACAGCGGTGTCCACCGCCCCGGAATACGATGTACCCGACGCACGACTGCCGTCATCCACGACAGTACGATATGTTCCAGCTGGATCAACAGTCATCACCTTTCCCGTACGCGTATCGAAGACATGCAGCTCCAGCGGGTGGCCATAATTTTCAGCCTCACCATCAACATAGTCCTGAACGCTCCAGGTGGACACGGCCTGAGCGCTAGCCTGAATTCCCACTATACGCCAATCAGTCGACTCACCCTCGTTGTTGAGGGACACGGTTGCACCGGTGTCAGCATTTTGAATCGTATTCTTATTGACATCATTGACAACCACCCAGCCACCAACATTGATGACTCGCCCATCAATTACCTGAGCATCAATATCATCATACAGATCGTCATGCGCCCATTGATCAGACGCAACCGCACGTAAATACTGATCGGACAGAGTGTCAACACTTACCCAAGAAGATCTCGACAGATCCTCCTCCTTACGCCGAGTAAGAACTGTGGAATGACCTCCCGGTCCCGGGATCGCGGCCTTCTCATCATCCAGCAGCGCAAGCTCCCGACCACTGGCGGTGTCATAGACCCGGCGATTGATGACGGTCGTGGAGTCGGTCAGTTGCACGACCGGCGCCGATCCAGCGACTTGGGTATCGAGAGCGACACGACCAGTGTCCGTATTAAGAACCACGACACGTGTAATGTCCTCTGGTGACCACTTACCACCGGGACTACCGTCTAGTGTAACGTCGAAGGCATAGGCGAGCCATGTACCGTCGGGGGAGGTGAAGGCCGACTCCTCGGCGTAGATATTCACGCCCCTCAGAGATCTGACAACCGTCTTGTCGGAAGAGTCCTTCAGACCGGCGGTGGCGAAGGACCACATGACGTCCCCGGTCGAGGAGTCCAGACCATAGACGCCCCTGTCAGTGATCGCGACCGCGCCACGCACCCCGGCAAGAATCTGTCGCACATTCATGTCACCGAAAGAGACCTTCCATGCCGGGTCCATGACTTTCGACGGGTCGCGGCCTGCAGCCGCAGCAGAAATCTGCTCGACCGTCGGATAGTCGTCATGACTGGCCGAGACGCTTGCTGTGACGCGAACAAACGGATCGAGGCGCTCGTTGATAACCATCGGCGCCGTCACAGCGATCGCCACGGCAGTCACCACCCCCACCGAAGCCGCCCCCAGACGCTGGACGTACTTGCTCATGCGTTTCCGACCGCTACTCTCTCCGCTCTCCTCACGCCGAGAGTCTCTGGGAAGCGGCAACCTGGAGGACATCGCGGCCAGAACCTCACTCATGGTCACGATCGAGACAACATCGTCGTCGGATTTAGGGGCGACAGACCTTTCGTGACCCTCTGAGGGAGACAGGGTGGCATGACCGTATGCACGCCCGGCAATATTGGCCAGGACGGCGATAGCAAAACATCCCCACGCGGTGAGCAGCTGACCAACAAAGTCAGGAATACTCATGCCCGACTCAATGAACGCATCAACACCCGACCCGACGAGAGGGTAGGCGAGGAAGGAAGTGAGGACGATTGCAATGGCCGCACCCAAGAAACTGCCAGCAGTCATTTTCCGAGACGGACGCAACGCCCAGCAGGCACCTGAGACGACCATCGCAACCAGCACCACCCAGATGCACCACGACTCATCGCTCACGGGAATCGGCGCCCGCCAGGCAGCGACAAACCCCCTGAGCACCAGGATGAATGTCGCAACCCCTGCCGCCAGGCTGATCCCAGCGAGAAGGCTGAAGACCAGCCACCGGCGCCGCAGCGGCCGCCTGCTAACCGCACCAGAGGAATCCAGCTGCTCGTCGGGGCCATCGAACCCTTTTGTCTCCTCGTTACTCATAGATCCAGTCTCAAATTCCTGAGGCGCGGCAAACAATGGGGAGTACAAACCGATCGGTCAACTGCGGGGAGGCCCGCACGACCGGGGACCTTTTCGCACGGTCGGGGACATCCTGCGCGTACGGGTGCAGGTTTTCTGTCCCCGTACGCGTGACACGCCCCCGCCGGCGCGGCGATGTCCCCACCCGCGCGGAAGGCACCCGCCCAACGCCGCACGGAAGGCACCCGCCCGACGCCGCACGCACCCACCGTCGGCCCACGAACCGCGCTCCGGGGAGAACAATCCCCCATCATCAGGGTGACAGGGGCCCGCCGCCCAGGGGAGACTACGAGGTGAGCGGAACCACTGGCGGCCCCCACCCCACGGGGCCGCACGCGACACGGCCGGCAGGACCGGCGGCGTCCCACCACGGCGTCTCCGTTCGGGAGGACACCACCATGACCTTCACCTACTCGATCACCTGCACACTCGACGGCACCGCGGCCTTCCCACCCGTGGCGGGCAGTGAGGAGCAGCGCGCCTACTGGCTCACCCCCACCCTTCTGGCGTGGCCACTGTCCTTGCTGCCCCGGGGAATGGACCGCGGGCTCGTCGTCACCGACTCCGGCGACCCCGTCCCCGGCTCCGGTCTCGCCCTGCGTCTCATCACGGCGCCCGACGGCGGCGCGGCGGCCGTCCACGGTCGGATCCTGGGCGCCGACGGCATGCCCGCCCCCACGGTCACGCCCCTGCGCGTCGTCGGGAACCTGCCCGGCGACATCCTCGCCACCCGCCCTCACCTGGAGGGCTACATCGCCCTGAGCACGACCGACACCGCCGGCGCCCCCCTGCTCGACGACGAGGCCGTCGCCGCGGCCCTGACCGGTCAGGTCTCGATCGCCCAGTACGTCGGGGTCCCGGACCCCACCGAGGCCGCCGACGTCAGCGACGCCCGGCTCGACGCCTTCACCGGCGTGCAGACCGCCATCCTCCTGGACCACCTCTACGCCGAGGCCGCCACGCGCGCCGAGCTGGGCGTCACCTTCCGCGGCTCCCGCCCCTCCTTCGCCCTGTGGGCGCCCACCGCCCAGGCCGTCACCCTCCTGACCTGGGAGACCGGCGACCCGCTGGGATCGGTTCCCGAGGTCCCCGGCCCGCCGACCCGCACCCCGGCCGTGCGCACGGGCGACGGCCGCTGGGTGGTCGACAACCGGCCCGATCCGCCGGGGGACACCGACCAGGACCGGCCCGGCGCCCCCATCGGGGCCGGCTGCCAGTACCTGTGGGAGGTACGGGTCTACGTGCCCTCCACCCTGCAGGTGGAGACCAACGTCGTCACCGACCCCTACTCGACGGCCCTGACGACGGACTCGACCCGCTCGGTCGCCGTCGACCTGGCCGAGGCGCACCTGGCCCCCGAGCAGTGGGCCCAGGTCCCGGCGCCCCCGGTCCGCAACGACTCGGCCCGCAGCATCTACGAGCTCCACCTGCGGGACTTCTCCGCCGCCGACGAGACCGTCCCGCCCGAGCTGCGCGGCACCTACCGGGCCTTCACGGTGGCCGGCTCCGCGGGCGTGCACCACCTGGCCGAGCTGGCGCAGGCCGGCATGAACACGGTCCACCTGCTGCCCACCTTCGACATCGCCACCATCCCCGAGCACCGCCGGTCCCAGCGCTCCCCGCGGATCCCCTCCGAGGCGCACCCGGCCTCGACCGACCAGCAGGCGGCCGTCGCGGAGGTGGCCGACGACGACGCCTACAACTGGGGCTACGACCCCCTCCACTGGGGCGCCCCCGAGGGCTCCTACGCCACCGAGGGCCACCAGGACGGCGGGGCGCGCGTCGTCGAGTTCCGCGAGATGGTCGGGGCCCTGCACGCCCTGGGCCTCCAGGTGGTCCTCGACCAGGTCTACAACCACACGGCGGCCTGCGGGCAGGACCCGCTCAGCGTCCTGGACCGCGTGGTGCCCGGCTACTACCACCGGCTCGACGCCGTCGGGCGGGTGACGAGCTCGACCTGCTGCGCCAACACGGCCACCGAGAACGCCCTGTGCGAGCGGCTCATGGTCGACTCGGTGGTGCGCTGGGCCCGCTGGTACCGGGTCGACGGCTTCCGCTTCGACCTCATGGGCCACCACCCGCGCGCCGTCATGGAGCACGTGCGGGCGGCCCTGGACGCCCTGACCGTGGAGGCCGACGGCGTCGACGGCCGCTCCATCTACCTGTACGGGGAGGGCTGGAACTTCGGGGAGGTCGCGGGCAACGCCCTGTTCGTGCAGGCCACCCAGGGCCAGCTCGACGGCACCGGGATCGGCGCCTTCAACGACCGCCTGCGCGACGCCGTCCACGGCGGGGGCGCCTTCGACCCCGACCACCGCGTCTTCCAGGGCTTCGGCACCGGCCTGCTCACCCAGTCCAGCGGCCTGGACCACCGCGGCTGGAACGAGCAGTCGGCGGACCTGGCCCACCGCACCGACCTGGTGCGCCTGGGGCTGGCGGGCAACCTCAAGGACTATGTCATGACGATCTCGGACGGGACGGTGCGCCGCGGGATCGACCTCATCCACAACGGGTCGCCGGCGGCCTTTGCCTCCCAGCCCCAGGAGAACGTCAACTACGTCGACGCCCACGACAATGAGACGCTCTACGACCTGCTGGCCTACAAGCTGCCTCGGGGCATGCCGGTGGCCGAGCGGGTGCGGATGAACACGGTGTGCCTGGCCACGGTGACGCTGGCGCAGTCGCCGGCCTTCTGGAGCGCGGGGACCGAGCTGCTGCGCAGCAAGTCCCTGGACCGGGACTCCTACAACTCCGGGGACTGGTTCAACGCCATCGACTTCTCGGGGCAGTCCAACGGTTTCGGGCGGGGGCTGCCGCCGGCCAGCCGCAACGAGGGCTCCTGGGCGATCCAGGGGCCGCTGCTGCAGGACGACTGGCTGCGGCCCTCGCCCGAGGAGATCGCGGCGGCCCGCTCCCAGGCCCTCGACCTGCTGCGGCTGCGCGCCTCGACGCCCCTGTTCAGCCTGGGCTCCACGCGCCTCATTCAGGACAAGCTGACCTTCCCGGGCGCGGGCTTCGGGGCGCCGGCCGGGGTGATCGTCATGCTCATCGACGACACCCGGGGCGGGCGGGACGTGGACCCCGAGCTCGACGCCGTCCTGGTGGTCATCAACGCCTCGGGGCAGACGCTCACCCAGCCGCTGCCCGAGCTGGCGGGCCGGGGCTTCCGCCTCTCCCCCATCCAGGCCGAGGGGGCCGACGAGGTGGTGCGCCGCACCGGTTTCGACCGCGCCAGCGGCACGATCTCCGTGCCCGCGCGCACCGTAGCCGTCCTGGTCCAGCCGCAGACCGCTTGAGCGCTTGGTTCAGGCCCGGCCCAGGACGTCGGTGAGGTCGACGACGCCGCCGCGCAGGGCCAGCAGCACAAGCTGGACCCGGTCGCGGCAGCCGGTCTTGGACTTAAGGTGGCTGACGTGGGTCTTGACCGTGGGCATGGACAGCCACTCGCGGTCGCAGATCTCCTGGTTGGTCAGCCCCAGGGCGATGAGCGCCAGGATCTCGCGCTCGCGCTGGGTGAGGACGGCGACCTGCTGAGAGGCCTCCGCCGCCCGGACGGCCTCAACCGAGTCCTCGGAGGCGTGGCGCCCGGTGGCGGCGCCGGCCCCGGCACCAGCACCGCTGACCTGTCCGGTGCGCACGGCGGTGAGCAGCCGCCGCGTGGGCCCCGGGGAGATGACGGAGTCGCCGTCGTGGACGGTGCGGATGGCGGCGATGAGGTCCTGGGGCGGGGTGTTCTTGAGCAGGAAGCCGGCCGCGCCGGCCTCGATGGCGCCCATGACGTAGCCGTCGGTGTCGAAGGTGGTCAGGATGACGATCCGCCCGGTGATGCCGCGGGCCATGAGCTCGCGGGTGGCGGCCAGGCCGTCCAGGCCCGGCATCTGCACGTCGAGCAGGAGCACGTCGACGGGGTCGGCGGCGTTGCGCATGAGGGCGTCGTTGCCGTCGACTGCCCGCCAGACGACCTCCATATCCGGCTGCGCCCCCAGCAGCATGGCCAGCCCCATGGTGAACAGCGGCTCATCGTCGGCCAGACCCAGGCGGATCACAGGCGCCTCCCCTCCTTGACGTCGACTCACCGGAAGTATCCGCTCTCCGGGTGCGACCTGTGCGGTTTTGTGCTGACGAAGTGCCGACGACGCTGTGCGAGGTTCGCCATATGAGCCCGATCGGCTCTTACTCTGGACCGGTGGGGAGCTCCGCCCTCACCCGCCAGCCGCCCTCGGGCACGGGCCCGGCGGTGAAGATGCCGCCGAGGTCGCTCACCCGGCCGCGCATCCCGATGAGGCCGTAGCCCTGGTGTACGGGTCGGTCCGGTCGGCTCTCGCCGGCCTCTGCGCCTCCGTGACCATCCGGTGCCCCGATCGCCGACGTCGAGCGTGCCGGTGAGCCCGCCGGGGCCGGGGCGTTCTCGACGACGAGGACGGCCCGGCCCGCCCCGGTGCGCAGCGAGACGATCGTGGCCGCACCGGGGGCGTGGCGCAGCACGTTGGTCAGCGACTCCTGGACCACCCGGTGGAGGACCTGCGCCACGGGCTCCGGGAGCCGGCCGGCCGGGTCGGCCTCCAGGGTGACAGGGAGTCCTGCGTGCTGCGCCTGGCGCACCGGCTCCCGTAGGAGATCCATGCCCTGCTCCTGGCCCGACGCCGCCTCTGCGGTTTCGGCACCGCCCTCGGCTTCGGGGTCAACGACGTCAGCACTGCCACCGCCACCGGTGGGACGGCCGGCAGCACCGAGACCTCCCGCATCGGCAACGCCGGCATCAGAGGCGCGACCAGCAGCGGAACCGGAACCAGGCGCGGCGGTCGCATCGCTTCCGATGGCTGCGGCGCCGTCGGACGGCCCGGCCTCCTGGGCGTCGGAGCGCAGCATGTCGACCAGGGCGTGCACCTCGTCCACCGAGCGGCGGGAGGTCTCCCCGATGACGGCCAGGGCCTCGTCAGCGGCGGCCGGGTCGGTGGCCAGGATGGCGCGGGCGCCCTCGGCCTGCATGGCGATGACGGTGAGGCTGTGGCCGAGCAGGTCGTGGACGTCGCGGGCGATGCGCTGCTGGGTCTCGATGACCGCGAGGCGCCGCTCGGCCGCCTGCTGCGCCTCGAGCATCGCGGCCCGCTCGAAGGCCTGGTTGTAGCGGTCTCGGCTGCGACGCCGCGCGGCACCGACGAAGGCGGCCACCGCCACCACCAGCCAGGCGTTGGTGAGGAGAATCAACCGTCCGACGCCCGCGTGGACCTGGTCGCCGATGAGCTCGTGCGCCCGCGTCGTCGCCACGGCCGCTCCCACCAGCTCGAGGACGAGTCCCACCCATCGCCACGGCGCCTCCAGCCGGGACTGGGTCGTCTCCACCGCGACGAGCCCGGTGATGATGAAGAAGATGGAGAACTCGCTGAACAGCACCAGGTGCGCCGTCAGGCAGGCGCCGGCCACGACGACGAAGAGCAGCGGGGAGTGCCGCCTCACCACCATGGCCAGGACGCAGACTCCCAGCAGAAGGAGGTAGAGCACCGGCGCTGCCCCTTGGCCGGACCCGAGCCCCGGTTCCGGATCCGGCCGACTGATGAGGGACAGGAAGGCGAAGGCCATGGCGATGACGACGTCACTCATCGTCGTCCACGGGCCCGAGCTCGGGTAGCGCCAGGCGGCCGGAATGGTGCCGGCCGGCGGCACGGGGCGGGGCGACGTCGGCCCGGACGTCACCGACCCCGCCCGCGCCGCACCGGCCCGTCGCCCTTCTCTCATGCCTGAACCGTACCGTCGCCCCCTCGCGCCTCGGAGGCCCCGGCCGGGATTTCATACTCGGGTATGAGCCTGGCCAGCACGCCGATTCAGGAAGCAGACCACGGGCTGATGATCGCCCGTCCGGGTGCGAGCAGGCTTGACGCCATGACGACTTCACACCGCTTCCCACCCAGTCCATCCGCACCACTGCACACACCGACGATGACCTCCGGCGCCCCGGCGCAGCCGGCCGGTCCACGACCCCGGCCCGTACCCGGCCGGACGATCCCGGCGCAGGCGCCCCGCTCGGGCGCCCCGGTCCAGACCATCCGGCAGCCCTTCCCCCGGGTCAGCCCCGACGTCGGCGCCCCGCCTCCCGGCGGGCCCGTGAACACCGCGGCGCCCGGCATCGTGCCTCCCGGCGCAGCACCCAGCACACCGGCTCCCCTCCCGCAGGCCGGCCTTGCGCACTCAGCCGGGGCCGACGACGCCGTCGTCCTCACCCAGGACCTCACCAAGACCTTCGGCAAGCGCACCGTCGTCGAGGGCCTGAACCTCGTGGTGCCGCGCGGGAGCGTCTACGGCTTCCTCGGCCCCAACGGTTCGGGCAAGTCGACGACCATGAAGATGCTGCTGGGGCTCCTGGCGCCCACGCGAGGGCGGATCAGCGTGCTCGGGCGGCCCTTCACCCCGGCCACGCGCGCCGAGATCATGTCGCGCACCGGATCCATGATCGAGAACCCGCCCGGCTACGGCCATCTCACGGGCGCGGAGAACATGCGGATCGCCGCGAAGATGCAGGGCCTGAGCGACCAGCAGGTCAGCCGCGCCCTGGCGCTCGTGCGCCTGACCGAGCACAAGGACCGCCTGGTGCGCACCTACTCGCTGGGCATGAAGCAGCGCCTGGGGATCGCCCTGGCGCTGGCCCGCGAGCCCGAGCTGCTCATCCTCGACGAGCCCACCAACGGTCTGGACCCGGCCGGTATCGAGGAGGTGCGCCGCCTCCTGGTCGAGCTCGCCGGCGAGGGCGTCACCGTCATGGTCTCCAGCCACCTGCTCGACGAGATCGACCGCATGGCCTCGACGCTCGGCATCCTGTCGGCCGGGCGCCTCGTCTTCCAGGGCACGCGCGCCGAGCTCATGGAGCGCTCGGTGCCGGACATCCTTATCGTCACCCCGACGCCGCAGGCCGTCCTGGACCCGCAGGTCCTGGCCGGGCTCGTACCGTCGCAGGCTCCGGGCCAGGCGGCGTCGACGGCGGCGCCCGGAGCGGCCGGCCCGGCCGATCCGGCCGCCGGCCCGGTGCTCACGGCGCAGGGCGTGCGTATCCCGGGGCTGTCGAAGGAGGCGGTGGCCGAGCTCATCAGCCGCCTGGCGGCCGCCGGCGTCGAGCTGCACGAGGTGCGTCGCGAGGCCCAGAGCCTGGAGGACGTCTTCATGGACCTCACCGGACGGGGAGGTGTCCTGTGATGACCGGCATCGCGCTCTCCTCAGCCCCCGCCGCCTTCCAGTCCGCCCAGTCCCCCGCCGTGACCGGGGCCGCCGGCGGGCGAACGGGCAGCCAGGTCGGGCCCGTCCCCGCAGCTGCCGCTCCGACGTCGGAGCGCGGCTCACAGGCCTCGCGCGGCTCAGCCAGGCCCGGCTTCCTGACCTCCGTGGGCGTCGAGGTCCTCAAGATGCACCGACTGCGCGTGCTGCTGGTGACCGCGCTGCTCGTCATCGCCTCGGTGGCGCTGAGCAGCATCAACCTGTTCAGCCAGTCGACGATCCAGTCCTTCGACAACCCGACCGCCAAGCCGTGGGCGATGCTGCTGCTGGGCACCGCCTTCTTCAACGCGATGACCGGGTCGGTCTTCGCCGCGGTCCTGGCCAGCCGGCAGACCGACATCGAGCACAGCGGGGCCGGATGGAACCTGGCGGCGACGTCGGGTCTGACACCCGGGGCCCTGTGCCGGGTCAAGCTCGCCGCGCTGACACTCGTCATTGTTCCGGCCGTCGTCATTCAGAACACGGCCCTTGTCGTCTTCGCCCGCATCATGGGCATCAGCGTCCCGCTCGACGTCGGCCCCTGGGTCACCTACACGGTTCTGCTCATCTCCGTGGACCTGGCCATGTGCGCCTTCCATCTGTGGCTCGCCACCGTCGTGGAGAACCAGCTGGTCGTCGTCAGTGCGGGACTGCTGGGCGGGTTCGTCGGGGCCTTCATGCTGCTGGCCCCGCCGGCGCTGGCGCGCCTGCTGCCCTGGGGCTACTACGCCGTCATCATTCCCGCAAAGTTCGTCACGTCCGGAGGCGAGGCGGCCGGTTACGAGTACATCAATCCGCCCTTGGCCTGGGTCACCGGGTTCCTGGCCCTGACCGCCCTTGCCTTCGCTGTCGCTACCCACCGGCTCGACCGGATAGAGAGGTGATCCCCATGAACGCATACGCATCCACCGCCGCTGCCCCGCTCACCGCTGCCACCGCACCGGCCTCAGCCACGACTTCTGCCATGCCCGCCACACCAACCGGCCCGGTTTCGGCACTCCCGCGTCCTGCCGGTTCGGCAGCCTCCAGCCGGCGGCGCAGTGGCTTCGGGGCCCTGCTGGCCGCCGAGGTCATCAAGCTCAGGAGATCCTCGGTGTGGGTGGTGGCGGTTCTCCTGCCACTGCTTGCAGTCATCACCGGCACAGCGAACTTCATGATGAATCGCGCATCATTCGAAGGGTGGATCTCGCTCAGCTCGCAGGTCACACTCTTCTACTCGATGATGTTCTGTTCCCTGGGGGTTGCCCTGCTGGCCTCGACCGTGTGGAGGACGGAGCACCGCGGCACCAGCTGGAACGCCATGCGGACGACACCGCACAGCCCCGTGACCGTCGTGGTGGCCAAGACCCTGGTCATCTTCCTGCCAGTGCTGGCCATGCAGGTCGTGCTGCTGGCACTGACCTGGCTGGCGGGTTCCACCGTCGCGGGCCTGGGGCCCGCAATGCCCGCGACCTTCATCATCTCGGGTCTGCTCGCGGTCGTGAGCGCGGCGCCGCTGGTCGCGGTGCAGTCGCTGCTGAGCATGCTCCTGCGGTCCTTCGCCGCTCCGGTGGCCTTGGCCTTCATCGGCTGCGTCGTCAGCTTCGGCCTGCTGCTGAAGCAGAGCCCCATGAGCTATGCGGTCCCCCAGGGGATCCTCAGCCGCACTCTCATGCTGGGATCCTCAGCCATGGATTACGCGGGTGATCTGACTGTCAGCAGCTTCCTGTCCATCATGGCCGCCATCATCACGACGAGCATTGTCTTCTGGGGCCTGCTGGCCCTCGTCGCCCGCCGCACCGGCGGCGTGCGCTGACAGGCCCGGGTCCCCAGGCCCCGCCCTGCGCGCCGTCGAGGACGTACCTTCGCGTCGAGGACTGCGATCTCCCGCAGACCACTGACGCCAGACCTCAGCCATTTGCGCGAAAAGTACGTCCTCGACACGAAACGCAGTCGCCGGCTCGCTTCAACGAAGCGGCCCGCAGCGTGCCGATAACTTCACTGCACTGCCACCCGCCCCCAGCCGGCGGCCACCCACGAGAACAGGGCGCACTCCAGAGGACGCAGCCCGCCCGGCTGGTCTCCCCCTTGAGGAGAAAAGGGGGAGACCAGCCGGGCGGGCTGTGGCAGGCGCTCGGTCCCGACTCAGGCGCGCCGGCGGGCGACGAGCAGAGCCGCCCCACCGACAAAGCCCAGCAGACCGGTCAGGGCGACCGCCAGGCTCAGACCCGTGCTGGCCAGAACCGGTGCGGGGGGAGCGGGTGGTGTCGAGGGGGTCATTCCGTTCGGGCTCGTCACCTCCGTAGTTCCACTGGGTGAGGGCTCAGCCGAGCTGCTCTGCGTGACGGACGCGCTCGCCGAAGGCGTCACGGTGTCCGGGGTCGGAGAAGGACTGGCAGTAGGCTCCGGGGTCGGAGAAGGACTGGCAGTAGGCTCCGGAGTCGGAGAAGGGCTAGGAGTAGGCCTGTTCGGGGTCGGAGAGTAGTAGTTGCGGAAGTACACATTGACAACCTCTCCCCCCTCGATCGTCACCGTATGGAATGAGCTCCAGTCCTCGAGGATGTACCCCTCGGCCTGAGCGCTGTCCAGATCCTCAGTAACCACGCACGTGGTTCCCGCAGGCAGCGCGGGCGACTCCACCGGATTCTCATCACCCTTGACCTTGAGCGTCCCCCTGGTCTTGGCGGCGTCATCGCACTGGTAGGTGAAGGTGAACTCCTTCTTACGCAGCTCATTCAGGTCGTCGGGGTCAAGACCCGAGTCGTCAGCGGCGTTGGTGACCCGGAAGCCGTCGGTCACGAGGAGGGCACTGCCCGAGGCGCCCGGATTGTAGGCGGCGGGCCTGGAGTCGTAGTCCGTAACCCGCTTGACCACGGCGAAGGTGCCGACGTCCCCGTCGCTCGTGTCATCCGCACGAGCAGCGGGGTGCGGTAGCACGAGCACCGAGGCGATCAAGGCCGCCGCAGCGACCTGGCCGACGGAACGCGGACGGAGGGAGGAAAGAGGCACGAAAAAAATCCTCTCGGTGGGACGATAGGGGGTGGGGGTGCAACAGCCCGTTGCCGCGTCTTCATCCGCGTCGTTTCGGCTTTTACGCCACGACAGCTCGACTGCGGCACTTTCGCACGCCGCTTGACGCTAGCAACGTAATATATTGCCGGTCAACGCCAAGGAATGGCTCTCCAGGGATCGAAACGATAACGAAGCTCGGAGCCGCCGTCCTGGCGGCTCCGAGCCTGACGTCACCCGGCCTTGGCGAAGAAGTTGAGCAGGGAGTCGATGTCCTGCTGCATGCGCCCCCAGCGCACAATGTGGGCACCGGTGTCCTCGTAGCGCTCGTAGCCGATGCCGGCGCCGTCGAGCGCCTTCTCGAAGCTCTGCTGGCTGGGCAGGACGATGCTCTCGTACCGGTCCCCCTCGGTGCCGCAGACGAGGAAGATGCGCTTGCCGCGGTAGCTCTCCACGTGCTCGACCGGGTTGTCGGCGCTCACCCGCGCCTGGTCCCACGGAATCCCGTAGATCGTGCCGCCCTTGAGGTCGGCGGCGCCGGCGGTGAAGTTCGCCCAGTTGACGACCGCCCCGTCCTGGATGCGCAGGTCGGCCGGCCCCGAGTGGCAGGAGACGGACCCGAAGAGCTCGGGGTGCTTCGCGGTGTACTTCAGCGCTCCGAAGCCGCCCATGGAGAAGCCGGAGACGGCGCGCCCGGCCGGCTGCGCGATGGTGCTGAAGGTGGCGTCGACCCAGGGGATGAGCTCCTTGATGTGGAAGGTCTCCCAGTTGCGCGGCCCCACATTGGAGGACTCGGGGTCGGAGTACCAGCCGACCGCCCCGCCGTCGGGCATGACGACGATGAGGTCGCGGCCCGCGGTGTGGTTGCGGATGTCGTACTTGGTGTCGAAGGTCGAGTAGTCCTCACCGCCGCCGTGCAGCAGGTAGAGCACCGGGTAGCGGCGCGTGGCGTCGTAGCCGTCGGGCAGCAGCACGTTGACGCGGGGCAGCCAGCCGATCGACGGCGTCACCAGCTTGTAGTACTGCATGCGGCCCTGATCCTCATGCTCGGCCACGTTGAGGGCGGCCTGCGCCGGGGCCGATCCGGCGACGACGGCGCCGGCCCCCACGAAGGAGGCGGCGGCGAGCCCGCCGAGCCCGCCCATGCCCTTGAGCAGGGTGCGGCGGTTGATCCGGTGGACGGACGGGCCGCCGGACCGGGGAGAGGTCTGTGAGCTGGTGCGCGTGGTGTTCGAGCTGAGAGGCATGGCAGGTCCTTGGGGTTGTCGACAGTGACGGAGACGGTGACGGAGGCATCGGGGCGGACCGGCCGCCCGCCCGTTGCCAGGTCGGCCGGCGGGCGCCGACCGACCCTTGCGATGACGTCCCACGGAAGTACCGCCATCGGCACCGACCTATGAGACTTGCTTCACACCATACTCCGACCGTGCGGTTAAATACACCCCCGACCGACGTCGGACACTCGAGCCTCAGGCGTCGAGCAGAGAGCGCAGGTTGCGCACGTACCGCTCGAAGGCGACCCGCCCCTCGGGCGTGAGCGCGAGGTAGGTGGCAGGGCTGCGCCCGGCATAGGTCTTGTTCTGCTGGACGTAGCCCGCCCCCTCCAGCTTGGACAGGTGGGTGGACAGGTTGCCGGCCGTCATGTCCAGCAGCTCGCGCAGCCGCGGGAAGTGCAGCTCGTCGCCGACCGGCACGGCAGCCAGGGTCGCCATGATCCGCAGGCGGGCCTGCGCGTGGATGACGGGGTCGATATCGACGTCGGAGGCGGCCGCACCGACCAGCTCCGCCGGCTTGGCCGCCCAGGTCTCCGAGCCGGCCGGCTCCTCCAGCCCGTCATCGACCTTCACCCTCCGAGACTTTCCGGCCATCTCACGCACCTCGCTTCGCCCCCGACACGGCACTGACGACGGCAGCCACCAGCATGCCGCCCCCACCGGCCACAGACATGACCCACCAGGCCCAGGGCATTCCGACCACCGTGACCACCAGGGTCACCAGGAGGATCCAGCCACCCAGCACCCCCATGACCGGCACATCCCACAGCGCGGCGCTCATGAGGAAGATGACGCCGACGACGAGGCAGGGAACGGCGTTGGACACCAGACTCGCGACCTCGTTGGCCCCGGGCGTGTCGATGGCGGCCAGGAAGGTGTTCGCCCGACTCAGGATGATGGTGCTCAGCGCCATGCCGAGCGACCAGGCGCAGCCGTAGTAGGTGCCTTCCCGGCTGCTTCGGCCGCGGACACCTCGTGTCTTGGGAATGATGTAGGCGAAGGTGAACAGCAGGGCCACCAGGAGGCAGCCGCAGAAGAACCGGTAAGGCGCGCTCGGCAGGCCGTAGTCGGGCTCGCGGTAGAGGGCGAGCGCGGCGTAGCCAACCAGCCAGGCCATCCCCCAGGCGGCCAGGAGCGGTGCCGGCCTGATCTCGTGCCGCTTGAGATAGGCGCCTCGCTGGGCGTCGACGACGGCGAGAGCCTCATCGGGTCCCGCCGGAACCTCGTGGTGCTGGGACACAGCACTCATCATGAACCCCCTTGCTCAAACTGGTTTGCATTTCAAACCAGCTCCAGGATAACCCTCACTGGTTTGCATCGCAAACTACTTCGCGGAACACGTATCCTCCACGTGAACGCATAGCTGTTGAGGCGGCGGCCGCGGCCCACCTCCACACGCGGGTCCTCCCGACGTAGAGGGCTTGCACAGCCTCGCCTCCTAGAATCGTCCTCATGACAGACGCGGCACCAGGTTCACCCCCGTCAGCAGGAGGCCCCACCGATGCCCCGGCACCCACCGAACCGCCCGCCGCCCCGTCAGTCACACCGTCAGCCGCACCGGCAACCGGCTCCGCGCCGTCGGCCGGATCGGCCTCCACCTCACCGGTGGGCATCCCGGTCATCGGCGTCGCCCCGGCGACCGAGCCCACCCCGGCCCCCGAGCCCGCCGCCCCGTGCTCGACGACGCTCCTGGTGGACACCACCGCGCACCGTCTGCGCCGCACCGAGGACCTGCTCGACCTGACCCTGACCCTTCTGGGCATCGGCGCCGTCCTCATCCTGGCGATCTACGCCCGCCAGACCACGACCGGCGTCACCCAGGACGTCCAGAACGCCCTGGCGCTGGTGCTGCGCCGCATCCTGGTCTTCCCCCTGCAGGCCATTGAGGGTCTGACCACCTTCATCGTGCCACTGGCCGTGCTGCTGGACCGCCTCCTGCGCCGCTCCTGGCGCTCCTGCGGCGAGGCCGTCCTGTCGGGGATCGCCGGGTTCGCGGTCGCCGTCGGAGCGATGACCGTTCTGGCCGCGTGGGGGCCGACCGCCCTGGTCATGGGGCTGACGGTCACCGCCTCGGGCACCGCCCAGCTGGGCGTCTCCACCGTCTTCGCCTCCATGGCCGGCCTGCTCACGGGTGCCGGCGACCGCAACAGCTCGACCACGATGCGCTCGGGCTGGGCGGCCCTGTGGACGATCCTGGGTCTGGCCGTCCTGCGCGGCGCCCTGACCCTGCCCGGCGCCGTGCTGTCCCTGCTGCTGGGCCGAGCCGTGGGCCTGCTGGTGCGCTACATCGTCGGCGTGGAGGACCGCCGCGCCCACGGGGTCACGCTCGTGCGCGCACTGCGGCGGGCCGGGATCGACGCCGTGCGCGTGGTCCGCATGGACCGCGCCCCCGAGGCGCGCGCCTGGATCGTCACCACCGACGCCCCCCTGGGCTACACCGAGCAGGTCCGTGAGCAGGCGCGCGAGAACCCGCTGACCTCGGCCACCACGACGGACGGTGCCGACGACGCCCCATCAGACCCGGCCTCAGTCTCCTCGGCAGGCCCCGGACGGCCCCCCGAGGAGGCGACCGGTACAGCCGGTACAGCCGGCGCAGACGGTGCCGGTCGTGCAGGTACTGTCCCGCAGGCCTCACCGACCGACGACCCGGCCGCCGCGGCGGACGCGGGAGCACCCACCGCCGCGACGAGTCGGCCGGCCCGTTCCCCGCTCGATCCGAGGTCGTCGGGCCCGGGCGGCACCAACACGATCAGGCCGGCCACCGACGTCGACCTGGCCGCCGTCCTGGCCGAGGCCTCCAGCGACGCCCTGTCCCAGGAGCGGGCCTCGGTCCACCGGATGTACGCCGTGTGGGACTCGGCCGGCGAGCGCCGCAACGTCACCCTCCTCGACGCCGACCGGCAGGTGGCCGGGTTCCTGTCCAACATCTGGGACCAGATCCGCGTCAAGGGCCTGTCCCCCACCCGTGACCTGTCCCTGCGGCCGGCCGCCGAGCACGCCGCCCTCATGACGATGGAGGCGAGGCGCGCCCGCGTGCGCACCCCCGGCCTGCTGGGCATGGCCGAGGCCGCCGAGTCGATCCTGCTGGTCACCGACCACGTCGTCGGCGCCCGCTCCATCCACGACCTGGGCGCCGAGGTCGACGACGACGTCCTGGACCAGTTGTGGGACCAGCTCCAGCGGGCCCACGCCGAGGGCCTGGCGCACGGCAGCATCGACGCCTCGAGCGTCGTCGTCGACGAGGCCGGGCGGCTGTGGCTCCTGGACTGGGCCTCGGGCGAGACGATCTCCTCCGAGCTGGCCCGCCGCGTGGACCTGGCCCAGGCCCTGGCGCTGACCGCCCTGACCGTGGGGGCCGAGCGGGCCATCGACGCCGCCTCCCGGTCGCTGACCACCGCGCAGCTGGCCTCGATCGCCCCCATGCTGCAGCGGGTGGTCCTGCCGCGCCAGACCCGTGAGGCCATGGGGCGGCGCGGGGCCAGCCGGCAGGTGCTCCAGGACCTGCGCGACGCCCTCGTGGCGCTCACCCCGACGGCCGACGCCGAGCCGGCCCGCCTCAACCGCTTCTCCACGCGCACGGTCCTCATGGTCGTGGTGGGTCTGGTGGCGGTGTGGACGCTCATGGCGCAGCTGGACTTCCAGCAGGTCAGTGCCGCCGTCTCCCAGGCCAATGTCTGGTGGATGCTGGCGGCGCTGGTCTTCTCCGTGGCGACCTACGTGGGCGCCGGGCTCACGCTGGTGGCCTTCAGTCCCGAGCGGCTCTCGCTGTGGCGCTCCACCGAGGTGCACCTGGCCAGCGCCGTGATCTCCCTCGTGGCGCCGGCCGGCGTGGGCGGGGCGGCCATCAACCTGCGCTTCCTCAACCGCAAGGGCGTGCCGACGGCGGTCGGTGTGGCCACGGTGGCCCTGGTCCAGGTGGTCCAGTTCATCGTGACGGTGGTGCTGCTCGTGGTGCTGGCGGCGATGACCGGCCAGTCCACGGGGCTGACCCTGCCGTCGGGCTGGGTTCTAGTAGCGGCGGGCGCCGTCGTCGTGGTGGCGGCGATCGTGCTGGTGATCCCCCGGGCGCGCGCCTGGGCGTGGGCCAAGATCGAGCCCACCTACCGCCAGGTGTGGCCGCGGCTCGTGTGGGTCATGTCCAACCCGGTGCGCCTGGCCCTGGGGGTCGGCGGCGCCCTCATGCTGAGCCTGTCCTACATCCTGTCCTTCAGCGCGAGCCTGTGGGCCTTCGGCTACACGGTGCCCTTCGCGGTCCTGGCCATCACCTACCTGGCCTCCAACACGGTGGGCTCGATCGTGCCCTCCCCCGGTGGTATCGGGCCGGTCGAGCTCGCCCTGACCGCGGGGCTCGTCGCCGCCGGCGTCCCCTACGGGGTGGCGCTGTCCACGGCGGTCGTCTACCGCCTGGTCACCTTCTGGATCCCGATCCCGGTGGGCTGGCTCAGCCTCCAGCGCCTCCAGAAGGTCGGGGACCTGTAGACCGACGGCGGCAGGCGCCGGACGGCAACGGAGCGCCCATCCCGTAGCCTGGGGACATGGAGCACAGGCCCGAGTCGTCGTCGAGCCCGGGGGAGGTTCGTGCGCCGTGGCCCAGGCAGTGGTTGGAGCGGCACCGCAGCGCCGTCGACCTGGTGGTGCTCGCCCTGCTCCTGGGGTACAACCAGCTCGTCCTGCCGGTGACCGCTGCGTCGACCGCGCACCTGTGGCTGCTGGAGGCGGTCAGCGCGGGGCTCGGGCTGTGCTGGCTGCTGAGGCGCCGCCGCCCCGAGGCTGCTTTCGCGGTGGCGGTTCTTCTCGCCGGGTCCCAGCTGCTGGCGGGTCCCGGTTCCAGCGTCCTTCCGGTGGATGTGCTGCTGGCGCTGCTGGTCCACCACCTGGCCGCCGTCCGTCGATGGAGGGTGTCCCTTCCCTGCGCGGCACTCATCATCGCCTGGATCGTTGCGGCCTTCATCCCCATCGTCCGCATGGGGTACAGCCGCCTGAGCCTACCGGCGCTCTGCGTCGTCGCCGTCCTGTGGGCCTGGACGGCCGGGGTTCTGCAGCAAACGCGCCGCGAGCATCTGGCCGCCCTGGCACACAACGCCGAGTACCGGCTGCATGAGGCCGAGCTGCGCCACGAGCGGGCCGAGCGCCAGGAGCGCTCGCGGATCGCCCGAGAGATCCACGACATCGTCTCCCACGGTCTGGGGGTCATGGTGGTGGTCTCCGACGGCGCAGCGGCGACGGCCCCCTCGGATCCCGACCGGGCAGCAGCGGCCATGCGCCGTGTGCGCGACACCGGGCGGGAGGCCCTGGGTGACATGCGCCGGATGCTGTCCGTCCTGCGCGGCGAGGACGATCCACCACGCGATCCCCAGCCCGGGGAGCAGGACCTGGAGGGGCTGGTCACCGAGGCACGAGTTACAGGGCTGCCGGTCCACCTCGAGATGCCGGATGCCCTGAATCTGCCCGCGGGGCTCGGCCTGACCGTCTACCGCATCGTCCAGGAGGGGCTGGCCAACGTGCGTCGCCACGCCGGCACCGTCAGCAGCGTCGAGGTCCGCGTGCACGCGGAGCCGTCGGGTGTCGTCGTCGAGGTTCACGACGACGGCGGGGGCCTGTCCGCGGCGGGCACCGCGCCCCCGGTCCCCGGGCACGGCCTGACGGGGATGCGCGAGCGGGTCGCCTCCCACGGGGGCGTCCTGCATGCGGGACCTCGCAGCGACGGCGGCTTCGCCCTTCGGGCGGTGCTGCCGTGGGGAGGGCAGCCGGAGGAGGAGCCCTCGAAGCCACTGGAATCCGCGGCACCCACTGAGGAGGACGTATGACTCTCCGACTCATCCTCGTCGACGACCAGGAGATGTACCGGCTCGGTTTCCGCATGCTGCTGGAGACCCAGGCGGAGGTCGAGGTGGTCGGCGAGGCCGCGGACGGCCGGGCTGCCCTTGAGCTGCTCAAGCGGGTCGAGGCGGACATCGTCCTCATGGACGTGCGCATGCCGCGGATGAACGGGATCGAGGCGACGCGCGCCGTCGTCCAGGGCGGCGCCGACGGCCCTCGGGTGATCGTCCTGACCACCTTCGACCTCGACGAGTACGCCTACGAGGCGATCCGAGCCGGCGCCAGCGGCTTCCTCCTCAAGGACGCCTCCCTGGAGGAGCTCATGGCCGCGATCCGCCACGTGCACGCCGGGGACGCGGTCATGGCGCCCTCCACCACCCGGCGACTCATCGAGCACTTCGCTCTCCCGCCCCCGGTGGTCGACGACGGCGATCACCGGGTTCGGGCACTGGAGGACCTGACCGCCCGCGAGCGCGAGGTCCTGGCGCTTCTGGCCCGCGGGCTGTCCAACGAGGCCATTGCCCGGGACCTGTGCGTTGCCGAGGGGACCGTGCGGGTCCATGTCAGCCGGGCCCTGGCCAAGCTGGGGCTGCGGGACCGGGCGCAGGCCGTCGTCCTGGCCTACGAGACGGGCCTGGTCACCCCGCGCAGACACGCGGGCCGGGCGGATCGGGGCGAGTCGCGCACCCGTGACGCACAGGGGCAAGCACGACGCCGGCGGCGTAGGCACCCTGTAGGCCGCTATATGCACACTGCATAGTCGAGGCTGCTCCTCGCGGCGGAGGCGGGCACCGCCTCATCCGGGGGAGCCTCGAGGTCATGAACGACCTCGTGCAGACCATCGACCTCACCAAGCGCTACGGGCGGCGGACCGTCGTCGACCGCCTCAACCTGCGCGTGCCCGCCGGCGCCGTCTACGGCTTCCTCGGCCCCAACGGCTCGGGCAAGTCCACGACCATGAAGATGCTGCTGTCTCTGGTACAGCCGAGCGGCGGCCAGGTGCTCATCGATGGGGAGCCGATGAGTCGGCGCACTCGACGCCGGCACCTGGCCCGTATCGGCTCGCTCATCGAGTCCCCGCCCGGCTACGGGCACCTCACCGGCGCCGAGAACATGCGGATCGTCCAGCGTCTGCTCGACATTCCCGACCGGTACGTCAAGGACGCGGTGGACACCGTTCGCCTGGGCGAGCAGATGGACAAGCGAGTCCGTGAGTACTCCCTGGGCATGAAGCAGCGCCTGGGCATCGCGATGGCCCTGGCGCGCAGACCGCGGCTGCTCATCCTCGATGAGCCGACCAACGGCCTCGACCCCGCCGGCATTGAGGAGATCCGCCGGCTCCTGGGAGCGTTGGCGGCCGGCGGCGTCACAGTCATCGTCTCCTCCCACCTGCTGGGCGAGATCGACCGCGTCGCCACCATGCTGGGGATCGTCTCTCGCGGTGGGCTCCTCTTCCAGGGGACGCGCACCGAGCTCATGAGCGCCTCGGCGCCGGACACGCTTCTGGACTGCTCGGACCCTCCGGGCGCCGCCCGCCTGCTGTTCGCGCGGGGAGCGGCGTCGGCCCCCGAGCACGGGCTGCTGCGAGTCCCCGGCCTGAGCCGTGAGGCCAGGGCCGACGTCGTCGCACTCCTGGTGCGCGAAGGCATCGCAGTGCACGAGGTCCGCCAGGAGGAGCAGACCCTGGAGGACGTCTTCATGAACCTCACCCGAGGAGGCGGGCTATGAGCGTCAGTGCCGAGGCAGCTGTTGTGCGCGCTGTGCGCAATGAGTACGCCAAGATGCGCCACCTACGGATCGGGCTCGTGGCCGCACTCCTCGTGCTGGGTGTCTGCGCACTCACCGTCGTCACCGCGATGAACTCGGGGCTGGCCCGTCACCGGCTCGACGACGACGGCTACGGATGGCGGCTCCTCATGGTCAGTCTTCACGGGGCCGTCACGCTGGCGGCGCCGCTTCTCCTGGCGGTCATGGCGAGCCGCCAGGTGGAGGTGGAGCACTCGGGCCGGGGCTGGATGGCCTCCGCCACCGCGGGCACGACGCCGGGACGGCTGTGCCGGGCGAAGCTCCTCGCCCTGGGGAGCATCATCTCGCCCATGCCGGTGGCCTGGGGCGCGCTCGTGCTCGTCGTGGGCCGCGCCGTCGGGCTGACGGCGCCGGTGCCGGCGGCCCGGCTGCTGACGCTGGCGGTGGGGCTGGCGGTCGTCGACCTCGCCGTCCTGGGTACGCAGCTGCTGATCTCAGCTCGAACGGAGAACCAGCTCGGGCCGCTGGCGCTGGGGCTGATCGGCATTCTCCTCAGCGTCTTCTCCCAAGCGATGCCGCTGTGGATGCGGCACCTGAGCCCGTGGACCGCGTTCGGGCTCATGGTCCCGGCGGACTTCGTCGGCACGGACCTGGTGGACCTGCATATGTACCTGGTCAACCTCGCGGTTCTGGCGGGCATCGGCGCCGCGCTATTCGTCCTCGTCACTACCCACCTCGACCGGCTGGAGGTGTGAGATGGCCTCCGTCATCACCGAGATGCTCAAGCTGCGTCGCTCCGCGAGCTGGGGCGTGGTTCTCGTACTGCCCGTGGCCTCAGTCCTCGGTGCGTGCCTCCTCGTGAGACCCACCGACTGGCAGCTCCTGTGGGTGCGGTCCACCGGCTTCTACGGGATGGTGCTGCTTCCCGTTTCCTTGGGCGTGCTGGCGTCCCTCGTCTGGCGGGTTGAGCACCAGGGATCCAACCGGCTGGCGCTCATGAGCGCGCCCGTCCCCACGTGGAGGACGGTGGCAGCCAAGGCCGCTGCTGCCTGGCTGCTCGCGGCCGTCATGCAGACCGTCCTGGTGCTCGCCACAGCCGCCGCCGGTTCGCTCTTCCTCAGACTGCCGGGCGGGCTGCCGTCGCGGTACCTGGCCGCGGGGCTGCTGATCGCTGTGGCCTGCGCGCCCGTGTGCGCTCTCCAGTCGGGACTGTCGGCCTTCACCCGCTCATTCAGCGTTCCGGTGGCGATCGGCCTGGGGCTGACGGGAGCGGGGACGACGGCGCTGCTGGTACACGTCCCGGCGGCCTGGCTCCTGCCGCATGCCCTGGTCACCCGCACGACGCAGATCGGTGCGATGAGCGAGGGTGCTGCCCTTGTCTTCGCCGCCCGCGAGCTCACCTGGGCGAGCGCCGCTGCCACGGTCGGCACCAGTGCGGTGCTGTGCGCCGTCGTCGTGCTGGCCACCTCCATGGCGCTCGACCGCGCCGATGCCCGGGCCTGAAGGCGGTGTCTTCCGCGCGGGCGAGCCGGGACGCCCGGCCCACCCGCCTACGCAGCGGCTACTCGTCGCTGGTGGTGCGCGTGCGGCGCTTCGCCTGCACGCGCACCACCAACTGCGTGGGTCGCCATCCTGTCGGTACGTGGACCAGGCGCCGGGACACCGTCCCACGAGCCTGCCCCTGGGTCCCGCAGGACCGGCAGAACGGGTCCTCGAAACCTGAATCGCCCCGGGTTTGATGGAGGCAGTGATGACACGGAAGGATCACTGTCATGGGACAGAAGAAGTACCCCGATGAGCTGCGCGAGCGAGCCACGAGGATGACCTTGGAGGCACTGGCCGACCCGGCGCGGGCCAAGGGCGCGATCCGCAGGATCGCCGACGAGCTGGGTGTCCACCCCGAGGCTCTACGCACCTGGGTCAAGAAGGCCCAGGTCGACCAGGGCACCCGGCTCGGCACCACCACCGACGAAGCGCAGCGGATCAAGGAGCTGGAGAAAGAGGTCCGAGAGCTGCGAAGAGCCAACGCGATCCTGAAGAGTGCGTCGGCTTTCTTCGCGGCGGAGTGTGAGCGCCCGTCCCGCTGATCTGCCAGTACATCGAGGCCAAGAAGGAGGAGTTCGGGGTCGAGCCGATCTGCACCACACTCAGCGAGGCTGGTGTGCAGATCGCCCCGAGCACCTACTACGCCCGTCGTAGCCGGCCTGCTAGATGATTGATTCCAAGGGGGTTGGTTAGTGGTCGTAGGGGGTCAGGGAGCGTAGTTGGGGGTTGCCGGTGTTGTCGTTGTGCCAGATGGCGGCTGTCAGGGCCAGGATGCGCTGGGCGACGCGTGCGGTGACTCCGGTGGGGGTGCGCCCGTTGTGGCGCTCGAGCCCGAGCTGGTCCTTGAGGGTGTCGAAGACGGACTCGATCCTCTGGCGCAAAGGGCGCAGGAGGCCGGCGCCGGGGCGCGGGGCCTCGTTGCGTGCGGCCGGGCGCAGCAGGGTCAGCCCGGCCTGGTTCAGGTCGTCCTCCAGGTCCTTGGAGCGGTAGCCCTTGTCGGCGATGATCGTGCGGGCGCCGGTGGGGGCCAGGTGCTCGAGCATGCTGCGCAGGACCTCGCGCTCGTCCTGGCTGGGGCTGGTCAGGGCCCAGGCCACTGGAAGGCCGGTGGGGGTGGCGATCAGGTGCAGGCGCAGGCCCCAGAAGAAGCGGGAGTGCGAGGCGCAGTACCCGTAGCCGGCCCAGCCGGCCAGGTTCGAGCGTCGCACGGTGGGCCGGGAACGGGCGCACTCGATGGGGGTGGAGTCGACCAGGTGCACGTCGTCGGTGTAGACGCTGGTGGTGGTGGCCAGCACGGCCGCCAGCCACCCGATGGTGCCGGCCAGGGCACGCAGGCGCTTGTTGTAGCCGGACTGGCCCGGGATGTAGGGGAACATGCCTCTCAGGTGCTTGCGGGCGTAGCGCAGGAAGCGTCTGTCGGTGTCAATGCCCACCAACGGTGCGATGGCGGCCAGGGTCAGGACCTCGGCGTCGGTGATGGACGGGACGATACCCACCCGCGGGCGGGGCGGGGTGATCTCGGGGTGGGCCTTCAACAGGTCATCAGCAGTGACGTACAGTGCGGTGGCGAGGGTCTCCAGGTCGGTGTCCACTTTCTCAAGCTCCCAGCGCGAGGAAACGGTTCTAGCAGCACCGATCCTGCGAGACCCTCGTCCCCACCCCAAGCACCCACGCCGACCCACACCCCCTTGGAATCAATCATCTAGGCTGGGCGGCGGCCGCGAGGACGCGTAGTACCAGGAGGACCTCATGACTTCGACAGCACCGGCAGTATCAGTGGCATGCGGCATCGACATCGGCGGCTCGGGCGTCAAGAGCGCCCTGGTCGACCTGACCACGGGCACGTTCATCGGTGAGCGCGTGCGCATCGACACCCCCGAGGAGTCCACCCCCGAGGCCGTGGCCGAAGTGTGCCGCGAGCTCCTCGAGCAGCTTCAGGTCGCCGACGACGTCCCGGTCGGCGTCGCCCTGCCCGCCCCGATCGTCCACGGGATCGTCCCCTTCATCGCCAACCTCGACAAGTCCTGGACGGGCGTCAACCTCACCCGGCTCATGCGCGAGCACCTGGGGCGGCCGGTCACCGGCCTCAACGACGCCGACGCCGCCGGCATGGCCGAGGTCGCCTTCGGCGCAGCCAAGGACGTGCCCGGAACCATCATCGTCACCACGCTGGGCACCGGGATCGGCTCGGCCGTCGTCGTCGACGGGACCCTGGTCCCCAACACCGAGCTCGGTCACCTGGAGATCGACGGATACGACGCCGAGAGCCGTGCCTCGGCCGGCCAGCGCACCGCCCAGGACCTGTCCTGGAAGAAGTGGGCCAAGCGCCTCCAGCGCTACTACTCCCACGTGGAGATGCTCTTCTCCCCGGACCTGTTCGTCGTCGGCGGGGGCGTGTCCCGCAAGCACGAGAAGTACCTGCCGCTGCTCGACCTCAAGACCCCGATCGTTCCGGCACAGTTGCTCAACACCGCCGGCATCGTCGGGGCCGCCTACCAGGCCTCCCGCGCCGCCGTGGCCTGAGTCGGGGCCTTGTCCTCCACGAGAGCCGACGGCGTCTGCTGGTGATGCCGGCCGGTCGCCATCGGACCACTACCTGCGTATGAGGTCTGGAGATGTCGGAACTGTCCGTATGGACAGGCGGTACTGTGCTTCGGGCGGGGGTGATCGGCTGGCTGGCTCATGACACTGGAGGCATGAGCGATGCAGTGAAGATCAGTTCCGTTAGTTCCGATGCAGCCGGCTCTCACGCGGTGGAGCCCGCCGGCAGGGGGACCGGCCGTCGCGCGTCGGTGTTGTGGAAGGTCATGGCGGTGCCCCTGGCGGCGGCGATCGCGCTGGGGGCGGCCGGGGGCACTGCCTCGGCCGCGCCGTCGAAGGATGAGGCCGCGCACCTGAAGTCCCGCGCTCAGGGGCTGGTGGATGCCGGTTACCCGGCGGTCCTGGCGGCGCAGACGGATGCCAAGGGGGAGTCGACGGGCGTGGCCGTGGGCAAGAGCAACCTGGAGACGGGCCAGGCCCCGCCGCTGGACGGTGAGGTGAGGATCGGGTCGAACACGAAGACCTTCGTCGCCGTTGTCATTATGCAGATGGTCGAGGAGGGCAAGGTGGGGCTCGATGAGCCGATCGAGACCTACCTGCCGGGCCTCATCAAGGGTGAGGGCATCGACGGCTCGCGGATCACGGTGCGCCAGCTCCTGCAGCACACCAGCGGCCTGCCCGAGTACACCGACACCACCCCGGGGGAGGCCGATATCTTCCAGGTCCGAGACCACTACGCGCAGCCTCGGGACCTGCTCGATACCGCGCTGAGCAAGCCGGCGGCCTTCGAGCCGGGGACGCAGTGGAGCTACACCAACACGAACTACATCGTGCTGGGTATGCTCATTGAGCGGGTGTCCCAACGTCCCGTCGGGGAGCAGATCGACCAGCGCATCGTCAAGAAGCTGAAGCTCTCCCACACCTACTTCCCGGCCTCGGGGGACAGGAGTATCAAGGGGACTCATCCGCAGGGCTACCACGTCAACGCCGACGGCAAGCTGGAGGACATCACCGAGATGGACCCCTCCTGGGGGTGGGCGGCTGGGGCGATGATCTCGACCCCTAGTGAGCTCAACGCCTTCTTCCAGGCCCTCTTCGACGGCAGGCTGCTCAGCCGGGCCAGCATTGAGGAGATGAAGGCCAATGCGCTCGATGCCAGTTCCCGCTTGGGGCCTGGTGCTGTCTATGGACTGGGCCTTATCGGTTACACACTGAGCTGCGGGGGTACCGCCTGGGGGCACGGAGGCTCTATTCACGGATACGAGACCCATAACGCCGTCGGTCCCGACGGCACCGCCGCCACGTTCGCCCTGACCGCTCTGCCCGCCGCCATCGCCGATCAGAGCAACCTGGAGAGCTCGGCCACGGAGAAGGGAGAAATGGCGCGCGACGCCGTCGACGTGACCTTGTGCCACAAGTGATGAGGTCGCAGGCGGAGTCGGGCACCTCGACGTCGCGCATGTGCTTGACTCAAGCCGTGCCCGGCTACGTGCCCGATTCCTCCGTCCAGGTACGGACACCACCGCGCCTTCCCCGGACCGCGGTGGTGTGCTGCTTGCTCAGCGCGCTGCCCTATATCGGCATGGTGCTGGCCGATCCTGAGCACGTCAGCAGCTATGGGGCCAGTTCGGTTCCCCGGGCGATCCTCTTCTTCGTCCTGGTCACCGTCCAGGTGGTGGCCGTGACGGTGACGGTGCGTTACCCCTACGGGGTGCTCGCGGTCGTGACCGCCGCCGATCTCGTCATCCTCGTCGCCAGTGATCGATTGGGACTCGGATCCACCGCGGTCCTGGTGGTGATCTGGTACCTCGTGCGCTACCGGATCCCGGGCTGGCAGGTCGCACTGGCCATCAGCACCGTCGTCTTCAGCGTCGTCTTCCTCATCGGGGAGGCGCACTCCGGCCGGCGCGGGGTGGTCGCCATCGTCATCTTCCTCGCGGTGCATCTGATTCAGCGCTACCTCCTGGCAGTGGTTGTGGCGGAGTACATGCTGGGGCGTGAGCGACTCCACCGGGCGCTGCGAGACAAGGCCGAGCTCCTCGAGCGGGAGAAGCAGCTGCTCGAGACTCAGAGGCGTGAGCGGGTCGCGCGCGAGCTGCGGGCCAGCCGCGACGCCCTGGCACGCGACCTCCACGACATCGCCGGCCACCACCTCTCCGGCGTCATCGTGAGCGCCCAGGCGGCGGCGGCCCTGCGGCACAAGGATCCGGAACGTTCCTACCAGATGCTCCAGACGGTTCAGGACAGCGCGCGAACCGCACTGGCCGACCTGCGACAGGTCGTCAGCCTGCTGCGCAGCGAGGACAGCGGCGGCTCTGGAGACGAAGGCCGGGGTGGGGACGGACAGGACGGGTCGACGTCGTCGGCCGCCGGACCGAGAGGCGAGGTGACGGGTGAGATGACGAGGGAGCCGGTGCCCCTGCCATCGCTGGCGGCCGTGCCCCGCCTCATCGAGGAGTCGCGCCGTCGGGGGCAGCGCGTCGGCTACGCCGCCAACGGGCGCCCCCACTCCCTCAGCCCGCTGGCGGACACCGCCGCCTACCGCATGGTTCAGGAGTCGCTTGCCAACAGTGCGCGGCACGCGCCGGGAGCTCCCTGCCAGGTATGGGTCACCTACCAGGGCGGATGTGTCGAGATCGTGGTGAGCAACCGGCGGCCGCTGAGCCCGCAGTCCGAGCAGACAGAACGAGGCGAAGGAGACCGCACCGGCAGCGGATACGGACTGTCCGGCATGGCCGAGCGCGCGGCCCTGGTAGGTGCCGAGCTGAGTACCGGGCCGGCCCCCGACGGCGGCTGGTGCAACCGGCTCATCATCCCCCTCCCCGAGGACAGCGTCGCTGACTCTTGTGCCGGCGACGCTCACACCAAGACGAAAGCGACTCTTCCATGATTCGACTTGTCATCGCTGATGATCAGGCCGTGGTCCGCGCCGGCCTGAGCATCCTCCTGGGCACGGAGGAGGACATCGAGGTCGTGGGGGAGGCGGCCGACGGTGCCGAGGCCATCGTGCTGGCTCGTGAGCTGCGCCCCGACGTCGTGTGCATGGACATCAGGATGCCCGGGACCGATGGCATCGCGGCGACCCGGGCGATCGTCTCCGACCCTGATCTGGATGTCGACGTGCTCATCCTGACCACCTTCGACGTCGACGACGACGTCCTGGCCTCGCTCGAGGCCGGGGCCGCCGGCTTTCTCCTCAAGGGCGCCGATGAGGACACCCTGCTGGGAGCGGTCCGATCCGTGGCGGCGGGGGAGGGGACCCTGGACCAGCGCGTCACTCGACGCATCCTGCACGAGCTCTCCAGACGAGGTTCACGAGGTGCGCTCACCAGTGGGGACGGCGGAGCCCAGGACCGGAGGGAGAGTGGAGTGACCGGGGCTGGTGACGTGTCCGAGGCCGCGATGCGCGTAGGGGCGGCCTCTACGGGGGTCAGCCTGACCGCACGGGAGCTGGAGGTGCTCAGGCTGCTGGCTCAAGGCATGTCCAACGGTGAGATGGCCTCGCGACTGTACGTCGAGCCGACGACGATCAAGTACCACCTGACGGGAATCATGCAGAAGACCGGGTCCCGGGACCGCCTCCAGGCGGTGCTGTGGGGGATCCGTGCCGGCCTGGTTCATCCGTGAAGGTGAGCGAGCTGTGCTGGGAGGCCATAAGTGGCGTCAGCACAGGGAAAACCGGGGATGACAGGCAGCGACACTAAATGTGGTGCAGGCCATGTGGAATCTGTTTGACAGACCGGGTTGGCGTCTGGCTATAGTACTCCTCGCTGCCGGAGCGACCCAAGGGTCAGACGGCGGTACCGGACGAAGGGATCGTCGAGTCAGCGGGTGAGAGCCCGGTTGGGACGGCGACAGCGGAAAAGTTCAGAGATCAGGGTCACGCGATCCGAATTTGATTCCAGAACTCCTATCTGCTTATTCTAGTCCGGTCGCCTTCGAGAGGCAAGCGAAGATAATCTCTCCGCCGAAATCTTGCTGGGTGTGTTGTTTGAGAACTCGATAGTGTGTCATGTTTTTTATGCCATGGGTCCTGGGGGCTGTGCGCATGTTTGCTGGGTTGTCTGCCTTTGTTTGGGTGGTTTGGTTTGGTGTGTGTGGTTTCTGGGGCTTGTTTTGTTTTGGTTTGCCTGGTTCTGATTTGTTTTGGGGTTGGGTGGGGCCATGTGGTCTGGTTTTCTGGACTGTGTAACTGACTGTTGGTGTTCTGGTTGGCTGCCTTACTTGTTTGGTGGTTGGTTGGGGTGCCTTTTTTTGTTGGTTTTGTTTGGAGAGTTTGATCCTGGCTCAGGACGAACGCTGGCGGCGTGCTTAACACATGCAAGTCGAACGGTGAAGGAGCCAGCTTGCTGGTTCTGGATGAGTGGCGAACGGGT
>NZ_JAAIJY010000025.1 GCF_011752065.1 Actinomyces sp. ZJ308
CCGAGGCGATCGTGCGGTCCTTCTCAATGACCTCACGCACGACCTGGGCCTTGAACTCCTCTGAGTATTTCGCTGCTGGCATGGTCTCCATCCTATCGACTCACGGGAAGAAAAACTCCCCCTGTCCGAGAAACACCACGCACTCCAGGCCCAGGTCGACGCCTTCGACCACGTCTACAACACCCAGCGCCCCCACCAGGGCCTGCCCGGACGCCTCACCCCGCAGCAGGCCTGGGACGCCACCGAGGTCGCCCAGGCGCCCCGACCAGACCACGACACCGACCCCATCACCCCCGGAGGCCCAGACCCTAAGCAGGACACCACCACTGGGCGCCGGGTAGGTCGGCACAAGCCCATCGGCACCACCGGGGAGCGCGAGCTGACCATCAACCGCAACGGCACCGCCCACATCGGCGGGATCACCTTCCTGGTCAACCACGCCCTGGCCGGATCCAAGGTGATCGCGATCTGGGACACCAGCACCATCACCTTCGCCGACACCCACGGCGAGATCCTGACCCAATACACCTGGCCACCCCAAGGCATCACCTACGTCTCCCACCACCCACCCGACCCCACCAACCAACGCGGAGGCCGCGGCCGCAAGAAGCCTCAACCGTCACCCATGTCCTGACACACCAACCGTCACCCATGTCCCGACACAGAACCGTCACCCATGTCCCGAGACATCACAGCATGTTTCGCGTAGCCCTACGGTTTTTCTGTCCGGCTACGCGAGAAATGTCCGACTCGATGTAGCTGGGGACGCAGCGGGAGGCTCACCCGCCGGCGAAGGGCGGCAGCACGTCGACGGCGTCGCCGTCGGCCAGGGGGGTCAGGGAGTCGGCCGGGGTGGAGACCGAGTTGACCAGGAAGCTGCAGATCGGGACCACCCGGGCCATCTCCAGGCCGCGCCCGGCCAGCTGCTCGCGCAGGCCCGCCAGCGTCGTGCCGGCGGGCAGGTCGAGGCGTTCCTCGGGGCGGCCGGCGGCGTCGGCCGCGGCGGCGAAGTAGCGCAGGGTCACCGACAGCGTCTCAGGGCTCGGTGCCGCGTCTGCCCGCGTGCCTGTCTGAGGAGGCGCCGCGCTCGCGGGCTCGGGGGTAGGGCTCATCTCGGTGACTCCTTCTCTGGTGCGGTGTGGGCGTGGCTGGGCTCGGGCGGTGAGCAGTCAGCCGCCGATGGCCGACATGGTGCGCTGCGGCCTGGCGAAGCCGTCGGCCGCGGGCGGCGCGTCCGAGCCGTGCGCGCGGGGCTTGAGCCAGGTGGCCCCCGCCCAGATGCGGATGAGCTCGTCGTCGTCGGCCCCGGCGCGCATGGGGCCGCGCAGGTCGGTCTCAGTGGTGGAGAACAGGCAGGTCATGAGTCGCCCGTCGGCCGTGATGCGGGTGCGGTCGCAGTCCGAGCAGAAGGGCGCGGTGACCGAGGCGATGACACCCACGCTCCCGGCCGGGTAGGCCCGGCCGGCGTGCGTTCCCGCGGCCACGCGCCACAGGGCCGCCGGACGCCGGTCGGGGCGGCCCGCCTCGGTCAGGGCGAAGCCCGCCTCCCTCAAGGCCGCCAGGACCTGCTCGGCCCCGACGACGTCCCGGCTGCGCCAGGTCTCGCGCGGTCCCAGCGGCATGTGCTCGATGAAGCGCAGCTGCCAGCCGCGGCGCAGGCACTCGGCCAGCAGCCGGGGGGCGCGGGCCTCCACGGTCCCGGGCAGGGCGACGGCGTTGACCTTGATGGGGGACAGGCCCGCCTCCTGGGCCCCGGCGATCCCGGCCAGGACGTCGCCGAGCCGGTCGCGGCGGGTGATGGCGGCGTAGTCCCGGGGGTCCAGGGAGTCGACGGAGATGTTGACGCGGTTCAGGCCCGCCTGGCGCAGACCGGCGGCCCGCTTCTCCAGACCCAGGCCGTTGGTGGTCAGGGCGATGTCCGGCTTGCCGCCGTCCGCCGTGCGCAGCACGGCCAGGGAGGCGATGACCTCCTCCAGATCCCGGCGCAGCAGGGGCTCGCCCCCGGTGAGGCGGATCCGCTCCACCCCCAGGCGCTCGACCGCCAGGCGCCCCAGCCGGGTGAGCTCGGCGGTGGTCAGCAGCTCCGGGGTGGGAAGCCACTCAAGGCCCTGGGCAGGCATGCAGTAGGTGCAGCGCAGGTTGCAGCGGTCCGTGATGGACAGGCGCAGGTCGCGCACGGTACGCCCGTACCGGTCGGTGAGGCGCTCAGGGACGCCGTCGGGCACCAGGGCCGCCAGCTGTGGAATCGGCTCGGCCGGGCGGACCGGCGCGGGTGACCCGGCCGCCCCTGCCGACCCGACCGAGCCGGGCAGCACCGACGGGACCGTCGGCATGGGCAGGTCCGTGAGGCGAGCACGAGAATCGCCCGAGCCGACGACCGCGGAATCGACGGCGTCGAGTGGCGCTGGCGTCATGGATCGAGCATATCGTCCGGACGTTTCAGGCCAGCAGGCGCGCTGCCCGGCCGGGAATCAGGCGGTGCGCAGGATCTCGACGCGCGCGAAGCCCTCGGACTCCTCCAGCAGCGTGTGCTGGAAGGTGAAGGGCAGCTGGTCGATCTGGGCCAGCAGCGGGGTGGGGACGTGCGGAGCCACCAGGTCGAAGCCCTCGCCCGGGTTGAGGGAGGAGGCCGCCCCGATGACCGCGGCGTGACGCAGGCGGTGGGGGATGGCGCGCGCGTCCAGCGTCAGCCGCTCGTCGCTGTGGCCGTGGCAGCCGCAGCCGTGCTTCTTCTCGGTGACGGGCAGCAGCTCGGGGTTCTCGCTCATAGGAGCTCCTTCAGGGTGTTCGTACTGGTGGGCGTGACACTACTACCGAGGCGGGCGGTCGGGAACGCTCGTCCGCTCCCGGCGGCACGACCCCCATCAAACCAACAAAAATCTCATAGACGACGCGGAGCCGTGTCTCCTATGAGATTTTTGTTGTTGTGTGTGCGAGGGGACTGCGAGGAGCGGGGTGCGCCACCTCTCGAACACGTTTCCAGCCCCGTTGGATACGGTTGGCCCGTGGAGACGGACAAGCCGGCATCGGCGCCAGGAGCGCACCCCGAGGCGCGGGGCGCCGACGGAGCAGCCGGCCGTCAGTCCCGGGCAACGACGGTCAAAGCGACGGTCAGGGCAACCGGGGCGACCGACTGGCTGACCACCCGGGTGGCACCGCGGCTGGTGGCCCTGGCCCTGGGCGCCGCCTGCATCCTCATGGGCCTCAACGCCGCCCTCCTGCGCCTCAACCTGCCCGCCCCCGTCGACGGCGCCACCCTGGCGGCGCTCCACGGCCCCCTCATGCTCGTCGGATTCCTGGGCACCGTCATCGCCCTGGAGCGGGCGGTCGCGGCCCGCACGCCCTGGGCCTTCCTCGCCCCGCTCGGCAACGCCGCGGGCTGCCTGACCCTCATGGCCGGCGCCCCGGACGTCGTGGGCCGGGGGCTCATGACCGCCGCCGCCACCATCCTGTGCGCCATCTACCTGCGGGTCCACCGACGCGCCCCCAGCGCCGCCGTCGACGTCGAGGCCATGGGAGCCGCCGCCCTCCTGCTGGGAGACGTCCTGTGGCTGGGCGGCCGCGGCATCGAGGACGTCGTCCCGCTGTGGCTGCTCTTCCCCGTGCTCACCATCGTCGGTGAGCGTCTCGAGCTGGCCCGCATCGCCTTCCTCGACGAGACGGTCGAGACCGTCGTCGAGGCCCTCTCCGGTGCCGCGGTCCTGGGTGCCTGCCTGCTGCTGGTCGGGTCGGGAGCCCACCTCGTGGCCGGCCCGGCCCTGCTGGGACTGGCCGTCATCATGGCCTACTACGACGTCGCCCGGCGCACCGTCCGCGCCCGCGGCGGGGTCCGCTTCATGGCGGCCTCCATGCTCGCCGGCTACGTCTGGCTCGCCCTGGCCGGGGCGGTCTGGTCACTGTGGGGCCTGGAGGGCCTGGGCGGCTCGGCCTACGAGATCGTCATCCACGCCATCACGGTCGGCTTCGCCTTCTCCATGATCCTGGCCCACGCCCCGGTCATCATTCCGGCGATCGTTCACCGCTCCCTGCCCTACCACCGGCTCATGTGGCTGCCCTACGTCCTGCTGCACGCCGGCCTGGCGGTGCGCGTCGCAGGCCTGCTGGCCGGCGGCGCCGGCACCTGGCAGGTCGGCGGCGCCGTCGGGGTGGCGGCGATCCTCGTCTTCATGGTCCTCACCCTGGCCCGCGTCCTCACTTCCGGCAGCATCCGCACGGCTGTCCGACCGGGCCGTCCGGCCACGGCCCAGGCTTCCGGCTCGATGACGACGCAGCCAGGCGGGGGCCCGTCATGAGCCTGTCCATCAGCTCTCCCGGTACCCGGCCAGGTTCCGGGAAGCCGCAGCGCCCGGGCGGCCGCCCCGCCAAGAAGCCCTCCCGGAGCACCACCCAGGTGCGCCGCAACGCCGTCGTCATGGCCTGGCTGCTGACCGCCGCGGTCCTGGCGGTGCTGACGATCGTGGGCCCCCTGGTCTCCTGGGGCACCTGGCTGCCCCTGCACGCCCTGCTCCTGGGCGGGATCGGCAGTGCCATCACCATCTGGTCCGCCCACTTCGCCGACACCCTCCTGCACCGTCCGGCCCTGGGCGGCGCGGCCCTGCTGGACGCGCGCCTGTACGCCCACAGCCTCGGCACCATCATCGTGCTGACCGGCATCACCATGGGGCACCAGGTGCTGGCCCTGGCCGGGGCGGGCATCGTCATGGCCCAGGCCCTGACCGGCGTCGTCGCCATCACCGTGCAGTACCGGCGCGCCATCGCCCCGCGCCTGGCATCCCTGGCCATCCACTACGCCGTCGCCCTTCTCCTGCTGGCCACCGGCGCGCTCCTGGGCTTCCTCATCTCCTGGTCCAGCGCCCGCGGGCGCTCGAACCTGGCCGACGGCTTCTACCTGGCCCACACCACCACCATGCTGCTGGGCTTCGTGGGCACCACGGTCCTGGGCACGCTCACCGTCCTGTGGCCCACGATGCTGCGCACTCCCATGGAGCCGCAGGCCGCCCGCTGGACCACCCGCGGCCTGCCCTACCTCGTGGGCGGAACCGCGCTCGTGGCCGCCTCCGGGCTGTGGCCGCCCCTGGCCGGACTGGGCACCCTGGTCTACCTCGGCGGCGCCTGCGGGGTCCTCGTCCCCGCCTACCGGACCGCCCGCCGGGTCCCGCCGACCTCCTTCGCCACCGCCTCGGCCACGGCCGCCGTCTCCTGGTTCGTCGGCTGCGTCGCCGTCCTGGGGGCCCGCATGGCCCTGTCCGACGACGTCGCCGCCGCCCGCGACGCCATCCACGCCCTGCGCCTGCCCCTGGCGGCCGGCTTCGCCCTCCAGATCCTCGTGGCCGCCCTGAGCTACCTCGCCCCGGTGATGCTCGGCGGCGGACCCGCGGCCACCCGGGCCACCAACGCGATCATGGACCGCCACGCCGCCTACCGGGTCACCGCCGCCAACGCCTGCCTCCTGCTCGCGGTCAGCCCCGCCATGCCCTGGCAGGTGCGCGTCGTCGCCGGGGCCCTGGCCGCGCTGGTCACCTCCTACCTGCTGGTGGGCATCATCCTGTGCCTGCGTGAGCTCTCCCGCCGCAAGCGAGCGCCACGCGCAGCCAGTACGTCCACCACGCCTGATCCGATAGACCCCGCGGGCCGTCGGCCCGCCCAGCCCCGAGGGGGACCCCGATGACGACACCCAGCGATCGCACGCCCTCCCCGGACTCCCCGGAGGAGGCCCCCCAGGAGGCCGTCCCGACTACCGGGCAGGCCGACGCCGCCCACCGTCGCGCCGTCACGGCCGGCACCGCCCCGGCCATCGACCGCGGCCGCCGCAAGCAGGCCCAGTCGACGGGCTCGTCCGGAGCCTCCGCCGCGTTCGGCTCGACGGCGTCGTCAGGGGCGGCAGGGTCATCAGCGTCATCGTCATCAGGGTCATCGTCGGGCGGCCTGCTGCACTCCGCGGACCGTCGCGGCGTCCTCATGGGCCTGCTCACCGCCGGCGCGGCCGTCGTCGTGGGCAGCGTCATGGGCAACCGTGGCCAGGGCGGAACCACCCAGGACGTCCGGGCCACCGGCAACACCGTCAACGCCACCATCAAGGTGGAGGGCATGCGGTTCGTTCCCGATACGGTCGACGTCACCCCCGGCGACCGCCTCGTCATCACCCTGGACAACACCGCCGACCAGGTCCACGACCTCGTCCTGGCCACCGGCCAGTCCACCGGGCGCGTGGCCGCCGGCGCCAAGGGCACACTCGACGCCGGCGTCGTGGCCGGGCCGGTCGAGGGGTGGTGCTCCATCGCCGGACACCGCGCTCAGGGCATGGTCTTCCACGTCACCGCCGGCGGAAGCGGGGCGAGCGCCCACCAGCACGGAGCCGGCCAGAGCGGCACGGCCGGCTCGGGCGGTGATGCCGTCCCGGACTACTCCGCCGCGCTGCCCTCCGACTTCACCGCCTTCGACGCCGCCCTGCCGGCGGCCCCCACCAACCCCGACGGATCGAGCGGGCCGGTCACCCACCGCCACACCTTCACCGTCAAGGAGCAGGTCATGCAGGTCGGCGGCGGCGTCACCCAGCGGCGCATGACCTTCAACGGCCAGGTGCCCGGCCCCGTCCTGCGCGGCAAGGTGGGGGACACCTTCGAGATCACCCTGGTCAACGACGGCACCATGAGCCACTCCATCGACTTCCACGCCGGCATCACCCCGCCCGATGAGGCGATGCGCTCGATCAACCCCGGTGAGTCCCTCGTCTACACCTTCACCGCCCAGCACTCGGGGATCTGGCTCTACCACTGCTCCACCTCGCCGATGAGCCTGCACCTGGCCTCGGGCATGCACGGGGCCGTCATCATCGACCCGCCGGGCCTGAGCGCCGTGGACCGCGAGTACGCGATCGTCGCCTCCGAGGTCTACCTCGGCCCGGAGGGCGGCGAGCCCAGCACGGACAAGATCGCCGCCAAGACCCCGGACCTGTCCACCTTCAACGGGGTGGCCTTCCAGTACTCCCAGCAGCCCCTCAAGGCCCGCGTGGGTGAGCGCGTGCGATTCTGGGTCATGGCGGCCGGCCCCTCGCTGCCGACCTCCTTCCACGTCGTCGGGCTGCAGTTCGACCAGGTCTTCTTCGAGGGCGCCTGGACGCTCGGCGGCCCCAGCCAGATCGGGGCCGCCTGGTCCGGCGGCTCCCAGGCCCTCGGGCTGCAGCCGGCCCAGGGCGGCTTCGTCGAGTGCGTCGCCTCCGAGCCGGGCCACTACGTGTTCGTCACCCACGCCTTCGCCGACATGGAGAAGGGGGCCCGCGGCGTCCTGGAGGTCATCGCCTGATCCGAGGCCGCGTCCATGGCCCCTTCTCACCTGGTCACCCCGTGCGGTACGGCCCTGAGCGCTGACTCGGCCCCGGGCGACTGTGCCCGGGGCCGAGGCCTTGCGATCTCAGTAGTGGTTGGTAGGTGGACGGATGGTGGTTGTTCGAGCTGTGCCGCTCAGGCGACGTCGGCGCGGACGACCTTGAGGTCGGGCTCCTGCTGAGCCGACTGAGCCGGTTCAGCAGGACTGATCTGGCAGCCGTCGGGCCCGTTGGGCAGGAACTTGATGCGCTCGTATGCGGCCGGGTCGGGGCCGACGACGGTCTGCAGGAACCCCTCGTGCATCGTGCACACCAGGTCGCGCGGCCGGTGGTTGCGCGTGACCAGTGGGCAGGAGCGCAGCACGACGGTGTCACCGGAGACCTCCGGGGCGAAGCCCATGACCGCGAGGTAGGGGATGAGGGCGGTGACCCGGTCCACCTCCTCGCCGTCGACCGTCGGCTCGGCGACGGTGCCGGGGGTCAGCTCGGCCCAGCGGCGACCGATCTCCAGGGCGGTGGCGCGGGCGTCCTCGCCCTCGCCCAGGGTGTCGGCGATCGCGTCGAGCAGCAGCAGGTAGGCGTCGACCATCTGCTGGGGGTCGGGGGCCGTCGAGGCGTAGCGCAGGGCCGGGCGGCCCCGCTTGCCCGTCGGCTTGGTGGACACCGTGACGAACCCGGCGTCGACCAGGGCGTCGAGGTGCTCACGGACGGTGTTGTGGTGCAGGTTGAGTGCGCTGGCGACCTGAACGGCCGTCATCGCGTCGTTTGAAGCCTCCACGACCTCCAGGACGCGCCGGCGCGCCGCTGAGAGGTTGGCGCGCGCGGACAGATCGCCCAGGGCGGGGCGTGGGAGTGAAGGGATCGGACGGTTGTGCATGTCATGAGACTAACGCGCTTTCGCTTGTGGGAACCGTCAAAATCGGCTTGTAGTTGAATCCTGCAACGGCTCTGTGATGTGAGTTTTAGCACACAGTGTCCAATAGGGAGTCCGTTGAAGCGTGAAAAAACTCAGTGATGGCGCCGTTTTGGGCGGGTCATTGCCCAGTAGGTGGGTAGGCGGCCCGCAGAGTTAAGGATCGCGCTGTCGACGAAACCGTGACGCTCATAGAAGGACGCCGCCCGGCGCGTCGTGGCCTCCAGGTGGGCGGCCGCGGCGTCGGCGTCCACCCGCTCCAGGCCCCGGCGCAGGAGCGCGGCCCCGGTGCCGGTTCCGCGGGCTCCCGGCGCGACGGCGATCATGTACAGGTACCAGTGGGGCTCGGCGGGGCGCTCGGCCTCGCATATGGCGCCGTCGAGCAGGCACAGCTCCCACGCGTCCCCCAGGAGACCCAGGTCGAGTCCGGCCGGCGGCACGTCGTGCGGCCCGAGCGGGCCGGCGGGATTGCCGGGATTGCCCGTATCGGTTGCATTGCTTGAGTCCGCGGGGGCGTCCCATAGGGTGGCTCCGAGGAGGCGCCCGGCGTCGTCGACGGCCAGGTCGACCATGGCCCCGGGATGGTCGGGGTTCAGGTAGGTGGCGCCGAGCTCCACGTGGTGCAGGTGCTCCAGGGCGGCGCGCGGGTCGGGGGCTGCGCCTGCGATGGCGCTCATGAGCGGGTCGACCAGGAAGACGTCGGTGAGCAGGTCGCGCACGGCGTCGAGGTCGGTCGCCTCGGCGGGACGCAGGCGGGGGCTGGGCGTGGTCACGACCCTGTATTTACCACGGCGGGCGGCCGGTCCTCCTCCGGGACAACCGGTCGCCCTCCGTGGGTGTCACCGAGTCGTGAGACGCTCTGGGGAGGCCGTGGGAGCGCTCCTGTTCCGTCACCGCTCCGGGGTGGGAGGTTGTTCAGGGTTTGGTGGGATCCTCAGCCTCGAGGGAGGGGGCCAGCAGCCGTCGGAAGGAGCTGACCCGCTCGCGCCTGCCCTCGGGCGCAGCCGGCTCACCCGCCCAGGTATCCAGGGCGCAGTCGACGACGCCGTCCTCGTGGGTGCAGCCGCGCGGGCAGTCCTCGGCCACGGCCGCCAGGTCCGGGAAGCCCCGCAGGACGTCCGCACTGCTGACGTGGGAGACCCCGAAGGAGCGCACACCGGGGGTGTCGATGACCCAGCCGCCGCCGGGCAGGGCGAGGGCCTGGAGACTGGTGGAGGTGTGGCGGCCGCGGCCGGTGACCTCGTTGACGTGGCCGGTGGCGCGGTCGGCGCCGGGCACGATCGCGTTGATGAGCGTGGACTTGCCGACCCCGGAGTGGCCCACGAGGACCGAGACGGCGCCGTCGAGCGCCCGACGCACCGCCTCGACGCCGTCCTCCGCCGGCTCCTGCGTGTCACCGGCCGCTGAGGGGCCGGTCTCCCGGCCGCGGGGGTGCAGGCGCGTGGCCAGGCAGCGCACGCCCAGGGGGCTGTAGAGGTCGGTCAGCGGGGCGGCGTCGGCCAGGTCGGTCTTGGTGAGCACGATGAGCGGCTCCATGCCGGCGTCGTAGGCGGCCACGAGGTAGCGGTCGATCATCCGCGGACGCGGCGCGGGGTCGGCCACGGCGGTGACGATGACGAGCTGCTCGGCGTTGGCGACGATTCCTCGCTCGGTCCCGGCGGCGTCACCGTCCTCGGCGCTGCGGCGCAGCAGGGTGGTGCGCTCCTTGATGCGGACCATGCGGGCCAGGGTGCCGCTGCGTCCGCTGGTGTCCCCGACGACGGCGACACGGTCCCCGACGACGACCTTGCCCCGGCCGAGCTCGCGGGCCTTCATGGCAGTGATGTCGCCGCTGGAGTCCTCGGTGAGGCCCGGGGCGTCGAGGCGGATGCGGTAGTGGCCCCGGTCGATGCGGGTGACCATGCCCAGCACCGCGTCGGCGTGGCTGGGGCGCTGCTTGGTGCGGGGGCGCGAGCCCCGGCCGGGGCGGACCCTCACCCGGGGGTCGTCGGTGCCGATATCTCGCCTGGCCATCAGGCGCCGGCTCCCTGAGCGCCCGGGACCGTGCCCGAGCCCGTACCCGTCCGGGGGCTCGACTCGCCGCCCGCGGTCGCGAGCACGGCGGCCCACAGTCCCGTGAAGCCGGGCAGCGTCTTGGAGGTGCACTCGACGTCGTCGAGGGTGACGCCCTCCACACCCAGTCCGATGATGGCGGCGAAGGTGGCCATCCGGTGGTCGGCGTAGGCGTGCAGAGCGGCACCGTGCAGCGGCGCGGGGCCGATGACGAGCCCGTCGGCGGTCTCCTCGGCGTGGCCGCCCAGACGGCGGATCTGGGTGGCCAGGGCGGCCAGGCGGTCGGTCTCGTGGCCGCGCAGGTGCGCGATGCCGGTCAGGGCGCTGGCGTGGCCCTGCGCCCCGGCGAGGGTGGCCAGGGCCGCGACCGTGGGGACGAGCTCGCCGACGTCGGACAGGTCCGCCTCGATACCGGTGAGCCGGCCGGTGCCGCTGGCCGTGAGGGTGGAGTCAGTGGTGGAGCCGGTGAGGGTCACGGCTCCGCCCATGCGGGGCAGCAGCTCGCGCCAGGCGTCGCCGGCCTGGGTGGTGGCCGCCGGCCAGTGGGGGACGCTCACCCGGCCGCCGGCCACGAGGGCCGCCGCCAGGAACGGCCCGGCGTTGGACAGGTCCGGCTCGATCGTCACCTGCCCGCCGCGGGGACGGCCGGGGTGGACCCGCCAGGTGCGCTCGCCGTCGCCGGCCCCGGGGCCGGGCTCGTCGACGGCGACGCCCCGCTCGCGCAGCGTCGCCACCGTCATGGCCACATGCGTCAGCGAGGGCACGGGCCCGGTGGGGGTGAGCTCCAGGCCTCCGGGCAGGAGGGCGCCCAGGAGCAGCAGGGCGGAGACGAACTGGGAGGAGGCCGAGCCGTCGACCGCCACCCGGGCGCTCTGGGCGCGCAGCAGGGCGCCGTCGCCGGGCCCCACGCGCACGGGCAGGAATCCGGGCTCGCCGAGGTAGGTGACCTCCGCGCCCAGGGCGGCCAGCGCGTCGAGCAGCGGTGCCATGGGGCGGCGCCGGGCGGCCTCGTCCCCGTCGAGGACGACCGGGGCGTCGGCCAGGGCGGCGAGCGCGGGCACGAAGCGCATGACGGTCCCGGCCAGGCCCGTCTCGATGCGCCCGACGCCGTCGGGGCCGGTACGCACACGCAGCGGCAGGGGAGCCGGCGTGACGCGCAGCCGCGTGCCGGAGGCGTCCAGGTCCTCGAAGCGGGCGCCGAGCACGGTGAGGGCTGCGAGCATGAGCTCGGTGTCGCGCGAGCGCAGGAGCCCGGTGAGCGTCGTCGGCGCGTCGGCGACGGCGGCCAGCAGCAGGGCACGCGCGCTCAGCGACTTCGACCCCGGCAGCTCCACGACGGCGTCCAGAGCCCCCGCCGCCACCGGCGCGCGCCACGGCGCGACCGAGTCGTCTGAGCCGACCGAGGCGGCTGAGGCCGCGGCGCCGCAGGCAGTCCCGGGACCGTCGGTCATGCCAGCGCCTCGACGACGGCGTTGAGGGTCGTCGAGGGGCGCATGACGGCGTCGGTCAGGGCCTGGTCGGGGCGGTAGTAGCCGCCGATGTCCACCGGTGAGCCCTGGACGGCCAGCAGCTCGGCCTGGATCGTGTCGTTGAAGGCCTCGAGCTGCTGGGCGATCGGGGTGAAGACGGCGGCGAGCTCGGGACTGGTCTCCTGGGCGGCCAGCTCGCCGGCCCAGTACAGGGCCAGCCAGGCGTGCGAGCCGCGGTTGTCGACCTGGCCCAGGCGGCGCGCCGGCGAGCGATTCTCCTCCAGCAGCCGGGCCGTGGCCGCCTCCAGGGCGTCGGCCAGCACCTCGGCGCGGTCGTTGCCGCTGACCTGGGCCACGTGGTGGAGAGCCTCGGCCAGGGCCAGGAACTCGCCCAAGGAGTCCCAGCGCAGGTAGTCCTCCTCGAGCAGCTGGCGCACATGCTTGGGGGCCGAGCCACCGGCCCCAGTCTCGTACAGGCCGCCGCCGTTCATCAGCGGCACCACCGAGAGCATCTTGGCGCTCGTGCCCACCTCGAGGATGGGGAACAGGTCCGTGTTGTAGTCGCGCAGGACGTTGCCGGTCACCGAGATCGTGTCCTCACCGCGGCGGGCGCGCTCCAGGGACAGGCGCGTGGCCGCCACCGGGTCCAGGACGCGGATGTCCAGGCCCTCGGTGTCCTCGTCTGCCAGGTAGCGGCCCACCAGGTCGATGAGGACGGCGTCGTGCCCCCGCTCGGGGTCCAGCCAGAAGACGGCCGGGGCGCCGGTGGCCCGGGCCCGGGTGACGGCCAGGTGCACCCAGTCGCGCACGGGGGCGTCCTGGGTGGTGCAGGCCCGCCAGATGTCTCCGGCCGTCACCTCGTGGGACAGCAGCACCGTGCCGGGCTCGGCGCCGGCGCCCTCGATGACGACGACCTCCACGGTGCCGTCGGCCGGGACGAGGAAGGTCTTGTCGTGGCTGCCGTACTCCTCGGCCTTGCGGGCCATGAGGCCCACGTTGGGCACCGAGCCCATCGTGGCCGGGTCCAGGGCCCCGTGGGTGCGGCAGTCATCGATGACGGCCTGGTAGACCCCGGCGTAGGAGGAGTCCGGGATGACGGCGATCGTGTCGGCGGTCCGGCCATCGGGCCCCCACAGGTGGCCGCCGGCCCGGATCATGGCGGGCATGGAGGCGTCGATGATGACATCGCTGGGCACGTGCAGGTTCGTGATGCCGCAGTCGGAGTCCACCATGGACAGGCGCGGCCCGGCGGCGAGCTCGGCCTCGATGGCGGCGCGGATCTCCTCGCCCCGGGCCAGCCCCTCCAGGCCGGCCAGGATCGAGGCCAGGCCGTCCTCGGCGCGCAGGCCCGCCTCGGCCAGCGCCTCGCCGTAGGTGGCGAAGACGCCCGGAAGGGCGGCGCGCACCGCGTGACCGAAGATGAGCGGGTCGGAGACCTTCATCATCGTGGCCTTGAGGTGCACCGACAGCAGCAGGTCCTCGTCCTTGGCGGCGGCCACCTGACGGGCCAGGAACTCGTCCAGGGCGGCGGCGCTCATGAAGGTGGCGTCCACGACCTCCCCGGCGCTCACCGGCAGCGACTCGCGCAGGACGACGGGGGCTGCGCCGTCGGCCGGGCGCAGCCGGATCTGCAGGGTGCCGGCCTCGGGGACGACGACGCTGCGCTCGTTGCGGCGGAAGTCCCCGACCTCCATCGTGGCCACGCGGGTGCGCGACTCGGGCGACCAGGCGCCCATCGAGTGCGGGTGGGAGCGGGCGTAGGCCTTGACGGCCGCGGGGGCCCGCCGGTCGGAGTTGCCCTCGCGCAGGACCGGGTTGACGGCGCTGCCCTTGACGGCGTCGTAGGCGGCGCGCGCCTCGCGCTCGGCGGGCGTGGTGGGGGAGTCTGGGTAGTCGGGGACCTCGTGGCCCAGGGCCTGCAGCTCGGCGATGGCGGCCTTGAGCTGGGGCAGGGAGGCCGAGATGTTGGGCAGCTTGATGATGGTGGCCGTGGGCGACTGGGTGAGCTCGCCCAGCCGGGCCAGGTCGTCGTCGGCCAGGGAGAAGGCCGCCAGGATGCGCCCGGCCAGGGAGATGTCCGCGGTCCCCACGCTCACGCCCGCCCGCTGGGCGAAGCCCCGCACGATCGGCAGGAAGGAGTGGGTCGCCAGCATCGGCGCCTCGTCGGTCCAGGTGTAGACGACGTCGGGCTCGGCGGTCTGGGCCGACTGGCTTGACTGGGCGGACTGGACGGTCATAGGGGCTCCCTGCGGGTCGATATCTGCGCGTGGTGAGGTGGGCTGGAGTGAACGAGGCGAGGCTAACCGTCACCTGTGACGCCCAGGTGACGGCGACGGAGTCTGAGCCGGGGCCGGCAGTCCCGAGCTGGTGCGGCTCAGGCGGTCACGTAGCGCTGACGGACCGCCTCCTGAGCGGCCTCGATCGCCTCGCGCTGCTGACGGGAGTTGCGCATCTGCCAGGCCAGGGACGGCCTGCCCTGACGGTCGACGGCGGCCAGGACCAGGCCGGCACCCACGGCGGCGCCCCGCAGCAGGCCGGAGAGGGCCTCCTTGCGGGCCTTGGTCCCCTCAACCGCCCACACGGGGTTGTTGACGACCGTGAGCGGGACGTTGAGGGCCGCCAGGACGGTGGCGTTCGTGCGGGGCGCCCGGCCCGCGGCCAGCCCCAGCCCGGCCACGAGGCTCACGGCGCCCGAGGCGCGGGTGAGCATGCGGGCGTCGGAGGTGAGCACCGGCGGCAGCCCGGCGCGCTCCAGGGTGGGGGCGACCTTCTCGAACTTCTCCACGTGGCGCGACGGGCGCACGAGGGCATCGATCCCATCGACGATGAAGGGCGCGGCGAGCATCGGGCGGGCGAAGGATCGCAGAATGTTCATGTCCCCATCCTGACGCACCGGAGCGGCTCGGGCCAGCAGTATCACCGCTCGAACGTGGCGCGCGCCTCGCTGAGCGCGGACGGGGAATGAAACCGGGGCGCCGTCCTGTTGGTCAGAACATGAGCACTCAGCAGCCGACCGTGCCGACGTCGAGCCGGACCGCCCGACGTCGTAGCGCACCAACGAGCGGCCCGCGGCGCCAGCGCGACCGGCTGGAGCGGCCCGGTGGGCACGCCGGCACCGGTGGCCCGGGACCGAGCCGGCCCGCCGTCGGCTTCTCGGACCGACCCGCCCCGTTGACCAGCCCCCTTGGCGCCGATGACGGCTGGGAGGCCCGTCTCGGGCTAGGCTCGTGGGCGATGACGGACATCGACGACCACACAGACGAGATCACCCTGGATGAGGTGATCGATCCCGACGACGGCGCGGACGGCCTCGACCGCGCCCCCGCCGACGAGGACGAGGTGGCCCGGGCGGCCCGCTTCGAGGCCGAGGCCCTGCCCTACCTGGACCAGCTCTACGGCGCCGCCCTGCGCATGACCCGCAACCGGGCCGACGCCGAGGACCTCGTCCAGGACGCCTACGCCAAGGCCTTCGGCTCCTTCCACCAGTACCGGCCCGGCACCAACCTCAAGGCCTGGCTCTACCGGATCCTGACCAACACCTTCATCAACTCCTACCGCAAGAAGCAGCGCGAGCCGCTCCAGTCCGACGCGGACGCCGTCGAGGACTGGCAGCTGCACCGGGCCGCCTCCCACGACTCGGTGGGACTGCCTAGCGCCGAGAACCTCGCCCTGGACGCCCTGCCGGACTCCGACATCAAGGAGGCCCTGGGCCAGCTCACCGAGGACCGGCGCCTGGCCGTCTACCTGGCGGACGTGGAGGGCTTCTCCTACAAGGAGATCGCCGAGATCATGGACACGCCGATCGGGACCGTCATGTCCCGGCTGCACCGGGGACGCCGCCAGCTGCGCGAGCTGCTGGCCGACTACGCCCGCGAGTACGGCTACGGGGAGGAGGAGAAATGAGGGACCGTATGGAGCCGGGAACGAACGGCGAGAAGAACCCCGAGCCCGCCGAGGCCGCCAAGACCACCGAGGCGGTCAAGGCCGAGGCCGTGCCCCAGGACTGCTCCTGCGCCGAGGCCCGCGCCCACCTGGAGGCCTTCCTCGACCGGGAGTGCACCGCCGACCTCACCGAGCGGCTCGCCCAGCACGTCGCCACCTGCCCGTACTGCTCGCGCATCGCCGACGCCGAGACCCACCTGCGCGAGATCCTGCGCTCGCGCTGCGCCGAGCAGGCGCCCCCCGAGCTGCGCGCCCGGGTCCTGGGGCGCCTGTCGACCCTGCGCGCCACCGCCGTGAGCGTGACGACGACGTCGACGACGACCCGCACTCAGACGACCGCCTCCGGGCGGGTCGTGCGCGTCGTGGAGTCCCGGGTCGAGTCCTCACGAACCGTTCACGTCGAGGGCGACTGAGGCGCGCCGTCCCGCGCCCGTCTTCACCTGATCTGCCCACTCCGCCCTCTTGATGGCCGGCGCCGATCCGTCAGCGGTGGTGTGTGGTCGCCTTCACCGGATGGCCGGCGGAGCGAGACTGGCCGGGTTGCAGCGCCGTGTGCGACAATCAGCGGCGTTCCGTGCCCCCTCGTGGGGCAAGTCCAGACACGAGGAGGCAGTTATGAGCAAGCGCGGTCGTAAGCGTCGTGCACGTGCGAAGTCCAGCGCCAACCACGGCAAGCGTCCCAACGCCTGAGTCGGGTGGCGCGCTGAGCGCGGCACCCTGAGACGCGAAAGGACGTCGGCCGGTCACCACCACGGTGACCGGCCGACGTCGTTCCTGGGCAGTTCCGGAACCGTCTTGTTGCCGATCCGGAAACGCCCTGGTCAGGTGCTGACTCGATGTCGCCTCCTGGGTCCTACGGCCTTGACGGTGATGAGACGCTGAGGTGTGAGCCGCGAGACACGGCCTGGTTCACGGTGGGGAGCACTGTCCGGCTCCTTCCTGAGGAACTGGCGGCGTCTTGTCGGCATGGCCTTGGCCGGCTCCTCCACAACGACGGCGGTGCGACATGAACCTGAGGAACCTGACAGCGAAAGACCAGTGGACACTCTCCGACAACTCGCTCCTGCGACGCATCCTCGTGTGCTTCCTGGGGGAGGTGATCACAGCCGTCGGGATCGCGATCTGCCTGGAGGGCAAGAGCGGAGTCGACCCGTTCACGGCCTTCCTTCAGGGAATCTCCCACGTCTCGGGGATCTCCTTCGCCGCGATCGTCCCGATCGTCAACATCATCATGCTGATCCTTGTCTTCCCCTTCGACCGGTCCATCTTCGGCCTGGGGACGGTCATCAACTTCACGATCGTGGGCGTCCTCGTGGACTACTTCCGCCCGCTGTACCGAAGCGTCTTCCATATCGAGTACTCCTTCGGCAGCATGCTCCTTCACCTGGCGATCGGGCTGCCGCTGTTCTGCCTGGGGGTCTCCATGTACATCACCTGCGACCTGGGCCAGTGCCCCTACGACGGGATCGCCCCCTCGCTGCGGCGCCACTTCCCGCGCTACAGCTACCGCGCCTACCGGGTGGTCCAGGACGTCATCACGATCCTCCTGGCCCTCCTCCTCATCAGGTTCGACCTCTCGCTGGGCATCATCGCCCTGGGCACGGTCATCATGGGCTTCTTCATCGGTCCCATCGTCGGCTTCTTCAACCAGCGGGTCTCCAACCGCCTGGTGGGGATCACCGGAGACATCTTCGCCGCCTCCGAACCGGCTGCGGAGGCCTCAGCGGCCCCGGCCTGACCGGCACGGCCAGGCCGGCTGGCTGCGGCGTCCCGGGCCCTCAGGACTCGGGGCGCTCGACGCCGAGCCACTCGTACCAGCCGCGGTGCAGCACCAGCCAGGCCAGCAGCCCGTAGCCGGCCTGGCCCGGGTGCGTGCCGCCGGCGGCGGCGACGTCGGCCGTCCACTGCTCGTGGTTGCGCAGCGGCTCGAAGGCGTCCACGTAGGGCACGTTGCGGCGCAGGCACACCTCCTCGGCGGCCTGGGACAGTTGGGCGGTGGCGTCGGGATCGGCCTCGGGCAGGGGCGGGGGCCCGACGACGAAGCACTCGCGGTGGTCCGAGGCGGCCGTGTCGAGGATATTGGCCAGGGCCAGGCGGGAGCGGGCGTAGGAGATGCCGGCGAGCACATCGGCCACGCCCAGTCCTACGACGAGCCGGTTGATCCCGGTGTGCGTGGAGCGGCGGGCCACCTCCGGCCCCCAGCGGTCGGACATCTGCGCCGTCGTCTCCCCGGGGACCGCCAGTGAGGTCCACAGGATGTCGGCGTCCCGGGGCGTGCGGGCCATGACCCGGCCCGTCCATCCCAGGGCGCGCCCGTCACCATGACCGGCCACCAGCTCGTCACCGATGAAGCTCAGCCTCGTCTCACGCATGGCAGCGCCTCCTCATGCCTCATGATCCCTCATGCTGCCTTGACATTATCGTGACCTTGCGCTGTGGCGCGGGAGGCTGACGGCATTTCGGCGGGGTTGACCGGGGATGACCAGCATGCTCTCAGTCTCGGGCGAAGGCCTGGTGGATGATCTCCTCCTGCTGGGCGCGGTGGACGCCGGCGGTTCCCACGGCCGGGGCGGCGGCCTCAGGGCGGGAGACCAGTGTGGGCAGCACGCCTCCGGTCAGGTCGCTCGGCAGGTGGAGCGCCAGGTAGGGCCACATGCCCTGGTTGGCCGGCTCGTCCTGCACCCACACGAGCTCGGCACCGCTGAAGGGCGCCAGCGCCTCGGCGATAGCCTCGGTCTCCAGCGGGTAGAGCTGCTCGAGGCGGACGATGGCCGTGCTCGTGTCCCCGGTCTTGGCGCGGTGGGCCAGCAGGTCGTAGTAGACGCGCCCCGAGCACAGCAGCACCCGGTCCACGCCCTGACCCGCCGCAGCCGCCAGGACGGCGTCGTCGACCTCGCCGATGACCGGCTGGAAGGTGCCGGAGGTGAAGTCCTCCACCGGCGAGCAGGCGGCCTTCAGTCGCAGCAGCTGCTTGGGGGTGAAGACGATGAGAGGGCGGCGCGGGCGGTGGTAGGCGTGCTCGCGCAGCAGGTGGAAGTAGCTGGCGGGTGTGGAGGGCTGAGCCACCAGCATGTTGTCCTGGGCGCACATCTGCAGGTAGCGCTCGATGCGCGCCGAGGAGTGGTCCGGTCCCTGTCCCTCCTGGCCGTGGGGCAGGAGCATGACCAGGCCGGAGCGCTGCCCCCACTTCTGGGCGGCGGAGGTGACGTACTCGTCGATGACGGACTGGGCGCCGTTGGCGAAGTCGCCGAACTGGGCCTCCCACATCGTCAGACCCTCGGGCCGCTCCACCGAGTAGCCGTACTCGAAGGCCAGGGCGGCGTACTCGCTGAGCAGCGAGTCGTAGATCTCCAGGGGCGCCTGGTCCGGGGTGAGGAAGCTCAGCGGCGTCCACTCCTGACCGGAGGCGTGATCGTGCAGGACGGCGTGGCGCTGGGCGAAGGTGGCGCGGCGCGCGTCCTCACCGGCCAGGCGGATCGGCACGCCCTCCATGAGCAGGCTCCCCAGGGCGATGAGCTCGCCCAGGCCCCAGTCGATGCCGCCGGCGCGGGTGGCCTCGCGGCGCCTGGCGAGCATGGTCTGGAGCTTGGGGTGGACGGTGAAGGACTCGGGCCAGGCGACCTGGGCGTCCCCGATGCGCTCGACGACGTCGCGGGCCACGGCCGAGGTCCAGCCGATCATCATGCCGCTGCCCGCCAGCTGGGAGGAGGGGACCTCCAGGGAGGAGCGGGGCACGCCCACCTTCGTGGGGTCGGACAGGTCCTGGGTGGAGGCGTCGGTTCCTGAGGAGGCCGCGCCGTCGGCGCCATCGGAGCCGTTGCCCCCGGTGACCTGGACGCGGGCCTCGGTGAAGATCCGCTCGAGCTCGTCCTGGTAGCTCTCGGCGATCTCGTGGGCCTCCTCGGGCGTGATGTCGCCGCGCCCCACGAGGGCGGCGGTGTACACCCCGCGGGTGGAGTCCAGGGAGTCGATGAGCCGGTACATGAGCGGCTGGGTCATCGAGGGGTCGTCGCCCTCGTTGTGCCCGCGGCGCCGGTAGCAGATGAGGTCGATGATGACGTCCTTGTGGAAGGTGCGCCGGTAGTCGTAGGCGTGGCGGGCCGTGCGGGCCACCGTCTCGGGGTCGTCGGCGTTGACGTGGAAGATCGGCACCTGCAGGCCCTTGGCCAGGTCGGTGGCGTAGGTGGTGGAGCGGGCCGAGGCCGAGCCGGTGGTGAAGCCGATCTGGTTGTTGACGATGATGTGGACGGTGCCGCCGGTGCGGTAGGCGGGCAGCTGGCTCATGTTGAGGGTCTCGTAGACCACGCCCTGCCCGGCGAAGGCCGCGTCGCCGTGGACGAGGACCGGCATGACCGTGTAGCCCCGCTCGCCCAGGCCGATGCGGTCCTGCTTGGCGCGCACGATGCCCTCGACGACGCCGTCGACCGTCTCCAGGTGGGAGGGGTTGGCGGCCAGGGACACGCGGGTGGTCACGCCGTCGGTCCCGGAGAAGACGCCCTCGGTGCCCAGGTGGTACTTGACGTCCCCGGTGCCGGCGCCCTCGATGACGCCGTTGCCCTCGAACTCGTCGAAGACCTGGGCGTAGGACTTGCCGGCGATGTTGGTGAGCACGTTGAGCCGGCCGCGGTGGGCCATGCCGATGACGACCTCGTCGAGGCCGTCGTGGGCGGCGGCGTCGAGCAGACGGTCCAGGGCCACGATGAGGGACTCCCCGCCCTCGAGGCTGAAGCGCTTCTGACCCACGTACTTGGTCTGCAGGAAGGTCTCGAAGGCCTCGGCCTGCTCCAGCTTGGTGAGGATCCGACGGCGCTCCTCGTCGCCGACGTCCTCCCAGTCGCGCTCGAGGCGCTCCTGCCACCAGGTGCGCTGGGCCGGGTCCTGGATGTGCATGTACTCCACGCCCGCGGTGCGGCAGTAGGCGTCGTGCAGCATCTTGAGGATCTCGCGCAGGGTGGCGCGGTCGCGCCCGCCCAGGCCCCTGGTGGGGAAGGTGCGGTCCAGGTCCCACAGGCTCAGCCCGTAGGAGGTGATGTCCAGGTCGGGGTGGCGGCGCAGGCGGTAGGTGAGCGGGTCGGTGTCGGCGGCCAGGTGCCCGCGCTGGCGGAAGGCGTGGATGAGCTCGGCCACGCGCGCCGGCTTGCCGGTCTCCAGCTCGGGGTCGTAGGTGGTGTCGCGCACCCACTGGACCGGCTCCAGCGGGATGCGCAGGGACTCGAAGGACCGGTTCCAGAAGCCGTCCAGGCCCAGCAGCTTGCGCTCCACCAGGCGCAGGAACTCGCCGGAGGCGGCGCCCTGGATGACGCGGTGGTCGTAGGTGGAGGTCAGGGTCACGACCTTGCCGATGCCCTGGCGGGCCAGGGTGTCGGGACTGGCGCCGGCGAAGGCGGCCGGGTAGTCCATGCTCCCGACCCCCACGATGAGCCCCTGGCCGGGCATGAGGCGCGGCACCGAGTGCAGGGTGCCGATCATGCCGGGGTTGGTCAGGGTCACGGTGGTGCCGCGGAAGTCGTCGATGTCCAGCTTGTTCTCGCGGGCCTTGGCCACGAGGGCCTCATAGGCCTCCACGAAACCGGACAGGTCCATGAGGTCGGCCTGCTTGATGGAGGGCACCAGGAGGCGGCGCTGGCCGTCAGAACCCGGAACGTCGATGGCCAGGCCGAAGGCCACGTGGGCGGGCTCGCGCAGGACCGGCTTGCCGGCCTCGTCGATGCCGTAGGAGACGTTCATCGAGGGCATCTCGGACAGGGACTCCACCACCGCCCAGCCGATGAGGTGGGTGAAGGAGACCTTGCCGCCGCGCGTGTGGGCCAGGTGGCTGTTGATGATGGCGCGGTTCTCGATGAGGACCTTGGCGGGGACGGCGCGGGCGGAGGTGGCCGTGGGCATGGACAGGGAGTCGTCCATGTTCCTGGCGGTGCGGGCGGCCGCGCCCTTGAGACGGGTGGCGCCGTCGTCGCAGGCGTCGCCCTCCGGGTCGTGGACGTGGTGGGCGGCCAGGCGCTGGGCGTAGGGGGAGGTCGGGGGAGCGGTGTCCGACGGCGGGGCCGGGGGCAGGTCCGAGCGGGTGACGTCCTGGACCGCGGAGGACCGGCGCTGGGGGACCGGGGCCTGGGGTGTGATGGTGGCCCGGCGGGGCTCGCCGGGGGCCGACGACGCGAAACCGTTGCCGTACCCGTTCGAGGCCGTGGAGCTCGGCCGGCGCAGGCCGGCGCTCGGGTCGGTCTCGAAGAGCTCTCGCCACTGCGGGCTCACGGAGGAGGGGTCCGCCGACCAGGCGGCCCGCATCTCCTCCACCATCCACTCGTTGGCGCCGAAGCCGGGGCTGGTCTGGTCCTGCGTGGGCACGTCGGATCTCCTCGGTGAACTCGTCAGTCTGCCGTCCCGGCGGTGGGGGCCATGGGTGGGCCCCGGGGAGGAACGGCGGTGTTCGTAGGACATCCTAGGAGGTGAAGAGCGTCTCAGGCGAGCAAATGCGGGACTAAGGACACATGCGTGTCCCGACCGTGACGCGTAGCGGGGCCGGGCATGACCGGCCCCCGGAGTGGGACGGTGGTACCGTTCGGTCACTATGCGATCGGCTTCCCGCCGGGCCCGCAGGCGCCGCACCCGCACGCACCGCGCCTCCTCGCCCGCCTCTGACCACCCCCACCCCGACTCGTCGACCGAGCTCACTGGGCGCACTGACCGGCCCGCCTCCGGCTCCTACGCCGCGCCCCGCGTGGGGGAGGGGCTCGCATGACCGACTGGCTCATGATCGCCGTCGGCGTGGTTCTCACCGTGGGCACCGCCCTGTTCGTGGCCGGGGAGTTCTCCCTGGTGGCCCTCGACCCCTCCACCGTCGAGACCCGCGCCGCCGCCGGGGACAAGCGCGCCGGTACCGTCCAGCGCGCCCTGGGGCGCCTGTCCACCCTCCTGTCCGGCGCCCAGGTCGGCATCACCCTGACCACCGTGCTCCTGGGCTACACGATGCAGGCCGCCCTGGCCAACCTGCTCACCGACCTCATGAGCCACTGGCTGGCCGCCTCGGTGGCCACCGGCGCCGCGGTCGTCATCGCGCTCATCGTTGTCAACGCCTTCTCCATGGTCATGGGCGAGCTCATCCCCAAGAACGCCACCCTGGCCGACCCCATGCGCGCCGCCGGCCTCGTGGCCCCCTTCCTCATGGGCTTCACCACCCTGCTCAAGCCCCTCATCGTCGTGCTCAACAACGCCGCCAACGCCGTCCTGCACGCCATGGGCATTGAGCCCGCCGAGGAGCTCAGCGGCGCCCGCAGCGCCGGCGAGCTCGCCTCCCTCGTGCGCCACAGCGCCGAGGAGGGCACCCTCGACGCCTCCACCGCCACCCTGCTCACCCGCTCCATCGGCCTGGGCGAGCTCACCGCCGTCGACGTCATGACCGACCGCGGCCGCCTCTACACCCTCGAGGCCGACGACTGCGCCGACGACGTGGTGCGCCTGGCCCGAGCCACCGGCCACTCCCGCTTCCCCGTCATCGGCCTTGACGTCGATGACGTCCTGGGCATCGTCCACCTGCGCCGCGCCATCGGCGTCCCCTACGAGCGGCGCGCCGACGTGCCCGTGGCCTCCACCTCCCTCATGACGCCCGCACCCCGCGTGCCCGAGACCATGCCGCTGGCCAACCTGCTGGTCGAGCTGCGCGCCCAGGGCTCCCAGATGGCCGTCGTCGTCGACGAGTACGGCGGCACCGCCGGCGTCGTCACCCTCGAGGACGCCGTCGAGGAGGTCGTCGGGGACGTCGCCGACGAGCACGACCGCCGCCGCGCGGGCGCCCACCTCGACCCCTCCGGCCACTGGGTCGTCCCCGGCTGGATGCGCCCCGACGAGCTCGCCACCCGTGCCGGCATCCAGGTGCCCGACGACGGCCCCTACGAGACCCTCGGCGGCCTGGTCATGACCGAGCTCGGCCGCATCCCCGTCGTCGGCGACGTCGTCGACCTGCCTCACGCCTCCCTGAGCGTCGACGCCATGGACGGACGCCGCGTCACCCGCCTCCACGTGCGCCCCACCGACACCGACGCGATCCCGGGCACGCAGGAGGGGCAGCACCGATGAGCACGCCCCTGGCCCTCCTGGTCACCGTCATCCTCCTGGCCGGCAACGCCTTCTTCGTCGGCGCCGAGTTCGCCGTCACCTCCTCGCGCCGCAGCCAGCTCGAGCCGCTGGCCGAGGCCGGCGACGCCCGCGCCACCACCGCCCTGTGGGCCCTCCAGAACGTCTCGCGCATGCTGGCCACCGCCCAGCTCGGCGTCACCCTGTGCTCCACCGGCCTGGGCGTGGTCGCCGAACCCGCCATCGCCCACGCCCTCGAGCCGCTGCTGGCCGCTGTCGGCGTCGGGCACGCCGGCTCCCACGCCGTCGCCGTCGTCATCGCCCTGGTCATCGTTGTGGGCCTGCACGTCGTCGCCGGGGAGATGGTGCCCAAGAACATCTCCATCTCCTCCCCGGAGAAGGCCGTGCGCTGGCTCGCCCCGCCCCTGGTGTGGTGCTCGCGCGTCCTCAGCCCCGTGGTCAACGGGCTCAACGGCTTCGCCAACGGGGTCCTCAAGGCGCTGGGCATCGAGGCCAAGGAGGAGATCTCCGCGGCCTTCAACGCCGAGGAGGTCGCCTCCATCGTCGAGCGCTCCACCGCCGAGGGCGTCCTGGAGGACTCCACCGGCCTGCTCAGCGGCGCCCTGGAGTTCTCCGAGGAGACCGCCGGCAGCGTCATGGTGCCCCTGAGCGAGCTCGTCATCCTTCCCGAAGGCTGCACCCCGGAGGACGTGGAGCGGGCCGTGGCCTCCACCGGCTTCTCCCGCTTCCCGCTCGTCGCCGAGTCGGGGTCTGACGCTGATGGAGGAGACGAGAGGGAGCCCGTCATCACCGGCTACCTGCATCTCAAGGACATCCTCTACGCCGACGGCGCCGACCGCAGCGAGCCGGTCCCGGCCTGGCGGGCCCGCGCACTCGTGCCCGTCGGCTACGACGATGAGGTGGAGGAGGCCCTGGCGGCCATGCAGCGCTCGGGGGCCCACCTCGGACACGTGCGCAACGCCCAGGGCCGGTTCGTCGGCGTCCTCTTCCTGGAGGACATCCTCGAAGAGCTCGTCGGCGAGGTCAACGACGCCATGCAGCGCGAGGAGCACCAACGCCGTGATTAAATCGTGATCTCCCGGCGATGGCCAGTGGATACCCACAACTCAGACCGCCTCACTCGCCGATGGTCGGCCTCCTGGACGGGGTCGGCCGTCTGACGCCGATTCATTCGTATGACACGTATTTCTGCTTCTTCATTGGTGTCATAGGAGGAACCTTGCGGATTGTCTGAGAAGTGCAGGTCACACAAAGGTGTGCTGGTTCTCCTGGCGAGACCTACAGGAGACCGCTACTGTTTTAACCGAGCACAATCCGAGACTGTCGCCCCGGCAGCCAGCGAGTCGTCAACCACCGGATCGCCGGCAGTGACGACACTCCCCATGACACCAGCCACCTGGAGGCTTCCCGCGTGACCCCGCAGCCCATGAGTCGACGCCAGCGTCGCGAGGCGGAACGTGCTGCCGAAGTCGCTCGCCAGCTCGCCGAGGTGGAGGCCGGAGCCAACCCGCCGTCAACGCCGACGACGCACACCGCCCACACCACGCATGCCGCCGGCCCCACCCGTCGCTCGCGCCGTGACCTCCACGCTCACAGCTCCCAGACCGGTGCCGCTCCCAGCACCGTTACCGCCCCGAGTCCCTCCGCTCTCCCAGACGTTCCGGTTGCCCCCCAGAAGCAGAACCACCCGCAGCGGCCCACGGCCCAGGCGACACCTCCGGCTGCGGCGCCACCCACGCGAGCAGGGGCGCACGCGGCCGCCGGCCCGACGCGCCCAATGCCCGTCGAGCAGACCGGGCAGGGCGACCAGCAGCTGGTCGCACCGATGAGCCGCATGGCCCGCCGTCGCCAAGGCGCTGCCCAGCAGCCCGGTCGGCCCGCGGATCCGCGTCCCCCGGCGCCCGAGCCCGCCGCTCCTTCCTCATCGGTGAGCCCCTCGGTGGAAACGGGTGCGGTGCAACCCTCACCGGCGGCCCCCTCCGCCTTCTCCGCCGTCCCGCAGACGCCGAGGGAGGAGCGCCCCACCCGCCGCTCCCGCAAGGACCTGCGCGCCGCCCACGTCTCCGAGGACACCCGGCAGACACGCGAGAGCCCCGCCGTCGCCAACGTGCCGCAGGCCCAGCATCATCAGGCCGAGGCGCGGCCGGATGGCCGACGCAGTCGACGCCGCTCCCACGCCGCCGAGCAGCCCGCCGCCTCATCGACGCCCTCGGCCGCGGCGCCGTCGGCCCTGTCGCCTCTGGTCGCGGCCTCCCTGGCCGAGTCCACCTCCGGCCTTGAGCCGGCCGCCGCCCAGCCCGCCGGCAGCACGCCGTGGTGGGCCGCCGGCGACGCCTCCCCCGCCTCGTCCAGCGCGGCGCAGTCCCACAGCCACGCCGCCCCCGCCGGTCCGGGTGCGGCCGCTGCCTCCGGAACCGCCTCCCGCTCGCAGAGCCGTCGTAGGATGCGCGCCTCCGCGGCAACGCCCGCCAGCGTCCCCGCCAAGCCCGTCGTCGCCTCCACCACCCATCACAGTGCTCCCAGTGCTCCTAGCGCTGCGGCGGGTGCCGTCTCCACCGCCTTCACCACGACGTCGCAGCCCGAGCCCGCGGTGACCGTCGAGGCCGCTCCCGCGGCGCCGTCGGCTCCCGAGGTCCCTCATGAGATCCGCTTCTCGCGGCGGATCACGGACTTCCGCGGCGCCGAGACCGTTGAGGTCCCCGAGGTCCGCAGGCTCATGGCCGCTCGTAAGGCCGGGGTGCCGCTCGCCGATGAGACGGCCATCCGCGCTGCCAAGGCCGCCCAGCAGACTCAGACGGCCGGATCGGCGGAGACCGCTGAGGTCACGCCCTCGGATGAGGCGACCGCCTCGGCGCCGTCGGCCAGGGTCTCCACAGCCTCCAGACCGGACACCCACCGCGACTCCTCGACCGGTCCCGCCCCCGTGCGCCCCGCCCGGCGCCGCACCGGAACCGGGATCCTGGGACGCACCGCCGTGCTGTCGGCCCTGGCCGTGGCCACGGTCCTCGCCCCGTTGTCCAGCCACCTCGACAACACGCCGTTGGCCTCGGCCGCGATGAAGATGCACGCCGGAACCGCCTCGCAGAGCCAGAGCCCGGCCGCCGCCGGGACGAAGCCGTCATCCGTGGCCAGCGCCGTGCTCGGCAGCGATGACCTGGATGATGACTCCGACACCCAGCTCTCCAACGTCCCCGACGCCGCCACTCGGGCCAGGATCCGCGAGGCCTACCAGAACGCGGCCAAGACCTGCTCCTCGGCCACCGGCGCCTCCGGCGACACGAGCGCCTTCAGCTCCAAGCCGCAGCTGTTCTACCCCATGCTCCCGGACACCTACACGATCTCCTCGGAGTACGGATACCGCACCCACCCCACGCTCGGCATCCAGAAGCTTCACGCCGGCCAGGACATGGCTGCACCGGTGGGCACCCCCATCTACGCCGCCGCGGCCGGCACCGTCACCACCGCCGGCATGGTGGACGGCACCGGAACCGTCACCATCAAGCACGAGATCGACGGTCAGGTCTGGTACACCAGCTACCTCCACATGTACGAGGACGGCATCTACGTCAAGGCCGGCGACACCGTCACGGCCGGCCAGATGATCGCCGGCGTGGGCAACACCGGCCGGTCCTCCGGTGCGCACCTGCACTTCGAGGTGCGCACCAAGGACGACTCCGCCGACGAGTCCACCGTGGAGCCGTGGGGCTGGCTCAAGCAGCACGGCGCCGTCGAGCTCACCACCAACTGCAGCTGAGGGAGACCCACTGTGCCGCCTGCCGCGTCACGAACACGACGTCCTGCTGTCATCGCGCACCGCGGCGGGGGGCGCGAGGTACCTGAGAACACCTGGAGCGCCGTCGAGCACGTGGCCGCGCTCGGGCTGGAGTGGATGGAGACCGACCTACGGCTGACCGCCGACGGCATCGTCGTCCTCAGCCACGACGAGGACCTGCTCCGGACCGCGAACGACCCCCGCACCGTCGGCGAGGTCATGTGGGCCGAGCTGGCCGACCTCGACTCCGGTGACGGCCGCGGCTTCGTGCGTCTCGACGACGCCCTGCGCGCCCACCCGACGATGAGGTTCAACGTCGACCTCAAGGACTCCAGCGTCGTCCAGGCCGCCCTGCAGACGGTGCGCGACGCCGAGGCCCTCGAGAGGGTCCGCTTCGCCTCCTTCTCCGCCCGCCGGCTGGCCGTGCTGCGCCGCCAGGAGCCCCGGGCCATGACCTCCCTGGGCGTCAGCGACGTGCTCGGGCTCATGCTGCGCAGCGAGGCGGCCGTCCCACTGCCGCAGACCCGCTGGGGCTGGAGCCGGGGGAGGGTCGACGCCGTCCAGGTTCCCGAGAGCTACCACGGCGTCCCGGTGGTCACCCGGCGCTTCGTCGCCTCCGCGCACACCGCCGACCTGGAGGTCCACGTGTGGACGGTGGACGAGCCCGCCAGGATGCGCCGGCTGGCCGAGCTCAACGTGGACGCCATCATGACCGACGTCCCCACACTCGCCCTGAAGACCCTGGGCTGAGCCTCGTCGGCTCCCGGCACTCGCCGTTCGTCCCGCCCAGTCCCGTCCGGTGACGGCCGACGGCGTCGCAGACCGAGCCGGGCACCTACTGCACGAGGACGGGGTCGTACTGGCCGGGAGCTGACCGCACTGCACGAGCCTCCGGTCCTCGTGGAGTACACCCGGACCTCCCCCAGTAGCACCCCGACCTCGTGCAGTACCAGCGAGTGAAGACTCGAGCCCCCGGCGCGGGTGGCGACGGGGGCTCGGGGGTGGTGCCCCGGACAGGATTCGAACCTGCGACCTTCTGCTCCGGAGGTCACATTCCCACCCCTGACGAAGATCAGGTGAACCCCATCAACAGGCCTACGTGGCGTCTCGCCGCGTAGGCCTCTCTGTCGTGCCCTGAGACACCGACGTCTCACCACCCCATCAAGCCAGGTACACCCATCCTCGACGCCGACGTCGAGCACCCCTAGTCATCAAGGCAATCAACACCTCTCTTTACGAACCCAGGAGACGACCGTGCAGTGCCCTACATTTCTTCAGTCATTACTCACGATGGAGGCCACGACCGAGTACGCCGACTACTTACGCTCCCTCGTGGCCGCAGGCAACAGCGAGTATCAGCGCGTACTTATCGAGGTCGAGAAACTTGAAGACGACCTCACTACAGGAACCATCGTCATCACCCCAGCCCCTGAGCCCCCACACCTCAGGGAAGCAATAACCGCATTCATCAACAAGATCCGCTCCCGCATAGAGAACGGAGAGACGGTCCTCCAGGAGACCCTCGACGAGGTCCAGGTCGTTATGCGCCACCTCGACGCTGGGAAGATCCGCATCGAGCCCGTTCCGATTTCGGCGGCGGCCTGAAGTAAGGGGCGAAGAACATGAGAATCACCGTTCATGAGGTCCTGCTCCTTCAAGCTGCGGTAAATGAGCTCATTGCCGCTGGCCACACGAACCGCTCCAACATCCTTCAGGAGGCAGTCGGCAAGTTCGCCACTGAAATCAGGGTGAGAGTCGAAGCTGGTGACTACTGGCTGACGAAGACCCTTACTGCCGTCGATGTACTCGACCACAAACTCCGCAGCGCGACGATAGTTCACCACAGCCAAAGAATCGGAGAAGCAGCATAACGAATTATCCGACAAGGTCCTGAACATCCTCGACAACAACATCTCAACAACCACAACCAGTAACAAGAAAGGACCCAACCATCATGGCCGGAGACACCATCATCACCATCGTCGGGAACCTCACCAAGGACCCCGAGCTCCGCTTCACGCCCTCCGGGGCAGCGGTGGCCTCCTTCACCGTCGCCTCCACACCGCGCACCTTCGACCGCCAGACCGGCGAGTGGAAGAACGCCGAAACTTTGTTCATGCCCTGCTCAAGTTGGCGCGACACCGCGGAGAACGTGGCCGAGTCGCTGACCAAGGGCACACGCGTCATCGTCCAGGGCCGACTGGTCCAGCGCTCCTTCACCACCCGTGAGGGCGAGAACCGCACGGTGGTGGAGATGCAGGTCGATGAGATCGGCCCCTCACTGCGCTACGCCAAGGCCCAGGTCACCCGCCAGCCCCGCGGGGGCGGCCAGGGAGGCTTCGGCGGAGGTCAGGGCGGCCCCCAGGGCGGCGGCTTCGGCAACCAGAACAACCAGGGCGGATACAACCAAGGCGGCCCCCAGCAGGGCGGCTACAACGGCGGTGGCGGCATCGGCCAGGGCCAGTCCGGGTACAACGCCCCCGCCGGCGGCGCCGCGGACGACCCATGGGCCACGGGCGGCTCCACCTCCTTCGATGACGAGCCCCCGTTCTAAAGGCACGAAGGCGATAGACCATGAACGACGCCGAAGCCGCATGGGTGCGCGATCATGCCTGGACCCCGGTCATGCGTAAGACCTACAAGTCAGTACCAGCCGTACTGACCATGTGTCCCTGTGAATACGGGCCGTGTGGCCATTGCTCGGCCGGCAGTCACGAAAACTGCGCATACGACGATCCCAATAACGCTCAATGGGCAGCCAACCGTGCCAACGTTCCCGCTGGCTGGATCACCACTGCCGACGAGCAGGTCCCCACCCTCGGGGGCGCAGAGAGCTGGCAGTTCTGGGAAGCCGGCATCCAGCACGACGGCCGGTGCCCATGCGCCATAGCCGGCCATCACGGAGCCATCGGGATACAAACCACAATCTTCGACATCATCGGACAGAACGTCCAGAAGTGACCGATTTTGGACACCGTCCAAGCCACCTGCGACACGCCGCCGTATTGATGTCCAAAACCCGTGTACAAAACTCTTACACACCTCATCTACCCGAAAGGAACTGAAACCATGATCAACTGGCGCCGCGATCTTCGTCGAGCCATCACCGTCGGTCTCCTCGTGTGGATCCTCCTCGCGTACTTCGACGATCTGATCTCTCTTGCTAAGGCATTCGTAGCAGCATTCCCAGGCGACCGAGCACTCGTCGTGTCCTTCACGGTGATCGGCCTCGTAACGGGTTACGCCCTCTGGGTCCTCATCGCACTCGTCTTCAAGGAGGCAGTCAACGTCTTCAAGAAGTCTGAGGAGCCCATCGACTTGGACCTATTGCACTGGGCACTGGTCCAGCCACACAAAGGCTCCGAGCCCACCGACGACATCGTCTCTCGCCTGAGCCCAATCTGGGAAGAAGCCCACAGCAGCAAGTACACCGTCAGTATCGAGCAGGCACGCCGCCAGGTGGCCGCCCATGCAGCCGTCACCTGGACACTCGGCGGAAGCGTCCTGTCCATCGAAACACACCGTCACACCAAAATGGTCATCCCGCTTCCACACCCGGGACTTGCCGCGGCGAGCTGGCACCACATCCAGGTCGACCTGGCCGGCCTAGCCCAGGACGCCATCGACAACCGACAGGCCTACAACTCCTTCGACGAAATCGACTCAGCCCTCAAACGCGCAGTGGTACTCGTAGCCATGGACTGGCGTCCCGACGGCTACACCGGCCCGCTCACCCCTAGCGATCTCATCACCTACGCCATCAATGCAGACAAGGCCATCCTGGCCGAGCACCAGGACGTCATCACCGCAATCGAGAAGAGGCTGAATGACGACGATGACAAGCTCAACGGAGTAGAGGTTCACAGCATCCTCGACAACTTCCGTCCCCAACAACCTCAGTACGTCCACTCCGAAGCCGGATACTGAGACAACCAGCCAACCGGCCGCTCCCCAGCAAGAGCACCCGACCAAGAGCAACGTGGTGTCATAGGAGCCATGGCCACCACCATCGGATACGCCCGCGTATCCACCAGCAGTCAGCATCTCGACATGCAGCTCGACGCCCTCACGGCGTCGGGCTGCACCCGCATCCACACCGACACAGCCTCAGGCGCCCTGGCCGCCCGCCCCGGCCTCGACCAGGCCCTGGCCGAGCTCGACGAGGGCGACACCCTCGTCGTGTGGCGCCTAGACCGCCTCGGACGCTCTCTCCCGCATCTCGTGGCCACCATCGACAACCTCACCCGACGAGGCGTCAACCTGAAAAGCCTCCATGAGGCCATCGACACAACAACCCCCACCGGCCGACTCATGGTCCACCTCATCGCCAGTTTGGCGGCGTTCGAGCGCGAGCTCACCATCGAGCGGACAATCGCCGGCCTCGAAGCCGCCAGGGCCCGAGGCGCGAGCCTCGGCCGCCCCACCGTCTGGACACCCCAACGTGCCGAAGCCGCCACCGCCCTCCTGGCCGCCGGCGCCACCATCACCGAAGTTGCCCAAGCGCTCAACGTCAGCAGAGCAACCGTCTACCGCCACGCCACCCCACCCAAGAACGCGCCAATAAGGTCTTGCCCACACCACTAAACGGTACTACCATAATCGTGTGAGGTTCGAGTTCACCGATTCAGCGGACAAGCACGACGTCCCCCGTCCCGACGCGGAGTACGCCGTCATGCACCACGTCGACTACGAGATCCTCCAGCCCCGCCGTCCAGGCGAGCAGTCATTCATGTTCGTCGGCCTGCCCCACCCACAGGCACTGCGTTACCTCGAAGTCGGCGTCGCCGTTGACGGTCGCGGCCGACGCATCATCTTCCACGCCATGGAGGTCACAGACCTCTACCGACACCTCATCCCACCCACAGACCGCTGACCCACCAGAACAGAAGGAAGCACCATGACCAACGATCCTGCACCCACCCCACTGACTGAAGCCGACCAGGCCTACTACAACCAGCTCGACGAGGACGTCACCGCAGGCCGCATCCCCACCATCGGACACGGAACCCACCGCGACGGCTCACGCATCAGCGACACCGAACTCGACGCCATCCTCCGCGGACGCCCAGGACTCGGACAGTCCCACGCCACCGGCCGCGGACGCTCCCCACGCCGCCAGGTCCGCCTACCCGAGCACACCAACGCGGCTCTTGACGCCTACATCGAGAAGCACGGCACCACCGCAAGCGCCGTCATCCGCGACGCCGTCGAGGCATACCTCGCCACCGCCTGAACCACACCGATCCGGCCATCCACCGCCCCTCCCACCTATCCCTATGTCTGAAAGGGCTCCCACCGTGGCCACCAACGGGCACAAGAACCGATCCATCAAACGACTCCACCTCGACCTACGAAACCCCCGACTCGGACGCCCCTCCGTCGACACCGAGGCCGATGCCATGGACCGGCTACTGAAGGAGTTCGGTCCCAAGATCGTCGGCTTGGCAAGAAGCATCGCCGAGTACGGACTCAACCCCACCGAGTCGTGGGCGATCGTCCACGAGGACAACAAGTACGTCGTCCTGGAAGGCAACCGCCGCCTCGTCGCCTGCCGCCTCCTCGACAACCCCCGCAAGGCCCCCGACCCGCAGACAGCTGCAACCTTCGAGCGCATCAAACGAGGAGTCCGCACCGCTAGCTCCTACCTGAACCCCAGCTGCGTAGAGTTCGAGCACCGCGCCGACGCCCGCTACTGGATCCACCTCAAGCACCACGGCGCAGGCAGCGGCGAAGGCACCGCCGCTTGGGGCCCAGAGATGGTCTACCTCGACCAGGTCAACAGCGGCAGCACTCCTGTGGAGTGGAACGAGTTCTGGTACTGGCTGGAGGAGACCTACCAGCACGACCGCCCACTGGTCGACCTCATCGACCAGGCCCGACGCGAGCAGTACACCCTCATGGACCGCGTCTACACCTGGAAAGTCAAAGAGCTCCTCGGCGCCAGCTTCACCCAGCCCGGCCAGATCAACGTCAACGTCGACACCGAGAAGATCAAGCCGTTCATCCACAAGCTCATCACCGGGATGCTCACGCCCCAGCCCAAGGATCCCAAAGCACCAGGCGCAGCTGACGTCCTCGTCATCTCCTCCCGCACCCTCAACAACAGAGACGCTGCAGAGGACGAAATAGGAAGGGTATGGCAGGACACCATCGGCGACACCGACGTCACCCCCACCAGCCAGGCCAGCACCAGTACAACCAGCCCCGCCCAGGATGCCGGAGGCGCAGAGCAGGCGTCTGGCCCCTCTGGCGCGTCCTCCTCCACCGCAGGCACCGGAGCCGCAGACAACCTTGCCTCAGGATCCGCTACCGAGCAGAAGAAGCCTCGCTCGGAAGGCAACTCCCGATCCCGCCATCCCAAGCCCCGCAAGAGCGAGACCCACCTCTACCACGGTGTACAACGCACCCACATGCCCAACCGACTCAGGAACATGCTCCAAGAATGCAGCCAGCTGGAGATCGCCACATCCCCGGAAACGGCATCGATCATGGCGCGCGTCGTGGTCGAGCTCGCCGCCGACGCACTCATCGACCACCAGAACCTCAGGCCGAAAGGCAAGCAGCTCACTGACAAACTTGCCGCTGTCCTGCGTCACCTCGACCCTCTCCTGGACTCCAAGAACCCCACCCGCCCAGACCTAGCTGGAACCTGGGCGGCAGTACGCACCGACACCGCTGACGGACACATCGTCCGCGACCTCCACAACTGCGTGCACGCCTACCAGTTCACCGCCGCACCCGAGATGGCCAAACGAGCAAACAACCTGTTCACGCCCCTGCTCAACGCCATCAACACTGAGCTCGGCAACCCACCCACCGGGGTGGTGGCCACGAGCAACCAAAACGGGCAGGCTTGACCCGTGAGGTACCTGTCCCCCCTGCGCTACCCCGGCGGCAAAGCCCGCCTGGCCCCCTTCTTCACCCGCCTGATCCGCTCCCAGGTCCCAGCACCGACCCACTACGCCGAGCCCTACGCCGGCGGCGCCGGCGCCGCCCTACGACTCCTGACCGACAGCGCCGTCGACCACATCCACATCAACGACATCAACGCCGGAATCGCCGCGTTCTGGCGCACCATCACCACCCCCGACGGCGCCGAAGCCTTCAACCAGCTCATCAACAGCACCCCCGTCACCATCGACCAGTGGCACCACCAGCGCGCCGTCTACCAGGCCGGCCAGGCAGACGACCTCACCCTCGGCTTCGCCACCTTCTACCTCAACCGCACCAACCGATCCGGCATCCTCGACGCCCGCCCCATCGGCGGCCTCGAACAGACCGGCAAATGGAAGATCGACGCCCGCTACAACAAGCCCGCCCTCATCGAAAGAGTCAAGCACGTAGCCACCCTCGGCCACCGCATCCACGTCACCCAGCTCGACGGCCTCGACTTCCTCACCACCATGGAGCCCCACGCCACCGACGTCCTCGTCTACGCCGACCCGCCCTACGTCGAGCAAGGAGGAAGCCTCTACCTCCACACCTTCAACGCCAACGACCACCAAGCCCTAGCAGACAAGCTCCTAACAGCCACCTACCCATGGCTCCTGACCTACGACGACCAGAAAATCATCTGGGCCGACCTCTACACCGCCGCACGCTGCGCACGCTTCAACATCGCCCACACCGCCGCCATCCAGCACGTCGGCAAGGAAACCATCGTCTACGGCCCCACCCTCACCGTCCCCACAGGCCTCGAAATCACCCCCGGAGTCCACGCAACCTGGATCGCCTAACCCAGAGAGCACACCTGAGACACGGCCCTACCCGCTCCCACGCACCAGACTCCCACTGAGCAGCAAGCCCAGACATAGCCGACGGTATCGACGACACCCCACACCACCGTACGTGCCCCATACTGAATCCGCCTCAGCCATAGGAGGCCAGAGGCGGTGGTCAGCTACGCCGGCCCCGTCGTCAGGCGCACCGCGCCATGAGGGACGTACTCGTGCGCCCACGCGCCCGTGTCCTGGCACCCCTGGGCCAGGACGACGCGGCAGTGCTCGCACCGCCAGGCGTCGTGCCACTCAAAGTCCCCCGAGCACGAGCACCGCAGCGGCAGGGGCAGCATCCCATCCAGCACCTTCCAGCTGGCCCCACACCCCGGGCACACCCCAGGACGCCCGTCACTCACGCTCGCCAAAGTCGTCATGCCCACGGACCCTAGCGGCGAGCACCGACACGAATACCTGCCCGTTGCCGGCCCACCGTGCTCCTCAGGTCACCAGTCCTGGGTCACCTTCAACCCCGTCTCGTGGGACACCCATCCTAGCCCACGGCCGGTCAGCCGATCGTCAAGGCACGCTCCACCTCACTGGCCCCGGCACTCGTCACAGCTCCTGCGTCGCCATGACGAGTGCCGCCGCGCGAGGCTCCGCTCTTCGGCCTTGACGATCACCGGCCGCAGGCTGCCACAGGGCGCGTCCCCCAAGCCCGGGGGACACCGGTCTCGCAGACCGACAAAGGAAAGACCCCAAGGAGGTCAACATGCCCAACAACGCGCCGCGCCAGTACACCCCGGACCAGGTCAAGGAGTTCGTCGCCGAGGCGATCGAGAGCTATGTCGAGGCCGCTCGCACCGACGCCGACATGACCCTCGATGACCTGGAGTACACCCTGGACATCGCCCGGTACGTCCTGGCTCAGGACGCCCAGTCCTGAAACACCCCGGGGCCGGGAGAGCTGGATCCTCTCCCGGCCCCGGCCGGCGCGTGACCCACCATGGATGCGGCCTCGCAGCCCGCACCACCACGTCGCCGGACCCCAAGGAGGACATACACGGCGACCCGAGTGAGTCACCCCAATTGTAGCCGGTTCACCTGCCGAACCGCAGGGCTACCGAGCCCGCTGACGCACCTGTGGAGGCCGCCGGCTATCGCCGAGGCCGGCGGCCACGCACAGGCGGACAGCGGGACCCCGTACCGGGGCCGTGGACAGGCCCGGGGCGCCGCCGGCCAGACTCCTTCGTCGCCCGACAAGGCCGAGCGGCGCCAGCCTGCCCACCGCCCCTCAGCCACGCTGGCGACGTCACCATCCGTAGCGGGGCCGACCTGCACCCCGGCCGCCACCCACCGTGGCCCGAGTTTGCTGGCCGGCGTCGAGGCGGCCCGGGCACAGCCCTCCTGCCGTCACCGGTCAGGTCGCCTGCCGTTGCTGGTCACCCGCTTATGGTCACCGCCAGCCCTGGGGGAGTGGCTCACCAGCAAAGAGAGGTTGTGACATTCAGGTCTCTACAAGGTGGCGTGCCAGGAATCTACAACCGGGATTATTCCTGTCATGAGAAATTCTCTGAAGGTCGTCCGTGCCGACGACGCTCCCGACACCCTCCTCGACGCCTGGACCCTGACCATGCAAGCACAGGGACTCTCTCAGACCACCATCACCGAGCGCCCGCGCCTCATCCGCCAACTCGCCCGAACCACCGGCACCGACCCAGCGGCCCTCACCCCACACACCATCATCGCCTTCCTCGCCACCACGAACTCACCAGTCACCGCTGACAGTTACTACTCCATCATCCGAGCATGGTGTTCCTGGCTAGTACAAGCCGGCCACCGCGACGACGACCCCACCATGCGAGTCCCCAGACCCCGCGTCCCACCAGCAAGACCCCGCCCCGTCACCCACCCACAGCTCGACGCAGTCCTCGCACTCCCACTCCGCCCAGCCACCCGCACCAGGATCCTCCTAGCCGCATACGCCGGCCTACGCATCCACGAGATCGCCAAGCTCAAAGGCCAAGACATCGACCCCGCCGGCGGAACCCTCACCGTCACCGGAAAAGGCGGCAGAACCGACCTTCTACCCGCACACCCCGTCATCCTCGACCAGGCCGCCAACTACCCCCGCAAAGGCTACTGGTTCCCCTCCCCACTCCGACCCGGACAGCACGTCGCCGCCAAGACCGTCGGAACCGTCATCGCCCGAGCCCTACGCCGCGCCGGGATCGACGCCACAGCCCACCAGCTGAGGCATTTCTTCGCCACCAGCCTCCTGGAGTCCGGCGCCGACAGCCGCATCGTCCAGACCCTCATGAGACACGCCTCGCTCGCTACCACAGGCCGCTACCTTGGCGTCACCCTCACCCAACAGCGCCAGGCCCTGGATGGCCTCAAAATCGTTGCCAGCGCCACCCTCGACACCGACCCATGGCCTGAGGTGTAGAAGAGGGGTACCCGGACAATACCCGGGTACCCCAGAAGAAGTAACCTACCCCTTCAGTAGCTGGACCAAATTAATCACAACTCCCGCTATGGCTGCGATCACCATTACGATGTCGCACCATGTCGGAGCACTGCCAGCGCCGTCCGAGGTGGCGTGTTGAAGCCGGCAGCTTCTACACATCTCCTTCACCTCCTCTCAGGTAATCAACGTTGCGCAGGCGTGACGCGCACCCATCGATCACTGAGATCAGAGGCGAAATCACCTTACCCAAACACTCGAAACTATTGCAATACCTCAATAATATTAGTAGTATTAGTAGAACCAGATGCCTTAGAGAGGTCAGCGATCATGGTGACGTACACGGTGGCCACCCCCAAAGGAGGGGTCGGCAAGAGCACTACCGCAGCCGAGCTCGTGCTCGCCCTGTCCCAGCTCGGCCGGCGTGTCCTCGCCATAGATCTGGATCAGCAGGGCAACCTCACCAACCGTCTAGGCCTGACCGCGTCCAGTGAGGTCGACGGCACCACCGCCGACGTCCTCACCGGAGAGCTCGACCTGGACCAGGCCGCCACACCCTCGCCCGTCCTGGACGGTGTTGACGTCCTGGCCGGCACCCACGCATTGGCCGACACCGAGGCCAACCCGCCAGCCGACCTCGCGACTTTCCTTCGCGACGAGCTCCCAGCCCACGACGGCCGGTGGGATGAGGTCGTCATCGACACCCCACCGTCGGTCGGGGCGCTCACGCAGGCCGGCCTGGCCGCCTCCGACGTCATCATCGCCCCGGTCACCCCGAGCGTGGAGGCCTACGACCAGCTGAGACGCCTGACCGCCGTCCTCGACGCACGCATCGCACGCAGGATCAACCGCGGCGCGAGCATCAGCTGGGTGGTGCCCGTCGCGTTCGACTCCCGCGCCAGGGACGGTCGTGGGCGTCTCCTCGACAGGGAGATTCTCACCCAGCTGTGTAACACCTACCCCGCCCGGGTCACCCCACCCGTGCGCGACTCCGTCACCGCCCGGGACTCCTACATGGAAGGACTCCCGGTCGGGGCCTACGCCCCCGACACCCCCGTCGCAACCGACTACGCCGCCGCAGCCAGAGTCATCATCGAAGGAGCAGCATCATGACCCCCAGACCCAAGCGGCGCACGCTCGCCGAGCGCGACGCCCAAGCCATCCAGACTCCACCGGCCCCACCACAGAAGGCGCTGACCCGCCCTCGGGGGCTCGGCCGCGGAGCACCGGCCCTGATTAAGGCCACTAAGAACAATAATGCTACTAGTGCTACTAAGCCTTCTAAGGCTGGAAGGAAGGGAACTCCCAAAGACAGTTCGCCACGGCGGCGCGGAGCCCCGGCCACCGGACGGGTGATCGTCAACATCTGGATAGATCGTGTCTTATGGGCCCAGGCCAGGACCCTGTACCTGCGCGCCCACCCAGGTCACGAGGTCGCCCTCGTCGAGTGGGTCGACGGCGTCATCAACACCTACCTCGACCACCGCCGAGACGCGCTCATCAGCAGCACCATGGGCGACGAGGGACAGATCGTCAAGATCACCCTCACCCCGGCAACAAAGCAAAGGATCATCGATACCGTCGAGGACCACTCCCTGCACGGCCGGGCGATCTCACGGTCCGCCGTCATCAGCGCCGCCCTGCGCCGCGCCGTCGCCGACGCCGGAGGCAGCACCGTCCCCGTCTTCCAGGGCCGCCTGCCCCGAGGGCGGCGCCCCCAGCCATGACCGCACCAGCCAGACCAACGAGGAGGAACCATGCACAGCGTGTACGGAGCATTCTTTAAGATGCTCGTCGTCATTGCCATCAGGTCGCTGATCCCGCTCGGAGCGGCCACCATCTTCTTGCTCTCCACCCAGCCCAAGGCGATCGCTGAGGTGCCCAACCAGGCCGGCGCCGGCATCGGGAGGATCATGATCGCCCTCTGCGGCCTCGTCTTCCTCCTCTGGGCCGTGTGGCCGTGGAGAAGAGTATGGGGCCGTTTCCCCTGGGCCTTCATCGTCTCCTTCCTCGCAGCAGTCGGGGCCGGCGGCCTCCTCATGGCCGTCAGCCCCGACTACGCTGCATCCATCTTCATCTCGCTCCTGCTGCTCGCCGGCTCCTACGTCGTGCTCGCCGTGGAGATGGTCCTGACCCGGCCACGCGTCCTTCCGCCGGGAGCGTCGTGGCCGCCCACCAGCAGCGGCAGCACGAGCCGCCGTCCGACGCCTCCCGGCTGGCAGTGACGCGGCATATTCCGTTGGTGCGCTAGAACAGTCGGTGCAGACGGCAACGGCCGGTTCTCGGGCCAGGGAGCGGGCCATGGCTGGGCGCGCCCACGACGCCGGATCCTCAGGAACCCCTTGAGCGCCTCCCAGCGCGCCTGGCGGGCCAGGCGGCGCGCGCGCTTGCGTTTGACCGCCCTGACCCGTTTCAGGCTCGTTGGCATCGCCGTCGGTGACATCGTCCCGTCCGGCCGGATTCGTAGCCACTTGCCCGTCTCGACCTGGACATCGATCGCGCGCCCCATTGTGCGCGCCAGCTCCACCAGGTCCCGGGCCAGGTCAACGACCCCGACCTGGAGCTCTTGGTCAAAGGCCTCCACAAGGCGGCGGTTCCCGTTGGCCAGCACGAACACCGGGGTCACCGGCAAGATGGAGTTCCACATCTCTCTCGCCTCAAGCCTAAGCCTCATCATCTCTCTACTCCCTCCTAAGTCTTCTTCTCATCTCGTTTGCTTGCTCTACTCATTGCTGGCCAGCCGCAGGTGCGGCTGGCGCGCCTTGCGCAACGCCGCCAGGCGCCGCCTTCCCGTCGAGGGCGAGACCCCGAGGCGCTTGGCGACCATCGTCCCCGTCACCGCCTGGCCGGCGGCCTCACGCCGAGCGACCCACTCCTCAAGACTCAGCTCGCCGGCATCGTCGGCATCCTCGCCCTGGGCCTCCTCGTCAGCTGTGTCGCTCGGCTCGGTCTCGACGTCAGTGACGTCAGTGGTCGGCGCTGGACCATCGAGTTCGTCCAGCTCGCCGTCACCCGGCGCTGACGGCGACGGACCAGGCGCAGCTGGCTCCTGGCTCACCGAGGCCTGCTGCTCCCGGGTCTCATCCACCGCGGACGCAGGCGCCTCGTTGCCGCGAGGTGGGGTACTGCCACTGTCGTCGGGGCCCGGCTGCAGCTCGGTCCCCACCGGAACCCCCGTGAGCCCCGTTGAGTCGGTGGCGTCGGGGGCGGCCATGAGCAGCACCGTCAAATGGGTGGTGGCCAGCAGCACCACCGGCGGCACTGAGGCCGCCGCTGCCCCGGCCCACCCATGGCCTGTGACCATCGCGTGGACACCGTTGGAGCCCACCGACACCACGGCACCGACTGCCAGGAGGAACCACGCGTACCACACGGCCTGAGATCCGCGCTGTGCCAGGGCCACGACCGCCAGGGTCGCCTCGACGATCATCCCGTCAATCAGCAAAGGCCAGATCCAGCCCAGGTCAGCGGGCATCCCCACCCTCACCGCCAGGTCCCTCAGCGCCGCAAACGACAGGACAAAACCACCGATGGCGAGCAAGGCCGTTCCCGCGACAGAGATGCGGCCGACCCACGAGTGGCTCCAGCTACGCAGCCCGGTACCGGTGGCGCTCACAGCGCAGGCTCCACCCGCCGGCCACCGCGCTCAGGATGAGCCGGGAAGCTGGCCACCACAGGACTGGAACCAAGCTGCATAGCACCGCCCGCCAGGCGCGGCATACGCCCCCGTACCGCGCGCTGCACCGCGACCTCATCCATGACCGCCCGGTCCTCTGGACTAGGAGGCCGCCTCACCGCCTCCTGCTCGCTGACCCAGGAGACACGACCGCTGGGCATCGACAGCTCGACCAGGCCGGCGTCGACGAGGCGGATCAGGCGCCCCTCACCGGCCCGACCGACAGCGACACAGGGCGATCCGTCCCTAACGAGGACCCGAGTGCTCAGTGCCCCGGCCGTCTCCACGACTCTTCTGGTCCGCTCAAGCAGCTCTTCGCCCACAGCACCGGGGGCCATGTTCATCAAGCTCTCACTGAAGCGCTGAACGAAGCGGGCCTCCACCAGGTGCCGGGCAGCCTCCACCGAGACTCCCTTGGCGTAGAGCTGACCGTCCCGGTACAGGTCGACCCGACGAGGGGCGAAGGGCGCAGTGCCGTTGACCTCGACCTCCACCGTCCAGCCCTCATCCGCGACCGTGCCCTCGGTGCTGTACGTCACCGTCCGGCCGCTCGGTCCAACATGAAAGAGGCCGACAGGCGGCCACGACGGTCCGTTATCAGCCGCACTCACCGGCCGACCCAGCGAGCTCTGCGTGGCCGACCACGCAGTCAACGCCGCCTGACGTACCGCATAGCCAACCTCCTCCGTGCCCGGAAGAACGTAAAGCCCCGACCCTGGCTCCACCGGCTCAAGCCTGGACCGGCCCCCATCAGCACGGTCAGCCCACAGGTCACAGGTCTCGTCATAGTGCGTCGTATAGGACTCCCGCCCAAGCCCGATCCGGCCGACCCGACTAGCCTCGAAACCATCGACCGCCGCCCCATCAAGCGTGGGCACAGCCGGCACCAGTTTGCCGCTGCTGGTCTCCACCAGCGTCCTCCTGCCCGACTCCGCGACCAGACGCTCTAGGCCCTGCGATACCGCCGCCGGGACGGCGTCCCACAAGGCCATTGCCACCTCGATCTCGACTCCCAGGTAGTCCGCGATCTCCTCAGCTGTCGTCAGCTCGCTGCTGCCACCATCAGGACGCCTGCCCGTCACGCTGTGCGACCCCAGCGCCTCCATATCAGTCGCCTCGAAAACAACCGCCCCGGCGCGGGACTCGAAGATCACGGCGAAAATACGAGGAAAAGCAAACGTCCCCAGCGACCACTCGATCCAGTCCCCGATCCCAGTACTGCGCACCACAGCACGTACATCCTCGGTGATCTCGTCAAGCCACCGGCCAGTGACCTCCAACGGAAAATCCTCCATGACTATGCCCTCCTCCTAGGCTGCTCTGTTACCCGTAACCGTGCCCAGGTGCGCCACACCGTGTATGGCGCAGCCACGTCACGAGGGGCCGGCGCACGTAGCGCCGGCCCCTCAGTCCAGAACCGTTTGAGCTCACGAGGTCTCCACCAGCGAGCTGCTCGCAGCGGCGGGATGTGCCCCGCGCTGCCGGTTGACCTCATCGAGCACGCGCTCGTCCTCCTCAGTGGAACGGTGTATATCCCACAGGCCCTCACGCCACACCTCGCCGCTAGGTGTGGCGGCCTCGACAACCCCGCCAGCACCTTCAATCAGGCGAATGATGGACTCATCCTCGGTCCACACATAAGGGGTGCCGTCGAAGTAAGCCACGTGGATGCCGACCCAGTCAGTAATGCTGTCGATCTTCTCAGTCAGGTCAGCGAGCTCCTGGCTAAGTCCCTCAGGGGCAGTGCTCGTGCTCATCCCAGGCTGGCTGGCCTGCCAGATCAGGTCGGCCTCGATCAGGTAGCGCGCAGCAGAAACCGGGATACCCGTCGCGTAGGTCTGCTCACCTTTGACGAGGTTGACCAGCTCGGTGTCCTCAATGCTGACGACTGTCGTCCACTCGCCGCTCTGATACCTCACCGCAGGGACACCGCCATCCTCACCGTCAGTCATGCAGACGCTGAAGCTGCCCGTTGGGTGCCACTCGTAGACGTCTTTGCTCTCGCGCGGGCCGACCCGCCCAAGTGCGTGCTCCTGGGCGGACCATGCCGCCCAGGCGGCGTAATGCACCTCCTCGGTGACGGTCTCAGCCCCGGGCAGGACAACGTAGCTGCCCCACCGCGTATTGATCTGCTCCAGCTCGATGGGCTCACCACCGTCGACCGGCTGTGCCCACACGTCATCGCCATCACGGTGGACGGTGTAGGCCGCCTTCCCCAGCCCCAGTCGCCCGGCGCGCTTCGCCCGGTCGATGTCCACCATCGTGCCGCGCTGAGTCATCAGCCCCGGCAGCAGCCGGCCTCCGCTGGTCTCCACCAGCGTCCACCCGTCGTAGTGCGACAGCGCGGCGTGACCGCGTTCGACGACCGCGGTCATCCCCGCGACCGCGATCGCTGCCCGCTCAAGGGGCATGTCAAGGCACTCAGCGATCTCCTCGACGCTGACGGTCGGTACGGCGTGGTCCTCACCTACACGCTGGCACCACACCTCACACGTGCCGCTGGCGCTCTCACCCACGAAGCCGACGATCCCGGTCTCTGACTCCCCGACCACCTGGAAGTAGCGAGGCTGGTCCATCGAGGACACCCGCCACCCACCCCGGTCGCTGATACCGGCCTTGACCATCACGTCGTCAATCTGCCGGTTGATCTCATTCACCCACGCCCCGGTAGCCCTGAGGTACTCCATTTCCTGATCTCTCCTTCACGTTGTCGTGTGATCTGTTGCCTCTAGCTGCGACGGTGACGGGGTGCGCTCACCCCCGTCACCGCAGTCACCACTTACCGGTCCATCGACGGACGCTGGCTGTGACCGTGCTGGGCCTGAGCGTGGCCGCCGACCCTCGGCGCGCCACCGGGGGAGGGAACCGACGCCGCGGGCGCAGGCCCCACCCTGTGAACATCCCGGCCCGTCTCGACCGAGGGACGCACATCCCGTCCGACCGCCGACACCCCTGGCCCCTTCGTGGCCGCCGGCCCCGGCGGAGCCTCCAGCGGCAGAGGCTTGCCGTCGGTGTACCCATCGAGCTGGAGGTGCTCGGCGTTGAAGACTCGCTGCTGCCGGAGCCGGGACAGTGTCTCCTTGTCCCCGAGGCCGGTGGCCGCGATGGCCTGCCCAAGCTCGCGATAGATCGGAGTGTCCATGTCGTCATTGCCGTGCCACTCACGGCTGTGCGGGTGAGCCGCGAGGTCCTGGACGACGGCGAGAATGCCATCGGCGTCAGGGTGCTGTGCCAGCGCCTGTTTGGCTGCCGCCAGGTGCTCCTCACTCTCGGCCCGCAGCTCGGCCGACGGCTCCTGCCCACGAGGCAGGCGGGCCTCAGCCTGCTCCTGACCAACCTCAAGGGCGTGGTTGAGGTGGAGCATGCCCCGCAGCTCCTGGCTGCCGGCCTGCTCGACGAGCGGCTCACCCGCGGTGACGAAAATGCGGAAACGCTCACCTGCCGCAGGGTTGCCGGTGGCCTCAGCAGCCACCTCATCCATTCGAGAATGACTGTCCACGATGCGGTCGTAGGCGATGCTGGACATGTTCTCGCGATGATCCAGCTCCTCGTAATCAGTCGTGTCCCCAAGCAGGTCCGACCACCGGTTGTGAGCGATCCCCCAGGAGTCAGCGGCCGTCCTCCACTCATCGAGAGCCTCACGGACCTGAGGTGATGCCACGAGCTGGCCCACTTCGTCAGTGCTCAGCGATGCGGCGTGGGCGGCGCGGTCAACGGCCTCATAATGCAGGCCGTTGATCTCCTGATCTCTCCCGCGCCCCAGCATCCTGGTCACAGAGTCAATATCGATATCAACCACAGCAGTTCCTCCTTCAATTACCTGTTTGCTGGTCACTACTAACCGTGCCGAGGTACGCCACACGCGCCCCTACGGGGCTCGCATGCCAGGAAGGGCGAGAACCCGATCTGGGTGACGGCGTCACCCAGATCGCCGGGTCGCCGAGCCCGCTGACGCACCTGTGGAGGCCGCCGGCTGTCGCCGGGGCCGGCGGCCACGCACAGGTGGACAGCGGGACCCCGTACCGGGGCCGTGGACAGGCCCGGGGCGCCGCCGGCCAGGCTCCTTCGTCGCCCGACCAGGCCGAGCGGGCGCCCAGCCTGCCCACAACCCCTCAGCCACGCTGGCGTCGTCACCGTCCGTAGCAGGGCCGGCCTGCACCCCGGCCGCCACTCACCTTGACCCATCAGCGCCAGCCCCCGTCAAGGCGGCCCGGGCACAGCCCTCCCACCGTCACCGGTCAGGTCACCTGCCGTTGCTGGTCGCCGATCTGCCTGTGAGCGCCGCGCGCGAGCCCCGTGGGGGCTCGCGCGCCAGAAGGGGGAGGGGAAACCTACGGCCCGGGTACCCCGTGCCCACATGTGGACGGCCCGGCTACCGCCGGGGCCGACCCGCCCACATGATGGACACCGGGACCCATAGGACCGGGGGTGTGGCCGCCTCGCGAGCGGCCCTGTCTTCGCCCGCGGGCCGCTCCTCGCGACTCGCCCACACCCCGCTGGCTGGTACCCGCTCACCTTCCGGGCCGATCACACCCGTAGTTGCTCACCTACACGCTCGGTCCCACCAAGACACTCACTCACTTACCCCTGTACCTGTCTGAGTCGGCTCCCAGCGCACTCACCTACCAGCGCCCCTCTCACCATCCCCGTACCTGACGCTAAAGCGTTCCGAACGGACGATGCCGTGCACGCCGAAACGTCACCTTCTCGTCTTTTAGCAAGCCGAGAAGAGATAAATCGAGGCACATCTGGCACTGCGGAACCAAAACCCCAAAGTGTCAGGGGCAGGTGTGGCGCACCTCGGCACGGTCATAGGCGACAGTGACGATCTCAACCCAAGGACTGACTGTGATCCAGGTCATATGTGTGCAGTGTGGGTGCACCTTCAACGCCAAGCGCCGCAGCAAGCGCTACTGCTCCAAGGAGTGCCGCCAGGCATGGAGAGCTGACCACCAGGTCACCTGCCCCGGGTGCGGTCAGCTCTTCACCCCCAGCCGCTCAACCCAGGTGTACTGCACGGCAGCGTGCAGAGAGCGAGCGGGCAGGCGTGCACGCTACGCGCGCGGCCGCGAGCACGTGCGCGCCTACACCCGGGCTAGGGGAGAGGGTGAGCGCTCAGCGATCTGCCCGGTGTGCGCAGCGGTGTTCACGCCGGCGCGCAGCAGTCAGGTCTACTGCTCGCCGGCGTGCAGGCGTGCGCGCGCAGGCGCCGCGCGCACGCGCGCAGCACACATGACCGCGGCTGCGCGCGCGTGCGCGCTCATCAAGCGCCTGCACGTGCCCGACGAGGACGGGGCGTGCGCGGAGTGCGCGCACCCCTGGCCGTGCGAGACCAGGCGCCTGACCGAGGCGGTCACCGGTGGTGAGCGCCCGTGATCACGGTCAAGCGCCTCTACGACACCGGTCGGGAGGGTACGAGCATTGTTGACTACCTGATCGAGTCCGTCGCCGATGGTCCCGCCCAAGAGGCGCACGCGCACTTCGACGGCACGCGCTACTACACCAGCGCGGGCACACCCCCAGGGCGGTGGCTGGGCGCCGGCCTAGACGGCCTGGGCGACGATGACCGCCACCTGCACGCCGGGCGGCGCGTGGGCGCCGACCAGCTGCGCGCGCTCATCCAAGACGGCGCCGACCCGATCACTCACCAGATGCTTGGGCGCGCGTTCCCCGCGCACGTGTCCACCGCTGACCGGGTGCGCGCACTCACCGCCGACCTGAGCGCTCAGCTGAGCGCCGATGAGCGCGCAGCGCGCATCGAGCAAATCGAGCGGCAGGTCGCGCGCACCAACAAAGCCAAGGCGGTGCACGGCTTCGACTTCACCTTCGCCCCACCCAAGAGTGTGTCGGTGGTGTGGGCGCTCGGTGACGCCGGCGTGCGCGAGCAGGTCGAGGCCGCTCACCACGACGCGATCAAGCACATCGTGGCCATGATGGAGGCCGACTCCATCCGCACCCGCCAGGGCGCCGGGGGAGTCGTCCAAACAGAAACGCGCGGCGTCGTGGCCGCGGCGTTCGACCACTGGGACTCCCGCGAGGGCGACCCCCACCTGCACACCCACCTCGTGGTCGCCAACCGGGTCCAGGGCCCCGACGGGGCCTGGCGCACCCTGGACTCCCACGGCGCGCTCATGCCCGCCCAGGTCGCCCTGAGCGAGGCCTACGACAACCACCTCATGGACGGCCTCTCCGCGCGCCTGGGGGTGGAGTGGCACGTGCGCTCCGTCTCCCGCACTGGGCGGGAGCACTGGGAGATCGACGGCGTCGACGACCGCCTCCTGAAGGTCTTCTCCACCCGGCACGCCCAGATCGAGGCCGCCCGCGACGAGGCAGGCGCCGACGGTGCGGGACACTGGGACGCCGACGCCAGGGCCTGGGCCGGCACGCGCAGCGACAAGAAGCACCACTCCCTGGAAGAGCTCACGCGCTCGTGGCGTGAGCGCGCACGCCAGGTCGCCGGCGATCAGCCCCTGCGCGGCGTGACCGGACGGCCCCTGCCCGCGCCAGGGACGATGCCCGGTCAGCCCGGCACGCGCTCCCACCCCGTGCGCGCAGCCGACATCACCGACGACCAGGTCGTCCACCTAGCCGGTGGCGTCCTGGTCGCGCTCCAGTCATCGCGCGCTCACTGGAGCACCTGGAACATCCGCGCCGAGGCCCAGCGCGCAGCCCGCCGGATCCGCTTCGAGACCCCCGGTCAGCGCGATCAGTTCACTGGCCGGCTCACCGAGGCGGTCACCGCCAGGTGCGTGCGCGTGGACTACGCGACCACCGCGCATACCCCCGCCCGCTACCGCCGCCGGGACGGCTCCAGTCAGTTCGTCCCCGAGAACAGCGAGATCTTCACGACCCAGGTGCTCCTGGACGCCGAGGACGCTCTCTTGCGCTGGAGCCGGAGCACCGATGCGCCCAGGCTGGCCAACCCGCAGGCCCTGGCGACCTCCGGGAAGAGGGCGCCCAGCGCCGACCAGCTGGCCGCCATCGAGGCCGTGGCCACCAGTGGCCGGCGCCTGGACCTCATGGTCGGGCCTGCCGGCGCCGGCAAGACCACCGCGCTGTCGGCTCTGGTGGAGGCCTGGCAGGCCGAGCACGGGGCCGGTTCGGTCACCGCCCTGGCCCCCTCCTCGGCGGCCGCCGAGGTCCTGGGCGAGTCCCTGGGAGCGCCGGCCGACAACACCGCCATGTGGCTCACGCTGCGCCGAGCGGCCGCCGAGCGCGACAGCCACATCGACTTCCTGCGCCGGGCCGGCGACTGGCTCGACCAGGGCGGCCGGGTCGCGGACATCCGCGACTCCCTCGCGGTCGTTGACCCCACCACGGCGGGCCTGCCCGACCGGAGGATCCGGGCCGCGATCGACACCGCGCTGCACCGCATCGAGACCACTCCCGTGCAGAAGGCGCGCCTGGAGGCCGGTGACCTCATCATCGTCGACGAGGCCTCCATGGCCGCCACCCTGCCCCTACGCGAGATCGTCGCCCAGGCCGAAGCCGCCGGCGCCAAGGTCCTCGCCGTCGGGGACCCCGACCAGCTCTCCGCTGTCGAGGCCGGCGGAGCATTCGGCATGCTCATCGACTCCCACCCCGAGAGCGTGCCTTCCTTGAAGACGATCCACCGCTTCGTCGACGACTGGCAGGGGCCGGCCTCCCTGGCCCTGCGCGCCGGTGACCGCAGGGCGGTGGAGACCTACACCGCCCGCGGAGCCGTCGAGGCCGGGATCCAGGAGGAGGTCCTCGACCAGGTCCACGCCGCCTGGGCGGCCGAGACCGCCCAGGGCCGCACGAGCCTCATGGTCGCCGCCGACAACGCCACCGCCGCCGAGCTCGCCGCCCGAGCCCGCTCGGACCTCAAGGCCGCCGGCAAAGTCGGCGGCCGGGAGGTCACCCTGGCCGACGGCAACCAAGCGTCAGCCGGCGACCTCATCGTCACCCGCAAGAACGCGCGAGCCCTACGCTCAGGTCGCCACTGGGCTCACAACGGCGCCACCTGGACAGTTCAGGCCGTGTCCGCTGACGGTGCCATGCTCGTCACCCCTGCCGCCGACCCGGCTACGGAGGCGATCCACCTGCCCGCCGACTACGTCGCCGCCCAGGTCGAGCTCGGCTACGCCACCACCATCCACCGCGCCCAGGGCCGCACCGTGGATGACTGCCACGTCGTGGTCACCCCCGACATGGGCCGACAGGCCCTCTACGTCGGCATGACCCGCGGCAAGTCGGCGAACGTCGCCCACGTCGTCACCGACTCCGCCGCCGCCGATGACGACCTCATGCCCCAGTTCGCGCAGGAGCCCGCCCACATCCTCACCGACGTCCTGGCCCGCGACACCGCCCCGGCCACCGCCCGCAGAGCCGCCAACCGCCACGCCGACCAAGTCGAGTCCGTCAAGCGCCTGGCCAACGAGTATCAGACGATCGCGGCCGGAGAGGCCGCCTGGGGATGGGAGAACTCCCTGCCCCGTCTCCTGCCCGGCCAGGCCGACCGGATCCTGGCCGACGACTACTCTGATGCCCTGGCCAAGGAGCTGCGCCGCAGCCACCGGGCCGGCCTGGACGTCAACACGGTGCTGCCGGCCCTGGCCGGCGCCAAGCCCCTCAACGATGAGCACCCGGCCGCTGATCTGGCCAATCGTGTCGCCAAGGCCCGCAAGGCCCACACCGCCGCCGGCGGACAGCGCCGGCTCATCGCCGGCCTCATCCCCGCCGCACCTCCCTCGGCCGACCCCGACGTCGCCCGGGCCCTGGCCGAGCGCGAGAAGCTCATCACCGCCCGAGCCAGCGCCGTCCTGCACCAGGCCCTGACCGAGGGCCAGCCCTGGACGAAGGACCTCGGCCCCGCGCCGGCCGACGCGCGCGTGCGGTCCCAGTGGCTGGAGGCCGCCCGCACCGTCGCGGCCTACCGGGACCGGTACGGCATCGTCGACCCGCCCGGCGGACCCATCACCGCCACTACCCATGACGCCTCCCTGGAGGCGACCCTGGGGCCGGTGGTCTCCCACATCGACCGCACCGTCGTCGAGGACCGCCGACGCGCCACCCAGGCGCTCCTTAGGGCCCGCAGGCTCTCCGAGCAGGCACCCAGGCAGGCGGCCCCGGCTCCTGGGCGAGCCCCGGGGGTGCCCACCATGAGCCGCACCCCCAGAGGCACGGTTGGTGTACCGCAGCAGCCCAGGACTAGGCAGCGGCCGGGCAGAGAGCAGGACCGGGGCAGGGAGCTATAGGCCCGGGTGGGCGCCCATGGCCTGGGCCACCTCAAGCAGCTCGCCCAGGTCGTCGGCCGGCTCGGACAGGGCCGGACTCGTGTTGCCGGCAGAGTCGACGATCACGCCCCACGGCTGGGCGGTGACGACCTCGGCGACGCCGTCGACCACGACGACCGACCATGGCAGGGCGTGGACGACCAGGTCCTCATCGATGTCGTCCATCTCCGTGTTGAGCACCAGGCGCGCGCCGGCACCAACCACTCCGGCGCCGGCCAGGGCCAGTAGCGTGCCCCCGTCGCACACTGCGGCGCTTCCACCGGCCAGGACCGTGATGCTGGCCGCCCCGGCGGCGATACGGCCACCGATCTCGGCGCTGCACTGGCCCCACGAGCGCACGATCGGGCCCGGGTTGGCCACAACCGCCAGCGCGCCGGGGACGACGTCGACACGTATCTCCTCGGGCACGTACTCCACCAGCAGGCTCACGGCCGTGCTGGTGACCTCGATCCACTCCTGGCCGGCCTCGATCAGCTCGTCGAGGATCGCCTGTCCGGATGCAGGAACCCCCCGCTTGCGCGGCTCAGGCTGTTCCGGGAACGGCACCACCACCGCGTCCTGGGCCGGTGCGCCGCCGGCGGCGCAGGTGACGCACCCGTCCTGATTCGCTGTCTGCCTGGCTTTGCTGCGCCGGGCGGCCAGCGTCGGCAGCCAGGTCAGCATGAGCTGCTCCGTGTGGCCGCACGGCCACAGAACTGTCGCTTCCTTCCAGTCATCAGAGTGTGCCGTCAGGCGCCCGCCGCCGCGACGGCCGCCGCCTCCGCCTCGGTGCGGTAGGCGGCCATCGCCTCCCTGTGGCGTCCGATCCACTCTTGGCTGTCCTTACCCCCGGCAACGATATCTGCCGCCCACGCCTGAGAGCGGGCGGGCACGTGACCGCTGGCTGTGCACGAGCCGGTGAATGCCTCGCGCAGCAGATCACGAGCGAACATGAAATTATGGTGCCACCCGATGAGTGCTTCACCGGGTTGGACGGGGTGTGTCGCAATCAAATAGGAACGATGAAGAGCGTCAAGAATGTGAACGACCCACTCGTGCTTCTCCCAGCACGGAGGAATCACTCCGGCGCCCAGCTCATAGTCCACGACCAGACGGGCCACGAAGATCCTCAACTCTCCGAGCTCCTTGAGACGCTCCTGCGGTGTCAGTGCCCACCAGTCGATCGTCGGGGCGAAAGGGATGTCGGCCCCGTTCGCCCCGCCACTGGTGTCCCACACCCCGCCGCCAGCGGTGGTGCTGCTGTCCTCACTCATCATTACTCCTCTTGGTTTTTGCGTGCTCGTGACTGTCTGATGCTCTTGATGATCGCCAGGGTCACCTGACGCCTCCTGCCCCGGGAGATGAGCCTCTGCCAGGACCGTGAGGCGTCGATCGCCTGGTGGACCAGTTCGTGGCAGGGCCGGCACATGGCCATCAGGTCCTCGTGCCTCTCCCTGCCCATACGGCTGTAGGACAGGTGGTGCAGGTCCCCGCGGGACTGGCTCCACCGGGCCCCGCACAGAGCGCACACGATGCGCCCGTAGCGGCGTTGCTCCTCGCTCGCCCAGCGTTGGCGGCGCCTGTGCCACCCCGGGGAGGCCAACCAGTCCGCATAGCGCTTACCGGCCGCCACCCGCCCCGGGGTACGCAGTGGGCGGCGCCTGTTTCTCAGCCCGGCCATCAGCCGCTCATCTCCATGGTTCTCTCTCGGGTGGGGGCCGGCGCCCGGCTGCGGCTGGCGGCCCCCACCTCAGGGGGACGCAGCCGCTCGATCAGGTCGGGTCGGTATCCGACCCACTCCTTGTCGCCGGCCACCACCAGGGGAAGCTGACGCGCCCCGAGGCGGTCCGCGACCCGCTCCGCCTCACGGGCGGCCTCAGGGTCGTCGACGTCCTTGTAGGTGTAGGCCACCCCCATGGCCTTCATCTTGCGTCCGGTAGCCGTGCACTGCACGCAGTTGGCCCTCCCGTAGAGGACCACCTCATCGCTCATGCTCCTGTCCATGCGTTACTCACCTCCCCACCGGCGTCGTTGTCGGAGGGGTCTGCTGGCCCGAGCCGGCCGGCCACTGCCCGTAGCTGGTTGGTGCCAGCTCGGGCGGCCGGTACGGCTCCGCAGCCACCGCAGGGTCGGCTGGCTTGGCGGCCGCCGAGGTGGGGGACGGGTACCGGCGGCCACGGTGCTTGAGACGGGTGTCGATGTCCATCAGGTCGATGACGGCCGCCGGCGCCGCGCCCTTGAACAGCAGAGCGCTGGCCTTGGCCAGGGCCCGGACCTGGCCGGCGGTAGCGACGTTCTCCCTGACCTCTCCCCACGACGACTGGCCCAAGCCGGTGGACCCGGTCCGTCGCTCCACGGTGCGCTCACCGATACTGGCAACAACGTCACGCTGGGTCTCACCGTCCATGGTCCCGCCCAGCAGCATTCTTGCCGTGGCCGCGGCCCAGATCGCCTGAGCGGCGTCGCGGCCGAAGCGGTCGGCCAGCTGGGCTCGGGCCTGGATCGAGATGATGACCGTGATGTTGCTTCCGCCGCCGGCGCTCATCATCTTCGGCAGTGACGGCAGCACCGCGATGTTCGCGATCTCGTCGAGGCACAGCAGCAGCCCCGGACACAGCCGGTTGCCCTCCGAGCGGTTGGCAAGCTCAGTGGCCACGGCGTAGAAGTCCTCGATCAGGGCCGCCAGGAACGGGGCTGCCGAGTCGTTGTTGTCGCTGACGACGTAGAGGGTGCCCCGCTGGCGGATGAAGTCCTCGATGTCGAGCTCCATCCCCGGGGCGGGGGAGACCATCTCGCGCACCTCAGCGTCCATCAACGGCTCGCCGACACACGATGAGACCGTGGCCCAGATGTTGTCTACCGTCCGACTGTCGCCCGAAAGCTCCCCGTCGAGGCGGTCTGCCCATCCCCGCTCCGCTGTGGATGAGGCGTTCAGGACCGCGACGGCGTCCCTTGCCCGAGCCGAGCTCTGGGTCCACCTGGCCAGGGCCTCGACGCCCTCACCGGACAGGGCCGCGGCGTGCAGCAGCGGGGCGAGAACCTGGCGAGCGTGAGACTCCCAGAAGGCTGCGCTTCCACCGGTGCCTTTGCCGGCGTTGGCGGCCAGGGCCTTGGCACGGCGCAAAGCCACCTTCGAGTTCTCACACCCTCTGGTCAGGGACCAGCGCAGCTGTGCCCGCTCCAGGACCCGTCCGGCCTCACCGGTGGTGCTCACCCCGCCGGGGGCGAAGACCGCTACCGGCCCACCCAGCGCCTGGCGGTGCAGGACGGTGCGGGCCGCCATCTCGGCCCTCACCGAGGTCCCCACTACCGCGCCGGTGAACTCGGCCAGGACAGCCTCCAGCACCAGCCGTGACTTGGAGCTGCGTGAGGGCCCCTCGACCACCAGGGAGTCCTCCTTGGGAAGGAAGGCGTTAACGCCCCGGCACCTTCCCACCCGGTAGCCCAGCTCCCAGCAGGTGGGCCGCGCAAGGTCAGGGCGAAGCCAGACCATCTTCTCCAGCGACCTAGCCCCGAAGTGCTGCACCGCCTGGCTCCTGGTGGCCATACCCTTCTCGTGGCGAAGGTCGCCGCTGCGACCCGACCCACCTAGCAGACCTCGCGCGCTGGCTTGGCGCCACACCCACACGGCACCCGCCACGACCGGCACCAGCATGGACACCCAGCACAGCCAGAACACGATCCCGCTCATGCCCTGGGCACCCCAGGCCCGCGCCGGAGCCACGAGGAGGACCGAGGCGATCGTCCCGCTGACCGGGTCACGACTGACGCTGCACCCGCTAACGGTGCAGGCCACCCCAGCGGACACCCGGGCCGTAACAGCCATGACCGTCGCGGCTCCGGCGACGAGCAGACCAAAGTTCATCATCGAGTCCGACCCACTGCTTGCACTCATTGTCTTGTCAAGCCCCGGGTTTTGTGGAGGCTGGTTTAGCTGGATGTGGTGGTGGCTGGTTGTAGTTGTTCCTGGCGGTGGGTGTCGGGGGCCCAGGCGGCTTCGTGCTCGGCGGGGGTGCGCATGCCGATG
>NZ_JAAIJY010000026.1 GCF_011752065.1 Actinomyces sp. ZJ308
CACGCAGCCAGGACTCAAGCACCTCCAGGTCACCCTCACGCACAACCAGTCCAGGAGCAGGTCTATTCGCCATACCCCCATCATCCTAAGCACCAACCACAAAACAACTAACGACACGCGACACTAGCCGCCGAGGAATGGGGAGGAGTCGGGTGGCGGCATCAGACCGGCGAAGGTCAGCAGAAGCGCGATGACACCAATGGTGAGCAGGATCGTCATCGTGCGCCGTCTGCTGTGCTCACTGGGGACGAGCATGTTGACGATATGGGCGCCGCCCCGTCGGGTCGCCGCGCCCCACGGCACCAGCCACATAACAAGAAGACAGGTGGCGATCTCCACCAGGAAGAAGAGAACGAAACGGGTAAGGAGCGGAACCGAGCTCAGAGTCGAGGAGTTCTCCCCTATCAGTCCAGACGAGGAGGAGACCGATAAGATGAGGGCGCCGATCGCCAGGGCGATGAGAAAGGCGAAGCCGACAGACACCAGCGAGCGCAGGAGGTACCACGGGGTCGCCGCCCACATGCGAGAGGTGTCGCCCGGCGAGGTGGAGCCGCGCTGGAGCCGGTTCCAGCGCCGAGCATCCTGAGCTCTCCCCACGGTGCCGGCAATGACCGCTAGAAGCGCTGCGAAGATCGCCATCCAACCCGGCCTTGTGATGCCCGTTGCGGACATCGCGAACCAGAGGGCCATCATCACCTGCGGGCGGCGTCGCGGCTCCTGCGCCCACTCCGGTAAGTCTCCTGTTCGGGCGGGAGCGCTGAAGCGACGAACCTGCGCGGGTCGCGCACCGGTCATCATCGGCCCCGTCATCGCGCCGGTCGCCGGCGCGGCCACAGGGCGGGGGGCGGACTGGGCGTAGCCGGCCGGGGAGGCGGTCGGCTGGTACCCCGAGTAGGGGAACATCGGTACCTGCCCGGATGGCGCGGGCCGCGGATAGGCTCCCGACGGCGTCACAGGGGCGGGGCTCCCGACGCCGTACTGCATCGACTGCGCCTGACCGATCGGCATTGAGGCGCTGTTCCGGTACCACGAGCGAGGAGGAATGGCCGGTGGGGGCTGAACCGACGCGGTGGAGGACGCCGACGGCGCGCCGTAGCCGTACCCGCCCTCAGCGGCCGAGCCTGCGGAGACGGGGCTGCCGTACGCGGCCGGAGACGCGGAATGTGCACTGCCGGCGCTCTGCTGAACGCCGTAGCCCGGTGCGACGCCGTAGCTCGGGCCGGCGCCGTACCCGGGGACGAAGGTGCTGGTACTCGTCTCCGACTCCTCGGAGCCGTCTTCCGGCTCCTGCGGCCCCAGGAGACGGTCGACGGCCTCCTGGCCGGTGCCGCCCTCGGCGATCTCGTCGAGCACCTCCAGCAGGCCGTCCGGGCTGAGCCGGTCCTCCGCCTCCGGGGCGAGCGCCGCCGTGAAGGCCCGCGCCAGCGCAGGATTCTCCTGCTCCAGATTGCCCAGTTCCGGAGTGCCCGCGTAGACGCGGCGGAAGACCACCTGCCACGCCCCCGAGCCGAAGGGCGCCAGCCCGGTGACGGTGAACAGGAGCACGCCCGCGCAGGCGTACCAGTCGACCTCGGCGGTCGGCTCCCCGCCGTCGAGCATCTCCGGCGGGATGAAGCCGGGCGTGCCCGTGACCTGACCGGTCTGGGTGAGTCGGACGTCGTCGGCCACCTGGGCGATGCCGAAGTCGATGAGAACCGGGCCCTGCGCGCCGAGCATGACGTTGGAGGGCTTGAGGTCGCGGTGGATGACGCCGGCGGAGTGGACCGCGCGCAGCGAGTCGACCAGCCCGTGAGCCAGGTCGGCCAGGTCCCGGGCGTCGGTGGTCAGGTCGTAGACGCCCTCGTGCTCCACCTCGTGCTGCAGGGTGGGGCCCTCGACGAGCTCGGTGATGACGAAGGTGATGCCCTGGGACCCGTCCCCGGTCTCGATGTCCAGGATCCGGGCCACGCGCGTGTCCCTCACCCGGGCCAGGACGCTGGCCTCGCGGTCCAGGCGACGTCGGGCCGTGGGGTCCGCGGCGATCTGGGGGTGGAGGATCTTCATGGCCACGTGGCGGCCGCCCTCGTCGGCGGCCTCCCACACCACGCCCATGCCCCCGGCGCCCAGGCGACGCAGAAGCCGGTAACCCCCTACCAGGGTGCCGGCGCGCAACTTGCTCAGGGTGACCGGCTCGCCCGGCTGCGCGTCGAAGTTCTGCGTCATGACCCCCACAGTACCGGGCTATATCGGCTCGCGGGCTCCCCGCCCCTGTGGGGCTCTTCGCCCGACTGTGGGCCATATCGCGGGACAAAAGCCAGCGCTGGAGCCGCATTCCCGGCGGTCGGGGAGGCCGTCGGCGGCGGCCGGGATGGGGAGGGCTCCACCCGCCGGCGCGGGGCCTTTCGCCGCCATCACCGCAGAAGATCATGCTGAAAGTTCGCTGTGAATCGCTGGTCAAAGCCGGGAACGTGTGTCAAGATGAGCCCGTCCACGGTCGAATGGCTGACCGCGGTACGTGTCAATGCGGACACGCATCGGCACCTTTCACGACGGATCGTCCGGCACGTACCTGCCGGTGAAGGGAAGCACCACCCATGGCAACTGTTACTTTCGAGAACGCCACGCGCATTTACCCGGGCAATGACCGCCCCAGTGTTGACGCTCTCAACCTCGAGATCGCCGATGGCGAGTTCCTCGTGCTCGTTGGCCCCTCCGGCTGCGGTAAGTCCACCTCCCTGCGCATGCTCGCGGGCCTGGAGGACGTCAACGCCGGTCGTATTCTCATTGGTGACCGCGACGTCACCGACGTTCAGCCCAAGGACCGTGACATCGCCATGGTCTTCCAGAACTACGCGCTCTACCCGCACATGACCGTCCACGACAACATGGGCTTCGCCCTGAAGATCGCGGGCACCCCCAAGGCCGAGATCGACAAGCGCGTGCGTGAGGCCGCCAAGATCCTGGGCCTGACCGAGTACCTGGACCGCAAGCCCAAGGCGCTCTCCGGTGGTCAGCGTCAGCGTGTGGCCATGGGGCGCGCCATCGTGCGCAAGCCCAAGGTCTTCCTCATGGACGAGCCGCTGTCCAACCTGGACGCCAAGCTCCGCGTCCAGACCCGCACCCAGATCGCCTCGCTCCAGCGCTCGCTGGGCGTCACCACGGTCTACGTCACCCACGACCAGACCGAGGCCCTCACCATGGGCGACCGCATCGCGGTCCTCAAGGACGGCGTGCTCCAGCAGGTCGGCACCCCGCGCGAGATGTACGACCACCCCGCCAACGAGTTCGTCGCAGGCTTCATCGGCTCGCCGGCCATGAACCTGGGCCAGTTCACGGTCAAGGGGGACGTCGCCACCGTCGGCGCCGCCAAGATCCAGCTGTCCAAGGCGACCCTGGACGCCATCACCCCCGAGGACGGCGGCAAGGTGACCATCGGGTTCCGGCCCGAGTCGCTCGACGTCGTCTCCGCCCAGGACGAGCACTCCATCCCGGTGCGCCTGTCCTTCGTCGAGGAGCTGGGCTCCGACGCCTACATCTACGGCGAGCTCGTGGGTGCCGAGGAGTCCGAGGCCAAGCTCGGCTCGGGTGAGGACTCCAGCCAGATCATCGTGCGCGTGCCCCCGCGTACCGCCCCCGAGCCGGGTGAGACCGTCTACGTGCGGATCCGTCCCGGTCAGGAGCACATCTTCTCCGCCTCCACCGGCAAGCGCCTGCCTGCCTGAGGATGCTGACGACGACGGCGCCGTTCCCTCTCGCGGGGGCGGCGCCGTCGTCGCGCTCACCGGGGCGGGGTCGGTCCGGGGCACCGGACCGGCCGTGCCGACCGGCGGGCGGCCGCGCGGCGCCGTCGGACACCGGACTGGAGACCGCCCCGCTCGGTGAGAAACGGATCGCCCCCCGACGCCGTGAAGGGTGTGGGCTGCCGCTCACGCCTCGAAAGGCGAAGGGGGCCCTGGCCTGAAAGAATGACGTCATGTCCCAGTCCATGAAGATCACGGCGGCGACGATTGACCCGGCGCTGCTTGACCTCCCTTGGGAGACGGCCCTGGAGGAGTGGCCCACCGAGGTCCTCGCCGCGCTGCCCCGTGGTCTGTCCCGCCACATCGTGCGCTTCGTCAACCTCTCCGAGCGCGTCATCGCGGTCAAGGAGATCGGCGAGTCCGTGGCGCACCGCGAGTACGAGCTCCTGCGCGACCTGCTGCGGCTGGGGGCGCCCTGCGTGCAGCCGACGGCGGTCATCACCGGCCGGCGCAGCGTCAGGGGGGAGGAGCTCAACTCCGTGCTCATCACCGAGCACCTGTCCTACTCCCTGCCCTACCGGGCGCTGTTCAGCCAGTACATGCGGCCCGAGACCGCCACCCGGCTCATCGACGCGCTCGCCGTGCTGCTGGTGCGCCTGCACCTGCTGGGCTTCTACTGGGGGGACGTGTCCCTGTCCAACACGCTCTTCCGCCGCGACGCCGGCGCCTTCGCCGCCTACCTCGTGGACGCCGAGACCGGTGAGCTCCACCCCGAGGGGCTCACCGAGGGCAAGCGCCTCTACGACATCGACGTGGCCCGCACCAACATCATCGGCGAGCTCATGGACCTGCAGGCCGGCGCCCTGCTGGAGCCGAGCGTGGACACCATCGAGGTCGGGGACCGCATCGTCAGCCGCTACACCGAGCTGTGGGACGTCCTCACCGCCGAGGAGTCCTTCTCCATGGATGAGCGCTGGCGCCTGCGCCGCCGGGTCCAGCGACTCAATGAGATGGGCTACGACGTCGCCGAGCTGACCATGAACACCGATTCCCAGGGCGAGCACATCACCATCCAGCCCAAGGTCGTCGACGCCGGCCACTACCACCGTCAGGTGATGCGGCTGACCGGCCTGGACGTCCAGGAGCGCCAGGGGCAGCGCATGCTCAACGACCTGGAGGCCTACCGGGCCATGTCCGGGCGCAGTGACGACCCCATCGAGCTCGTGGCCCACGCCTGGCTGGCGGAGGTCTTCGAGCCCACCATCCACGCGGTCCCCATGGAGATGCGCCGCAAGCTCGAGCCGGCGGAGATCTTCCACGAGATCCTGGAGCACCGCTGGTACATGTCCGAGGCGCAGGACCGCTACGTCACCACCCAGGAGGCGGTGGACGACTATGTGGCCACGGTGCTGCCCCAGCACCGTGACGAGCGGGCCTACCTCGGGGTCGGGGACACCCAGGAGATGGAGGCGATCGTCGTCGACGACGAGTCCGAGGAGCCCCTGCCCGAGGACGACGCCGAGTTCGCCGCCCGCGACGAGCAGACGCTGGCCGACTACGCGGCCAACCCCTTCGGCTTCACCGCCGGCATGAAGTTCAAGGGGGAATAGAGACGGGGGAGCGGCAGGCAGGGAGCGAGTGCGCCGTCGGGCCTCCCGCTTCAACCGTAATCCGGGAGTGCTGACGTTCCAGAAGCTCGAGGGCCCCACGCCTTCTGAGCGCAGGGATGCCGCCACGATGAAAACCATGTTCATCGTCCTTCTTGGCGGGATGCTTCTCACGATGATCCCTATCGCATTGCTCGCGTGGTTCGTGAGCAGCCTGGGGCCGCCGTAACCTGATGAGAGAGAGTGTTCGGCCCGGTTAAGGACTTGGAGACAGGCGGAGTGATGACGAGAGAGGCATCGGTGTGACGGCGAATGTCCCCGCTTTTCAGGCCCTGACCGGGGTGTCTGTTGGCCGGTGCGATGGATGTCGTAGCGGAGGCAGGGGCTTGACCCCTGCGTTCACATGGTCGTCGAGGCCGCACCTCGAAGGCTCGAACCGGAGAGCCATGGATACGGCACTGGGACAAGGGCTCGGCGGCCTCGGATCACCAGGAAGCCCGCGTCACGTCGCCGGGGTGTCCACAGGAATGACATTGGACCCCCAGCCCACAGATTCGATCCGGCGGATCGGCGTGATTCCAACGATCTGCCCGCCCCTCGCGAGCCGGGATCCTTCTAATGTCATTTCTGTGGACACCGAAGGACTGGCGCGCTCACCGCAGGTCGAGGAATACGGCAACCATGCAGCGGACACTCCAATGAATAAGCCTTACGGAGTGACGACGAGAGAGGTATCGATATGACGGCGAATGTCCCCGCTTTTCAGGCCCTGACCGGGGCGACGCCGGAGAACAGTGCCTTCATCGACCTGTACTTCGACCCGTCCGTCTCGCTGCCAGGGAAGAGCACCGTGTCCGTCACGATCAACAGTTGGCAGCTGCGCCTGTCCGCGGGCCAGTCCGTGAGGATCGCGGTACCGCCGGGGTCGGTGAGTGTGGTCGTCGACTGTTTCACAGCATTCCTGAGCCCTAAGCCGCGTCTTCAGTTCGCGGTGCAGCCCGGTCAGATGGTCCCGGTGTTCTACCGCGCTTCCATTCTCCGAGGCGATCCGGGCGCCCTGAGCTTCGGAAAGCTCCGCGGTATGTCCCGCTCCGAGAAGGGATCGCTGATCTTCGTTCTCGTTGTGCTGCTGATGATCCTGATGACGGCGTTGCCTATAGCGTTGGTCAGCTGGTTCACGATGCGTTCGGTCGCTCCGTAGGTCACGCGGTGCGTCCAGTCTGCCGCCCTGGCGGCAGTCATGACGACGAGCTCGTGAACAGGCCCCTCCATACGCTCGAGCCGGCTGGCTCGGGCTCTCAGGCGCCGAGCTCCTCGGCGACCAGGGCCATCTCCTCGTCGGCGCGCCGACGCAGCTCGCGGTGACGCGTCCAGGAGGCCAGGGAGACCTCCGTGATGGCGTCCACGAGGAGGAAGGCGCCCACCGCGGCCACCCCGCCCGGAAGGTTCCCGGTCGAGCGGCGACGGCGCACAGCGGCCCCCAGGAGCGCGCCGCCCAGGCCCGCCTCCAGGAGCGCGGCGCCCCGCACGGCCCACGGCTTGTCCGTCACGGTGCGCACGTAACCCTGCCAGAAGGCCGATCCCGGGGTGGAGGGGTCGGCCAGCAGCAGGCCCACGCTGCGACCCACGGCGTTGGACAGTCCGCGCGGCTCGTGCACGACGACGCCGGGGACCTCCACCGGGGCCAGGCGGCCGGTGAGGACCTCCAGCACCCAGTCGGGCAGCCCCAGGGCCTGGAGCATCGCGGCGAAACCGTCGATGCCGGGTTGAACGATGGCGGCGGTCGCGGCCTCCAGGTCCGCTCCCGGGATGGCGTCAACGATCCCCGAGGCGTCGGTCAGGTCCGCCAGGAGCTCGTCGACCAGGGACCTCAGGGCCGGCCCGGGCTCGTCGACCCCGCCCCAGACGTAGCGCGAGGTCATGCCCCAGGAGAAGACGGCGTCGTCCTCCGGGTCCCCGGTGGGGATGGCGCGGATGGACATGTCCTCGGCGTCGGCGGTCAGCACCAGGGCCGGCAGGGACTCGTCGTCCCAGCCGAAGGTGCCCAGGTCCGTGCCCTCACCGGAGTACATGACGATGCGGCGGTCCAGGCTCGGGGTCGAGGCAACGGCCAGCGGACGCTCCAGCAGCGTGGCCTGCAGGGGCACCATGTAGGCGCTCATCGGGGAGACCACCACGGTGCGGGCGCTGGCCGAGCCGTGGCTGGAGATCGTGGGCAGCTCGACGTCGTCGGGCAGGGCGTTGAAGGTGGCCGGCCCCACGGCGACGTCGGCCGTGAACTCCCGGGCCAGGGACTCCACGAGCTCGCTGACGCGCGGGCCGGGCACCACACCCCCGCGCGAGGGGGGCGTCACCGCGACCCGGCCCTCGACGTCGGTCATGAGGGTGAGGCTGAGCAGGTGGGTGGTGGCCGGGAACCACTCCAGACGCACGACCACCCCGCGCGCGGCGAAGGCGTCGGCGACGGCCTCCGGCGTCGTGCCCGGCGCGATGAGTACGCCGTCGGTGCGGTTCCAGCGCTGCGAAGCGTCCTGGGCCATGGGGACCTCCTGTGGATCGGATGCGGCCCATTGTGTCAGCAACGGGGCCTTCATGGGGAAGTGTTCGGGTAATGCCGGGCGTTTGTGACCAGGTCAGCCGGAGCGATTGGGGCAGACGGCCCGGCCGGATCGGTCGGGCCGGGGTCAGCCGGCGCTGCCGGCGGCCCTGCGCCGCAGGCGGTCGACCTCGTAGAGGCTGATGCCCGTGGCGACGGCGGCGTTGAGGGACTCCACGCTGCGGCTGATCGGCACCGAGGCCAGTACGTCGCAGGTCTCGCGCACCAGGCGGGACAGGCCCGTCCCCTCCGCGCCGGTGACGAGTACCAGGGGGGAGTCGGCCAGGGTGAGGTCCTCGATGGCGGTGCTGCCCGAGCCGTCCAGGCCGACGACGAAGCAGCCCTCCTTCTTCAGCTGCTCCAGGGCGCGCACGAGGTTCGTCTCGCGGGCCACGCGCACCCGGGCGGCGGCGCCGGCGGAGACCTTCCAGACGGTGGCGTTGACACCGACCGAGCGGCGCTCGGGGATGATGACGCCGTCGGCCCCGAAGGCTCCGGCGCTGCGCAGGACCGCGCCGAGGTTGTGGGGATCGGTCACCTGGTCCAGGGCCACCAGCAGCGGCGTGCGGCCCAGCGAGCGGGCGCGGCCCAGCAGGTCACGGGCGGTGGTGTACTCGTAGGCGGGCACCTCGATGGCCACGCCCTGGTGAGCGGCGGAGTCGGTCAGGGCGTCCAGGTCCAGCTTGGTGGTCTCCAGCACCGGGGCGCCCAGCAGGGCGGCGCGGCGCACGACGGCGCCCAGGCGCTCGTCGGACTGGGCGGAGACCGCCATGAAGACCCGGGTGATGGGCACCGAGGCGTAGGCGGCCTCGGCCACCGCGTTGCGCCCGCACAGGATCTCGTGGTCCTCGGGCACGTCGAAGCGGCGCTTGAGCTTCTCGAGCTGCTTGGCCCGGGTGGGCTGGGAGGCCCTGGCCTCGGCGCGGGCCCTCGCCCGGGCCTTGGGGTGGCCGACGCGGTTCTCCGCGCGCGGGGTGGGGCCCTTGCCCTCCAGGCCCTTGCGGCGCTGGCCGCCGGAGCCCTTCGTGGGGCCCTTCTTCGAGCCGGGGCGGCGCTTGGCGCCGGGGTACTGCTCGTTGCCGGGCATCCGGGGCCTCCTGTTCGTGATGGTGCTGAGGTGATTCAACGTGGGCGGGGAATGTGCGGGGAGTGTGCGGGGAGACGGTCGCCGCGGGGCGGCGAGGTGCTGGGCCGCTCAGGCCAGGTGCCAGCGGGCGCCCGACGGCGAGTCCTCGACGACGACGCCGGCCTGGGTCAGCTTGTCCCGCAGGGCGTCGGCGCGCGGCCAGTCCTTGGCGGCGCGGGCCCGAGCCCGCTCGTCGAGGTCGTGCTGGATGAGCCGGTCGAGGGTCTCCATGGCGGCGCCTCCCTGGGAGGAGCCGACGCCGTCGAGGACGTGGGTGCGCCAGGGCTCGGCCAGCGGGTCCAGGCCCAGGACGTCGAGCTGGGAGCGCAGGTCCAGGGCCAGGCCGGTCACCGTCTCGCGCAGGTCTGCGTCGGCCCCCTCGCTGCCGCCCGACCCGGCCTCGGCCTTGGCGAGAGCGACGTTGAGGGCCTTGAGGGTGGCGTGGACGACCGCCATGGCGCCGGCCAGGTTGAGGTCCTCGTCCATGGCGGCGGTGAACTCACCGGGCAGGGCCCGGGCGCGCACCTGCTCGGCGGGGGCGTCGACGGGGCTGGGCCCGCCGGACGCGCCTGGGGCTCCGTCGTCGGAGCGGGGCTCGGTGAGCTCATAGGCCCGCAGGATCGCGCCGGACAGGCGCTCCCACAGGGCCTCGGCGTCGGCGAGGGTCTCCTCGGAGAACTCCACGGTGGAGCGGTGGTGGACGGTGCCCAGGGCCAGGCGCAGCACGGCGGCGTCGTAGCGCTTGAGCAGCTCGGCCACCACCAGGGAGTTGCCCAGCGACTTGCTCATCTTCTCGCCCTTGATGGTCACCCAGGCGTTGTGGACCCAGTGGCGGGCGAAGCCCCAGCCGGCGCCGTGGGACTGGGCCTGCTCGTTCTCGTGGTGAGGGAAGCGCAGGTCGATGCCGCCGCCGTGGATGTCGAAGGTCTCGCCCAGGTAGCGGCGCGACATGGCCGAGCACTCCAGGTGCCAGCCGGGCCGGCCCCGGCCCCAGGGGGCGTCCCAGGCGGCGTCGGCCGGCTCGGTGGGCTTGGCGGCCTTCCACAGGGCGAAGTCGCGCGGGTCGCGCTTGTCGGCCTCGACGTCGTCGTCCAGCTGGGACTCGTCCTCGGTGGTGGCCAGGTCCTCCAGGCGCTGGTTGGTCAGCGACCCGTAGCCGGGCAGGGAGCGCACGTCGTAGTAGACGTTGCCGGACTCGCCGATGTAGGCGTGGCCGGCGTCCAGCAGGCGCTGGACCAGGTCGATCATCTCGGGGACGTGGCCGGTGGCGCGCGGCTCGTAGGTGGGGGCCGCCACTCCCAGGGCGCGGTAGGCGGCGTCGAACTCCCGCTCGAAGCGCTGGGCCCAGGCCCACCACGGCACCGGCGGCTCGGCGTCGGCCGACTTGCTGAGGATCTTGTCGTCGATGTCCGTGACGTTGCGGATGAGGCGGACCTGCTGGCCGCTGCGCTCGAGCCAGCGGCGCAGGACGTCGAAGGCGATGCCGCTGCGCATGTGGCCGATGTGGGGAGAGCCCTGGACGGTGGCACCACACAGGTAGATCGTCACCAGGCCGGGGGTGGCCGTGGGGGCCAGCGGCACGACGGCGCGGGCGGCGGAGTCGTACAGGCGCAGGGCCGGCTCGGCCGCGCCCACGGGCGAGGCGGGCGCCGCGGGCGCGATGGGCTCGGCGGGCTCGGCGGACCGAGTGGGCTCAGTGGGTGTGGTGCTCACGGGCACAGGCTACCTGGCCGCGTGCTGTCCACCGGGTCTCAGGGCCTTTCCCCGAGGCTCGTGCCAGGGCGTGCTGAGAGGCGGGCTCGCGCGGGGCGCGCGGGTCCTCGTGTCCGGGACCGTGCCGTACGGGGCCGGGGCCGGTCCGGGAGCCCCGGGAGCTCAGACGCCGGCCCGTCAGGTGCGGTCGCGCGCCTCTCCGGTGGGTCAGTCGCGCAGGGCGGCTCCGGGGACGGGGTAGACCAGGGCGGTGGCGACGGCGAGCAGACCCTCGGTGCGGCCCAGGAATCCCAGGTGGTCGGTGGTGGTCGCGGTGAAGGAGACCCGGGCCGACGCCGCGTCGGACAGGGCCCGGGAGGCCTCAGCGGTGCGGGCGGCCACGCGCGGGCGCTCGCCCACGAGCTGGACGGCGATATTGCCGATCTCGAAGCCGGCCTCGCGCACGCGGCGGGCGGCCTCACCCAGGAGCGCGGCCCCGGAGGCGCCCTTCCACCGCGGCTCGGCGGTGCCGAAGTTGGAGCCCAGGTCCCCCAGCCCGGCGGCGGAGAACAGGGCGTCGCAGCAGGCGTGGGCGACGACGTCGCCGTCGGAGTGACCGGCCAGGCCCACCTCGCCGGGCCACTCCAGGCAGGCCAGGTGCATGGGGGTGCCCGAGTCGGGGGCGGCGAAGGCGTGGACATCGGTGCCGATGCCGGTGCGCGGCAGGTACTGGGCGATCTTGTCCAGGTCGATCGTGGCCGGGCCGGCGGCGTGGCGCGCCCTGGGGCGGGTCGGGGCCGGCGTGGCGGGGGCGCCGTCGGCGGGCGTGGGCTGAGCCGGGGGCTGAGAGGGCTGAGGGGACTGCTCTGAGTGGCGTTCGGACATGGGCCGTGTCTACCAGACGGCTTCCGGTTGAGTGTCACGCGGAGGTGTCTGATCGTCGTCGGCTATCTGGGGAATATATGAGGGGCTTGGGGTGCAGGCGACATCTGCGGCCGCGCCGTCAGCCAGTCGGAGAGTGCACTGCACGGGGTCTGGGTGGTACTGGAGGACGGTTAGCGGTAATGCACGAACCCCTAACCGTCGTGCAGTGCCGCTAACCGTCCTCCATTGGAGTCTGAGCGTCGTGGAGCAGGGCGGGAGAGAGAAGGCCCGGGCCCAGTGGCGTCCGAGCCGCCAGAGCAGCCCGACGTAGCTGGCGTACGACGTCGTTACGAGCCAGTTCCGAAGTTCCGAGGAGGACGCGGAGCCACAGCTCCCAGTCGTGCACCCTTGGTCCACAGAGCTCGTTGCGAGACGTGCCTGGCGGCCTCGCGGTGCGCAGTCTTGAGTCATGACACCGCGATCACCGTCCCCCGGATCCGATATCGATCTGCGACCACGCCTGGTACGCACCTCGAGCCGGTCTCCGGGAGGCTGTCTTCCTTCACTCGCCTACGTCCGTCTGGCGCGTGGTTACTACTGGCTGCCGAATCGTGATGCTGAGCGCTGGCAGCACCGTCACACGCTGTCGCTGGCGCGAGCCATAGTCGCTCAACTCAGCCAGTTCTCGGCAGTCTCCCTCTCGCACGCCTCCGCTGCCCTGGTGCTCGACCTTGACATGTTCTCCCAGGAGCCCGATGTGTACCTGGCGGTGTCCAGTACCCCACGTCAGGTCCACGTCACTCTGCCCCGCATCTGGGTGCCGGACCACGGCACACCTATGCCGATTCCGGACAGCTCCGCAGACTCCTCTCCCTGCCGGGACATCACCCTGTGGCGACGACATCTCACCCTGGCCCCAGATGAGGTCGCACCGGTGGGGCAGGTGGCGGCGACGACGGCGGTGCGCACCGCCTATGACTGCGCCTTCGACGAGCCGGCGCACAATGCGCTGTCCATCGCCGACTCCGTGCTGCGCCGCTACTGCCACCCTCATAGGGAGCGGCCCGAGCTCTGCACGACGACGATGACCCGAGTGAGGCGGGAGTGGGCGCGCATGCTCGAGCGCGAGCCGAGGCGCCGTGGGATGGCGCAGGCTCGGGCGGTGCTCAGTCTGGCGACGCCATTTGCCGAGTCCGCGCTCGAGAGCGCGGTGAGGTGGCTGGTACTGGTCCTTGGATTATCGATTCCTCAGTTGCAGTACCCCATTGACACGTCCGAGGGGTGCTGGTGGGTAGATCTGTGCTGGCCCGGACAGAGGCTCGTCCTGGAGGCCGACGGCAGGAAGAAGTACCGGAGCTCCGCGGATCTGTGGAAGGAGAAGCGTCGTCAGGATGCGCTTGAGGCTCAGGGATGGACGGTGCTGCGCGTGTCCTACGGCGACATGATGCGACCGGACCGACTTGGCGCGAAGGTCTTATCGAAGCTGTCGCCTCAGGAGATCTCGGGTCTACGTCCTCGCCAGGAGCTGGCCTGGACAGGGATGCATCTGGACGCGGGGCTGCGCGAGGCCTCGATGCTGGGGCGCCGGCTTCCCCGGGGAACAGGATGAGGATGTTTCGCGGGACGAGGCCGTTCGTCGTCGGCTGTCTCGGAGGTGCGGGACCCCGCGGGGCGATTGAGGGGACCGACGACGCCCGGGCCCACGCGATCGGCCAGTGGGAGAGTGCACTGCACGGGGTCTGGATGGCACTGGAGGACGGTTAGCGGTACTGCACGACGGTTAGGGGGTCGTGCAGTACCGCTAACCGTCCTCCAGTAGAGTCTGAGAGTCGTGGAGTAGGGGCGGGAGGCCGAGGATCAGGTGGCGGAGAACAAGAGGACACCGGCCGTGGAGGCACCGGCGGCCCGGAGGCTGCTGCACGACTCGAGGGACTCTAAAGACTCTAGGGCAGGCGCCAGTCCACGGGAGCGGCCCCCATCTCCGTGAGGATCGTGTTGGCACGGCTGAAGGGGCGCGAGCCGAAGAACCCGCGCGAGGCGGACAATGGGGAGGGGTGCGGTGAGGCGATGATCGGCGTCTGACCCAGCATCGGGGTCAGGGACTGCGCCGGCCGCCCCCACAGGATCGCCACCAGCGGGGCGTCGCGCTCAACCAGGGCCTCGATCGCGCGCTGCGTCACCGTCTCCCAGCCCCAGCCCTTGTGCGAGGCCGGAGCCCCCGGGCGAACGGTGAGAACCCGGTTGAGCAGCATGACGCCCTGCTCGCACCACGGCGTGAGGTCCCCCGACGTCGGCTGGGGCACGCCCAGGTCGCTGACCAGCTCGCGGAAGATGTTCTCCAGGCTGCGCGGGGGCCGCACACCGGGGGCCACCGAGAAGCTCAGTCCCATGGGGTGACCCGGCGTGGGGTAGGGGTCCTGGCCGACGATGAGGACACGCACCTTGTCCATCGGGTAGGTGAAGGCGCGCAGCACATCCGTTCCCGCCGGAAGGTACCCGACGCCGGAGGCCACCTCCTCACGCAGCCGTTCCCCGATCTCATGGATCGTGGGCTCCACGGGCGCCAGGGCACGCGCCCAGGAGGGGTCGATGAGCTCGGACAGGGGCTTGGCAGTTGTCACGCTGAGAGCCTAACGGCCCAGTGACGGCGCCTGCAGGATCTTGCCGACCCCGATGTCACGGTTCTGTGAGCCGGACGTGGCGAGCAATACCCGACGAACGACGCTCGGACCGGTATCTTGTGAAGGGTGAGCAACTATGACTACCCCGAGGACGAGTTCGACGTCGGCGAGGATGACGGTCCGGTTCCGGTGGGCGTGCACCGCGCTCAGGCGCCCCGGTGGCGCAGCTGGGTGCCGCTGCTGGCCATCATCATCATTGTTCCGGCACTCGCCTGGGGGGCGGTGACGCTGTTCCTCAACGGTTCGGGCTCAGGCTCATCGGGTGCGGCCTCGTCGGCCCAGCCCGCCCAGAGCGGACAGGCCAACAACCAGGCCTCGGGCGGGAAGTCCACTGAGGCCTCCAAGCCCGCAGATGACAAGTCCGCCGACGCCTCTGCCAGTCCCAGCGCCGGCGCGTCGGCAAGCGCCTCCGGCAACGTCGACTTCAACACCGGGGTCACCGTGTCCAACGGGACGGAGACCAGCGGTCTGGCCAAGGGCGCCAGCGACAAGCTCACCAACGGTGGCTTCACCGCGGTGGAGGTCACCCCCGGGATCTATGAGAACGCGGAGCCGACCAAGTCGACGGTCTACTTCAGCTCCCCGGAGAACCGCGCCGCGGCCGAGGAGGTCGGCAAGAAGCTGGGGATCACCAACGTGGTGGAGAGCGCTGAGAACGCGCAGTCCAACCCGATCGTCGTCATCCTGCGCGATGACTACAAGGCGTAGCGGGTAGTACAGGCCCATGAGGCCGCTGGCGCGTCTCGGACGTCGTCGGGTCCTGGCTCTTGCCGCAGCGGTTCCGCTCACCGCCGCCGCGGCCCTCTGGGCCGGCCCCCGTCTGGAGGGCCTGGCTCGCCGTAACCCGACCCTGCGGAGCAGCGGCCTCGTTGTAGGCGGGGGAGGGGCTCTGTATCCCCTGCCCCCGGGCGGCCCGGTCTCCTACGTGCCGGGAACCCGCCTGCCCGAGGACCCCACGCGCTGGGGGCTGACGACGCCGGAGCGCGACGCCCTGGCGCATCAGGCGCTCGCCCGTCGCGAGGCGGCCCGCCTTCCCGCAGGCCGGTGGAAGGAGCTGGCCGACGGCGCCCTGACCGACCTGCTGGCCCTGACCGGGCCGGTCCTCGCGGCGGGACCGCCCGTTGCTCCGCAGACGGTGTCGACTCAGAGCTCCGCGGTCAGTGAGGGTCCCACGAGCGGCCCCACGGCCGGAGCGACGTCCGAGCAGCTCGGGGCCGCCCCCGAGCAGCAAGGACGGCCGCAGGACGCGGAGGTCTTCCCTCCGGGCGCGGTGGTGGCCGCGCCGGTCGGCAGCTGGCGCTACGTCTGGCCGCGGGACGCCGCCTTCGCCGCGGCCGCCCTCAGCGCGGTGAGCCTGCCCGGAGAGGCCCTCGGCGTCCTGAGGAACCTGGCCTCCTGGCAGCGGGCCGACGGCGGCTTCGAGGCCCGGTACACCAGTAGCGGCCAGGTACCGGACAACCGCCCGGCCCAGTCCGACGGCGCCGGGTGGTTCCTGTGGGCCGCGGCCCGGCTCCTGGCCGACGGTGCTCCCGCTTCCGAGCTGGACGGCTCGGTGGGAACGCATCTGGCGCGCGCCGCCTCCCGGCTCCTGACGATCACGGACGCGCCCTCGCACCTGCCCGCCCCGGCGCCCGACTACTGGGAGGTCGCCGAGACCGTGCTCACCCTGGGAACGGCGGCGCCGGTGCTCCTGGGGCTCGAGGCTGCGACGGCGCTGGCCGGGGCCGGAGTCGACCTCGGCGTCCCGCCCCGGGATCTGGCCGACCGGACCACGGTGGTGCGCAGCGCCATGGAGATGCGCTTCGCCCCCTCCTGGGGGCGCCACGTACGGCGTGACGACGTCGACGCCGCCATCGCGCTGGTCCTGCCGCCCTTCACCGAGCCGCTGGCGGGAGCCCGTGAGATCAGGCGGACGGCCGCTGCGCGCATGCGACGCCCCGCCGGCGGCCTGGCCCCGGGCTCCGGCTGGCGCGACGACGGCGTCTCCTGGACACCGGAGACCGCGCTCATGGCCTGGTCGGCCCTGTCGCTGGGGATGGAGGACGAGGGCGCCCGGCTGCTGTCGTGGCTCGAGACGCACCGCACCGGCGTTGGAGCGCTGCCGGAGAAGGTCCTGGCCGACGGCGCCCCGGCGGGCCCCGCGCCCCTGGCCTGGACCTGCGCGCTCATCCTGCTGGCCACTGCGGCGCCGGCCGCCGACGAAGGCGCGTGAGCCGGGCAGCACGGCTGAGGGGAGGGACTGCTCGGAGGGCTGCGGCGATTCCCTGCTTCGCCGTCGGAGGATTCGACGCCGATCAGATCTGAGCGCCTTGCACTCAAGGGCCGAGAGTGCCAGCATTGCGGTTAGCACTCGGGGTCCTCGAGTGACAATGCATCCACGAATGCACCAAGTTCATCCAGGCTGGAACGTGAGGGCCGGCGTCGGGCGTGACGTGAACGCCCGGGGACCGATCCGTCCGTCGCGGGCACGAGCCGGCCGCCCCTACCACGCAGTGGAGGAAACTCAATGTCCAAGATCATCGCCTTCGACGAGGAGGCCCGCCGCGGCATGGAGCGCGGCCTCAACACCCTCGCCGACACCGTCAAGGTCACCCTGGGCCCCAAGGGCCGCAACGTCGTGCTCGACAAGAAGTGGGGCGCCCCCACGATCACCAACGACGGCGTGACCATCGCCAAGGAGATCGAGCTCGAGGAGCCCTACGAGAAGATCGGTGCCGAGCTCGTCAAGGAGGTCGCCAAGAAGACCGACGACGTCGCGGGTGACGGCACCACCACCGCCACCGTCCTGGCCCAGGCCCTGGTGCGCGAGGGCCTGCGCAACGTCGCCGCCGGCGCCAACCCGATCGCCGTGCGCCGCGGCATCGAGAAGGCCGTCACGGCCGTCGTCGAGCGCCTGCTCGCCGACGCCAAGGACGTCGAGACCCAGGAGGAGATCGCGGCCACCGCCTCCATCTCCGCCGCTGACGAGCAGATCGGCGCCTTCATCGCCGAGGCCCTGGAGAAGGTCGGCCACGAGGGCGTCGTCACCGTCGAGGAGTCCAACACCTTCGGCCTCGAGCTCGAGGTCACCGAGGGCATGCGCTTCGACAAGGGCTTCATCTCCCCCTACTTCGTCACCGACCCCGACCGCCAGGAGGCCGTCCTGGAGGACGCCTACGTCCTGCTGGTCGAGTCCAAGATCTCCAACGTCAAGGACCTGCTCCCGCTGCTGGAGAAGGTCATGCAGACCGGCAAGCCGCTGGCCATCATCGCCGAGGACGTCGAGGCCGAGGCCCTGGCCACCCTCGTCGTCAACCGCATCCGCGGCACCTTCAAGTCCGTGGCCGTCAAGGCCCCCGGCTTCGGCGACCGCCGCAAGGCGATGCTCCAGGACATGGCGATCCTCACCGGCGGCACGGTCATCTCCGAGACCGTCGGCCTCAAGCTGGAGAACGCCACCCTGGAGGACCTGGGCCAGGTCCGCAAGGTCGTCGTCACCAAGGACGAGACCACCCTGGTCGAGGGCGCCGGCGACAAGGACGCCATCGATGCCCGCACCTCGCAGATCCGCCTGGAGATCGAGAACTCCGACTCCGACTACGACCGCGAGAAGCTCTCCGAGCGCCTGGCCAAGCTGGCCGGCGGCGTGGCCGTCCTCAAGTCCGGTGCCGCCACCGAGGTGGAGCTCAAGGAGCGCAAGCACCGCATCGAGGACGCCGTGCGCAACGCCAAGGCCGCCGTCGAGGAGGGCATCGTCGCCGGCGGTGGCGTCGCCCTGCTCCAGGCCGCCGAGGTCCTCGACTCCCTCAAGCTCGAGGGCGACGAGGCCACCGGTGCCGCGATCGTCAAGGTCGCCGTGGAGGCCCCGCTCAAGCAGATCGCGGCCAACGCCGGTCTCGAGGGCGGCGTCGTCGTGGACCGCGTGCGCAACCTGCCCACCGGTGAGGGCCTCAACGCCGCCACCGGTGAGTACGTCAACCTGCTGGCCGCCGGCATCGCCGACCCGGTCAAGGTGACCCGCTCCGCCCTGCAGAACGCCGGTTCCATCGCCGGTCTGTTCCTGACCACCGAGGCCGTCGTGGCTGACAAGCCCGAGCCCCCGGCCGCTCCGGCCGAGGGCGGCGCCGGCGACATGGGCGGCATGTACTGATCGACTACCGATCGACATGACTCGACACGAGCCAGTCACACTCCGGTAGCCCCGGCCGCCACGCGGCCGGGACCGGGACCCGGCGGCGGGCCGTCTCTCACGCGCGTGAGGGGCGGCCCGCCGCTTTCGCCTGCTGCTGGCGCTGCGCAGGCCGCAACGGCGGGAGCGCTCAGGTCCTCGGGCCGTCAAGCAGCCGGCTACCAGCCTGCCACGGGCCCTGGGCTCGCGGCCTGGGCCGGGGCGGGCGCCGGGGCAGGAGCCGGCGTGGGGGTGGCGAAACGGCCCTGGTTGGTGGTCTCGGCGTCGTCGTAGCACACGGCGGCGTTGTCCAGGGCCAGACTGATCTGGTCGAGGTTGGACTGCACCTGCAGCTGGGTGAGGTGCCAGTCGGCCGCGCAGGTGGCCATGGAGTCCGACGCCGTCCCGGTCCAGGAGGACTGGAGCAGGCCGATATCGCCCTGCATGGCATCGACCTCGGTCTGGATCGTTGAGATGCGGGTGCGAGTCCGGGCGGCGGTGTCGGCCACCGCGCTGGTGTCGACGGAGTAGACGGGCATGACGGGGTCCTTTCGTGAGAGGCGGACCGATGACCGGGCAGGGTCGTCCGCCGGGGTGCACTGCGGTGCACGGGGGTGCACGCTGTGCCTCTCACGGTAGGGGCAGGACCCGGGTGAGCGTCGGGCCGGCGGTCGGCCCTGTGGACTGGGCCTGCCGATGACGGCCTGTGGCCCCGGAGGACCCGCGGCGGCCCGGGCCCTGGCAGGCGGGCCGCTTCAGAGGTCCCTGGCGCCGTCGTCGATGATCTCCTCGGTGATGGGGGTGATCTCGCCGGTGCGGGCCTCGCGCAGCTCCTTGGCCTCCTGGGTCTTGGCCCGCAGCTTCTCGGCGAGCTTGTCCCGCTCGGCCTGGACCCGGGCGCGGCGGTCCTCGGACTCATCGGCGCGGTTGCGTGAGCACATGAGCAGGTCCAGGTCGGCGATGCAGGACTCCATCGAGGCCGTGTGGGCCATCGGCTCCTCGCCGTCCTTGTCCTCGCGGGCCTCGCCACGCTCAGCGGGCGCCTCGCCGGGCCGACGCGCGGGGGAGGCGGCCGAGACGGCCGGAACGCCCCGGGCGGGGGTGAGCGGTGAGGACGCACTCGATGGCGAGGGCGGCAGCGAGGACGATGAGGCGGCCGGCGCCGGAGTCGTTGCCGAGGCCGTGGGCCTGAGGGCCCTGAGCTCAGCGGTGTCGATACGCAGCGTGTTCCCGTCCTGGGACGGTCCGGGCGCCGGCTGCCCGGCCGCGGTCAGTGCCCGCAGGCCCAGCGGAGGAGTGCGCGGAGCGCTCCCGGCGACGTCGTCGAGCCGCTGAGGCGCCGAACCGGCGGCACCGGCCGCGGGGTCGGCCGAGGCCGCCGTGAAGAGGCGCGTCGGTGTCGGAGCGGCCGGGGGCTCGGGCGCCGCCTGATGGCCCTGGGGGTCCTGCCCGTCCCGCTCGGCGGCGAGCTTGGCGAGCTTCTCCTTGAGCCGTCGCTGCTCGGCCGACAGGTTCTCCCGAGCCGCGTGCTCCCAGCGCTCGCCCAGAGGGGAGTGGAAGAGGTGCTCGCGGTCCAGGAGCCGCGAGACGATCGTCAGGCGCCCGCGCAGGTACTCCTCCATGGGGATGTGGGAGTACTCCTCGCGCAGCAGACGCACGTACTCGGCATAGGTCTGCGGGTCCACGGCCAGGGTCCCCAGGTCGGCGTCGATGAGCGCCTGGGCGTCGATGTCGTTCTCGTCGAGCATGTGCCGCTTGAGGTTGACGATGAGGCAGCACACCCGTTTGACCGTCTCCATCGGGACGCCCAGGTGGTGCAGGTCCGCCTCGGCGAAGGCCGCCGAGGCGGTCTCGTCCTCGCCGCCGTTGCCACGGCTGACCTCCTCGGCGTCGGAGGAGAAGACGCACCCGTGGTACCAGCAGGCGACCCGCATGATGTCCGGGTTGTGGGACTCCTCGGCCAGCTCGTCGACGCGCGCGAGCATGTCGATGAGGTGGCGAAGATTGTGGAAGCGGCGGTCCGGTGTGGACCAGCGCTCAATGAGGAGCTCGCCGGCGGAGCGGATCGCCTCTGGGGGCTGCGTGGCGCCGAGCGCCTTCACCGAGCGGGTGAAGGCCGGCAGGAGCCATTGCGGTGCATCGATGACACCCATGGGTCAGTCTCCGTGTTGGAAATGGAACGCGTGCCATCGTAGGACTGTCCTCGCCACAACGTCGACGTGACACAGTGTCTCGCGCACCACTCTTGCGAGGCGGTCGGCGGAACGCTCGGGGGACGGCACGGCGGGCTCTGGTCGATCACTGAAGGCACGGGACTCGCGGGCCTACCAGGCCGGCGCCGGTGGCAGCTCGATGTGGACGGTGGCGCCGCCGCCCGGGGTCTGGAGCATCTGGACCGTGCCCTGGTGGGCGGCCACGATGCCCAGCACGATCGCCAGTCCCAGGCCGGAGCCGCCGGTCTCCCGGTTGCGGGAGGTGTCCGAGCGGTAGAAGCGCTGGAAGACCTTCTCGGCCGCCTCCGGCGGCACCCCGTGCCCGTGGTCGCGGACTTCGACGACGACGACCGGCTGCGCCGTCGGGTTGGCGCGCGGGGGAGCCATGCCGATGGCGATCTCCACCGGCGTCCCGGCCGGCGTGTGGCGCACCACGTTGCCCAGCAGGTTGGTGAGGATCTGGGAGAGGCGGTCGCGGTCCCCGATGACCTGGAGGGAGGGCGCCTCCAGGCCGGCGGTCTCGTCGTGGGGGTCCAGGGGGATGAGGCCGCAGTCGCGCTCGGGGGCCAGGACCATCATGTCGCTCAGGGCTCCGGCCGCCAGCTCGGTGAGGTTGACCGGTTCCATCGACATCTCCCGGCCCTCGTCGATCCGGGCCAGCTGGAGCAGGTCGTCGACGAGGCGCCCCATGCGGTTGGACTCGGTCTCGATGCGCCCCATCACCTCGCCGGTCTTGTTCGCGGGCACCCCGCCCATCCGGTAGAGCTCGCCGTAGCCGCGGATCGCGGCCAGGGGCGTGCGCAGCTCGTGGGAGGCGTCGGAGACGAATCGCGTCATCCGCTCCTGAGCCACGACCTGGGCGGCGAAGGCGTTCTCGTTCTGGGTGAGCATTGCGTTGATCGCCCGCTGCAGCGAGCCGACCTCCGTGGTGCGCGGCTCGGTGACCAGGATGCGGGCCGACAGGTCGCCGTGGGCGATCCGTCCGGCCACGCCCTCGATCTGGCGCAGGGAGCGGAAGGAGCGGTGAACCAGATAGGTGGCGAAGAGCGCGCCCACCGAGATGATCGAGACGTCGGCCAGGGCCACCACCAGGCGGGTCCTCTCCACGGTCTCCATGACGTCGCTCAGCGGGAGGGCCAGGGCCACGGCGCCGGTGTACTCGCCCGTGTCCTGGTCCTGGATGAGCAGGGTGATCATCCGCCACTGGTGGCCGGGCTGATCGGAGTTGACCGTCGTGATCGGGTAGTCGCTCTTCTCGGCGTGGGTCAGGGCCCGCTGGTAGTCCAGGCCCTTGATCTGCGGCCGGCCGTACTTCGCCGCGGTGTCGGCTGAGATCCACTCCCCGTTGCGGCTGGCATCGAGGTACTCGGCCTTGACGTAGTAGTTCGAGGGGAAGGTGGCGCTGGTGGTTCCGCCCTCGCGGATCTGGGCCAGTCCCTGGCTCCCGATGGCCACCGAGGTGGTGCGCAGCTGGCTGTCGATCTGCCCCATCATGTGGCTGTAGAGCAGCGAGGTCACCACGAAGGAGACGACGATGAGTCCGATGGCGAGCAGGCCCGTCGTCATGAGGGTCAGGCGGGTGCGCAGCGGCATCGCCTGCCAGGGCCGCTGGATCGCGGTGATCGGGTGCCATCGGCCCCGCTTGATCGGCCGGTGCTGCTTGCCGGACGACTTGGCCGGGCGCGTGCTCCCCCCACGCGCCACGACCATCACTCGGCCTTGGGCTCGCGCAGCATATAACCCACTCCGCGACGAGTCTGGATGAGCGGGGTGACGGGCTGGCCGTCAGCCCCCTGGATCTGGTCCACCTTGCGACGCAGGTAGGAGATGTAGGACTCCACGATCGCGGCGTCGCCGTTCCAGTCGTACTCCCAGACATGGTCGAGGATCTGGGCCTTGGACACGACGCGTCCGGCGTTGAGCATGAGGTAGCGCAGGAGCTTGAACTCGGTGGGGGACAGGTCCACCTCGACCTCGGCGCGGTACACCTCGTGAGCGTCCTCGTCGAGAACCAGGTCGGCCACGCGCACGACGCCGTCGTCCTCGTTCTCGATGGCGTGGGTGCGGCGCAGGATGGCGCGAATACGGGCGATGACCTCCTCCAGGCCGAAGGGCTTGGTGACGTAGTCATCGCCGCCGACGGTCAGGCCCTGAACCTTGTCCGCCATGTCGTCACGGGCGGTCAGGAAGAGAATGGGGGTGGTCACGTCGCGCTCGCGCAGGCGCCGGGCCACGGTGAAGCCGTCCATGTCGGGCAGCATGACGTCGAGGACCACCAGGTCCGGGGACGTCTTCTCCACCGTCTTGAGGGCGCCGTTGCCGTCTCCGGCGATCGAGACCTCGAAGCCTGCGAAGCGCAGGGACGAGGCGAGCAGGTCGCGGATGTTGGGTTCATCGTCGACGACAAGGAGGTGAGCTTCGGTGCGGGACTGCTGGGAACGCTCCATGCGCCACACCATCCCTTCAGTTTCTGGTCGTTTCCTGAATGAGTTCCGAATGGTCGCTGTTGACGAGTCAAGCGCCTGGTGTGACCCAGAGCGCGTGACACGGCTCGGAAGCCTTGGGATTCCCACAAAAACGCGGGTGCTGTGTGGTTGCTGCTGAACAGAAGCGACTGCCGCAGCTCTTCGGCGAGTCGGATTGTGACATGAGGCGGGGCGACGACGTCGGTCCTCGCCCCGCCGACGGATCAGAGGAAGGCCAGCGGGTCGAAGTCCTCCAGCGGGATGATGCACACGCGCGGCAGCGGGATGGTGAAGGCCTTGACGTCACTCTCCAGGTCGTAGACCGTCAGCCCCTCGCCCTCCATCCCGGCCAGCTGGGCGTTGAGGAACTCGCGGAAGCACAGGATCCCCACCTTGGCGCCGGCATGCAGGAGCCGCTCGATGTGAGGGATGTAGTCGCCGTCGTGGCTGCCCAGCAGGATGTGGGCCTCCTGACCGGACTCGACCCGCTCGGCCAGCGCCTCCAGGGTGCGCTGGATACCGATGTCGACGACCTTCTCCTCATTGCTTCCCGAACCGGCCAGCGGAACGGGGCGGTAGTCCATGGCCAGCAGGGCCTGGATGAAGCTCATGGGCATGTGGCCGCTGGTGGCGTTGAGGAAGAACAGGGCACGGGCCTCGTCCCCCTCACCCTCGGCGGCGTCGGCGGAGGACAGCTCATCGCAGTATGCGAGGACGCGGTCCCAGCGGGGCCGCTCCTCAGGTTCGGGACGCCGCCCCAGCACGCTCATGCCGAGAGTGGCGTCAATGTTCTCGCCATCGACGAGAAGATAAGTCGGTACGCTCATGGGCTCCATGCTACCGGTCCCGGTGTCCAACAGCCTCCGACGACGCCCGGAGAAGCCCTACCGATATCAACCTTATCCGGGGCTGCCGGTGAGCGATCGGCACGTGATCCCGGTCCTCCGATCCGGGCCGGTCTCAGCAGGCTCGGCGGACACGAGGGGCCGCTCGGTTCTCGTCATCGCGGCGAGAACCGAGCGGCCCCCAGGGCTGATGCGTGCCGCGCCGACCTCGCGGCGCGGCCGGCTCAGTAGGAGGACTTCTCCTCGCCGACCGGCTGACCCTGGTTCTTGAGGGCCTCGAAGGCGGCGTTGATCGCGGCCTCGTCGCCGTCGGTGATCTGGGCGGGCGCCTGCTGCGGGGAGGCCTGCAGCGCCGGGTTCTGCCCGGACTTGAGGGCGGCCAGGCGGGCCTCGGCCTCCAGCCCGGCACCGGAGGCCTCGAGCTCGGCGAACTGGGACTCCAGGGAGGAGCCCGCCAGCTCCATCTGCCCGGCGGCCTGGGCCTCGACCCGACGCACCTGGTCCTCGTAGCGGGACAGCTCGCTGGTGGGGTCCAGGACGTTGATGGAGCGGATGGCGCCCTGCACCTTGACCTGGGCCTCGGCGGTCTTCTGGCGGGCGATGAGCTGGTCGCGCTTGGAGCGCAGCTCACCGAGCTTGACCTCCATCTGCTGCAGGCCGGTCTTGAGCTGCTCGACGACCTGGCGCTGGGAGGCGATCATCGGCTCGGCGGCCTTGGCCTCGTTCTCCGCCGTGATCTGCTTGGTCAGCGCGATCTTGGCCAGCGAGTCCCACTTGTCCGCGCCGGCCGTGTCACCGCCGGCGCGCAGCTGGTCGGCCTTGCGGGAGGCGGCCAGGGCCTTGTTGCCCCAGTCCTTGGCCTCGGCGACGTCGGCGTCGTGGTCCTTCTCCGCCAGGCGCAGGTTACCGATCGTCTGGGCGACGGCGTCGCGGGCCTCGGCGATCGAGGCCGTGTAGTCCCGCACGAGCTGGTTCAGCATCTTCTCCGGGTCCTCGGCGCGGTCCAGGAGGGCATTGATGTTGGCGCGGGTGAGCTGGGCGATGCGTCCCAGGATCGACTGCTTCTCAGCCATGGTGGTTCGTCCTTCCGTCGAGGTGCGACGTCGGTATGGGCACAGTGGGTGCCGACAGTGGTAGCCGGGTGGTTGCCGGGCGATGGCCGGGTGGGCCAGGCGGAACAGGCGTCATGCTCTCAGGTTCTGGCGGCCGGCGTCACGCGGGAGGGAGCCTCATCGCTCAGGGCATGACTGGTTCACGGCCGCAGAATGGTCACGGCCGGTCGGTGCCATGGCGCCGCTCAGAAGTCGCCGCCCCCGTCGAAGAAGTCGCCGCCGAAGTCGCCTCCCCCGCCGAAGAAGCCTCCCCCGCCGCCCCAGTCGTCGTCGTGGTGGCCGCCCCAGCCGCCGTAGTTGTGGCCGCCGCCCAGCAGCAGGCCGCCCAGCAGCAGCGAGCCCAGGTCGAGCCCGCCGCCCGAACGGCCGTAGCCGCCCGAGTAGCTCTCGCCCGAGCGCGGGCTCCACGAGCTCGACGACGACCCGCGCACGTCGGCCTCGGCCAGCGCCTGGGCCTGGGCCACGAGCGGCTCGGCGGCCGCGACCTCCGCCAGGGCCGCCACCGGGTCGGTGGTCTGCACGGTCGTGGCCGCGGTGGCGTGGCGGGCCGCCTCACTCAGCGCGGTGCGTGCCGAGGGGCCCACCGCGCCGCGGTAGGTGGTGATGTAGGAGGTCACCGACTCCACCTGCGAGTTGAGGCGGGCCAGGCGCGAGCCCAGGGAGGCCCGGGCACGCGAGTCGTTCTCCTCGCGCTCGCGGGCCGGGGCCAGGGCGGCGTCGATGGCGGCCTCGGCCCGGGCCAGGTGGTCCAGGGCGGCCAGGGGGTCGCCGCTGGGCGAGCTGCCGCTGGCCTGACGGCCCTCGGCGACGGCGGCCTCGGCGTCGGCCACGAGCGGGGCCAGGGTGGCCGCCGGGACCGAGCCCTCCAGACGCTTGGCGTCCACCAGGTCCGAGGAGATCGAGGCGATGGCGGCCTCCAGGTCCTTCGCCGCGCTCTGGAGGCGCTCGCGGGCCCCGGTGACCTGGGCGGCGAGCTCGCCGGCCTGCGCGATCGAGCCCTGGGCGATGCGCACCTGCTCCACCGCCGTCGCCTCCTGGGAGGCCTCGACGCTGACGCGGGCCTGGTCCAGGGCGGTGCGCCCGGCGGTCAGCAGGCGGCGGGCCTGCTCGGGGGCCTGGGACACGCTGGTCAGGGAGGAGGCGGGGTAGGCGGCGCTGAGCGTCACCAGGATCGTCTCGGCCATGACGATGGCCTGCTCGGTCTCATCGGCCCGCTGGGTGGTCTCCGCGATCGACGTCGGCAGGTTCGCCTCGATGCCGCGGCGCTTGTTGAAGGCCTCCTCCTGGGCGCGGATCTCGCTGACAGCCTCCGAGCAGTGCTGGAGGATCTCGGTGTACATCTGCCGCTGCTGCGGCTCGGTCTCGGGGATGTCGTCGTCGAGGATCTTGCGCAGCTCGAAGCACCGCGACAGGTGCTTGCGGGCGCTGTCCAGGGCGGCGGTGAAGGCGTCCGTGGCCGACAGCCCGAACTGCGCCTGCGCGTAGGACAGCTCCTCGGCGGCGGCGCGCACCGTGTCATCGGCCTGGACCAGGGCGCTGCCGGCCTGGGTGCGCAGCTGCTCCACCGTCATCGCGGCGGGGCCTGCGGCCGGGTCCCCGGGGGCGCCGCCCGCGGCGGCCTGCTTCCTGCGCTTGCCGAACAGCATGTCGTCGTTCTCCTTGTTCTTCCTGCGCTTGTAGACCGTCCAGGCGGCGGCTCCGCCCGCCGCGACCGCGCCGCCGCCCAGCAGGAGCGGGAGTGCGGAGGAGCTCGAGCCGTTCGAGCCGCCGGAGCCGCCCGAGCCGGAGGACCCGGACATGTTCTCCGGGATCGCCGCGACGGCGTCGTCGTAGTTGCCGGCGCTCAGCTGCTCCTTGACGGCGGAGTCTATCCGCCGGTAGTCGGACTCGGAGAACTTCGAGGAGTTGCTGTGAGCCTGCAGCCTGTAGCTCTTCGATGAGCCGTCCGAGGGGATGTTGATGACCAGGAGCATGTCGTCACGCCCCAGGTTGGAGGCCTTGAAGGCCTGCTCGGCGATGGCCGAGGCCTTGCGGCTGGAGTCGGAGACGGTCAGCACCCACAGGCCCACGCCGTGCTTGGAGGACATGGTGTCCACGGCCTGCTGGGCCTTGGAGGCGTCCAGGATCCCCAGGTCGTCGGTGACGTGCTTGGTCAGGGTGGTCGACGCCGCCGGGAGGGCCCGGGGCGCGGTCGCCGTCTCGGCTGCGAGAGCCGAGACGGAGGAGACGGGGGACAGGGGCGCGCCACCCGCTGCCGCCGTCGGCGCCACCGCGGCGCTCGCGGGGGCTCCCCACAGCCCCAGGACTGCCGCCGTCGCGGCGCCGGAGGCGGCCAGGCGACGTAAGGGAGGGGGGCCGGGGATCCGTGGGTGCTTCATCCGGGCCATGGTCCCCGCAGGGCGCGGGTGTGAGCAAGTCGTTTCGCCTCAGGCGGCACGCGCAGGCCTGTCACCGGTTGCGAGGAACCGAACCACCGGCAGAATGTCACCCATGACAGACACGCTCACGATCACCGTCATCGAGCCCGAGGAGCTCGCACCCGTGGGACGCCTGGGGGAGTGGCTCTTCGCCGAGGGGGCCGCGCTGCGCATGGTGCGCCCCTGGCAGGGCGACCCCGTCCCCTCCCTGGATGAGGTCGGTGACGGCCTCGTCGTGCTGGGCGGCTCCATGAGCGCCCACGATGAGGCCGACCACCCCTGGCTGGCCGACTTGCGTGAGCTGCTGCGCGGCGTCGTCGCCGACGACGTCCCCACCATCGCCATCTGCCTGGGTGCCCAGGTGGCCGCCGAGGCCCTGGGCGGCACCACGGCCGTGCCGGCGCTGGGCAATGACGAGGTCGGCGTCGTCGAGCTGACCATCACGGCCGCCGGCGAGAGCGACCCGGTCTTCGGGGAGGTGGCCGCCGAGACCATCCGCGCCGCCCACCGCGCCGGGATCTCCACCTCCGACGGCACCCGCTTCCCCGTCATCGTCTCCCACCACGACGCCGTCACCCACCTGCCCGAGGCCGCCGTCCTGCTGGCCTCCTCCGACCGTTCCCCGGTCCACACCTGGCGGGCCGGGCGGCTCCTGGCCTTCCAGCACCACCCCGAGTCGGACCCGGCGCGCGTCGCCTACTGGCGCACCCGCGACGCCCTGAACGACCTGGCCGACGCCATGGACGCCGCCTCCCTCGCGGCCGCGCGCGATGCCCTGGAGGTGGCCGCCGGCCGCAGCGCCGCACCCGGAGCGGCCGGAACCCGCGGGGCGACGGCGGCGGACCTGCCCGAGTCGGCCGCCAGTGCCGGGGCTACCGCCCGCGAGGAGGCCGAGGGCGTCGACCCCGTCATCCAGACCTTCGGGCGCACCCTGGCCCGCGTCCTCGTACGCAACGTGCGCGCCCGCCGCCTGGCGCGCTGAGGGTGTCTGCTCCACGACACTGAGTTCTCACTGGAGGACCGTTAGCCACACTGCACGACCCTCTTACTGTCGTGGAGTATGGCTATCCCCCGGCCAGTAGTGCCTAACCGTCGTGCAGTACGCGCGGCGCAGCAGTCATGACGACGACGCTTACCAGTGTTGCTGTCGTCCGCCGCCGTCGGGCTCAGAGGTCCTCGGCGTCGGTGATGGCGTAGGCATAGCCCTGCTCGGCCAGGAAGCGCTGGCGGTGCGCCGCGTACTCCTGGTCGGCGGTGTCGCGGGCCACCACCGTGTAGAAGTGGGCCTGGCGGCCGTCCTCCTTGGGGCGCACGATCCGGCCGAGCCTCTGGGCCTCCTCCTGGCGCGAGCCGAAGGAGCCCGAGACCTGGACGGCGACACTGGCCCCGGGCAGGTCGATGGAGAAGTTGGCGACCTTGGAGACCACGAGCGTGCGGATCTCACCGGAGCGGAAGGCGTCGTAGAGGCGCTGGCGCTCGCGCACCGTCGTCGAGCCGGTGATGACCGGGGCGTCCAGGTGCTCGGCGATCTCGGTGAGCTGGTCCACGTACTGGCCGATGACCAGGGCCGACTCGCCCTCGTGGCGGGCCAGGAGGGCGTCGATGATCGGCAGCTTGCGCGGTGAGGAGGCGGCCAGGCGGTAGCGCTCCTCGGGCTCGGCGGTCGCGTAGGCCATGCGCTCGCCGGCGTCGAGGGTCAGGCGCACCTCGGTGCAGATCGCCGGGGCGATCCAGCCCTGGTTCTCCAGGTCCTTCCACGGGGCGTCGTAGCGCTTGGGGCCGATGAGGCTGAAGACCTCGTCCTCGCGGCCGTCCTCGCGCACGAGGGTCGCGGTCAGGCCCAGGCGGCGGCGCGCCTGCAGGTCCGCGGTCATCCGGAAGATCGGGGCGGGCAGGAGGTGGACCTCGTCGTAGACGATGAGCCCCCAGTCGTGGGAGTCCAGCAGGTCCAGGTGCGGGTAGACGCCCTTCCGCTTGGTGGTCAGGACCTGGTAGGTGGCGATCGTGACGGGGCGGACCTCCTTGCGCGAGCCGGAGTACTCGCCGATCTCCTCCTCGGTCAGGGTGGTGAAGCGGATGAGCTCCTCCTTCCACTGGCGCGCCGAGACCGCGTTGGTGACCAGGATGAGGGTCGTCGTCGAGCTCCTGGCCATGGCGGCGGCGCCCACGAGGGTCTTGCCGGCCCCGCAGGGCAGGACGACGACGCCGCTTCCACCCGCCCAGAAGCTCTCCACCGCCTCGCCCTGGTAGGGGCGCAGCTGGAAGGTGTCGGGGGAGTCGGTCAGGGTGATGGGGTGGGCCTCGCCGTCGACGTAGCCGGCCAGGTCCTCGGCCGGCCAGCCCAGCTTGATGAGCACCTGCTTGAGGTGGCCCCGCTCGGAGGGGTGCACGACGACGTCGGCCTCCCCCAGACGGGTCCCCAGCAGGCCTTTGGTGCGCTTGGAGCGCATGACCTCCTCCAGGACCGGCACGTCGGTGGCGTGCAGGACCAGGCCGTGGGCGGGGTCGGTGACGAGTTGGAGGCGGCCGTAGCGGCCCATCGTCTCGGCGATCTCGGTGAGCAGGGCGTGCGGCACCGGGAAGCGCGAGTAGGTGATGAGGACGTGGATGACCGTCTCCGCGTCCAGGCCCGCGGCGCGCGCGTTCCACAGGGCCAGCGGTGTGATGCGGTAGGTGTGGATGTGCTCGGGGGCCCGCTCCAGCTCGGCGAAGGCGGCGATGGCGCGGCGGGCCTCGCCGGCCAGGGGATGGGCGACCTCCAGGAGGACGGACTTGTCGGACTGGACGATGAGGGGGCCGTCGGGGGCCGACGACGCCGGTGACGCAGGACCGCTGGGCGTGGCGGACATGGGCGGGAGTATCCCAAGGAGGGGCGCCGGGCCGCCGTGACGGACAAGACGTTCCTCTTCCAGCGGGAGGGGCGGCCGGGGCCCGGTGTCAGGAGTGCACGAACGTCGGATTCAGCCGGATCGTGTCCAAATCTGCAGCAAAGGCCTGGCGCGGACTCTCGCCCGCGAAAGAGAACCGCGTGATTCCGCGGTTCGTGTCTGCAGCATGACGGGCACTCGGGTCCCTTTGCTGCAGATCTGGACATCGGCGCCTCTCCACGCGTCTCCCGGACCTGTCCGTGAGCGAGGCGGGGGCGTATTTTTGTGCGGATGAGCCCTTTCGCCTCCACTCAGGACCTCGCCGTGCACCTGACGGCGCTGCCGGACCGCGAGGTCGCCGCCTTGCTGGCGGCGCGCCCGGACCTGGCCGCGCCGCCGTCCTCCTCCTTCCTGGCACTGGCCACCCGGGCCGGGGCGCAGGGCAGCGTCGAGCAGGCCCTGGCCGGGCTGGACGCCCCGACGCTGGCCGTGGCCGAGGCGGTCGTGGCGCTGGGCGGTCCCGCGGGGACGGAGGAGCCCAGGCAGTCCAAGGGAGCCGAAGGGATAGAAGAGAGTGGCGCTGCCCCGGCCGCCGAGGGGGAGGGAGCCGGCGGAGATGATGAGCCTGCCGACGTCGAGACCGCCGACGACCTCGCCGGACTGGTCGCCGCCCACCTGCCGTTGGAGTCCGAGCAGGTCGCCCAGGCACTGGAATGCCTGAGCCGGCTGGCGCTCGTCGTCGAGGGCCGACCCGTGGCGGCGTTGGAGACGGCCTTCGGGCCGCACCCCTTCGGCCTGGGGCCCTGGGCCGCCGAGCCCCTGAGCGCCGAGGCGCTGCCGCCCACCCTGGCGGCGCTGGAGGAGCTGAGCCGGGCCGCCGACGAGCCGCCTGCTCCGGCCGCCTCGGTCGAGATGCTGCAGGCCCTCACCTGGGGGCCGCCCGCCGGCACACTGCGCGCCGGCGGCAGGGTCCCGGGGGCGGCGCCGCTCATCGAGCGCCGCTGGCTGGAGCGCAGCAGCGACTCCCGGGGCCGCACCCGCTTCATCCTGCCGCGCCAGGTGGCCCTCGCCCTGCGCGGCGGCCTGTTGACGCGCGAGGACCTGGCGGCCCCCGAGGCGAGCGACCTGGAGGCGGTGGGCGGCGACGTCGTCGCCTCCGAGTCCTCCTTCCACGCCGAGGAGACCGTCCGGCTCGTGGCCGCACTCCTGGAGGAGTGGGGCCGCGAGGGCGGGACGATCCGCCGCAGCGGAGGAGTGAGCGTACGTGCCCTGGCCCGCACCGCCGAGGCTCTCGACCTGGAGACCGGTGAGGCCGCACGCATCATCGAGATCGCCGCGGGCGCTGGGCTCCTGGGGCTCGACGACGACGGCGCCACCTGGGTGCCCTCCACCCTGGCCGCCGGCTGGCTCGCCGACAGTCTCCCCCAGCGCTGGGCACCACTCGCCCTGGCCTGGGCTGCCAGCGCCCGCACCTCGTGGCTGACCGGCACCCGCGACGATGACGGTGTCCTGCGCGCCGCCCTCGGCCCGGACCTGGAGGCCGGCTGGGCCGCGAGACTGCGCGTCCGCGTGCTCGCGCTCCTGGGCGGTCTGCCCCAGGGGGCCAGCGCGACACCGGCCTTCGTACGGGCGGCCCTGACCTGGGAGAGCCCCAGGCGCACCATCCCCGGCGGGGCGATCTCAGCGGTCCTGGCCGAGGCCGAGACCCTCGGGATCACCGGCGCCGGTGCGCTCACCGAGGCCGGCCGGATCCTCGCCCGGCGCGCGACGGCGAGCCTCGACGAGCCGGATGCCGCCAGTGACGACGTCATGGGGAGCGAGGGCGGCGCCAGTGGTGCCGGTAGTGCGCTTGGCGGCGCTGCCGGGGAGGCGCCGTCGGACGACGAGGTCTTGGGGATGCTGGAGGCCGCGCTCGCCGCGGACCTGCCGGCCGCCGTCGACATGATCCTCGTCCAGTCCGATCTCACCGCCATCGTGCCGGGTCGGCCCGCCCCCGAGCTGGGCGCACTGCTGGAGCGCACGAGCGTCGTGGAGTCGCGCGGCGGGGCGCTCACCGTGAGGTTCACTCCCGAGTCGGTGCGCGGCGCGCTCGACGTCGGCTACAGCGCCGAGGAGATCACCCAGGCCATCGGGCGCCACAGTCCCGCGCCCCTGCCGGACTCTCTGACCGTGCTCATCCAGGACGCGGCCCGCCACCACGGGGCCGTGCGCGTGCGGACCGTGTCCGCGCTGCTGCGGATCGGCGACGAGGCCACCGCCGCCGGGCTCCTGGCCGAGCCGCGCCTGAGGAACCTCGGCCTGGATGAGGTGGCGCCCGGGATCCTCGTGGCCACGGCGAGCGCTGGTCAGGTGCTGCGCGAGCTGCGCGCCACCGGGCTGGCGCCGGTGACCGAGGATGCCGGCGGGCACCTGGTGGTCGGGCCGGCCACCGCGCAGCAGGCGCGCGGGGCCCCCGAGCCGTCACGCCCCGGCAGCGAGCACTCGGTGCGACGACGCCGGCCGAGCCGGCGCGAGCTGGCGACCCTGGTGGGGCGGCTCCGCGTGGGACAGGAGGCGATGCAGGCCGCCGGCGAGGCGGCGGTGGCCACCGACCCGGTCCACGCCCTGGCGATGCTGCGTCAGGCGCAGTCCTCGCGCTCGCGGGTCCGCCTGAGCCTGGCGGGCCCCGACGGCGCCGTGCAGGAGCGGCAGGTGCGGGTCATGGCCGTCGAGCCCGGGCGGGTGCGGCTGCGCGACGTCGTGCGCGAGACCGAGCTGACCGTGGCCGTCCACCGCATCGTCTCGGTCGAGGCGGGTTGACGGGCGGCCCGCGTAGCTCCTCCCGCGGCAGGCTCGCACCGAGCGCCGTCGCCTTTGGGTGCTGTCTGCGGCCTCGCTCCAGTCGCCGGGTGTGGGGAGGTTGTTTCGGCTGCGTGACGCCCGCTCACATCCAGCCACCTGAGCTCACACGATTCCAGCAACAATCACGCACCCGAAACACTCGCCCCAGGGGCCGCCGCCGGCAAGCTCAGACAACGGGCCCGTCCCCGTCGCCGGCCCCCGTCAGTGCCCCGCCGGCCGGAACCGCGCCCAGGGGTGGCCGACGGCGATGCCTCGGAGGTGCTCTCGCCCTCGGCGGCGACTGAGGCATGTCGGCCCTCCGACACGAGTTGAGCCAGGCCAACCAAGGCAAGCCCCGTTGTCCGGGAGGGCGCCGGTGACCATGCGGTCTTCTGCGCGCAGAGCAAGGACCGCCCGACAGGCGCGCCCTCATTGAATGGAGCGGGTGCTAGTGGCCTTGGGCTTCTTCGGCGTCGTCGGTGAGGTAGGTGACGATGCGGACGAGGTCGTAGAGGGTGGAGGTTTCGGTGGTGGTGATGGTGCCGTCGATGGTGCGCCAGGTGGTTTCGCCTTGGGGGCGGTATCGGGTGGTCCAGGTGGTGGTCAGGGTGGTGGCGGTGTGCTGGTAGTGGTGGGTGACGGTTTGGTGGGGGTAGGGGTGGCCGGGGTCGGTGGTGGTTGTGGTGGTGCCGTCTCCCCAGTTCCAGGTGTAGGAGGTGGGGGTGAATTCGACGTCGATGGGGGTGTTCAGGATGGTGGTGGTTTGGTAGCGGGGGCTGGGGTTGGTGTAGACGATGAAGGCTTTGGAGATGATGACTTTGGGTCCGGGTGGTTGGCGGGTGATGCCTGAGCCTTGGGCGATGAGGGTGGCGGCTTGGCGGGTGGTGATGGTGATGGTGCGGGGTCCGCCGCCGGTGGTGGGTTCCTGGGGCTGGGAGGGGGAGCGCATCATGTTGTGCACGCAGTTGATGTCCGGGATCTGGCCCCCGTCGCTGACGCAGTCGTCGTGGGGCTGCTCGTCCCACATCGAGGGATCCGACGCCGTCACGGTCGGGTTCTCCTGAGTCGGCGCCCCACCGGGGTCCGACGAGCCTTCCTGAGGAACCTGCTCAGTCACTTCACCGTAAGCATTTACTCCCTTGTCGGTGTTTCCGGCGGATACGTTAGATTCGACGACCGTAGAATTTTCACCTCCACCTTTTGGGTATGGTGCAGGTAGAATTAATGGTGCGATGATCGCGATGGTGGCGATAGGCTTCATGATCATTTTTCAACCACCTCAACTGCTCCAACAGACCAGCGTCCGTTGACGTACCTAATTCCGAAATTAAGAACTCTCCCGTCGTCTGTGTCGGAAGTTTTCGAGGGGGTGCCGTCTCCGGGATGAGAGGTCATTTGTCCGTAGTTGATAGTGATTTTGATTCGATTGTAATTATATCCGTCTAGCTTTTCGTAGTACGTTGCATCAACAATGCTTTGTTCCCACTTATCTATCCATCCTCCTGTTGTGTGAAGCTTGGTTGTTCGATCAATTGCAGATTGACAGAACTGGCACTGGTTTTCGCTCATGGCGGCGAGCTCGGTGGTGTCGCCGGTCATGAAGGCGTAGCGGTAGAGGTCGAGGAAGTAGTAGACGCTAGCTACCGCGCCTTCTGAGGTCTCCTCGTTCATCTGAGGGGGTTTGGCGGGTGCGGGTTCGGCCAGGGCGGTGTCGCGCTGGGTCTTGAGCTCGGGGGTCAGGGCGGCCTCGCGGGAGGCGGTGGCAGACGCCTTGGCGTCGGCGAGGCCCTTCTCGGCGCGGGCGATGGCCGCCGAGGCGCTGGCACTGGCGCTCGCACTGGCCTCAGCCTTCGCGTCCTTCAGGGAGCAGGCAGCCGTGCTCAGCGCCAGCGCGCACACGGCCGCCAGGGCGGCTGCCGCACGGTGACGCCTGCGACGCACCCTGCGGCTGTGGGTGGTCGCCGACTGCCGTGGGCGCGCGGGCGCAGGGGGTCGTAGGGACGTACTCATCACGGAAGCCTCCTCGCCGCCGAAACAACTCCACATCCCGCCGGGGCGGGCAACGCTGTCCGTCCGGGCGGTGTATTGACATTACCCGCAACGACGCCGCCGCCGCCAGACTTCGGCACCACCCTGTGGAAAACCCCGGGCGGAACCCGGTCACCCGCCGTCGGTGCGCGTCGGCGCCCGTGCTCTCCGGGAGCTGCTTCCGCAGCGCTTTGACCTGTTTTAGCGCAGGCACTCTTCCCGTGGCTTGAGGCCTACCGCGGCGTGCTCAGCGGCACGGCGCCTCATCGCCGTGTCCTCGTCTTCCTTGTCATGGCGCTGACGGATGATGGTGTGCCGAGGTCGACCGGTGCGGGCCAGGGCAGTTTCAGGAGCCTCCCCTACACTGGCCGAGTGACCGACACGATCGACTCTCACACCGACGCCTCAGGCGAGCCCTCGACCGAGACCGGCTCCGGCTCCGGCTCCTCGGCGCGCACCGCCACGGCCACCCTCGAGCGCCCGGCATCCGCACCGGCCTCGCCCTACCCGACTCCGGCCCCCGTGCCGCGAGCCGGCGCCCTGCCCACTCCCAGCGAGCAGGCCCAGGCCGCCAAGGACAAGACCCTCACCTCCCCGGCCGCTGTCGAGCTCGCCCGCCGTGCGCTGGAGGAGATCACCGACCCCATCACCGTCGGCGAGTACCTGGCCGCCGCGCCCAGCGCCGAGCGCCTGGTCACCCACCTGTTCGACTGCACCCTGAGCGGCTACCGCGGCTGGCACTGGACCGTCACCCTCAGCCGCGTCCCGCGCAGCCGCACCGCCACCGTCTGCGAGATGGAGCTGCTCCCCGGTGAGGAGTCCCTCCTCGCCCCCGCCTGGATCCCGTGGGCCGACCGCCTCGAACCCGGTGACGTCACCCGCTCCGACCGCCTGCCCCGCAAGGAGACCGACGAGCGCCTCGAACCCGGCTGGGAGGCCACTGGTGAGGATGCCGACGCCGTCGCCGTGGATCAGCTCGACCTGGGCCGCCCCCGGGTCCTCAGCGCCCAGGGCGTGTCCAGTGCCGCCGAGCGCTGGTACGGCGGCGACCACGGACCCGACGCCGAGGGCGTGCGCAAGGCCCACGCCACCTGCTCCACCTGCGGCTTCTTCCTGCCCATGGCCGGGGCCCTGCGCGCCATCTTCGGCGTCTGCGCCAACGAGTGGGCCACCGACGACGGCAGCGTCGTCTCCCTGGATCACGGCTGCGGCGCCCACTCGGAGACGGACGTGCCCGACCAGGGCCCGGAATGGCCCATCAACCCCTCCCGGGTCGACGACCACCTCATGGTGCCGCTGAGCACCAACGGGCTCGACCTGCGCGAGGGCCGCACCATCGCCGAGCTCGCCGCCCAGCAGCCGGACGACGACGCCAGTGACGTCGAGAGCGACAGCCGAAACCCTGACGGCGCCCCTGCTGAAGGCCCAGCCGGCGCACCCGACGCGGACTCCGGTCCGGAGCCCTCGATGCGCTCGGCCCAGGACACCGGCACCTCGGCCGACGTCGTGAACGAGGCCCCCGACTCGGCCCCTGACGTCGACGCCGCCGCTGGCGCCACTGCTGACGGGGCTCCCGACACGGACAGCGCCGCTGCCAGTGAAGACGCCTCCGCTCCCCCAGCCGAGGCGCAGGCGGCCTCGGCACCCAGTAAGACGGGAGGGAAGACGGCCGCTAAACGCTCCCGTCGGGCATCGACCTCGACCAAGCGCCGCCGTCGCACGGCCGACGCACCGGCCGAGGCGGCGGAGGACCGGAGCAGCCGGGTACTGGACCTCGACCTTGAAGGGCTCGCGAAAACGGCGTCCCCAGCAGCCTCGGCCTCATCGGCCCCTGACGTCGCGAGCCCGAGTGCCCCGGTGAGCGCTGACGATGCCCCGTCGGCAGCCGCGGAGGCGTCGTCGGCCCCCGCCAGCGCCGGATCAGGGGACACGCCCAGTGAGCGCGCGGCCTCGGCCCGCGCTGCCGTCGCCGGCCTGTCCCTCGCCCTCGGGATCGACACGCCCCAGGACGACGCATCCGACGACGCGCCCGCTGACGCGGATACCGACGCTCACCACGCGCCGCGCACCCTCGCCGAGCTCGAGGCCATCCTGCCCAACCGCTCCTGACCGGGCTCGTAGAGCTTCAGCGAGTTCTCGCTCCGACAGGACCGACGACGAGCCGCATCCCCCGGGGGTCGGAGACGAAACCGGCCTGACGCAGCAGGTCGCTCACGGTGCGATCCAGCGCGCTGACCCCGTTGAGCGACTCCACCACTGTGCGGTGCCGTCCCGGCGGTGCGCCCTCGCGCGCCAGCGACCGTTGCCGCGTGGCCGCCAGAGCACTCAGGGCGCGCGTCAGCGTCTCCCGCTCAGGCGTGTAGGAGATGAGCGCCTTGAGATTCTCCGAGGCATGAAGCACCGGCGCGCCCTCGATGAGGACGACGCTCGCGCCCTGCCGCCGCAGCGGTGTGCCGCCCACCTCCTTGCCCGCCGGCCCGGCCTCGCCGATGCCGGTGGGCAGCACGGGCTCGGGCCACGCCAGCCCGCGGCCGACCAGACAGGCCGGGTCCTTGAGATCGAGGACGACGTCGGCCCCAGCCTCATCGGCCGGGCCTTGGCTCAGGAACCGCAGCCGGTCAATGGTCTCCCGCTCGGCGAACTGGGCGGGACCGAGCCCCTCGACGAAACCACCGCGCAGGACCGCCCCGGTGTCCTCCATGCGCCGCAGCACGGGCATCAACGGCGCCAGACCCCCGGCGCCGCCGAAGGCCAGGGCGATGTCGCGCGAGACGACCCCGTAGCGGTCCAGCAACGACTCCACCTCGGCGATCGCCCGCTCCTCCTGGGACACCGGTGCGGCCGAGAGCCGCCGCCACGAGGTCGACGAGAGGATGGAGGACAGTCGCCCGGGCGCGGTCTGCCCGGCGGCACGGGGCATCTCCATCACGGCGCGTCTGCGGCGTCGGCTGCGGACTCGACGCGTCGGCGCCCTACGTGCCTTGGGAACGGGCTCCACAGACCTGCGCACCGGCTCGAAGGAACGGCCCGTGACGGTCCCCTCCAGCACCAGCCGCCAACGCGCCGGCTCAGTGCCTCCCTCAGGGCCTCCTTCAGTGTCCCTCTCAGCGCTCACCGTGACGTTGTCATCACCGTTGCCGTCCTGCGGTCCCCGGGGCTCAGACCATGCAAGCGTCTCCCCGAGCACCGGGGCGAGGGCCGAGTCCGTGGGGAAGAAGGCGATCTCTCCCGGCGCGGCGACGTCGTCGGATCCGACTGGCGTCTCCGAGCCCCGCCGGCCGGAGCCGGCCCCGCCCCGGGCCGTCTCCCCGTTGGGGCGCGCCTGCCAGACGACCTCCCCGGCGGCGATGAGCTCATCGAGCATGGCGGGACGGTAGTCGGCCACCCGCGCGGGCAGCACCACCGACTCCCACAGGTCGGCCGGCAGCCACACCCCTTCCAGTGCGGCCAGTGCCTCCGCCAGGGCGTCGACGCCGCTGCCCGCCTCGCCCATCCCGGCCCGCTCCAGCACCAGGCGCTGGAGGATCGCGGGCTCCACCGGAGCGACGGCGGCCCGCGCCCTGGCCAGCGAACGGTTGCGCACCCGGGTCAGGACAGAGGCCTCCATCCAGCCCGCCTCGCCGAGGCTCACCAGCGAGCCGTCCTCGACGAGCTCGCTCAGGGCCGCCTCGGCCACCGACACCCCCACACCGAAGGTCTGCGCCACCCGCTCGGGCGTGACGGTCGCATGCACCCTGGCGTATCGCAGGACGAGTCCCGCCAGGGGAGAACGGGCCGCCGCGGCCCGTACCGCCACACCGCCGACGTCGTCGAGGGCAGCCTGCTCCGAGGCCCGGTCGGGGATCTCCGTCCCCAGCGCCAGGTTCAGGTCTCGGGCGTCCTCGATCCGCGCCCAGTGCTCGCGCCCGCCGATACTCACCGCCATGGCCCGGCCGGCACCGGCGAGCTCATCCATGGCCTCCCGGACGGCTGCCTGGACTGCTGCGGCCGGCTCCTCAGCGCCTCCACGAGCCTCGTGGCCGACGCCGGCGCCCCCGCCGTCCCCGTCGGTCTCACCGTCGTCGGTGCACCGCTCAACCAGGTCCGTGAAGGTCAACGGACCGAGCTCGCGCAGCAGGTCGGCCAGGCCCTCGGTATCGGCACGCACCCGCCGCCCGGGCGCCAGGTGCTGGAGCTCGGCCTCGACCTGCGCCATCACCTCGCTGTCGAGCAGCTCGGCGATGCCCCCGTCCCCCAGCAGCGCGTCGAGCGCCCGGGGGTCCAGTGACAGCAGCCGGGCCCGCTGCTCGGCATGCGGCAGGTCCTCCTGGTACAGCAACGTGCTGGTGTACCCGAACAGGAGCGGGTGGGCGAAGGGGGAGGGCTCAGCGGTGACGGCCTCGACGATCCGCACCCGACCGGAGCCCAGGCGCTCCATGAGGGCCGTGAGCGCGGGCAGGTCGTAGAACTCCTGGAGGCACTCGCGCGCCGCCTCCACGCTGACCGGGAAGTCCTGGAACTGGCGGGAGGCCTCGAGCAGCTGACCCGCCTTGACCCGTTGCAGCCACAGCGGCGTGCGGTGCCCCGGCCTCGTGGAGGGCATGAGCAGGGCGCGCGCGGCGCACTCGCGGAACCGGGCGGCGAACAGAGCCGTCTCATCGATCCGGCCGCGCACCAGGGAGGAGATCTCAGCGGGATCGAAGACGACGAGCTCGGCACCCGGGACGCGCCCCTCGATCGGCGGGATCTGCAGGACGATGCCGTCGTCGGCCGCGACGACCTGCGGCCTGACCCCCAGGACCCGGTGCACCCGCTCCCGGACCGCCATCGCCCAGGGCTCGTGGACGCGCCGCCCCAGCATGCTGTGGACGATGAGCCGCCAGCTGCCGGACTCGTCCCGGTTGCGCTCCAGGACCAGGGTCTCGTCGCTGGGCAGTACCCCGGTGGCCTCCCGCTGCTCGCGCAGGAGCGCCATGAGGTTGTCCCGGGCGTAGCCGTCCAGGCCCGCCTCCGTGAGCCGGCGCCGCAGCGCCCGCTCGGCCTCCGCCTCTCCCGTGCTCGACTCGGTGCCCGGCCCGGCCTTTGCACCTTTCTCTCCCCGCGGCGGCAGCCCGGTCTGCGCCTCCCGCAGGAAGACCCCCTTGGCGAGCCCGGTGGCCGCGGGCCTCCCCAGGCCCTCGCCCCGCCAGAACGGCAGGCGGGCGCTGCGCCCCTGAGCCGGGTCGACGACGACGCGGTCGCCCGTGATCTGCCGGATCCGCCAGCTCGAGGTCCCCAGGGTGATGACGTCACCCGGGCTGGACTCGTTGACCATCTCCTCGTCGAGCTCCCCGACCCGGCGCCGCCCGGCGTCCTCGGCCCCCTCGGGCAGGACCACCGGGAACATGCCCCGGTCCGGGATCGTGCCCGACGCCGTCACGGCCAGCCGCTGCGCGTTCGGCCGGGCGCTGAGGCGGCCGGTGGCGCGGTCCCACACGATCCGGGGTGAGAAGTCGGCCAGCTCCGCCGACGCGAAGCCGCCGGACAGCAGCGCCAGCACCGACTCGAAGGCCCGGCGCGGCAGTGAGGCGTAGGGCGCCGCACGCGTGACGGTGGCGAACCAAGCCTCCGCCGTCAGGTCCTCCGCGCTCACTGCTGCGACCGTCTGCTGGGCCAGGACGTCCAGCGCATTGGCCACCAGGGCCGTGTCCTCAATGGCCCCGGCCCGCATCCTCTCGGCGGCGACGACGGCGTCCACCAGGTGGGTCCTCTCCACCGGGTAGATGACGCCACGGGGCCGCCCGCCCACCCGGTGATCGGCCCGCCCCACCCGCTGCAGGCCCGCCGCGACCGACGGTGGCGGCGCCACCTGGAGCACGAGGTCGATGGAGCCGATGTCGATGCCGAGCTCCAGCGAGGCCGTGGCCACCACGCACCGCAGCTCGCCCGAGGCCAGCAGGCGCTCCACGGCCAGGCGCTGCTCCTTGGAGACCGACCCGTGGTGCGCCCGGGCGATGACGGGCGCGCCCTCCGGCGTCGGCTCCGTGCGCGCGCCGGTGCCCATCTCCCAGGACTCGCGGTGAACCGGCACCGGGGCGGCTGTATGGGGCTCCGACTCTGCATCTGACTCTGGATCAGACCCCGACGCGGACTGCGACGCGAACTGCGCCGCCGGTCCCGGCCCGCGGCGTGCGGCATAGGCCTCGTTGAGGCGGGCGGTCAGGCGCTCGCAGGCTCTGCGGGAGTTGACGAAGACCAGGGTCGTGCGGTGGGCGAGGACCTGGTCGAGGATCGCGTTCTCCAGGTGTGGCCAGATGGATCCCGAGACCCGGGCGGGCCCCGCCGCTCCCGAGCCCCGAGCCGTGCCAGTCCCTCCGGCCTGCTCCGGCGGCTCTGTCTGTCCCGTCGCCATGGCTCGGCGCAGCGCCCGGTCCGATCGCCACGCCTGGTCGCCCCCGGCCCGTCCGAGCCCAGAGGATCGCCCCGCGCCGCCGGACGCGGATGGCCGCAGTGCCCGCTCCATCCGGGTGCGCCGGTCCGCGATCGCCGGGATACGGGCCATGTTCTCCACCGGAACGCTCACCGTCACCTCCGGCGTCGCCCGGCCGTCGTCGACGACGACCGTCACCGGGTGCGGCCCGCCGAGGAACCTCGCCACCTCCTGACGGGGCGATACCGTCGCAGACAGGCCCACGCGCTGCGCCGGGCGCTCCAGGAGGTCGTCGAGGCGCTCCAGGGACAGGGCCAGGTGCGTGCCGCGCTTGGAGCCGGCGAAGGAGTGGATCTCATCGACGATGACGGTCTCCACCGTGCGCAGCGTCTCGCGCGCGGCGCTGGTGAGCATGAGGTACAGCGACTCCGGCGTCGTGATGAGGATCTCCGGCGGATGCGTGCGCAGCCGGCGACGCTCCCGCGCGGGCGTGTCCCCCGAGCGCACCCCCACCGAGATCGGACGGGTGGGACCGACGTCGGCGATCCCCGCCAGCGGTCGGCGCAGGTTGCGCTCGACGTCGGCCCCCAGGGCCTTGAGCGGCGAGACGTAGAGGACCCTCACACCGCGGACCGGCTCCTCACCAGTGCCGGTTCTGTCATCCCTGTCCTGGGCGCCGTCGAGCCGGCCCAGACGGTCAATGGCGGACAGGAAGGCCGCGAGCGTCTTGCCCGAGCCGGTGGGGGCGATGACCAGCGCGTTCTCACCCCGACCGATCGCGGCCCAGGCCCGCTCCTGCACACTGGTGGGCCCGGTGGGAAAGGCGCCGAGGAACCAGGTCCGGGTAGCCGGCGAGAAGCCCGACCACCCGGGCCCGCGGGCACAGGCCGCATCGGTCCCGCCGCGGTCCGTCGTCGTACCCGGTGCCATGGCCCGTCACCCCCGTTCGCTCCTCATCAGCCCTTGGCCTCGGCGACCATCTTTCCACGGGGGTGTGACAGCAATCCGAGCCTCTTACGCCTGGTTTCGTGAGATGCCCGGGCGGCTGCGGTCGGTGGCCAACCGGATGAGCCGGCGCATCGTCCACTCCAGGGGGCCGTGCGCGAATCGCAGGCGGATGAGCGTGGCCAGCGCCAGGCCCAGCAGGACCGTCGCGGTCCCCAGGACCGGCAGACGCTCCGGCGCGTCTTCGAGGAGGAAGGGCCCGGCGCTCAGCACGTGGGCGACGTAGACGGTCAGAGACATCGAGCCCATCGCCTGCAGCGGGAAGGACCACCAGCCACCCTTGAAGACCAGCAGGCACAGCGCGATGACGGCCAGTGCCCCGCTGATCGAGGCCACCATGTCGATCAGTCCGCCGGAGTGGGCGGTCGGGTCGATGATGCTGGTGAGGGCCAGGGCGCCCAGGTCCCCGGACTCGAAGAGCGCATCAAGGTCGACGTAGCCGCGCAGCATCGTCCCCACGACGGCCAGCGGCGTACCGATGAGGACGGTGAGCAGCTGTGCGCGGGTGCTGCGGGTCAGGAGCCGGTGGGCGATGAGGCCGATGACCATGTAGGCGGCCCAGACGACGGCCGGGTAGGGGCCGGACATGACGGGGACGAGGGAGGCCGGCTCCCCGACCGTCATGTTGAGGACGTGGCTGAGCGCGCAGGCCGCCACGAGGACGCCCGCCACCACAGCCAGGGTGGAGGTGCGCCAGCGCGGTGCGCACGCCAGGGCGACGTAGCAGATGCCGAAGGCGGACAGCACCACCTGGATGGTGCCGGCGAAGGGCTCGATGAGCGCGCCCAGCGCGATGAGGACGGCGCCCCGCACGATGAGGCCGTGCCGCGAGCCCGCCAGGGCCCCTCCGCCCTCACGCACCCCGCGTGCGCCCATGATCGACAGGGAGAACCCGGCCATCACCGCGAACAGCGCCGAGGGAAACCCTCGGAAGATCTCAGCGGTCCACCCGTCGGGCTCCATGAGGTGGTTGACCATCATGCCCAGCAGGGCCAGGGCCCGGGCCACGTCGAGCCCGATGATGCGTGTCCTGGAGGGCGGGGCGGCCGACGACGCCTCGCGACTCGTTCCCGCATCCGTATCCGGGGGCGCGGCTGGAGACTGGCCCGGAGAGGTGAGGCTCGACGTCGTCGGTGTCATGGTCTGTTCGGTTGCGTCAGCTGTGAGCACGGGACAGAACGGTAGGAAAGGCGCCGTTATGGCGGTGTAAATAGCGGCATCAATGGAGCAGGGCGACTCCAATAAGGCCGATAGCATGATTCATCTGGGCGGTGTTCCGGGTTGGTTTCGCTCAGCGCGTGATGATCTGGAAGAATGCCGCCGTGAGCACACGTACTCCCACGAAGTCCTCATCGTCTTCGTCCTCTCCCAGCATCGCATCCTGGCTGGACCGCTACTTCCACATCACCGAACGCGGTTCGACCATCTCCCGCGAGGTCCGTGGTGGCATCGTCACCTTCTTCTCGATGAGCTACATCCTCGTCCTCAACCCGGCGATCCTGTCCAAGGCGAGCCCTCCGGGAACCGAGGCCCAGCTCGCGGCCGGCACCGCCTTCGTCGCCGCGATCATGACGATCCTCATGGGCGTCGTCGCCAACTACCCGATGGCCCTGGCGGCGGGACTGGGCATCAACGCGATGGTCGCCTACACCCTGGTGGGCACCCAGGGCATGACCTACGCCGACGCCATGGGGCTCATCGTCATCGAGGGCGTCATCATCCTTGTCCTGGTGCTCACCGGCTTCCGAGAGGCCGTCTTCAAGGCCGTCCCCGACCAGCTCAAGACCGCGATCTCCGTGGGCATCGGCCTGTTCATCGCGTTGATCGGCCTGGTGGACGCCAAGATGGTGCGCCGCGGCGGCACCCCTCTGGAGCTGGGCCTGGGCGGCTCCCTCCAGGGCTGGCCGGTCATCGTCTTCCTCTTCGGCCTCTTCCTCATGGTCGTGCTCTACGTGCGCAAGGTCCGCGGAGCCATCCTCATCGGCATCGCCTCGGCCACGGTGCTCGCCATCGTCATCGACGCCTTCGCGCACCTGGGCCCCTTCAATGACGACCCCAGTAACGGGCCCCTCAACCTCACCGGCTGGTCCCTGTCCGAGCCGCACCTGACCGGCTTCCCCGTGGACCTGCCGAGCCTGTCGACGCTGGGCCACTTCAGCCTGCTGGGCAGCGTCCAGAAGGTCGGGATCGTCTCAGTGATCCTCCTGGTCTTCTCCCTGCTGCTGGCCGACTTCTTCGACACGATGGGCACCATGGTCGCCATTGGCGCCGAGGGTGACCTGCTCGACGAGCACGGCAACCCGCCCAGGACCCGCGAGATCCTCGTCGTCGACTCCCTGGCGGCCATCGCCGGTGGTGTCGGCGGCGTCTCCTCGAACACCTCCTACGTCGAGTCGGCCGCGGGCGTGGGGGAGGGGGCCCGCACGGGCCTGGCCTCCGTGGTCACCGGCTGCATGTTCGGGTTGAGTATGTTCTTCGCCCCGCTGGTCAAGATGGTCCCCTACGAGGCGGCCACCCCGGCGCTCGTCGTCGTCGGCTTCCTCATGATGATGCAGGTGACCGACATCGACTGGACGTCCCCGGAGATCGCCCTGCCGGCCTTCCTGACCATCATCATGATGCCCTTCTCCTACTCGATCACCAACGGCATCGGGGCCGGCTTCGTCTCCTACCTGGTCATCGAGGTGGCTCAGGGGCGGGCCCGCAGGATCCACCCGCTCATGTGGGTGGCCTGCGCGATGTTCATCGTCTACTTCACCCTCACCCCGATCAAGGCGATCCTCGGCGTCTCCTGACAGAGGCCTTTCCACTCCCGCGTCGAGCCGGGCATTTTTCGCGTAGCCCTACCGTTTTTCTGTGGGGCTACGCGAAAAACGCCCGGCTCGACGGCGGTGGTGTCACCATTGGTTGAGGATGGTGGGGTAGGTGTCGGGGGTGCCGAAGGTGAAGATGGCGCCGTTGGCGACGGGGCTGGTGGTGGTGGCCAGCTGGGTGGCGCGCTGGTAGTGGGGTGAGTCGGTGGCGAAGAACATCTTCCAGCCGGGCAGATACTGGTAGGGCGGTGGAGCAGGGGTGACTGGGCGGTCCTCGCGGGTCAAGGCTCCGATGCTGTCCGGGTTGAAGATGGTGGCGGTGGTGTGCATGAGGGCGTCGGCCAGGCCCTCGCTGGTATCCAGTCCTGTCCCGAGGGCCTCTCCGATCATAAGTGTGATGGCAGCGTCCCCGGGGTTAGGCGTATTGAAGTACAGTTCGAGCTTGTTGCCCTGGTTGATCTGGCCGGAGAAGGCCGGGGTGAGGCCGAAGTCTGGGTATTCGGAGATGGTTTGCACGCCGTGGATGTAGTTGAGGAGGTAGTCCTGAGTGATGGGCGGGGCCTGCTCGGCTTCCTGGGGGCTGTCGGCGGTGGGGCGCCATAGGTCCAGGGAGGGGTGCAGGGGCCTGACCCGTTGGATCCACTCCCACACCCGACGCCCCTCCGAGACCGGGTCACCAAGAGCCCGCCACCTAAATGCAAGACCCCATTCCATGATTGTCATCCTTTCTATGATGGCTACTTTCTTGTCAAGCATGTTAGTTGGGAGGAGTGTAAATGAGTTCAATTTCCATGGGGAACTCACCCCATTCCTGTTTTTCTCTGAGGATATCGAGTGTGTCTTTTTCGGCGATGTGCCATTGGATGGGGGTGTCGGTGCCGGTGGCGCGTACGGCTTCGACCTGTCGTTCGGCGGTGTTGAGGAGACCGTACTTACCTCCGGGTTCTTCTGACCAGCTGCCTTTGATGGGGTTGGCCAGGCCGGGGCCTTTGGCGTCGACGAGGGCGAAGCCGTCGTAGCCGTCGAACTCGACGCCGCCAACATAGTAGGAGTGCTCGATGGGGACTCCGGTGACTTGTTCCTCGTAGGCCTGGGAGCGTGGTGACCCGTAGTTCCTGCTCGGTCCTGATGGCTGGGTTCGACGGCGTCTCGTCCTTTTCCTTTTTTGTGTCGAGCTGGGTATTTTTCGCGTAGCCCTACAGAAAAACGGTAGGGTTCCGCGAAAAATGACCGGCTCGATGATGGGGGTGTCTGGAGTGCGTGGTGTTTCTCGGACAGGGGCAAGGCATTATGCCCACAGCGGCTGGCCCGGCCCCGGACCGCCCTGGACCACCAATAAGGTAACGGGTGCTGCTGGTTGAGAGTGGTGGGTCCTTAGGTTCCGCCGCCTGTGAGGGTGATCTGTGTGATCGCAGGGTAGGGGCGTGTCGAATGTGTTGTTGTGCCGGCTGGTGAGTTCTCAAGACCGAGGAGCCTACAAAGGGCTCTGGTGAGAAAATTTCAGTGACGTATGTGTGAGTGAGATATGAGGGGCTCTTACAGTTCTCCACCCTCATCGAAGTAGCGCTGCTCAGCTTCAGTTAGATCAGTCATCGCGGGGGACTCAACAGTAGCGGACACGAGCCCTCTGGTGGCTGCGATAGTCACGCTTGCTCGTGACGGCAGGATCCACTGAGTTGACGCAACAATCTGATCGGATTCAGAGTCCCCGGCCCTATACAGGGAATTGAGGGCATTGACGTAGGAGGCGTAGGCGTTCTGGACAGCGATCTGTATCTCGGGTGGGGCGTCCGGAGGGAAGTGGGTGCTCAAGTTGAAGCCGATCTCGGACACAAAATTTCTGTTGGTAAAGTCAAGACCGATATTTCCGTCTTCGTTGCCGCTACTGACTGGTGTAACAAAATATCGCCCGTCGTCTGGAGCTGGTTTCCAGCCGAACTGGTCACGCAGGGTGAAGGCCTCGTTAATAGTCATGGGCCATCTGTGCTCGGCGATGGCGCGGATGATGGCAACTGCCTGCTCGGTGGGGTAGGCTCGGAATCCTGGGTTTGTGGTGTGGGTGCTGCTCATGGCTGTCCTTTTGCTAGAGACTGTCGATGGCTTGCTGGAGTGCCTGAGTGACTTCTGGGGTCAGTGAGAACGGTTGGTCCCCAACCTCTGTGAGCTCAGGTGTTCTGGTGTAGATCGTTTTTGCGTTGAGCTTGATGCTACCGTCCTTGACTCCCTCCCACACCTCGGGGTGATCGTGAAAGTACTGCGCGAATCGCGGATCGGACAGCATGTGGTCGCGAGCGTAAGCCGGACTTCCCTGGAGGGCCTTCCCCTCAAATCGAGTGTTGACCGGTGTTGTATTGAGTTTTGCGGACACTCCCTTGTACTCTGACACAACCAACTCGCTACCATCGGGCGATAGGGCCATGCCGTCAGCCCAACCGCCTGGGGCGGTCCCGCCGTTCACTCCGACATTATCGGCACGGAACTCATCCGGGATATGGTAGCCCTGCTCAGTGAGGTACTTCTCTCCGCCGGCCTCCCCGATCCTCGCCCCCGAATCATTCAGTTGTTTATGAGTTGTCGAGGCGGCTTTGGCTTTGTCTCGGAGTTGATCAATTTCGCGGGGGCTGTGGCCGGCGGCCCTCAGCTGTGGCACTGTTTTCCTCTCCATTTTTCGTCGGCTGAAGTCGCTGGGCGAGTAGCCTTCCGGGATCGAATCGGCCAGATCTTTTCTCGCTGCCTGCTTCGCCGCCTTCCTTGCTTCGTGTTGCCGGAAGAGCTCTGGAATGTCTTTAGCGTACCGGCTGGCGGGTTTGGTGGTTCGTCGTGCTTTAGCGGCGGTGCGGGCGGTGGTGCCGGCGGCCCTGCCACCGGGTATGACGGCGGCTGCGGCTAGGGCGGCGTCGGCGGCTATCTCAAGATCGCTGTGGGTGGCCAGGTAGCGGCCGGTAGCGCCCCGGGGGTCGCGTGCCAGGGAGGCGGCGGGGCGGGCGGCGTCCATGACGGTGGCGATGCCGAATCCGACTTCCAGGGCCAGGCCGAGGGTGCCTCCGGACAGGAGGACGGCGGCGGTGCCGATCAGGGCCAGGGCGGCCTTCTCGGTGGGGGACATGGACTCCCACACGGTGGCCAGCATCTCAAGGATGCCGGCGAACCAGTGGTGGGGTGGCAGGCCGGTCAGGCGCTGGTTGAGGTCGGCTACCAGTGGGGGCACGACGGTGAAGAAGATCCACAGGCTGGTGGCGGCGGTGGCGGCGGCCAGGGCGGTGACGACCCAGCGGCGGGGTCCGGCGTCGAGCTGGCTGCGTGCGGCCATCTCGCGGGCGGCGCGGTGCTCGGCCAGGACCCGTGCCGGGGCTCGCAGCAGGCGCAGGGGCCCGCCGGAGTCACCCGCCTGGGTCAGGGCGAGCCTGAGGCGGTGGGTCCGGGCCCCGGCACCGGCGGTGGTCTCGATGAGGTCGGCGCCCAGGCGTCCCAGCACCCCGCTGGGCAGACCCGCCAGGGCCCGCGCCCGCCACGACCCCCACCAACCACCACCATCCCTGGAGTGCGTGCGAGGCGGATGCTAGTAGCTACGACGACGGCGTTGTGGGTCCCGGTGGGGTGTCACCATTGGTTGAGGATGGTGGGGTAGGTATCAGGCGTGCCGAAGGTGAAGATGGCGCCGTTGGCGACAGGGGCGGTGGTGGTGGCCAGCTGGGTGGCGCGCTGGTAGTGGGGTGAGTCGGCGGCGAAGAACATCTTCCAACCGGGCAGGTACTGGTAGGGCGGCGGAGCAGGGGTGACTGGGAGATCCTCGCGGGTCAGGCTGCCAACAATATCGGGGGCGAAGGTGCTGGCGGTGGTGTGCATGAGGGCGTCGGCCTGGCCCTCGCTGGCATCCAGGGCGGCTCCGAGGGCCTGGCCGATCATGAGTGTGATGGCAGCGTCCCCGGGGTTGGGCATGTTGAAGCTGAGTGTGAGTTTGTTGCCCTGGTTGATCTGGCCGGAGAAGGCCGGGGCGACGCCGAAGCGTTCACTTTCCCAGTCAGTTTGGGCCTGGCGTATATCTTGAAGGAGGTGGTCCTGGGTGATGGGTGGTGACTGTTCTGCTTCCTGGGGGCTGTCGGCTGTGGGACGCCACAGGTCCAAAGAGGGATGTAGGGGCCTGACCCGTTGGATCCACTCCCACACCCGACGCCCCTCCGAGACCGGGTCACCAAGAGCCCGCCATCTGAGGCTGAGATCCCATCTCATGATTAATGTCCTCTCTAATGAATGTTGGTTGCTGGCAGTTCTATAGATTTTCAGTTGGGGGGAGTGAATATCAATTCGATCTCAGGAGGGAAGTCTCCCTTTCCTTGCCGGCGCCAGAGTTCGTTAAATGTGTCTTTTTCGGCGATGTGCCATTGGATGGGGGTGTCGGTGCCGGTGGCGCGTACGGCTTCGACCTGTCGGTGGGCAGTTCTGAGGAGACCGTACTTACCTTCAGGTTCTTGAGACCAGCTGCCTTTGATGGGGTTGGCCAGGCCGGGGCCTTTGGCGTCGACGAGGGCGAAGCCGTCGAAGCCGTCGAACTCGACGCCGCCAACATAGTAGGAGTGCTCGATGGGGACTCCGGTGACTTGTTCCTCGTAGGCCTGGGAGCGTGGCGACCCGTAGTTCCTGCCCTCACCCCACAGGCCGGGACCACCGTCAGATCGGGCGGGTCTGGGGGTGCGCAGCCCGGGCTGGTGGATACCGGCACGAGGGTTGAGACCCCTGGCGGCCTGGGCCCTGGCGAACGGTTTGGTGGTTCGTCGTGCTTTAGCGGCGGTGCGGGCGGTGGTGCCGGCGGCCCTGCCACCGGGTATGACGGCGGCTGCGGCTAGGGCGGCGTCGGCGGCTATCTCAAGATCGCTGTGGGTGGCCAGGTAGCGGCCGGTAGCGCCCCGGGGGTCGCGTGCCAGGGAGGCGGCGGGGCGGGCGGCGTCCATGACGGTGGCGATGCCGAATCCGACTTCCAGGGCCAGGCCGAGGGTGCCTCCGGACAGGAGGACGGCGGCGGTGCCGATCAGGGCCAGGGCGGCCTTCTCGGTGGGGGACATGGACTCCCACACGGTGGCCAGCATCTCAAGGATGCCGGCGAACCAGTGGTGGGGTGGCAGGCCGGTCAGGCGCTGGTTGAGGTCGGCTACCAGTGGGGGCACGACGGTGAAGAAGATCCACAGGCTGGTGGCGGCGGTGGCGGCGGCCAGGGCGGTGACGACCCAGCGGCGGGGTCCGGCGTCGAGCTGGCTGCGTGCGGCCATCTCGCGGGCGGCGCGGTGCTCGGCCAGGACCCGTGCCGGGGCTCGCAGCAGGCGCAGGGGCCCGCCGGAGTCACCCGCCTGGGTCAGGGCGAGCCTGAGGCGGTGGGTCCGGGCCCCGGCACCGGCGGTGGTCTCGATGAGGTCGGCGCCCAGGCGTCCCAGCACCCCGCTGGGCAGACCCGCCAGGGCCCGCGCCCGCCACGACCCCCACCAACCACCACCATCCC
>NZ_JAAIJY010000027.1 GCF_011752065.1 Actinomyces sp. ZJ308
GATCAGCTCGGCGAAGGCTCATCGGGCCATGCTCCAGGCCGCCCGCGCCGGAGACGCCCAGGCCTACCGCCAGGCCATCACCCAGCACTACGCCCCGCTCCTGGCAGCCCTCACCTGAGCCGACCGGGGCCCGCCGGCTCAGGTCACTCGAGCCCCTGGGCACCTTCACGGCTCAGCAGAGCGGTCTTCACCGCGGCCCCATAGCGGAATCCTCCGATACTCCCGTCTGAACGCCGGATCCGGTGACAGGGGATGAAAAGCGCCGCCGCGTTACGCGCGCAGGCTGAGGCCGCGGCCCGAGAAGCGGACGGGTTCCCGCTGAGACGAGCGAGCTCGGTGTAGGTCAGAGTCGTGCCGGCCGGAATCTCTCGCATCCGGGACCAGGCCCGCTCGATGAAGGGGCCACCTGTCTGGAGAACAGGCACCTCTCGGGGCTCGTTGTCCTCACCGCGGTAGTAGGAGCGCACGGCGGCGACGGCGCGCGCCAGGAGCCCGTCGATCTCCTCGACCGAGCACTCCTTGATACGAGACGGCCTCAGGCTCGGATGGATGAGTCCGGCCAGCTCCGTGGTCTGAGAGGTCCATCCGGAGGCGAGCACGTACTCGGTCCGATCGGCTCCGTCACCGACGCAGTCGTCAGCACCGTCGGCGCCACCATGACCAGTGACGATGGTGAAGGGGCCGTCCGGGGTGCTCACGGTGAAGCTGCGAGCAGTGGCGTTCGTTGTCGTCATGACGCCAGGCTACGCAGTGCTCCAGACGCGTTCCACCGGTTCCGTCCTTCGGCCACGACACAGCGGAGGGCCCGCTCGAACCTAACCGTTCAGCGGGCCCTCTCATGGGAGTCGTGGGGCTCAGGGTGCACGTGTCGAACTCATCCCGGCGCGAGACCACCTACTGCTGGTGACGATCGCTGCGTAGAGCGGCGATGTGGCAGAAGCAGACTGGAGCGCCACTCATTTGACCCGCAGTTGACATGCTTGGTAGAGTCTGGCGCACGCACTTTCAAACGAAGCGCCAAGGTGTCGGGTCGCCCGTTGTACGACGAAATCCCAGCTGCCGTCGAATCTTGCAGGGCGGAACTCATCGGGTCGACAGGCACAGAAGCACGACGAACCGATATGGCCGTTGCATAGGAGACGTAAGACCGTTCTGGCGAGGTTCACCCACGGGGTGAGTTATGTCTACTACCCAGACGACCAACGATTTAGCCGCGCTCTCGGTCCCGGCCACGGGGGCCGCCGCCCTCATCGGTGTCGACCCCCGCACGCTCTCTAACTGGCGCACACAGGGCATCGGCCCGGCCTTCATGCGCGTCGGTACGCCCCACTCACGCACGCTTTACCGTCTCGATGACCTGCGGGCCTGGCTCAACACCAACCGGATCGAGACACCCACTTTAGGCGGTGGCACGATGACCTCCGCCGGCCTCTCCCCCGCTGACCCCTGTAGCAGCTTTGACAGCCACTCGTGCAGCGGTTCTGCTACACGTCGTGCTACACCGTTTCCCCTCGAATACCAGGCGAACCGTCGCGAAGTAGCAGAAGCGGTAGCAGTTCGTAGCAGAGCCGCTGCAAGAGCTGCTACAGCGTTCCCCCTGACATACCAACCGAAACAGGCCCTTGTAGCAGATGTAGCAGTTTTCGGTAGGTCAATGGCACAGAGATGTTTTCACGTAGAACACGTGCATCTCTGTACCTTCTGTACCTCCTCGCCTGCTCCTGAGTCTGAAACCGTGCTCTATCAAGGAAAACGGATTACGCGCGCAGGCGCGATTCGGTGGGGTTCAGGTACAGAACGCGTTACACGGATCTGTACCTCTGTACCTCTTCCAGGTGCAGAAGGCACCGATGCGTACCCGAGGGCTGGGGCCTCACATGACACGGTTAGTGGGTTCCCACGTGCCCCACGCTCAGCAGGAAAGGACTCGCCATGAGTGACAGCAACATGATCGACCTCTTGGAGGACAAGCACCCAGTGCGTGTCTACAAGTTCGTTCAGCACCTCGATGGGACGGACTGGACTCTCGACGCTCTGGAAAAGGGCTTCAGCCACCGCACCATCAAGGGCTGGGCCTGGATTCTCCATGACCAGGACGTCGGTACCGATCACGTCCACGTCCTGCTATGGACCCACAAGGAGATCAGCCCGGAGGTCCTCGCCTCGTGGTTTGCATTGCCCGGCCCGCAGGCCCAGAAGGTGCGCGGCGGCAAGGCCGCGATCAAGAATGAGCTCGACTACATGCGGCATCAGGACCGCAGTTCACAGGACCTCGGCAAGGTCCGTTATCCCGACTCGGCGATCCGCACCGTCCCTGGCTGGGACTGGTTGGCCTTCGACCGGGAGATGGATGAGCGCCGCATCCTGTCGGGTAGCAGTCGGCAGCGTTCCCGCAACGTCGCGCAGGCCATGAGCAGAGGTCTTTCGGTGAGGTCTGCACTCACGCGCTCGACGACGACGGAGACCCGTCTGCGTCGTGCTCGGGCGCGCTACCTCCTGGCGCAAGAGCCGCCGCTGTTTCGGCTCGCGTTCTACATGTACGGCAGTGACGCCCTTCTCGTGGACGCGATCGGCCAGGGTCTCGCCGAGGCACTGGCAGGGGGTCATGATGAGGTGTTCGTCGCCAAGGACGGCATTGACGAGTACGACGGGGAGCGCGTCCTCTACTGGAACACATCCACGTCTGAACTGGTCCCAGGAGATGACCTGCGAGGTGCCGCACTGGTAGCGGCACTTGACGTGTTCCCAAGCAGGACGCCGGTCAGCACGAGGTTCGGACACACCCAGCTCATCCACGAGTTCACCGTCATTAGCGGCACACAACCGTACCTCAGACCGAAGGCGCCCCTAGGCGGTTTTCGCGAGTTCTTGGAGGCGATGATGAACCACTTAGCACCCGCACGTCTGCCGGTCCTCGTCCTTGTGAGCACCGACGAGTTGGAGGTTCAGGTGAACGCCGGACTCCTCGACGAAGGCACGTTCGACCAGTATCTCACCCTGGGACGTTTTCGGATGAACCTCCACAAGGTTCTCGCCCATGCCCGCGGTCTTCCCGAGAAGCAGCGTCGTGCCGTCGAGCGCGACGCCACCCGGCGGCAGGTCGCGCCGGTCCTTGAGGCCAGGGATCGGGTCATTGGGGCGCTCACCCCGTCTGACTCCCCTGCTGGAGAGAGCCTGCCAAGCGCGCTGGAGCATTTGCTCGCCGAGATGGGTGAAGAGGTGGCCACATAACCCGCAGTACCCGCCCGTCAAGTGAGCAAACCGAGGAAACAGACCAACCAGTAGCCGAAAGGAAAGTCACCATGAGCACCACCAACCTTGAGCGGCTCATCGCCGACGAGCAGCGCAAGCACGCTGAGCGTCTCAAGCGCCTACGCACGCAGGCCGAGAAGCAGGAGAAGATCCTGTTCCAAGAGATCGCGCGCCTCCTACGTGCCCAGGACCCTGAGCGCTTCGAGCAGTACGCCGAGCACGTCAAGCAGCAGCGTGAGGCCGATCGCCAGGCGCGATCAGAGCGTGCGGCTGCCTCGCGTGCTCGGAAGAAGGCTGAGACTGGCAGTGAGGACGGTGGCCGGTATGAGTGACGCATGTCTGAACCGGCTCGGCGTCGCGAACACTGCATTGTCTGTCCCTGCCTCGGGCGCCAGGCAGGTAGGGGTGGCGTCCTCCTCGCCCACAGGGAGCGAAGCGAGCGAGGACGAGGGCCAGCGCACGGATGGAGGACACGGGAGCTTGCTCCCGATGTCCGACACCGTGCCTGCTGGCGCCATGAACTTCCACTCGCCCACCGTGCTCAGTACTTCGGGTGGAAGTTCATGTGAGCCTGCCCCAACGATGCAGAAGAAAGCACAGGGGGCAGGCTCACGGGTGACCCTCGACGCACATCTCGATGTGAGGGTCACCCAAGACGAGCGCGAGGCCGTCAGGCGTCGCGCGAGCACGCTCGGCGTGAGGCCGAGCACGTGGACGAGAGCCATCCTGCGCGACGCGCTGGACGAGCGTCGCCACGAGGTCGAGGCGCTGGCTGCGCAGGCGGCTGTGCCAGAACCCGCGCCAGAGCTCACTCGGCTTACTGAGCAGCTGCGTCGGGTTGGGGTGAACCTCAACCAGACCAGGCGCGCCGGTGACGCGGTGGACAGCAGCCTCTTGCACGACGTCCTGGCGGCGGTCACCGAGATACGTGCGTACCTCGGTGACGGGGTCTCGCTATGAGCACGGTCAACGTCCAACCCACGACGAGCGCACGAGCAGCCGTCACCTACGCGTTGCTGGGCACCGGCAAGCGCAGAGCACAGCACACAGCCGACGGCACAACGCGCGCGGCGGCGCTGTCGTGTTCTCTCAGGTCGGTCGAAGAACTCATCCTGCGAGCGGAGCTAGTCTCGGCAGCGCTGGGTCGTCGCAACGAGATGTACACGTACACGCAGAACTTCTCGCCCGAGGAGTTCGACGTTAGGAACCCCGAGCACGTGCAGCGCGTGCACGAGCTGGGTGTCATGCTCGCGAAGCGAATGAACACCGCAGACCACCTCGTGGTCACGCACACCGACAGCGCGGGTGGTCACGTGCACAACCACATATACGTCATCAACCACGACAACCTCACCGGCAAGGCGCTCACACGCTGCCGGTCGTGGTCGCGCGGTCTACGCCAGGTCAACGACGAGCTCATGCGTGATGAAGGATGCCAGGTGCTCCCATCGCCCGAGGCTCCCAAGCCGGACTGGGACCTACGACGCGGCGCGTTCAAGGACGGCGGCTTTGAGCAGGTGCTCGGTGACAAGATCGCCGAGGCGCTGATGGATGCTCGTTCTGTTGACCGCGGGGCCTTCGAGGAGGTCCTAGCCGAGCACGAGGTACGGCTGCGTGTCACCGATCGTGACGGGTGGACCTACTCGATGAGACGAGCAGACAACGGCAAGTGGGGCAGGCGCAAAGCCTCGTCCCTGTGCGACGAGTTCACAGCATCGGGCGTCCAGCCCATTTTCGAGTACCACGCCAAGAAGATGAAACACAACCCACGTATGAAAGGAAACCATAATGGGGCTTCTCGAACAGATGAGGGAGCAAGACGACTGGGACGCATCTACGGAGACCTTACCCAACTTGATCTCGAGGTTCGACAGCGTAGAGCAGCATCTATCCAAGCTCACAAAGCACATCTCGGATCAGACGGCCTACATGAAGAGCGCCGACGAGAATACGGCAACACAACTGGAGAGTCTGTTAACCTCGCATCCAAACGAGCAGCACTTGACCGAGTTCGTCGAGATGCGGAGCAGGCTGAGCGAGATCGAGAAGACGATCGTCGCCGTCTCCGAAACGCTCACCGCATCACAACACGTGACACTCCCCAACGGCACGACCATACGATCAGCAGATTTTCAGGCCTACAACTTGACGCAGGGAATCAACAACCAGCTCAAGACGATGGTTTCGAGCTGTGATCATCTTGCTAAGGAAGTCCGTCAACGCGGCACCGTTCGCATCAATACCGACAAGCTCACCCAGCATTGCGTTGGCGTCCTCGATAAACGACTAGCGCTGGCCGTCGAAGGCCCTTTACGGCGTCTCGAAGAAAGATTGGACGATCTCGAGAGACGCGTGTCCTCTCTGGGCGCGAAGGAAGTCTCTCGTGCTGTCGGCGAGGTTGAGCGGGTAACCGCCAAAATCGATGAGCTGATGGAAGCGATGCGAGACGCCGAGCTTCGTATTGACAGGCTCTCAGCCCGGGTGACCTGGGTGAGCGCAGGACGCATGTGTCTTGCGCTGCTTCCACTTGCCGTCGTGCTTCTGGTGGTCGGAGGCCTGACCTTGGGGGCCTTCCACGCACTCGGCGTGGGCCCCATTCTGGGCTGGGCGTGGGCATCGTTCGCAGCGGCTCAGGCATGGTGGGCCAAGGCATTAATCGCACTGGGGACGCTCAGTTGCGTTGCGGTCTTCATATGGCTCGTCGGGAGGGCCTCGCGCTGGATCGCCGATGAGTACGCGCGCTGGTAGCAATAACGACGCACAGAAATAGCGGGGCCCTGAGACCGTTGCGACGGTCTCAGGGCCCCGCAGACACCTTCGTGGAGCCAGGTCACATTGTTGTGAGCAGGTGGATCGTCTGGCCGGCGGCCAGAGAGATTAGTGGAAGGAATCCTCCTAGAGGTGAGAACGAGATGACGATCATGATGCCTGCTGTGATGGCGCTTCTCTTCGCCAGGGTGCGTAGCGGCAGGTCGAGCTTCGTGGCGATAAAGCCGAGTAGCACAGCGGGGATGGCCCAGATCAGAGTGGGGTTGATGAAGGAGAAGATGAAGCCCGCGACGTACAGGGGGTTGTCCTCGAGCACTTCTTCGGTGGTGGTGCCCTTGAGACCTTCGATCATCATGTCGAGCCCGAGCACATCGGATATCGTGGCTAGGGTCAGGCAGAAGGCACCTACCGCTACTAGGCCGGGTGCGAGCTCTCTAGCCTGTCGCCCCGCCGGGCTGTCCCATTGAGAGCGTAGCCACACCCAGAACCGGCTGTTGCAGGCGGCCTTGGTGATGATCAGTGACACAGGGACGAAAGCCACCGCCAGAATGACTATCACCGCAAGCGCGGCCGGGAAGATGACATCGCGATCGGGGTCGATCCCCATCACAGGTCTACCTGCGGCGACGATGTTCGCGGATATCACATCTATTGCCCTGAACTCCACGGCGACCAGTGCGATCCACACGAGCATCAGGGCCCACCACCGCTTACGTAGCACGCGACTGAGCGTCCAGGTGCGGGGCTGTGCACTTCTCATCTTTGCTTCTCCTCGTGGGCACCTCAAGGGCCAGTTGATCCTACTTTTTCTTGAGCCAGTTGCCCGAGGTGTCTCGCTCGTACTTCTTGGTCTCGTTGTTGACGAATCCGATAGTGCCGTCCTGCATCACGGTGATGCCGATCTCGGCGATATCGTCGCGGTGCTTGCCGTCGTACATCCGGAAGGTCATGTCGGTGGCGGCCGATGTGTCATCGAAGCTCGTAGCGCAGGACTCCACGATGGTGAAGCTGCTCGTGGAAGTCATGTACAGGCCCCTCTCGGGGTTGGACTCACTGAGCTTTTTGTTATCAAAGACGTCTTTCCTCCCCGGAAACAGGAAGGCAGCCACGTTCTGTGCGGGCGTTTTCTCCTCACCGCTACTGGTGCTCTCCTGCTCGAGCTCGGCCCGACGGGTGCTGAGCTCAGAGGCGCGGGCCTTGGTCTCCCGCTCGATCGCTGCGTCACTGGCCTTCTCACCGAGTTCCTCCTCGACATCCTCGCGGATCTCGTCCTCGGTGGCACCCCCGAACTCCTCGCGCAGCTGTTCATCGACGTTCTTGGCTCGCTTCGTCGCCTGCTGCTCCTTGGTCTGCTCGGGCGCTGACGCGACGACCTCGCCGCCACTTGCGTAGGTAACCGCGCCATCGACGGCGCACATACTCGATGAGTCGAGCTTGTGCGCGGTGAAGGTGACGCCGGTGACGGGAACCTGGTTGCCGTCCTTGGTGACGACGTCGATAAGCCCCTGAGGCAGCTGGGCAGTCGCTGTGCCCTTGGAGACGAAGTTGCTCAACGAGGCGAACTCGTAGACCTGGGCTGACGGGCTGCTCGCACCGCCTGAGGCGCCGCCGGACGGAGCGGTAGCGGCTGAGCACCCAGCGAGCGACACAGCACCTACGAGCAGGGCAAGAGTCAAGACGGTTCTGGAGGGACGGGACATAGGGGTACCTCGATTCGGTTGGTGGTTCAGGACGATCATACGGAACTCATCGCTTCCTGTAGAAGCGATGAGTTCCTGGAATCGATGGATTCCGCCTCTCACGATGGGGACGTGGCGACATCGTTGAGGCAGCGGCTTGGCGCGAATCTGCGCGCCGAGCGTCGTCGCCGTCAGCTCACGCAGGAGGACCTGGCTGAGCGGCTTGGGGTGACAGCCCGCTACCTGGGCGGTATCGAGCGGGCGGAGCGCAACCTGACGCTCGACTCCGTTGACGCCTTGGCCCAGGACCTCGGGATCGACGCCCTGGACCTGCTGGCCAACACGCCCGCAGAAGGGCCGATTCAACGCCCGTAGAGACGCTGAAGGACAGCCGGGCTCGGACTCAGCGATGAGGCCACGGCGCTCCAGCTCATTGCCTCGAACTCGACCAGCTCACGCACGTGGACAGCGATCGCCACATCCACAGCGTCACGCAGTGCCGCCAGGCTGCGCAGCTCAGACTCCCCCACTGAGAAGTGGGGGTCCTCATGTTGGACATGGAAGGCCGCGACATGGGCCCGGGCGTGCTCATAGGTCTTCATGCGCCCTCTCCTCAGAAGTCGCGGAAGACGAAGACGCCGCCACCAGAAGCATCAACGATGGTGAAGTCGTGCCGGCAGTCGCACTCGTACCTGTCCCAGTCGAAGTACCGGACAGCTTCCTCCGACCACTGGCAGAACACGCCACAGTCGTCGGCCCAGGACTCCACGAACTCGCGGAACGAGTCCCAGCAGCCCTGATCGGCCTCCTCGAACTCTCTGGCCGATGGCACGCCGTTGACATCCAGGGAGGGTGAGCAGTTCTCGCACCAGGCGAGAAACTCTTCCCAGCGGTCAACCCCGACGTCGACGAGGATCTCGCCCCAGGCAGCCGCCTGCGACTGCGAGATCTCACTGACACCACGTGGGAGGTAGTCAGAGTCAAGTACGACCACTTCTTCGCAGCCTGGGTAGACATGCTGCCGGCCTCCGTGGACCTCGGCGAGGGTCACCTCTTCGACCATGTCACAGGGGAACCAGCAGCCGACCAGGTGGCCACTGTTGTTGCAACTCAAGCATCCGAGCCACACAGCGGGATGAACACAGGTGTTCGTTGTCATTGGAACCTCCCAAGTAAGGGGAGGTCAGGCTGCGGCAGTCCAGTCTCGGTAAGGACGCTCACGGGGACAGCCCGACCTCCATTACCAACCTCGGGCCGTCGGCGACGGCCCCTGCCCCGCCCCATGCCCTGACGTTCAGGGTGGCGACCACGCCGTAGGATCGTTGATGAGTTCGACTGGACAAGGAGCGAATTGTGAGGTCTATGCCCACGTACAACGACAATCAGATGGTCGTCGCGTACTACCGGTACTCCTCCTCTTCCCAGAACGAGGCCTCTATCGAGCAGCAGCGCGAGATGGTCCACCGCTGGGCGAAGTCGCAAGGTCTCGTCGTCGTGAACGAGTACGAGGACGCAGCCAAGACCGGCACCAACGCCGACCGGCCTGGCTACCAGCTCATGCTGCGCGAGCTCCCGAAGATCAAGCCCGCCTATGTCGCGGTGTGGAAGAACGACCGTCTGGCACGCAAACGCGCCGAGCTGATCCTGGTCAAGCAGACAATCCGCAAGGCCGGTGCCCGTGTGCACTACATCGAGGGAATCTCCCCCACCGACTCACCCGACTCGATCCTCATGGAGGGCGTAGCGGACGCCTTCGCCGAATACTACTCGCTCCAGCTCTCAGCCAACATCCGACGAGGCCAGCGGTACAACGCCGAGCGGGCGCTGAGCAACGGCCACAAGATCTTCGGCTTCACCGTGGATACCGACAAGCGCTACATAGCGGATCCGGAGACCGCGCCCATCGTCACCCAGATCTTCGACGACTACGCCCACGGCATCTCAATGCAGAAGATCGCGGATCGCCTGAACGCCCAGGGTATCCGCACGATCCGTGGGTACCAGTTCACACCCAAGAACCTGAACAAGCTCCTGAAGAACCGCGTCTACATCGGTGAGTACTCCTTCGGGGAGCATGTCATCGAGGACGGTATGCCCCGCCTCGTCGCCGACAACGTCTTCGAGCAGGTCCAGCGCAGGTTCGCAATCAACAAGCGTCGCGGGGCCAAGACGAAGGCCGAGCTGGCCGCCCAAGGAGAGGAAGCGCCCGACTACTGGCTCACAGGGCGAATGTACTGCCTGACCTGCGGGGGACCGATGGAGGGCGTGAGCGGCACGTCCAAGACAGGCCGGACCTATCGCTACTACTACTGCCTCAATCAGCGCAAGAAGAAGTGCTCAGCCAAGACGGTGCGCAAGGACGAGATCGAGACCCGCGTCACGGAGATCATCGAGTCCTTCCTCCATCAGCCTGACATGCTGGCCTCGTTGGCTGTCGACTTGGCCGACCACTACCACGAGACCCACGAGCGCGGCGATGAGATCCTCAATGCGCTGGAGGCCCGCAGAAGAGATATTGAGACCAAGCTCGCCAACTTCGTCAAGGCGATCTCCCAGGGGATCTTCAACGAGTCGACCGCTGAGGCCATGAACGCCCTGGAGGCCCAGAAGCAAGAACTCGACGCCGCGATCCAGACCGAGCACGTCAAGGCTGCCCTCTTTGAGGACAAGGTCTCAATCGGAGCGTTCTACAAGAGGTTTGCCGAGGCCACGATCGACACCGTCGACACGCGCGACCGACTGTTCGACTACTTCGTCGACAAGGTCTTCGTCGGGCGGAACCAGATCGTCATCGCGTCCTACTACTACGACAGCGAGAAGCACATCGAGTTCGAGGACCTGGAAGAGACCCTTCTCAGCGGGGACAGAGCAGGGGAAGTGCGAACCTATGCTCGAAAGCACGAGTTCGACACTTCCCCCTCAGGTGGAGATGGGGGGAATCGAACCCCCGTCCGACGGGCGCACAACAGGACTTCTCCGGGTGCAGCTCGCTAGCGATTTTCTCGGCCCCGGCGTCTCACGCGAGCAAGGACGCCGACGGGCTCAGTCGATAGAGAGTCCCAAGAGCCCTACCGACACGGGCTCTCAGCAGTGGCTTCCTAGATGACGCCAGGAACCGGGGCGGAAGCGCTCCCCGGGCTGACGGACTTCGAGGCTCGCTCAGGCGGCGAGGGCGAAGTCGGTGCGAGTGTTATCGGCACCTATTGGTTCGCGCAGAGCGTTGACGAGATGACTGCGCATCCTCGACCCGCTTCTCCTGAACCTACGACCGTCGTCGAAACCGATCATCCCCTGTGGACTTGTCACCGGTCTCCCGAAGGGGGCCGGAACATGCTCCCGATGGAGCCAAACAATCCTAGCAGCACAGAGGGGTGAAAGCACCGGGTCATGGATGCTCAGCGTGTCACACGATCATGCAGCCGGGGCTTCCGGGACGGGCATCTCACAGACGGAACGCCACGGCCGTCCGTCCTCTCAGCCCCGACGCCGGTTTGCTGCCGCCATGGCTCGGGCGGCCTCCCGCTTGTCCTGGGCCTCACGCAGTGCCTGGCGCTTGTCCCAGTCCTGCTTGCCTCGCGCCAGGGCGATCTCCAGCTTGGCGCGTCCACCGATGAAGTACAGCTCCAGCGGAACCACGGTGTAGCCCTTGGCCTGGACCCTGGTCTCAAGGCGCTCCAGCTCGGTGCGGTGCAGGAGGAGCTTGCGCTTGCGGCGTGGGGAGTGGTTGTTCCACGTCCCTTGCAGGTACTCGGGAATGTGGGCGCCCTGGAGCCAGGCCTCACCGTGGCGGTCGATCTCGACCCAGGCCTCAGTGAGCGAGGCGCGCCCCATGCGCAGTGCCTTGACCTCGGTACCGGTCAGAACCAGCCCCGCCTCGTAGCGGTCCTCGATGAAGTAGTCGTGGACGGCCTTGCGGTTACGAGCCACTGTCTTGTGGGCGTCGGAGGCGGCCTTGGCCTTCTGCCCAGCGGTGGGCTTAGGAGCCCGACCGGACCTTGCTCCAGGAGTCATCGGCCTGTCCTTTCACGAGTACGGGATTCGAGCGCGCCCGTGTCAGCACGGCCCGAGGCGTTCTCAAGCAGCCCTCTGGTCCCTGACCCGGCCGCGGAACCACGGCGTGGCACGAGGATGCGCAGGCTCAGGAGTTTACGGGGCGCGTCAAGACGACTCGACTAGAAGCCGGGCAGAGACATCGGGTCGATGTAGACCCCGTCCTGAGCCACCTGGAAGTGGACGTGCGGTCCCGTTGCGTAACCGGTCGAGCCGGTGGAGCCGACGACGTCACCGCGGTTGACGTACTGACCGTCGGCAATGGTGCGTCCCGAGAGGTGGCACAGAGTGATGACGTAGGAGTGCCCGTCGATGATGCCACCGTTGATGTCGATGCCGATGCCGCAGGACTCGGAGTTCCAGTAGGTGGCCACTCCGGAGACGGAGGCGTACTGCGGTGTTCCCTCACTGGCAGCGAAGTCGACCCCCTGGTGCCCGGTTCCGGTTCCGGTGACCGGGTGAACGCGGTAGCCGAAGGGCGATGTCACCTCGAGCGGACCGGTGATCGGGTGACCGATGTACCCGTCTCCCAAGGAGTCTGAGGCGATCGAGCTGGAAGGAACTGATGGCATCGTACCGGCGCTGGCCGCAGCCCGGTTGGCGGCGTCGATCTCGGCGACCCGAGCGGCCGCTGCCGCTGCATCGGCGTTGGCCTGGTCGAGCTGAGCCTGCAAATCACTCTTACGGCTCTCCAGCGCTGACGCGGCTGCCTGCTTATCAGCAGCCAGCTTGGCGACCTCGTCCCGCTTGGTCTGGGCTGTATCCCGAGCAGTCTTGGCATTCGACTCAGCGGTGTCGGCCTCGGTCTTGAGCGTCCCCACTCGCGTTGTAGCGGCGTTCTGCCTGGCCTCACGGTTGGCGTTCTGAGCGCGCTCGACCTCGGCGGCGGAGAGAACCGCCTCCTGGACCCCTGAGCCGATCTCGACGGCGGAGGCGCGTTGGTTGAGGTCCTCGACGTCCTGTGAGGCGAGGACATAGCTCCAGGAGGTGACCGAGTTGTCACCCTGGTAGGTGGACACCACGATCTCCGCCACGGAATCCGAGGTCTCCGAGGCGGTCTTCTTGGACGCCTCCGACTCCTGCTTGACCGTGTCGAGACTGCTCTGCGCCGTGGTCAGGCGGTCACTCGCGATCTGCTGCTCCCTCTCCTTCTCGGCCAGGGTGTTCTCGGCACTGGTCAGCTCATCCTCCGCGGCGGTCAAAGAGTTCTGGGCGTTCTGCAACGAGATGTAAGCCTGTCCCAGATCGGCGCTGACCCCCTCGAGGGAGGAGATAACCTCCTGCTGCTTGCGCTGCGCCTCGTTCTGGTTCGCGACGGCGTCATCGCGTTCATCAGCCAGGGAGATGTCACCGGAGTAGAAGAAGGCGAGGCTGGCGGCGGCCAGGGCGCAGATCGCGGCGCGTCGACGCGAGTGGCGAAGGGACAGGCAAGACAGCATGTGAGATCAGACCCTCGTGTACTTGGACAGTGAGAAGGCGGATGAGACCGCAGCCAGGGCGATGGCCGCAAGGATCAGCCAGGGCGACAGGAGGAGGACGTCCCTGGTGCTGATGAAGGCGCTCGTGAAGGAGATCGAGGATGCGAGCCACCCCTCCACGACATATCGGACGCCCACCCACAGGGTGGCCACGGCCAGGACCGCTCCGGTCAGGGCCGCGATCATTCCCTCGAGGATGAAGGGCAGCTGGATGAAGAGGTTGGAGGCGCCCACCAGGCGCATGATCCCCGTCTGGCGGGCACGGGATATGGCTGACAGCCTGATGGTGGTCGAGATGAGCAGAACCGCGGCCACTGCCATGATGGTTGCCAGCCCACCTGTGATCCAGGAGGCGCGGTTCATCACAAGGAAGAGAGGCTCCAGGGTGGAGCGCTGGTCGACCACGCGCTCCACGCCGCTGTGTCCCTCGAACTGCTCGGCCACCAGCTTGTAGTTCTCCGCGTCCTTGAGCTTGATGCGGAAGGACACGGGCATCATGTCCTCCGTGGCGTTTCGCCCCACGGCCGAGTTGGCGTAGGCCTTCATGAAGTTCTGGTAGGCCTGCGCCTTGGTCTCCATCTGATAGGACTTGACATAGCCGGAGGGGGCGCCGCTGGTGATGAGCTTCTCGACGTCGCTGATCTGAGCCTCGGTGGCCTCGCCGTTGGCGCAGTTGGAGGAGGCAGATGCCTTCGGGCACATGTAGACCGAGACCTCGACCTTGTCGTACCAGTCGCCCTTCATGGTCGAGATCTGGCTCTGCAGCAGCGACGATGCGCCTACGAAGAGCAAGGACACGAAGGCGACGAGAATGACCGACACCGTCATCGCCAGATTACGGGACATGCCCTTGGCGGTCTCCGAGAGGATGAAACGCAGTCTCACAGTTCTTCTCCTTCAGCGGTCCGAGCCGTAGACACCGCGGTCCTGGTCGCGCACGACCTCACCGCCCTTGAGCTCGATGACGCGTTTACGCATCTGGTCAACGATCTCGTCGTCGTGAGTCGCCATGACGACCGTGGTCCCCTGCCGGTTGATGCGGTCGAGCAGACGCATGATCCCGACCGAGGTTGAGGGGTCCAGGTTTCCGGTGGGCTCATCGGCAAGGAGAAGCTTGGGCCGGTTGACCATGGCGCGGGCGATGGCGACGCGCTGCTGCTCACCCCCGGAGAGCTCGTGCGGGAGACGCCTCTCCTTGCCTGCCAGCCCCACAAGGTCGAGGGCCTCCGGCACGGCGGAGAGGATGTAGTGGCGGGGCTTACCGATGACCTGGGACGCCAGCGCCACGTTCTCCAGGACGTTCTTGTTCTCCAGGAGCCGGAAGTCCTGGAACACGAAGCCGATCTCCCGGCGCAGCTGAGGCACCTTCCATGAGGAGATCTGCGACAGGTCGCGTCCCAGGACGTGGATGCGTCCCTTGGTGGGGCGCTCCTCACGCAGGACAAGACGCAGGAAGGTCGACTTCCCTGAGCCCGAGGCGCCCACGAGGAACACGAACTCGTCGCGGTTGACCTTGATGTCGACGTCGTCAAGTGCCGGACGCGCCCCGCGTTTGTAAACCTTCGATACGTGGTCGAAGCGGATCATCTGCTCGTTGCTCCCCTGCTGCGCCCCGAGCACGGCGCCCGGGTTCATGGCGTTACGGTCACCGTATGCGCCAACACGCCAATTTCCCGCCGTGACACGCCCACCATCGATGTGGCTTGTCCTGGCGACACCAAGGTGTGATGCTCTTGTGATCGGAGGAACCGGACGAACCGCGCTCCAACAGCTGACCGGGAAGGCGTTCTAGGCTTGGCCGCATGAGTGAGATCTCCTTGTCGCAGGCATTGTCACGGGCCTTCGAGGATCGCGTCGATCTGGGGTCCTGGGCAGGTTTCACCCCTTCACTGGCCCAGTTCCTCGATGAGGTGTGCCGGCCGGAGCCGAGACCGGCCACGCAGTGGGGAGAGGCTCCCGACCAGGCCATTGATCCCTCCGGAGGAACCCTGCTGCTGACTGCTCCCGTCCCCATGGTCAAGGCGGAGGAGCTGGTCCAGGAGGGGCGCTGGTCGCGACTGCTGTCGCGGCTGGCGCTGTCGGCTGCCCCTGTCCCGTCGCCTGACCTGCCGGGCATGGTCCTCATCGGTCGCTCCGACGGGATCGAGGTGTCTCTACCCGAGCTTGATGCACAGGGCAGAGTGCTGCTCGGTCCCACCGAGCGAAGGATCCTGGGCGCGATCGGATGGCAGGAGACCAGTCATGTCTTCACCCGGCTGCTCCCCGACGGCGAGGAGACGGCCGAGCTGGTGACCCGCATCCTCATTGAGGTGCTCGAGGTCGCTCATCCCGCGGACCTCGACTATCTTCTCCGCGCGCATTCCGAGGTCAGCTGATCTCCGTCGCCTCCTCGACGAGATCGTCGGCGAGCTCATACGCCGGCCATTGCCGCCCGGTCTCCAAGGAGGTCGGACCGATGACGGCGGGCTCGGGGCTCTGAGACGGCGCATAGGACTCCGATGAGCCTGCAGGGGGCTCAGTCTCCTGCGAGACGAGGTCCGAGGTACTCGAGGTACTCGAGTTGCTACTGTCGGCCGGCCCCTCGGTGTCCCAGTGATCCGATGAGACGCGGTACTCGCTGCCGGACTCGACCTCGGTGTCACCGGCACCGGCTCCTGAGGAGGCGGAAGGCGCTGACTCCGAAGCCCTGACTCGCGCGAAGCGGGACTCTCCTCTGGTCAGGTCATGCCCCGCGGCCTGCAGCGTGATGACGTTCGTCTCGTGCTTCCTGCCGTTGCTCTCCCATGACTCCTGAGAGAAGCGCCCGGTCAGCAGGACCGCATCGCCTTTGCGCACCGAGTGACTCAGGTTGACGGCGAGCTGGCCCCACGCCTTGGCGGTGAACCAGATCGTGTCGGCGTTGTTCCAGCCCTGATCGGTGCGGTAGGTCGGTGTCACGGCGACGCGAAGACGGCAGTAGGGACGGGCGTTGTCCCCGACACGGGACAGGACCGGATTCGTTCCGACAACGCCCTGGACGGTGAGTTCGAGCTGACGAGTCATGAGGAGGCTCCTTGGTCGTGAGCGGGCGGCGCTCTGCCGCCCCTTGACCACAACCGTGCTCGTCAGACCCCTCACCCGCCCAACGGTCCCCGCGCTGCGTCCCCGCACGAACGCCAGCAGGTGCAGCACCGTCGGCTGTGGCCACCGAAAGACCGCGGAGATTCTGGCTTACAGTCCCAGGGCGGCCTGCAGCACCCGATGCTTCTCCAGAACTCTGGCGGCGGGCCGGCTCAGGCCGCGCTCGACCACGGACTCCAGTCGAGCACGCACCTGCTGCCCGTAGCGTTCAGCCTCGCGGCGTGCCCTGGTGCGCCGACGCACCGTGGCCAGCAGGACAGCCATGATCCCGAGGACGATGAGGCAGACGGGGACGATCTCGATGCTCTGGCGCAGCGCCTCAAGCCCCTCCCGGACCACGGAGGCGACCAGCCACGACACCCCGCCGATGGCCAGGAGCAGGCCGCCCCACCACAACAGGTCGATCACCGGCTGACGGTGTCCCGGCAGCGGGACGGAGCCGACCGCCTCAGCGGTCTGTCCCGCCAGGGTCTCAGGCGGGACCACGGACGACTCCATGCTTCGGGCCCAGGCCGGCGGCAGCCCCTGCGAGGTGCGGTGAACCCAGGTCGAGTGAGCCGAGGCCACCGCGGTACGAGAGGGAGGCTCAGGACGGGCCAGGGCCCTGGGTAGGACCCGCGACAGACCGGCTCTCACCGAGTCCTCCACCGCCTGGGCTCCTGAGGCCTGCAGCAGCACCTTGGTGGCGTCCTCGGTCAGATCGGCATTGAGCTCCACCTTGTTCTTAGCCACCGTGGGACGCAAGCGCCGCGTGATCGCATCGAGCTCGGCAGAGGCGGTACGAGCCGCATTGGACTCCCGGGCGACGCGCTGGCGCAGCAGACCGCGTACGACGTCGAGATTGTCACCGCGCACCGCCGACACCGGCAGCACCTGAACCCGGCTGAGACCGTCCTCCTTGAGAAGAGAGCCGACGTCGTCGAGCAGGCTCGCCAGTCCACTCTCCGGAAGGGTGTCCACCTGGTTGACCAGGACGAGCATGTCCTCCTGACGGGCGCCCAGCCCGCGCAGGTAGCCGTCGTGAAGGGCTGCGTCGGCGTACTTCTGCGGATCAACGACCCAGACGAGGATGTCGGCCAGCGGCACAAGTCGGTCCACCTGCAGCGAGTGCTCCGTGGTCACTGAGTCGTAGTCGGGGACGTCGAGCAGGACCAGGCCGGACATGCTTCCCTGGTCCTGTGCGTCAAGAAGTGAGTCCCTCCGGATCCGCCGCTCCGAGGAGACCCCGAGAAAGTCCAGGAGCGGACCGGCATCGTCGCCCCAGGAGCAGGCGGCGGCCCGCGACGTCGTGGGCCGGCGCGCACCGACATCGGCGAAGTTCAGCTGGGTCAGGGCGTTGAACAGGGATGACTTTCCCGAGCCGGTGCCCCCGAACAGTGCCACGACCGTGTGATCCACTCCCAGTGCCAGGCGTTGCGCCACGGCATCAAGCGCCTTGTGAGCGGGGATCGACAACGAGGCCGGCACCTCGGTCGGGCACGTGCGCAGGGCATCTCGAACCGCGTTGAGACGGGCGTCGAGGCGCGCGGCGTCGAGCACCTCGAAGTCCGTCTGCGTGGCGGACGAGGCGGAGGAGGCGTTGGGCTGGCTCATGCTGTGGCTCCGGGACGGGTGAAGGGCTTGAGCTCGCCCGAGCGCAGGCGCAGCGCAGCGGCGAACCCAGGAGCGGGGGCGAGCGAGGTCGCCGCCCCCTTGGGGACTGTGGCGGTCAGCGCCTCCGTAACCGCTTCCACCAGGAGGGTACCGGCCTGAAGGGTCTGCTCCTCCAGCCCCAGACGCCTGGCGGCTAAGACGGCTCCGTCGACACCGGCGGCCGCGGAGATGAGGAGGTCGATGACGCTGGCGGGGGTCAGTCTACGAATATCCTGCGGAATCTCGATATTGGCCTCGAGGTAGCCGACCCAGGCATCGATGGTCGCCACCGCTTCATCGCCCTGCCCCAGGATCTTGGCAGCACGCTCACCGGCACCCACCTCGGCCCAGGCTCGCTCCGCCTTGGCACTCAGGGCGGCGATCGCGGCCTGGAGCTGGTTGGCAAGTGCCTCGCGGGCATCGTTGGCCAGGTGGGAGAGCCCCTCGGCACGGGCCTTGTCCGCCTTGCCCAGGAACCCCCTGCGCATCCTGCTGCCCTGCGCCAAGGAGGCCAGCGGGCCGCCGGATGAGGCCAGGGTGATCCACCGGGTGGCGGTAGCCCCCTGGCCCGCGGAGCCGGATGTGATGTCGGCGCTCAAGGACTCGATCGCTCCATCCCTCAGCCGCTGACACTCCTTCTCCAGGTCCTGCGCCACCGCCTCCTGGGCATCGACGTCATCAGCCAGGTGCTCGAGGTCAGTGCGCAGGGTGCTCCACACGCCTCTGCCCGTACGACGCACAAGACCGGCGGCGCGGTGACGGCCGGCAAGGAGCTGCAGCCAGTCGCGCAGCTCGGTGACCCCTTCACCCGACAGCAGCCCCTCGTGCGGTCCGGCGTCCGGGACGACGAAGAACGGCGCCTCCGACAGCCCCAGCCCCTGCAGTCGGGTGATGAGGTCGCGGCGCACCTCGGCCAGGATCGTTGCCGGCACCCGGTTGAGAACCACACCGATGGGGGTCTCGCGTCGTGCGGCCTCCTCCAGGGTCATCCAGGGCGTCTGGTCGCCGTAGCGCGCCGCGGTGGTGACGAAGAGCCACAGGTCGGCCGCCTCCAGCAACCTGCCTGCCAGCGTCCGGTTGGCCTCGTGCACGGAGTCCAGGTCCGAGGCGTCGATGAGAGCCAGGCCCGCTGGGATGGCAGCGGAGACCTCCTGACGGCATACCTCCGTCAGAGGGTGCTCGCTCAGCGACTCCATGTCCTCGGGGTTGGCCACCAGGACGGGGACCCGAGTGGTGGGCCGCAGCACTCCGGCGTCCGAGACCTCCTGGCCGAGCACGGAGTTGACGAGGGTCGACTTTCCCGCACCCGTGGAGCCTCCGACAACCACGATGGACGGGATGTCGGCGTCCTGAAGTCGGGGAATCACCTGATCACGGACCTGTCCGATGAGGCCGTCGCGCAGCGTGCGCGCAGCCTCGATGCCATGGGAGCTCAGGGTCAGGTCGAGGCGCTCGAGGTCCCTGACCAGGTCAGTGAGGACATCGAGGAGCTGGACACGACTCAGCGAGGAGACGGGGGCATCGTCCTCGGAGTGGTGCGAGGGGACAGGAGCGGGCATGTGCCAACACTATGAGCACATCAGGGCAGAGTCGACGATTGATCTCGACAGTTCGCGCCATGAGTGTCGGGAGCTCGGCGAGAATCTCCTGTTACTCCACTGTGATGATCGAGATCATGCGCCCGACGTCGCGAAAGCGAGGAGCACCTCCCCTCAGAGGCACGACAGACCGGGACCGGACCAGGACAGACGCAGACCGCCACCGGCGGCTCATACGGCAGGCAGGACCATCAGTCCTCGGCAGGACATCGTCGTCACGCCCGTGCGACCCAGCGGCCCGAGTGGTCGGTCATCCTAGGAATCTCAACCTTTTCGAGGCCGATACCCAGTGCCCCCGGCCGGACTCGAACCGGCAACCTGCGGATTAGAAGGCCGATGCTCTATCCATTGAGCTACGGAGGCGTGCGCAAGCGCTCGACCAGCCTACGCCATCAGCGGGGAGGCTCCAGTCCCCGACGAGAGTCGCCCCAGCGTCGCCTTCAACACCAACAGGCGATCACGAGCCGGTCACGCCGCCATTACGGGAGCACATCCAACCGGGCGTGCGGCCGATTCCGCACGCCCGCTTACAACCAGCCTCCGCGCCGCTCTCCACACGGGCTGCAACGCAGCCGTGACAGCACTGCAACCACGCTGTGACCAGCCAGAACGACAGCCCGTGGCGATCAGCGCCCTGGACCACGACAGAATCTCAATGTAGTCAACCTCATACTGGATAGTCCTTACTCTTAGCGATGACGGCGAAACCCCAGTATCGTGGCCGGAGCCCCGCCGCACGCCCCTGGAAGGACCGCGCCTTGCCCACTCCCGCACTCATCGTGCGCTCCCTCTCTGCTCAGGCCTCGCTGGATCCTCATACCTTCACCACGCCTTTCACCGTGGGAAGGTCACCTGACAGCGATGTTCAGATCGTCCACCCCCTCGTGTCTCGAACGCATCTGCTGGTGACCCCCACCCCATCCGGGTGGGCCGTGAGCTGCCAGGGACGCAACGGCATGCTCGTCAACGGGGCCGTCACACGTGAGGCGCTCGTGACCCAGGGCACTCGAATCCAGCTGGGTGACGCCTCAGGACCGGCTCTGGGACTCACCCCGGTCGTCTCCGACGCCGCTCCTCACGCCGGGCCCCCCATTCAGTCGCAACCGATGGGTCAGCCTGTCCGATCAGCACCGAGCGCACCCTTCATCCCGTCCCAGCCAAGCGCGGCTTCAGCGCCACAGGCCACCCCCCACCCCCAACCTCCTTCCTCGGGTCTCCCCCCGACAACAGCCGTCCCGTCACAGGCCCGCCCCATGCCCCCGGCCATGAGCTCAGCGGGTTCAGCGGCCACCTACGTCGCCTCCGGAAGCCCGCAGGGAGCGCCGTCGTCGAGCTCGGCGAACTCCGGCGTCTTCCCCTCCTCCCGACACACGCTCAAGTCCTTCCGCATCACCTCCTCGGGCACTATCGGGCGAGCCCCCGACAACACCCTCGTTCTGGACGACCCGCTCATCTCCAAGCACCACGCCCGTATTGACGTCTCCGCCAACGGCATGGTCGTCACCGACCTGGGATCCACGAACGGCGTCTACGTCGCCGGCCAACGAGTCTCACAGGTCCAGGTGACCCAACCCGTGCTCCTGGGACTGGGATCGACCTTCATCGCCCTGAGTCCCGATGGGCTGTGTGAGGTCCAGGTCGCAGGCGGTGCCGGCGGCGAGCTGGTGGGCAAGGACCTGACCTTCCGCGTCAACAACGGCAGCCTGACGCTGCTCGACGGAATCTCCTTCTCACTTCCCGGCAACGAGCTGCTGGCCGTCGTCGGACCGTCAGGAGCCGGTAAGTCGACGCTGCTCAAGGCCCTCACCGGTGAGCAGAAGGCTCAGGAGGGCCAGGTGCTCTTCAACGGGCTGGACGTCTACGAGCACTATCCGGTGATGCGCAACAAGATCGGAGTCGTCCCCCAGAGCGACGTCATCCACTCCGCTCTGACCGTCCGCAAGACTCTGGAGTACGCCGCCGAGCTGAGATTCGCCAAGGACGTCACCAAGACCGAACGGCGTCAGCGCATCGCCGAGGTGCTGGAGGACCTGGATCTGACCGCGCACGTGGACAAGCGCATCAAGAAGCTCTCAGGAGGACAGCGCAAGCGAGTCTCCACCGCCATCGAGCTGCTGACCCGTCCTAGCCTGCTCTTCCTTGACGAACCCACCTCCGGCCTGGACCCTCAGCTGGATCGCGACGTCATGGACCTGCTGGCATCCCTGGCCCACGGGACGCGCCCCGGTGACAGCGGCCGCACCGTCGTCGTCGTCACCCACAACGAGAACCACATCGATCGGGCGGACAAGGTCCTCATCCTGGCGGCCGGCGGAAAGCCCGTCTACTACGGCTCCCCCCGCGAGGTGCTCTCCTACTTCCGCCAGCGACTCAACGAGATCGCCTCCCAGGGACGCCTCCTGCTCAACACTCCCAAGGGCACGCTGCCCGACCCGCCTGCCGTGGACGGCTACGCCGATGTCTATGCGCTCATCCGCAACCACACTGCCGAGCTGCGCCAGTACATGGAGGCCACGGTGCCCTCGACGCGGCGCGGCGGGGCTCCCGCAGCGGCCGCCGCACCGGCCACTCAGGAGAAGCCGCCCAAGCAGCAGTCCGTGCTCCGGCAGGTCTCAACGCTCGTGCGACGTCAGCTGAGGATCGTCGCGGCCGACCCCTCCTACCTCGCCTTCATGCTGCTGCTCCCCATCATCATGGGACTGCTGACCAAGGCGATCGAGGGCAGCGACGGCTTCGCGGTCCCCCACTACCCGGAGCCGACACCTCCGACACCGGAGAACCCCACTCCCCAAATCATCAAGTACTCCAGCCAGGCCATGCAGCTGCTGGTCATTCTCATCACCGGGGCGGCCTTCTCCGGCATGTCGGCCACCATCCGCGACCTCATCGGGGAACGGGACGTCTTCCTACGAGAGAAGGCCGTCGGGCTGAGATCCGGCGCCTACCTCTTCTCCAAGGCAGTCATCCTGGCTCTCATCACCACCGTTCAGACCGCGCTGATGATGGGAATCGCCCTGGCGCTCAACAAGGGCCCCACCGATGCCGTCATCCTGAACGGGTGGCCGGGACTGGAGCTGGCCTTCTGCTGCTGGGCCGTCGCCTTCGTCGCCGGCCTCCTGGGACTGGCGGTCTCGGCGATGGTCTCCTCCTCCGAGCAGGTGATGCCGGTGCTGGTGGTCACCATCATGGCTCAGCTGGTCCTGTCCGGAGGCATCATCCCGATCTCAGGACGCGCGGTCTTCGAGCAGCTGGCGTGGTTCATGCCCTCCCGATGGGGCTACGCGATGGCCGCCTCCACCTTGGAGATGCTCGCGATCATGCCCAACCGCGACGACGCGCTGTGGAAGCACGAGACCGCGCAGTGGCTGACGAACTACGGCCTGCTCTCGGCCATCGGCCTGGCCTGCATGGTGGCCTGCTACATCGCCCTGGCCCGCCGAGGGCGGCGCTGACCTCACTCATCACAGCCACTCACTATCGTCCGTACAGGCGCCGGGGTGCCAACCCAGCTGGTTGGCACCCCGGCGTCCGTGTATGAGGCTATCTGCTGGTGATGCTGGATACCACCAGGTCGTAGTCATAAGTGGTTCCCTGACCAAGCATCAAACGGGCACCGCTATCCCCGTCCAGTGGCGACGCCGTAGCGACATAGGTCCCCTGAGTCTTCCACCCGACCTTGCCGGATTCCGGAGAGACTGCGACAACTAGGGCACCGGTCTCGTCGGCAAGGTAGCCCAGCTTGCCGACCTGCATGAGGAGCTGCCCATCCCTTAGTCCACCTATGGGTCTGATATTGCATTCCTCACCTTTGGCGGGCTCAGGAAGCGAGAGCCTCTTGCCACCAACCTTGGCTGTGCACGCCTTCACATCGATCGAGACATTGACAGTACCCTGGGGACCGATGACAGGGATGGTTGATGACGACGCCTTCGCCAGCGCCCCGTAGGCCTCCTTCAGTGCTGAGGAGTCCAAGGGAACTGATGCGGCCCACCGGTGATTCTCAGTGAAACTTCCCGATACGGTGCCCGCCTCACTGCCATCGGCCTTGTAGATCGTGGCGCCCGACGACGTCACTCTCGAAAAGGCCTCCGGCCCAGTCTCGATATTGACTCCACCGGGGAAAGGCTTGTCGCCGGCGAAGTCCGGCTCCTTGCCGGTCTCGGACATCAGGACAGCACCATCCTTGGCGGACAGCACCTGGACCTGTTTGGACTTGCTCTCATAGGCCAGGACAAACCCGTTGCGAACTCGCCCTTTCTCATAGTGCCCGCCCACACGCCATTTCTCCTTGCCCGCCGTGTCATAGGCGATCAGAGGACCATCGGTGGCCGTTCCCTTGCCGGAGGAGACCACTGCGACGTCGGTTGTCGCTCCCAGGAAGGTGGAGCCCTCAGGGAACGGAGCCTTGGAGGTCTTGCCGCTGTCACTGACCAGTGACGCACCTCCAGTCAACTTGATGCAGAGCAAGGACGTGCCCGCCCAGAACCGAGCCTCATCGCATTCTCCGCTCCACACCTTGCTGGTGCCCTTACGCGTCAGATCGAACAGGTGCACCTTGCCCATATCGGAATACACGAGCATTCGCCTGTCCTCGGAGAGATAGGGGTCATCGACGTCGGTATAGCGCTGGTCCTCTTGAACGCGGTCGCCCTCGGGTAGTGCCGCTGGCCAGGCGTTACCGACGTCCGGTCCGGAGAAGAAGTACCACCAGGTAGCACTCGCCCCGACGACCGCCAGAACGGTGACGACGACGGCCGCTGCGACCCACCGGCGACGCCACCACCGCTTCGGGACGCCGGCAGCCGCCTCGGAGGACACGTACCCGGCTCCCTGGGGGGCGACCTGCGAGGAGAAGGGCGCGAGAGAAGCCCCGTTGGCCGAGATAGCCGGGTTGACTGAGGCAGCCGGGTTGACAGCGCTACTGCCGGGCATGGTCGCCATGGTCGGCGCAGTGGCTCCCATACCTCCTTGGAGACCTCCCTGGAAGCCGTGTCCAGCCTCCAGCCGGCCGGGAGCGTGGGCGTGCTGCCCGGCTACCAGGGTCGGCGCCACCGGTTCCATCGGCACCGTCCCCGCATGCGGGGCGGAACCCGCCTGTATCGTCTGCATCGTCTGCGCCGTCACCGCATTCGCCGTGCGGCCCGACGACGGAGCGTCCCAGTCGTAGGGGACGACCGAGGCCGTCGACTGAGGCGGCGACGCAAGCCTCGGGGCTGCTGGAAGACCTGCCAGCGCGGACTGCATGACCTCCAGGCGCTGAGCGACGAACTCGATGGAGGGACGCATGTCGGGCTGCTTCGAGGTCATCAAGGCGATGAGCTCCCACAGGGCGTCAGGAACACCGTAGGGACGGCCCGGGTCACGACGCGCGTGCTGACTGAGCAGCTGGGCGGGCTGCCCCACGAACGGGGGCGTTCCGCAGGTCATCTCATAGAGCATGATGCCCAGCGAGTAGATGTCGGCCGCGGAGGTCGGGGCCTGCATCGACAGGATCTCCGGAGCCATGTACAGCGGGGTACCGATGGCCCCGGTGAGGTGGGATGCGGAGAAGGTGTCACAGATGCGAGCCACTCCGAAGTCCGCCAGGCGAGGCACGACGGCATCCGGCACGACCCCTCCTGGGGCGACGCCGGTGGCAACCGTCTCCGCCGGGTCACCGCCGCTGCTCGGGCGCGAGCTGAGCAGGACGTTGGCGGGCTTGATGTCCCGGTGAATCACCCCGGCCTGATGGACCGCGGTCAGTCCCCGAGCGATGCGCGCGCCCAGGGCGGCCACCTGCGCGGGAGGCAGCGAGCCGCGAGCCCTCAGCAGATCACGCAGGTCTCCACCGTTGACGTAGTCCATGACGATGGCGAAGGTCGCGCCCTCAATGACGACATCACGAATAGCGACGACATAAGGGCTTCGCACCCGAAGCAGCGTTGATCGCTCCTTGATGAAGCGCTCAACGACGTCGGGGTTCTCCACGAGATCGGCGCGCAGCACCTTGAAGGCCAGGACCTCGCGGGCGTCAGTACGCCGACCGCGCCAGACCTCGCCCTGGGCGCCCGCACCGATCCGGGCCTCCATGATGTAGGAGCTTCCGAGGTGACGAAGGGCGGGGCTTTGGGACATAAGGGCTCCGTGTCGCTCAGGGGCAGTCAGGCTTGGCAGAGACCTTATCGCGATATTCACCCCGACCAGGCCGCTCGACCAAGAACCGGCCGTGAGCCGCGCCGCCCCGGCCGCAGGCTCCATGACCTGAATTCCGGTAGGGGTGGGTGGCGACTAGAGTGGGGCTCGTGAGCAAGCAGATGACAACCTCCGACCCGCTGGTGTGGATCGACTGTGAGATGACGGGCCTGAACCTGAGCGCTGACGCACTGATCGAGGTCGCCGTCGTCGTCACCGACTACGAGCTCAAGCCACTGGCTGAAGGAATCGACGTGCTCATCAAGCCTCCCACCGCCGCCCTGGAGCAGATGGACGACTATGTGCGGAACATGCACACCTCCTCGGGTCTTCTCACCGATCTGGAGGGTGGTCTGACCATGGAGGCGGCCCGCAAGACGGTCCTGGACTATGTGACGTCCCTCGTGCCCGAGCCCCGCACCGCCCAGCTCGCAGGCAACTCGGTGGGCACGGACAAGGCGTTCCTGGCTCGCGACATGCCTGAGCTCATCGAGCACCTTCACTACCGGATCGTTGATGTCTCCTCTCTCAAGGAGCTGGCCAAGCGCTGGTACCCCAGGACCTTCTTCCACGCCCCGAAGAAGGTCGGCGGGCACCGCGCACTGGCGGACATCCTGGAATCCATCGATGAGCTGCGCTACTACCGTGCGGTCCTGTTCCCCAGCGGCGAGGGACCGAGCTCGCAGGAGTGCAAGGAGGCAGCTGAGCGCGTCCTGGCCGAACCGACCAGGTGACGGGACCGAAGACGATGGACGATCGCCAGGTGGTCTCGTGAAGTGACGCAGTGCACCGAGTTCAGTTTGGTGTGCGAGGAGTCGACCGGATACAGTACCGACTCGTTGCGGCTGTGCCGCATATGGTGGCTGTAGCTCAGTCGGCAGAGCGCCTGGTTGTGGTCCAGGAGGTCGCGGGTTCAAACCCCGTCAGCCACCCCATCGTCCGAGACCGGACTGCTGGCGCCGGTCTCGACCTCCGGCCCGCAGTGAGACCCACCTGCACGCCTCGGGAACGTGCCCGACAGTGAACGTGTCGACTGCGCGCCCATGGCGCCCTGAGCAACGGCCCGCTCGGACGTCCCCTTTTCATGGTGCTTGCCGAACAGGTCCTTGATGCTCTCACAACCTCATGCCTGAGAAAGTCCTTCCCATGCAACGACGCGACTTCCTACTCGCCCTGGCCGCCGGGACGGCCGGCTGTCTCAGTGCCTGCACCGCGGTGCAGTCGGCGCCCCGAGCCGATTCTTCGAGCTCCTCACCGATACAGGCCACCCCTTCGGAATCCGCACCTGTGTCACAGACGCCCTCCCCCACACCGTCCCTCAGTCCGCTCCACCTTCAGGACGGACCACCCCCGCTACCCGCTCCCGCCCCAGCGGACTCAATCATCACCGGCCTGCCGGAGAACGTCGGCAACGTCGTGGCCATCACGGTCGACGACGGCGTCGACTCCTCAGTGGTGGACGCATACCTGGACTTCGCCAAGGACTCGGGAGTCCGTCTCACCTTCTTCGTCACGGGCGCCTACCCGAGCTGGACGGACAACCGGGACAAGCTGGCGCCCCTCGTGGAGTCGGGACAGATTCAGCTGGCCAACCACACCTGGACGCACCCGGATCTGACGACATTGTCAGAACGGGCAATCATTGACGAGCTCACCCAGTGCGAGAACCTTCTGCGCAATACCTATGGCGTCACCGGAGCACCCTTCGTCCGTCCCCCCTACGGCAGTCGCAGCTCCTTCACCGACTCGGCCTGCGCTCAAGCCGGCTACACGAATGCCGCCCTGTTGTACGGCTCGTTCGGAGACTCCGGCCTGCTGACGGAGGACGTACTTCTCGGCGAGGCGCAGAAGTGGTTGCTCGCGCAGCACATCGTCATCGGTCACGCGAACTTTCCCACCGTCACGCACCTCTACGGCCAGATCATCGACATCCTGCGTCAACGATCCCTGCTGACCGCCACACTTGACGACGTCTACTTCGGCCCCGGGCACAGCCGTCACGTCTAGACCATTCACATCACCTGCGCCTGATCGACGTCACGGCACTCCTGCATCCTCGCGGAGTCGATCTCCGGAGTCCGCGGCAGATAGACGATCTCGCATCGCCCTTCAAGCTGCTCATTGAAGGTGTCGACCCAGTCGTCACCGATGACGAACACGTCAATGCCGTACTCGTCGATGTCCTGGCTCTTCTGCCCCCAGGTCCGCTCGGGAACGACCAGATCCACGTACCGAATGGCCTCGAGCATCGTCTTGCGCTGAGAGTAGGAGAAATAAGCCTGCTTTCCCTTGAAGGCACTGAACTCATCGGTGGACAGAGCGACAATGAGATAGTCACCCATCGCCTTGGCTCGACGCAGCAGCTCGATATGCCCGTAGTGGAGCAGGTCGAAGGAGCCATAGGTGATCACGCGTTTCATCAAGATTGTCCTCGGGTCGGGGTCATCGGTTCTTGTATGAATCACACAAGAGTCGATGGCATTGTCGTTGGTTGCGCGTATGGCGGTTGAACGCGCTTGCCGTTAAGTCTAGACAGTTCCCACCCCCCAGAATCCCCTTGTTACCCCTCCGCAGCAGGTTCCCGACTATGGCGGCGATCACCCCTTATCACTTAACCCAATGAATGCGCGGAACTGCGCCCCCACCCCTGAGCACATGGAATCATCAGCTGAGGCCATCATGTGACCGACCCCAGTTATTCCCTGGTATCGCAACGATGACGAGGGGTTTCAGCGTCGTCACGGCGAGCCTTGAACGTCACAGTCTGATTGCAGACAACCTCATCATGGCGGTAGTCGCTTTTCCAGTTCCTCGACACAACTACCGTTATAAGAATGCGAACAAAGAAGGCCTTCTTGCCGGGCCTCACCCATCCCAGCATCTTGGAGGTCGTCCGTGGTGACAGAAGCTCCTACTCGAGCCTTCACAACTCGTTCCCGCACACCGTCAGCCGTCCCGTCGCCGACCACGTCACCCCCTCATCTCCCCACCGATTTCTCGACAGCACACCGATACATGATCTCCCGGGCGCTATGGCTCCTCCTGGCGACTCTTATCAGGACACTCTTGTCAACGCGCCGAATTTTCTATCCTCGTATGCTGCCGATAGGAGTCACGGCCGCAGTTCTCATTCAGCTGACGGCATGGTGCGTGACATGGCGGTACTGGCCATGACCGATGGCGGTCCTGGAGCATCGCCAAGGACAAGCCTGAGAAGACCGTCGGGATTCTGGCCACGTGCCGGGAGAAGTGGAAACCGGCTGGAGTGCGGATCCAGCGATCAGAAGGTCGCACACTGCCCTTCCGACACGCTCGAGGAGTATGACCATGCATGCTGAGAAGAACAGGCCGGCCGGACGAGTCACCGTCTACGGCTCCTGTGTGGCCAGAGACGTGGCCGGCGAGATGGAGAACCGGGGCTGGAGCGTCGAGCGTTACATCGCCCGCCAGTCGCTCATCAGCGCAGGGCGCCCGGCCGACGTCGGCGACCTCGACCTGTCGCTGCTGACCTCGCCGTTCGCCCGGCGGTCCTTCCTGTCTGACATGGTGGGCAATCTGGAGGCGCAGCTGACGGCTGTCGCCGCCTGCACGGATCTGCTGCTGTGGGACCTGACCGACGAGCGTCTCGGCGTACTGGAGACGGCCCCCGGGGCATTCCTGACACGCTCGACAGAGGCACTGACGGCCGGCCTCTACAAGGGACTGACCGCCAGGTTCCTGGAGCTGGGGACGGCTGAGCACCTGCACCTGTGGAGACCGGCACTACTGCATTTCCGCAGTCTTCTGGAGCGGCTCGACCTCACGAGCAGGACGGTGCTGGTCAACGTTCCGTGGGCGACGAGAACCACGTCCGGAGAATCGACGGTACCGAGCTGGGGACAGACGGCGGTGGAAGGCAACTGGGTCATGGCCCGCTACGTCGATCTCGTCCGTCAAGAGACCGATGTGCGAGTCCTCAACGTACCCGATGAGCTCGTCGTCGCCGACAACGCGCATCGCTGGGGATCGGCCCCCTTCCACTACGTCGGCACCGTGTACTCATGGATCGCCGACGAGCTGGAGGTCGCTCGATCACCGCACAGCCTCGCTCCGGCTCTCTGAGCCCGAGTCCCGTCTCGTCGTCGACTCACCCTTTGACGGGGATGTCGGTGATTCGGAAGGGGTTGTTGGGGCGGGTGGGGCGCTTGGAGGGTTCGAGGTCGAGGGTGACGGTGTCCTGTCCGGTGTCGGGCCACACCACTATCAGCGTGGTGGCGTCGCCATCGCCTAGTTTGTTGTCGGCGGTGATCTCGCTCAAAGGGTGGTGGCCGCCCTGGGCGGTGGCGTAGTCGACCGGGTAGTAGCGCGTCTGGGCGGTCAGCAGGCTCAGCCCCGTGATCGCGCCCAGCAGCTTGGTGTCCTCCTCACCGCGGGCGCTTCCGGCCAGCTGGGTCGGCTGCAACCAGTCCGAGGGCCCGACATCAGTGCCTCCAGGCCCGCCGGTGGCCTGGACCTCACCGACGAGGTACTTCCCACGGCGGGTGACCTCCTTGAGCACGAAGGTCAGCTTGTCCTCCCCGCTGCCCCGCTTCACCGTGACCTCCTCACCGCCCTTGGCCACCGGCCCCTCGGCCTTGGGAAGATCACCGCCCTGCCCCGCGTCCTTGCCCGCGTCGGACTTGGTGGAGGACTCCTGGGTGGGCACCAGCGTGATCTCCACGCGACGGTTGAGCTGACGGTTCTCATCGGAGTCGTTGGGCACCCGGGGCTCGCCCTCCCCCTTGCCCGAGACACTCACGCTGTAGGCCGACATGCTCGTCAGCTGCCCCAGCCGGTCGGACACGGCCTGAGCCCGGCGCTGGGACAGGTCCTGGTTGTGAGCGTCGTCGGCGACGTCGTCGGTGTGACCCACGATCGTGACCTCACCGGCCGGGTAGGTGGACAGCTGGTCGGCCGCCTTCTTCAGCGTCGTGTCGGCCTGGGCGCTCAGGTCGGCCGAGTCCGAGTCGAACAGGACGTCCGAGGCCAGGTTGATCACCACCGACTTGCCCGTCACCCGCGTATCCGAGGCCCCGTCCACCGACGCCGTGAACGTCTCCAAGGCCACCGGATCCGGGGTGCTCCCGGTGTCGTAGGTGTACTCCAGCGCCTTCTTGGCCTCCTCGGACAACGTGCCGTCGCGCACCACCGGCACGCCCTCGAACAGCCCCGACTCGGGCACCAGCACATTAACGCTGCCGCCCTCGACCGGCTTGAACAGGGCATGCACCACCCCATCAGGCTCCTTGTCGGACAGGGAAACACTCTCGGAGGAGGCCTTGAAGGTCTCCTGGACGGTGCCGGCATCGAAGTCCACCAACCGCACCCCATCAGCACCAGTAAAAGATCCAGTGCCGTTCCAGACCTGGGCCGCCTCGAACTTCTTATCAGAAGAGGACGAGGAGGCACCGGCCCCGGCCTTGTCCAGGTGGGCGGCCAGGGGAACCACCATGACGTCGTTGGAGACCACAGCCGGCCCCACCGTGACCTCCACGGACGCGCCCTCAGTGCTCACCGTCCGGGTCACACCCTGACCCGAACCGCCCGACGCCCCCGCAGAACCCGACGCCGAGGCCGACGCCCCGGCCGATCCTGTCCCTGCGCCGCCGGACGCCGCCGAGCCCCCGCTCCTGCCGCCACCCCCGCCCAGGCAGGCGGCCAGCACCGGAACCCCCAGAACCGACCAACCACCCACCAGCAGCACACGCCGAGACACACGCCCCATGACAGCCTCTCCTCCTTGCTCTCCTTCGTGGCAGAACCAGCTGCGTTCCTCCGCGCTACACAGCCGCGAAGACGCACCCAATCAGGACAACGACCACACTAGAGCACGACACCGCGGCAACACCGGAGATCAGCAGAGACGATCCAGGCGGATGGTCGATTGAGCGACGTAAGGGACTTCTCCTTTCTCCGTCAACGGGGCGTCCCAAGCCGCTCAGCACCGTGCCTCCGCCAGGCGGGGTCTCCTGGGCCCAGACCCTGCAAACTCCGGGAGACTCGGCGCAGACTCCGTCCAGGACAAGCACGACCTGAAGACGAGAGTGGATAGTCCTGGGCATCGAGCGAGTCGAGGAAGCGCCGCGGGTAGGGAGCCACGCCCTAGAGGGGACTGACGAGGCTGACCCGGGGCGGGTGATGACGCCCTCGGGACACCCTCGGCATCGGACCGAGCATCAGATCGAGTCGCGCTGGAGCAGATTAGTGAGGCGGGCACACGCGCCGGCGTCAAGCAGGATGAGGTCCTCGGGAGCGACGACGCGACCGGAGACGACATCATCCACCGCCTGATACACCTGCTCCAAGGTGTCGACGCCGATGGCGCCGATGGCCTCGTGGCGGGAGCGGTAGTGATCCGTGTCCGGCCGACCGCGGGGATCCCAGACGATACCGACGCAGCCGGCAAGCATGCCCTCGTCGAGGACGGAGGACCGGTCCGAGACGACGGCCCATGAGCGGGCCAGAACCTCAGGCAGATCGCGGCCGGTGATGGCGGGAACCCCCAGGGCCCTGAACCATTCGGGAGCATTGGCTGCGAGCTTGGGGTGGGCGAAGAGGACGATCTGGTGTCCGGCCTGGGTCAGGCCGGCGGCCAGCTCGAGCCACGGCCGGTAGAGCGCACTGAGGAGCCCGGCGCAGTCCGGGGCGCTCTCCAGGGCGCTCGCAACCTCCGGGTCCCAGGTGGGGGCCAGAAGGATGCGGTCACGTTCCTGCCCCAGGAGCCCGTGGAGATGGTCGTGACGGGGAAATCCGGTGCGCCACACCTCACGGTCCGTGAGCGTGTAGGAGGTGTGGTCCGCCGTCAGCCCCACCTGCTCAGGAGTGGTGGCGCACACGACGACGTCCAGGCGGGTGCCGTTGAACCAGCGCCACATGTCTCGCATGGTCACGCCGTGCTGGAGGAAGACGAGGCGCTGATCTGGGCTGGTGCCCGCACCTGTGAGCCGGTGCTTGATGAGCGGGTCGCCGATGTCGGACAGGAGGATGGTCTCGGCCCCGGTCCAGGCGGCATCGAAGCCGGGGGCGGTCGGATCAAGGAGGACGAAGCCGTCCTGTGCGAGTCGGTCCCAGTCCGGGCAGGTGCGTTCGATGACGAAGATGTGCCGGACGCTGGGGGCGTGAGTGCGGGCGTAGCGATACAGCGGCTCGGCGTTGTCGCCGGCGCTGTTGTGACGGTCCATGTAGAGCCAGGTGCGGGGCCAGTCGGTCGGGGACGAGGCCGTGTACGGCGAGGGCGCCGAGGAGGACACCGAGGCCGGCGTGGAGGACGACGCGGAAGAAGACGCGGAGGAAGACGGTGTCGAGGTCGATGACGCGATGGTCTGCTGTGTCTGCTCCTGCGCGCTGCCGCGGCCGAGGACCCCGGCCAGGCGGCGGCGCAGCCCGGACGGCAATGATCCGTGGCGGCGCTGACCGGGGATCGTCTCAGGTGGCCGGGGGCTGCCCCGGTCAGGAGCCACCGGGAGCTCCTGACCGTTGATGACGGCGGTGACCTCTCCCTTGGGCAGCCAGACGATGCGCTCGTGGAGCACCACCTCATCGAAGTATCGGTGATCGACCGTCTTGGCGCCGGTGGGGCTGGCCCAGGTGCCGTCCACCGTCCACTGCTCCGTGGGCGAGGCGCCGGTGTAGAAGTAAGTGACCTTCTGGTCGCTGCGGAACCTGCGTCTTGAGCACAGGATCGGCGCCGGCATGGGGCCCGCGGCCATGGCCATCAGGGCTGTGCGGCGCTCTACTGCCAGTGGTGTGGAGCAGTACGCCTCGATCTGGGAGGCGGGAACGCGCCGTGTGATGGCACGCAGAAGCCGGGCCACCTCGGCGCGCTCGGCGACCGTGAGCCCGGCCGAGGGGTAGCGCAGCCCCCGGTCGGCCTCGGTCACCTGGATGAGGCGATGAATGATGAGCTGGTAGACCCAGGCGGGAGGGGGCCCGTCGGCCTGCAACCACGCCGGGAGGATCGTGGCCAGCAGGTGGCGGTAGTGGTCGACCTCCCCCCAGGCGCCGGGGGACGGCGAGGCATGACGGATGACAGCTGGGCCGTTGTGGAGGCCCACCCGGTTGCCGGTGGACACGATATGGGCGATGAGTCCGCTCAGGCCGACGTTCTCGTCATCGCCACCGGCGCCGTCGGCGTCATCGACTCCGCGCAGCGGTCCCGGCCCGCCCCAGTCGGGCAGACCTCGGCGGGGGACGGTGAGCACCACTCCGCTGATGGTCTCGGGGAAGACGTAGGGCTCAGCTGTCAGGTCCGCACTGCGGCTGCCGTGGCTGAAGCGCCACTGCATTCGGTCGTCCCGGGTGCCGTCGGCACGGATGACGGCGGACGGTGTCAGGAGGACCCCGACGGCCTCGTCCGGACCGTGCCGGTCCAGCGAGGCGAGGTAGCCGGGTTCGACCCGGTCACCGGCCCTGAGGAACAGGACCCGGGTCCCGGCGCTCAGTGGCTTGAGAACCTGGGCCACCGCGGTTGGATCAGGGCAGCCGATGGGGACGATCCCGCTTTCTGGCGGGCTCTGCTGAAGGGAGTCGAGCGTGTCCTGACCACCTGCGGAACCGATGATGACGACGTGCAGGGTCTCGGCGCTGCGGGTGTTCATGAGGTGGGCATCTCCATTTCGTGGGGCGGTCCCCAATGACTAATGGTGGACGTCGCCAGCACCTCCGTGTTGGAGATGTCCCAGGTGTGTCCGAAAGTCGTTCCACGTTGTTGGACGAATCCGAACCGGGAAGCCGAATAGATACGGGCCCCGGCACGTACGCAGTCATTGAGGAAACCAGTATCCTCCCCAGGGGTTGTATCGGGAAAATTGATGGCGCGCGCCAGGCCCGTACGGGCCACCAGCGCAGGTCCGGAGACGAAGGTCGTATAGCGGTGCTCCCAGTCAGCGAAGCGCAGTACCGTCAGGTCCGGACCGGTCAGGCGCAGGTAGTGGGCATGCTTGCCGACGATCTCGGCGTAACGCACGAGCCCGGTGGCCACCGGCAGCTCCGACCGACCAGAGACGGCACGGCCGATCCTCCTGAGGACAGCACCCCTGATGCTCATCACCGTCCTTGTTCCACTATGGGGTCCGCTATGGGGCCCGCTGCGACCCTCACCGAGAGCTCAGCGCAGGCGCATGTCATTCTTGATCCGAGTCGTCGAGACCTCAGGAGTACGGGGGAGGTAGACGATCTCACACAGCCCCTGGAGCTGATCGTCGAACTCGCCGCTCCAGTCATCACCCATAACGAAGACACCTATACCGTACATGGAAATATCCTCGGTCTTCTGCCCCCAGGTGAGCTCGGGCACCACGAGGTCGACATATCGAATGGCCTCGAGCATTAACTTGCGCTCCTCATAGGAGAAGTACGCCCGCTTCCCCTTCGCCGCGCTGAACTCATCACTGGACAGCGCCACCACCAGGAAGTCGCCGAGCGCTCGCGCACGCTTCAGCAGTGCAATATGACCGTAATGGAGAAGGTCATAAGTGCCATAGGTGATCACACGCCTCATGGAGTCACTTCCTGGTCGAACGTCCGAGAGCAGCCCGCTTGACGGACCACAGGGAAAACCACCATGAGTATTACCCAGTCGCAAGCTACCATCGAAGGAGTCACAGAAATGACGCCATACTGATATATTTTCGATATATATGCGGAGCCTCGTCGAGACGCGATCTCCGTCCAGGAAAGTCCGTCAATCCAGGAAGCGCGGCGTCCCCGAGCGTCCTCACGTTTCGGGGTACTCCCCCGCCCGGACCTCCCCGGCGTATCCCAGCGTCCGCTTCAGGCGCCGGCCGGCCTGGCGGTTCTGGGCGAGCAGCAGGCCCCACTGGGGGACCTGACGACCCATGAGCCGGTGGTAGCGCGGACTGACGGCTGCGCACCCACCCGGGGTCAGTCCCCGGTCCGCCCGGCCCTCTGCCGTTAGTTCACCGTGGCGGGAAGCAGCTCGACGGCGTCGGGGTTCTCGGCGAGGTAGACGCCCACCCGGTCCTCGGCGAAGGCCTGGAACAGCGGCGCGTCGGCGTCGACGTCGAGCAGGACGATGGACTGGCCGTCCGCAGAGGTTCCCGTGCCGGCGGTCGGCACGGTCATGAACTTGATGTCGTTGCTGCGCAGGTGCCGCGTTCCCAGGGCCAGGGACTGCATCTGGTTGATGGTGAAGGACTCGTCCACGGCGACCGTCCGGGTGGCGGTCTTGAGGAAGGAGTAGAGCTGCGTGGGGCTCGACAGGGTGCCGTTGGCGAGGACCCTGCTCACGATGGAACGCATCCAGGTCTGCTGACGCTTGACGCGGTCGAAGTCACCGCCCGGCAGGGAGGAGCGCTCACGGGTATAGGCCAGGGCCTGAGTCCCGTTGAGAGTCTGCGGCCCGGCCCCGAACTCCTGACCGGCGATCGTCTGAGGCGTCTTGAGGTTGATTCGTACCCCGCCGATGTCGTCGGTCAGGGCGACGAAGGACTCGAAGTTCGCCACCGCGAAGTGATCGATATGAATACCGGTGAGGCTCTCCACGGTGTGGATCGTCAGCGAGGGACCGCCGTAGGAGTAGGCGGCGTTGATCTTGCCCTGGCCGTGACCGGGTATGTCCACCCAGGAGTCGCGGGGGATCGACATGACCGAGACTGTTTTCCGATCACCGCTGACCTGCAGGATCATGATCGCGTCCGTGCGCTGCGCCCCCTCCTCCCACTGGGAGGGATCGGAGGCGCTGGTACGGGAGTCGGTCCCAAGGACCAGGATGTTGGTGGCCGGCTCCTGGCCGGCCGGGACCGACTGCTGCGGTGCTCGCGTGGCAATACCTGCGAAGGGATTGGCGATGGTCTCGATGCCGGAGGCGATGGAGTGACGCACCCACAGGGCAAGGCCTCCCGCGGCCAGGGTCAGGACCAGGAAGACCGCCAGGACGCTGAGAAGAGCGATCCTCCAGCCTCGCCCGGGGCGTCTCCGGGGAGTGCTCGTCGGCGCCGCCTCGGTGCCGTGAGAGCTCGGGGCAGCGCCGGCGTCCTCTTCCTTGGCCGGGACGCTTCCGGGATCTGGCAGGTGGGTCCGCACGGTCGGGAGAATGCCGTCCGGTGACTTCATGAGCGGGGCGGCACGAGCCGGTACATCCACCCGTAGGGGTCCTCGGCGCGACCGGACTGGATGGAGGTGAGCCGGTCGTGGATCTGCCGGGTGACCTCGCTGCCCTCGATGCGGGCGTCGAAGCCCTCCCCCTTGAGATGCCCCAGGGGCACGACGACAGCGGCGGTGCCGCAGGCGAAGACCTCGCTGACACGACCGGACTCGATGTCCGCCAGAAGCCCCTCCAGGCTGATGGTGTCCTCGACGACACTGCGGCCGGAGTCGCGCAGCATGCGGATGATGGCGCTGCGGGTGGAGCCCTCGAGGATCGTCCCGGTCAGGCGGGGAGTGCGCACGGAGCCGTCGGCGTCGACGACCATGATGTTCATGCCACCGAGCTCTTCGAGGTTCTTCTGCGAGACGTCGTCAAGGAAGCAGACCTGGTCACAGCCCTGCGCGTAGGCCTCCTGCTGGGGAAGCAGGGAGGAGGCGTAGTTGCCTCCGGTCTTGGCCGCTCCCGTTCCGCCGCGCCCGGCACGGTGGTACTCGGTGGTCACCCAGATGGAGATGGGCTCAAGGCCGTTGGTGAAGTAGGGGCCCGAGGGAGAGGCGATGACGTAGTAGTCGACCACCTTGGAGGGACGCACGCCGAGGAAGGCCTCGGAGGCGAAGGCGAAGGGACGCAGGTAGAGGGACTCGCCCTCGCCTGAGGGCACCCAGGCGGCATCGGCGCGCACCAGGTCCACCAGGGAGGCCACGAAGTCCTCCTCCGCCAACTCGGGCAGGGCCAGACGACGGGCGGAGGCGTTGAGCCGAGCCGCGTTGTAGCGAGGACGGAAGGTCCACACCGAGCCGTCGTCGTGCCGGTAGGCCTTGATCCCCTCGAAGATCTCCTGGCCGTAGTGGAGGACGGCGGTGGCCGGGGACAGGCTGAGGTCGCCGTAGGGGACGACGCCGTAGTCACCCCACCCCCTGTCCTGGGTCCAACGCGCGTGGGCCATGTGATCGGTGAAGTGGTCGCCGAAGTGGAGGCCCGCCAGAATCGCCGTACGCTCATCCTCCGCGACGGGCGACGGGTTGACGGTCAGAGGGAAGCGACCGGCGATCGCGTCGGCCTCGGGAACGGGAACCTCCGCGGCGCGGGCCAAGGAGGTGGATGCGGAGTCGGTTGAGGTGGCGTCTGTCTCGGGCATAGGCCCACCCTACCGCCGAGGCCACGACCCGGACACAACCTTCCCATATCCTGGCTCACAGCCATCAGGCCTCGGCCAGGCGCGTCAGTGCGATGGCGTATTCGCCCCCTGCGCCACGGCAGCGGCAATGGCGTCACCGACCTGGCTGGTCGTGCGCTCGGCACCGCTACCGCGGGCGGCCATGTCGGCCTTGACCCCGGCCTCGACCCGGGCGGCCGCCACAGGCAGCCCCAGGTGATCGAGCATGAGACCCACGGCACTGATCGTGGCGGTCGGGTCGGCCTTGCCCTGCCCGGCGATGTCCGGGGCCGAGCCGTGCACGGGCTCGAACATGGAGGGGAAGGCCCGCTCCGGGTTGATGTTGCCCGATGCCGACAGCCCGATGCCACCGGTGACCGCACCGGCCTCGTCGGTGAGGATGTCTCCGAAGAGGTTGTCGGTGACGATGACGTCGAAGCGGCCGGGGTCGGTCACCATGTAGATGGTGGCGGCGTCCACGTGGCAGTAGTCGACGGCGACCTCGGGGTACTCGGCGCCGACGGCCTCGACGACGCGGCGCCACAAGCCACCGGCGTGAACGAGCACGTTGTGCTTGTGGACGAGCGTGAGGTGCTTGGCCGCCCTGGCCTGCGCCTTGGCGAAGGCGTAACGGACCAGGCGCTCCACCCCGTAGGCGGTGTTGACACTGACCTCGGTGGCGATCTCATGCGCCGTGCCCTGGCGCACCACTCCCCCGTTGCCGCAGTACAGGCCCTCGGTCCCCTCCCGCACCACGAGGAAGTCGATGTCGCCGGGATCGGCCAGCGGCGTCGGTACTCCCGGGTAGTGGATCGAGGGACGCAGGTTGACGTAGTGGTCCAGGGCGAAGCGCAGGCGCAGAAGCAGGCCGCGCTCGAGGACGCCGGAGGGGACGGACGGATCGCCGACGGCGCCCAGCAGGATGGCGTCATGACCCTTGATCGCCTCAAGATCCTCATCGGTGAGGGTCTGTCCGGTCCGGTGCCAGCGCTCGGCCCCCAGGTCGAAGGTGGTCGGTTGAATCTCGACCCCGGCCCCCTCCAGCGCTCGGTCAAGAACCTTGAGCCCCTCGGGAACGACCTCCTTGCCGATGCCGTCGCCCGGGATTACTGCCAGCTTGATGGTCTGCGTCATGGGGCCACCTTAGAACACGGCCACGATATGAGACGAGAGGTCCGCATGATGGGAGTCATGCCCATTCGCTTTTCGACCGACGGTCGGTTAGTCTTGTTTCAGTCACACCAAGGAGGAGCCATGCCGCGCACCCACCGCCCTGCTGCACAACGTCGTGAGGAGATCCTCGACGCCGCACACGCCCTGTTCACCACCAAGGGCTTCCAGCCCACCACCATGGAGGACATCCTCAAGGTCGTGGGCATCGCCAAGGGGACGCTCTACTACCACTTCCCCGGGAAGGAGCAGATCCTCAAGGCTCTCGTCCTGCGCATCGTCAGCCAGGTCGAGCAGCGAGCCCGCGAGATCGCCTCCTCATCGGCTCCCGCAATGGACAAGCTCATGGCGATCATGGGGGCGATGCGGGTGGAGGACACCGAGACCGAGCTCGTCGAGCAGTTCCACGCGCCGGGCAACGCCGAGTTCCACCTGCTGTCCATCACGGCGATGATCGAGCACCTGACGCCGGTCCTGGCCGACGTCGTCGCTCAGGGCGTCAGCGAGGGGGTCTTCACCACGGAGCGGCCCTACGACGCCATCGAGCTGCTCCTGAGCGCCTCCGGAATCCTTCTGGACCATGAGATCATGAACTCCGGCCCGGATGAGCTCGCCCGCCGCCGTGAGAGCCTCATGTGGGCGAGCGAGACGCTTCTGGGCGCCCGGCCGGGGAGTCTCAGTCTCCTTGTAGAGGCGGAGTCGTGAAACGCGTCGGACTGCTGGTCCTGGGCTCGTTCATCAACTCCCTGGGAACGGGCCTGACCGCCTTTGGACTGACCATCATCATGCTGCGCGCCTACGGAACGGCCTCCTCGGTGGCAGCCGTTCAGATGAGTGCCTTCGCCCCCGTCGTTCTCCTGGCGCCCTTGGCCGGAGTCCTGTCGGACCGCTACGACCGCCGCCTCATGATGATCATCGGCGACGCCGGCTCGGTGCTCGGCCTGGGCGTCATCCTTGCGGCCCTGTCCTCAGCCCGCCCCTCCCTTGCCTGGGTCTGCTCGGGGGCCGTCCTGTCCTCCTGCCTGGCGGCCCTTACCGAGCCGGCGCTGCGGGCCAGCGTCACCGATCTGGTGGCCGAGGAGGACTACGTGCGCTCCTCCGGTCTTCTCCAGCTCGCCTCAGCGGCCAAGTACCTGCTGGCCCCTGCAGCGGCGGGGTTCCTCATGCCCCTCGTCGGTGTGCGGGGACTCGTCCTGCTCGACGCCAGCACCTGCCTCGTCACCGTGGCCTGCACCATGACAGTGCGCCGCTCTCTGGCTGCGGAGGCACCGCGACACACCGGCGTTCAGCGAGGTGGCGACCCCGACGTCCTGGCGGGGTGGCGGACCATCACCTCCTCACCCGGCCTGCGCACTCTCGTCACCCTCATGACCCTGGCGACTCTCGCCATCGGGGTCATCCAGGTCCTTATCAAGCCGATCCTCCTGCCCACCGTGGGTACCTCAGAGATGGGTGTGATCGAGACCGTCGCAGCCACCGGTATGCTCGTAGGAGCGGCCCTGGTCACCGCCTGGAAGAACGCGCAGCCGACGACGCTGCTCGCCGCGGGCCTGGCCACGACCGGCGCCGCAATGGTCCTGGTGCCGTTGGGGCCGGGGGCCTGGTGGGTGACCGCCTGCGGGTTCCTCACCTTCGCCAGCCTTCCTCTGTCCCAGGCCGGGGCGGAGGTCCTGGTGCGCACCCGGGTCGACAACACCCGACAGGCACGGACCTGGGGCACCATCAGCCTGGTCACCCAGATGGGCTACCTGATGGCCTACCTGTGCTCCGGGGTGCTGGTCGACAGGGTCCTTCAGCCCCTCTTGACCCCGGGGCGGCCGCTGTCGACCACTCTGGGAGCCGTCGTCGGCACCGGTCCGGGACGCGGTGCCGCGCTGCTGGTCGGGATCATGGGGCTGGTCATGGCCCTGGTGGCCCTCGGCGTCCGCCTCCGACGCCGCCGGCTCGCCTGAGTCGAGTAGGCGTCAGCGGCGACGGCAGAGACACGGCGGTGCCTCCGACGACCCGAGTCGCCGGAGGCACCGCCGCATGCGGTCTCAGTTGGTTCTCAGCGGGCCACGGAGCCCTCGGTGTAGTCCTTGTCGACGTCGGCGCGCCAGGCGAACATGGAACGCACCTCGCGGCCGGTGGCCTCGATCGGGTGGGCCTCGCCCTCGGCCCTGAGCCTCTTGAACTCGGGGGCGCCGGCGGCCTGGTCGTCCATGAAGCGCTTGGCGAAGGTCCCGTCCTGGATGTCGGCCAGGACCTCCTTCATGTGCTCCTTGACGTCGGGGGTGATGACGCGCGGGCCGGAGATGTAGTCGCCGTACTCGGCGGTGTCGGAGCAGGACCAGCGCTGCTTGGAGATGCCGCCCTCGTTGATGAGGTCGACGATGAGCTTCATCTCGTGGCAGACCTCGAAGTAGGCCATCTCGGGCTGGTAGCCCGCCTCGACCAGGGTCTCGAAGCCGTACTGGATGAGCTTGGAAACGCCGCCGCACAGAACCGACTGCTCACCGAAGAGGTCGGTCTCGGTCTCCTCGCGGAAGGTGGTCTTGATAGCGCCGGCGCGCGTACCGCCGACGGCCTTGGCGTAGGACAGCACGAGGTCCCAGGCGGTGCCGGTGGCGTCCTGCTCCACGCAGACGAGCACGGGGACGCCCCGCCCGGCCTCGAACTCACGGCGCACGGTGTGGCCGGGGCCCTTGGGGGCCACCATGACGACGTCGATGTCCGCAGCCGGCTTGATGTAGCCGAAGTGGATGTTGAAGCCGTGGGAGAACAGCAGGGCGGAACCGGCCTTGATGTTCGGCTCGATCTCCTCGCGGTAGAGGGCGGCCTGAACCTGGTCGGGGGCCAGGACGGTGATGACGTCGGCCCAGGCGACCGCCTCGGCGATCGGCTTGACGGGCAGGCCGGCCTCCTCGGCCTTGACCACAGAGGACGAGCCCTCGCGCAGGCCGACAACGACCTCGACGCCGGAGTCGCGCAGGTTCAGAGCGTGAGCGTGCCCCTGGGAACCGTATCCGATGACGGCGACCTTCTTGGACTGGATGACGGACAGGTCGGCGTCGTCGTCGTAGAACTTCTCAGCTGCCATGATTGCTTCTCACTTCTCCTTGAGTTGATCGGTGATGGATCGTGGGCCGCGCGTGATCGCCACGGCACCGGACTGGACAATCTCTTTGACGCCGTACGGCTGGAGAGCCGTCAGCAGAGCCTTGACCTTGGATTCTGAGCCGATGGTCTCGATGACCACCGACGTGGGGGCGACGTCCACGACGTGGGCGCGGAACAGGTCGACGACCTGGAGCACCGCGGTGCGGTTGGCGTCATCCGCGTGGACCTTGATGAGGTAGAGCTCGCGCTCGACAGAGGTGTCGGGATCCAGCTCAACGATCTTAAGGACGTTGACCAGCTTGTTGAGCTGCTTGGTGACCTGTTCCATGGCCAGTCCCTCGGCATCGGCGATCACCGTGATGCGCGAGATGTCCTCGTGCTCGGTGGGCCCCACGGCCAGGGAGTGGATGTTGAAGCCCCGACGCGTGAACAGCGCCGACACCCGGGTCAGGACGCCGGGCTTGTTCTCCACCAGGACGGACAGCGTGTGCTTCTGGCTCACAGCGCTCACTCCTCTTCCCACACCGGGCTCATGCCGCGGGCGTGCTGGATCTCGTCGTTGGAAACCCCGGCGGCGACCATCGGCCACACCTGGGCGTCCGCGGAGACGATGAAGTCGACGACGACGGGACGATCGTTGATGGCGTTGGCCTGGGCGATGACGTCGTCCAGGTCCTCCAGGCGCTCGCAGCGCAGTCCCACGGCCCCATAGGCCTCGGCCATCTTGACGAAGTCGGGGACCCGCGCCGTTCCGGCGCCGGTATGCAGATCGGTGTTGGAGTAGCGCTGCCCGTAGAACAGCGTCTGCCACTGCCGCACCATGCCCAGCGAGGAGTTGTTGATGACGGCGACCTTGATGGGGATGTTGTTGAGGGTGCAGGTGGCCAGCTCCTGGTTGGTCATCTGGAAGCACCCGTCACCGTCGATGAGCCACACGGGGCGGTCGGGGCAGGCCTCCTTGGCGCCCATGGCGGCGGGCAGGCCGTACCCCATGGTGCCGGCACCGGCCGAGGTGAGCCAGGTGTGAGGACGACGGAAGGTGAGGTAGTGCGCCGACCACATCTGGTGCTGCCCCACACCCGTCACCCAGATGGTGTCCTCGGTGGCGGCCCGGTTGAGGTGGGTGATGACCTCCTGAGGCTGGAGCAGCCCGTCGTCGGTGTCGGTCCAGTCCGTCGGGTAGGTGGCCTGGATGCGCTCGACCTCACGGCGCCACGGTGCGATGTCCACCCGCCCCTCTGCAGCGACGTGGTCGCGGAACTCGGCGCCCAGGGCGGGAACGACCTCCGCCAGGTCACCGACGATCGGGACATCAGCGGTGCGGATCTTGGAGATCTCGGCCGGATCGACGTCGACGTGGATCACCGAGGCCTTCGTGGCGAAGGTGTCGGGTCTGCCGGTCACCCGGTCGTCGAAGCGGGCCCCCAGGCAGACGATGACATCAGCCCGCTGGAGAGCCCCGACGGCGGCGACGGTGCCGTGCATGCCGGGCATCCTCAGGTTGAGCGGGTGCTCACTGGGCATGACGTCCAGAGCGGTCAGCGTGGTGACGAACGGCGCTCCGATCAGCTCGATGAGCTCGGCCAGATCCTTGGTCGACACCTGCGCACGGTTCAGCCCACCACCGAGGTAGAGGACGGGACGATCAGCCGCGGCGATCACCTCGGCGGCCTGAGCCAGGCGCCGCTGGTTGGGCTTGCCGGGAAGCCGGTAACCGGGCAGGTCCCGGGCCGGGGGCCATACGAACTCCGTGGGGCCCTCCTGGGCGTCCTTCGAGATGTCGATGAGGACCGGACCGGGGCGTCCGGTTGAGGCGATGTGGAAGGCCTCGGCCACGCGCGGGACGATGTCCTCGGGGCGGGTGATGAGGAAGGAGTGCTTGACGAAGGGCATCGTGGCGCCGACGATGTCGGCCTCCTGGAAGGCGTCTGTCCCGATCCCGCGACTTGAGACCTGACCGGTGATAGCGAGCATCGGCACCGAGTCCATGTGCGCATCACCGATGGCGGTGATGAGGTTGGTGGCACCGGGGCCGGACGTCGCCACACAGACTCCGGGCCGACCGGTGACCATTGCGTAGCCCTCTGCGGCATGGCCCGCCCCCTGCTCATGACGTACCAGGACGTGGCGGATCCTCGTCGAGGCGAGCAGCGGGTCGTAGAAGGGCAGGATGGCGCCGCCCGGCATCCCGAAGATGTCTGTGACCCCGAGCTCCTCCAGTGCGCGCACCAGAGCCTGGGCGCCTGTCATGACCTGTTGGTCCTGACGTGCGGGAGCGTCATCGCGTGTCATCGCTCGCTCTCCTTGTCCGTGCTGAGCGTCCGGCGACCTGCCGGGTAATGAACGTTAGATCAGCGGCTGCAGAGAGTCATATTGAGACACCCACGGTCTCACATCATGGAATCACGGACTCGTCAGGGCCGCCGGGAGACGAGCCTGTCGTACGTCGTCTTCGGCCGGCGAATCCCGGACCTTGGTACGGCACGAGGCCCTTAGGAGATGACACAATGAGGCTGTTACTCATGACAAACTCCGCTGCGTCACTTTCAGCGGCGAGACGGAAGGCGGCACAGCGACGTGGTCACCACTGTCCTGGACTATCTGTTAGACAACCCGGTTGTCATCGTGCTCCTCATGGTCGGCGCCGGGATGCTCCTCTGGCGCGCCAAACGCCGGAGCATACGCATCCCGGCGACGGTGCTTCTGGTCTGCAGCACCGCCCTCATGGCCTGGAAGGTGGCGCACGCCAATGTCCTGCACCACCTGTCCGGGAACGTGGTTCTCGTCCTGTTCCTCCTGGTCGGCACTGGGATGCTGCTCGGACACGTTAAGGTCAAGGGAGTGAGCCTCGGGGCGGCGGCAGTTCTGTTCTGCGGCATCGCGCTGGCCGCCTGGGGGGGCGTCCGCCTCGACCCCCATCGAGGTTCCCAGAGAGCTGGGAACCCTGGGGCTGGCGATCTTCACCTTCGCCATTGGCATCCAGTCCGGGCCGAACTTCTTCCACGTGATCCGAACCGCCGGCGGGCCGCTGGCCATCCTCCTGGGGGTTCTGGGTGTCGCGGCCCTGGCGGCCGTGGGCGTAGGACGTCTTCTCGGCCTCAAGGCGGCGATGATCGCGGGCGCATTCGCAGGCGCCGTCACAAACACGCCCGCTCTGGCGGCGGCCGGAAACGCCGCGGCTATGGCCGGTGACAAGGCCGGACCGGGAGACGCCACCGTGGCCTACGCCGTGACGTACCTCTACGGCGTGATCGGCATGCTGTTCTTCTGCCTGCTGGCGCTGCGCTACCGCCGCAGCGACAAGGACACCCCCTCCCCGCTCATCAACCGCACCATCCGCGTGGAGCGTGAGGACGGCCCTCTTCTGGGCAACATCGTCGAGACCATCTCGGGACAGCTGCGGTTCTCCCGTCTGCGTCGTGGAGAGAAGGGCCCGATCACCCGACCGACGAATGACGACCGTCTGCACAAGGATGATCTCATCACCGTCGTCGGCACGCAGGAGGCCGTCAACCAGGCGATCAAGGCGGTGGGCCACGGCTCGTCGCACTCCCTCATCGAGGACCGCAAGTACCTCGACTTCCGCCGCATCACGGTCTCCGACCCGAAGCTGGCCGGCCGCACCATCGGTGACCTCGACATCGACAACCGTTTCGGGGCGACGATCTCGCGTGTGCGCCGTGGCGACGTGGACATGGTGGGCACCTCGGACCTCGTCCTCCAGCAGGGAGACCGAGTTCGCGTCGTCGGCCCGACCGGACGCATGAAGGAGATCTCAACCTACTTCGGCGACTCGTCGCGAGGTCTGTCGTCCATCAATCCGGTGGCCCTGGGCCTGGGCATGGCTCTGGGCATCTTCATCGGAGAGTGGAAGTTCCTCACCCCTACCGGTGCTACCTTCTCCATTGGATCGGCGGCCGGCACACTTCTGGTCGGGCTCATCTTCGGTCGCATCGGCCGCATCGGGAGCTTCGTGACCGCGATGCCCTTCACCGCGACGGCGGTGCTCTCGGAGTTCGGGCTCCTGGTCTTCCTGGCCCAGGCCGGTACCAAGGCGGGTGGAGAGATTGCGCACGCATTCACCGGCGGCGACTGGTGGAGGATCTTCGTCACCGGCTTCGTCGTCACCACCATAGTGGGCCTGGGGATCTACGTCTCCATGCGATGGGTGGTCAAGATGGGTGGAACTCGCCTGTCCGGCCTCATCGGTGGCGTCCAGACCCAGCCGGCGATTCTGGCCTTCGCCAATGAGCGCACCGGCGCCGACCCGCGGGTGGCCTTGGGGTACGCGATGGTCTATCCCGTGGCGATGATCGTCAAGATCTTCATTGCCCAGATTCTCGGCGGGCTCTAAACCTCCAGCCTGAGCCTCACGCGCTTGACAGCAGCAATGGTGGCCTGTCGCTGTACACCAGCGGCAGGCCACCATCACGTCTCGTGAGCACCAGAGACTTCGCGTCAGTCCTCGATCGGCTGTCTCTCCGCCTCGTCCCGATTGCGAGGCAGCGTGATGTGTCCGGAGGTGGCGACATCGTGACGCCAATTGTGGTCAGTGATGATGCGCGCCAAAGCGAGCCCAACACCAATCGCCGTAATGACGAAGAAGACCTCGGCCAGGTTCGTGGCCGCCTCTCCGACGTCAACGCCCTTGTCCACCGACAGCGTGTTGAGTGCGGAGATGGCGCGGTAGAAGGGAACCCCGGGGATCATGATGACGACGGCGGGCACGGACAGCGCCACCCGGGACAGGGACGCGCGAGAGACGAAGAGCTGGGCCAGCAGGCCGATCGTCACCGCCGCCAGCCCCACGGCAAGCTGCCACGGCACATGGAAGAGGTCGATGAGAAGAAGCCGCCCGGTGTTGGCCAGAGCGCCGACGACAGCGGCCAGCGTGCTGGCCTTGGCACCCGCATTGAACAGCATCGCGAATCCGTAGGCGGCGATGAACGAGCAGAAGCAGCGCAGAACGTACAGGAGCGGCCCCTCGAGTGCGACTCCGCTGGCCGCCGCAACATCCCAGCGGAAGATGAAGGTCACCGTCCATACGGCGACGCCTGCGGCCGCCATGACCATGAGGACATAGGCACTGCGCGACAGCGCCGAGGAGAAGTCCTGACGGAACAGATCCAGCATTGCCGTGACCATGGGGAAACCCGGGATGAGGAACAAGATGGCCGAGATGATGCCGCCCTGGTGGTTCCCCGTCACCACGCCCGCCGCGTTGAGCGCGGTCACAATCCCCATGTAGGTACCGGATGCGGCGACACCGCAGACGAGCCACGTGAAGAAGTGCTGATAGTGCCGTTCAAGCATCTGCCGACGAATGAACTGACCGAGAAAAGCCGCCACGAGTACCGTCAGACACTCGACCCAGCCACCCATGTTGAGGAAGCAGAATCCTGCACAGGCCACACCGGAGGCGGCGGCGTTGGTGAAAACGTTGTAACGGGCGTGCATCTTCTCGACCTGCACGAGCTTGGCCTCGAGGTGCTCAACGGTCTCGTGCGCCCACAGATCATGGACGATCCTGCGCAGAGCCTCCAGTCGGTCCACGTTAACGCCGACACGCCGTACCTCGCAGGCCTCGGTGCGGAATCGGTTTCCGACATAGGAGGAGGTGACGATCTCCGTCATCGTTACAGTCGCCTCATGCCGATCAAGGCCGACTGCGGACGCAGCTCTCGCCATGGACGACTTAATGCGGTAGGAGCCTGCGCCCGCCGCGAGCATGAGGCGCCCAAGATGCAGCACGACGTCGGACTGTTGCATGAGCCGGTCAGCATCGAGACCCTGCTCACGGCTGCCTGAACGGGAAGGTGGTAGGTCGGTGTCAGTCACGGAGACAATGGTGCACCGTTTCATGCCCCTGTGTCAGATCGTGTGTGGATACAACACGGCGTCGGTAAGCGCGGCAGAACGCGAGAGGACGACGTAGGGGCCCATGAGATCCAAGGAGGATTTCATGGGCCCCTACGAGTGGTGTGTGCTCGGTGGTGTCCTACTCTCCCGCACCCTGGCGGGTGCAGTACCATCGGCGCTGTCAGGCTTAGCTTCCGGGTTCGGGATGGGTGCCGGGCGTGTCCCTGTCGCTGTGACCACCGAGACG
>NZ_JAAIJY010000028.1 GCF_011752065.1 Actinomyces sp. ZJ308
AAGCCATCATCCGCACAACGACTTCGAGGGGCCACAACCCTCATCATCTACGCAACACCATCCAGAAGCTACAGAACTACACCCACAGCTCCCTTCCGTTCAGGACACACGAAGGCCGCCGCTTTTTTCAGGAACTCGTTCTCCTGACGCAGCTCCCTGTTTTCCGCTCTCAGCTTCGCGATCTCGGCTGACTCGGAGGCCTTTTTGCGGTCCTGATCGGTAGCATGATCTTTTCTGTACTTTGCGACCCAGTTACCCACCGTCTGGGCCACAAGATCATACGAGGCCGCCACCGAGGCGATCGTGCGGTCCTTCTCAATGACCTCACGCACGACCTGGGCCTTGAACTCCTCTGAGTATTTCGCTGCTGGCATGGTCTCCATCCTATCGACTCACGGGAAGAAAAACTCCCCCTGTCCGAGAAACACCACGCACTCCAGGTGGTGCTGAATGTCGCGCACTTCTCAATTCCGCCGGCGCATCAGGCCTGGTGATTCACTCGCATCCAGCCCGCACCGGACGGCGCTGGCCCTTACGCTACCCGGGCGTGGGGTGAAGGTCCCGGCCCGGTCCCGAGGCACCTCAATCTCGAAAGGCCCCATCCTGGCGAGTCCACCGTCTTGGGCGTGGTCCCGTTCCTGGCGTTACCGCGCGCCTGGGCGGTCGGCTCGCCCTTGTCATAGCCCAGGTGCTCGCTCAAGCCAAGCGCCCAGGCCCCTCTCCAGGGCCTCCTTGACCAGGGCCGGCAGCAGGCCATCAGCCCCGGTCATCTTCACCTGGCCGGCATCAATCTGCTCAAACAAGCCGTCCAAAGACCCCGCCGAACGCAGCCGGTCGACTACATCCTGCCCACCAGCAGGAGTCGCGTTGTCGTCATCAGTAGCAGTCATCAGTGTCAGTCCTTCCAACGGAGGGGCTTACACAAACCATTGAACACGCTCACCGACCTTCGATCACATCGAGAAGGCGGGCCGGCCCCGCCTCGTGACGTACGGGGGTCAGGTCGATGATGACGGTGACGTACTTGTCGCCCCGCCTGGTGTGGCGCCAGACGTGCTCGTCAACCCCGAGCACCTCCACGCCCTTGAATCGGTCGGGCGTCTCGTTGAGGATCTGCTCGGCTCGGGTCAGGATCGCGCTGTTGGCAGTGTGCCAAGAGATCCCCAGGGCCTGCGCGACGCGTGAGACCGACATGGACTCAAGGCCCAGGGCCCGCAGCCCCCACTCGACGGCCGCGTGGGTCAGCCGCGCCCGCGGCTGGGCCACCCGGCTCGTGTCCTGTCTCCACACCCGGCGGCAGTGCGTGCAGGCGAAGCGCCGCACGCGCACCACCAGCTGCGTGGGTCGCCACCCCACCGGTAGGTGGGCCAGGCGCCGGGACACCGTTCCACGAGCCTGCCCCTGGGCCCCGCAGGCCTTGCAGAACGGGTCCTCCAAGCCGATCGGCATGCGGCACTCGACAATGGCCTCGTCGGGGTCAGGTGCTGGCCCACCGCGGTCAGTCCCAGGGCGTCCAGGCCCAGGAAGGTCGTCAGGTCAGGGCCGGTGAAGGTAGTCTCAGGCACGTCGAGGTCTCTCGTGACGGGGTGTGTAGCAGCTCCCATCATCGGGGGACCTCGACCCCCACCCACCGCAACGACGCACCCACCACCCCCACCAAACAGATCAATAGGACCCGCTTACTACACCCTCAAACACGAAGAGCCCGAAAAGTCTCTTTCTCTGATTTCTTTTGCGCAACACCTACATGACATTTTGGTAACATTTCAACACGTCTTGATGCCTATGCCACAAAAGTTGTCTCAGATATTCTCTTCGCTATACGTTGTGCCAGTTGTTCGCGGTCAACCCCAGTCCGCCACTCCCTAGTGAAGAGGATGTGTATACATGCAGGTCTCCACCGCCCTCAGACGCACTGCGTCCAGGGGTCGTCTAACGGCCGTCTGGCTCGCCATGACGGCCCTGCTTCTGAGCGTGATGATGCCAGTACCGGCCGACGCCGCGGTTAATAACGGCATCGAGGTCTCAAACCTCGTCCTGTCCAAGTCCGACCGAGATGGCAACGACTCAACCGGCGCCGTCACGACCCAGGACGTGGCCAAGCTGTCCTACACGTGGGACGCCACGAAGACCACCATCAACCCGGGAGACTCCTTCTCCATCGACCTGGGCGAGCACTTCAAGAACCTGGAGAGCCCGAAGACCGTCACCATGAGCCTGCCCTACAACGGCACGCCCACGGAGGTGGGCACGTGCACGCTGACGGAAAGGACCATGGAGTGCGCCTTCAACGACAAGGTTGAGGAGCTCAAGGCTGCAGGATTCAAGGAGTTCAAGGGCTCGGGTCAGGCACTGCTCCTCATTACGCAGACCACCACCGCTGAGACAGTGGACATGACTGTCAACGGCACTCAGAAGGTGAGCGTCGACCTGCCGGGCACCGGGGGAATCAAGGGCCCTGCCGCACAGGGCTACACACCTCTGACCTTCGCGAAGATCTCCTCGGTCATCACCTCCGCCTCCTCCTCCATGGCCTGGGAGGTCAACTTCGGCTCGGACTACATCAAGGAGCAGCTGGCCAAGGGGAGCAGTCCCATCAACCCCGACGGCCGGACTCGTCAGACCATCACCATTACCGACACGCTCGGCCCGGGCATGGCCTTTAACACCAACATGAGCAGGTGGAACCTCTCACTACGCAACAGCGCCGCCGAGCCGGACATGTCCAGAGTCGTCCTGACCACGGGAGCAGGCAGGGACATGAATACGACGTACGGCGACTTCGACCTGGACGTGGACATCCAGGGGCAGGTCGCCACCATCAAGGTCACCGGCCCCTTTGCCCCCAGCTCCAACTACAAGATCGCCTATCCCGTGACCTTCACCTCCCACAACGGTAAGGCCACCGTTGGCGTGCGCTACAACAACTCCGCCACCCTCAACGGTTCCGGGACCCAGGGTGAGTTCAGCCGCAGCTACGCCGACTCCTTCAAGGTCACCGTGGAGATGGCGGCCGGATTCGGCGGGTTCGAGGTCGTCAAGATGCTGGAGGGCACCGGCCTGGACGCCGTCGACGTCGCGAACACGACGCTGCCGGTCAAGGTCGACTACGTCCTACCCGGACCCGCCAGCGCCTACACCGGATGGACTGCCCCCGGTACGCTCAACGCCGACGGCACAACCGGTACGGCTGTGCTCAACGTCAGCATCGGCAAGACCAACACGTTCCAGGGCACCTTCCCCCAGGGCACCGTCGTCACCCTGTCCGAGGACACCGCTCAGGCCTCGCCCGCTCCTTCGGGGTACGCCTGGGGCGAGCCGGTCTTCAGCGTCGGCAACGCCAAGACCAATGTCCTGACCATCGGTAACCGGGTATCGACCAAGGTCACGCTCAACAACACCGCCGATATCGTCAAGGCTCCCGGAACCTTCCAGGTGACGAAGACCGTCGTCGGCGCCGACGCGCCCGCGGGCGCTCGCGACAAGGACTTCGCCTTCACCTACACCTGCTCCGACGGCCAGTCGGGCCGCGTCAGCGCCAAGGGTGACGGGACGGCCGTCCAGGCCGGCGCGACCTTCCCGCAGGGCACCACCTGCACGGTGAAGGAGGAGGCCGACTCCGCGCAGCTCGACGGCTACACGCTCACGGCCCCTGCCGAGCAGACCGTCACCATCAAGGACCCCGCCGAGCCGGCCGTGACGGCCGCGTTCGCGAACTCCTACACCCGTGACACGGGTGCCTTCTCCGTCGCCAAGTCGGTCCAGGGTGGTCCGGACGGGGCGGCCAACGGCTCCTACACCTTCACCTACACCTGCGACGGCGACGTGAAGGGCACCCTGACGGTCCCCGGCGACGGGACGGCCGTGTCCTCTCCGCGGATCCCGACCGGGACCTCCTGCACGATCGCCGAGGACGCCGCCTCGGCCGCCAAGGACGGCTACTCCGTGACCTCGGCCCTGTCGCAGGACACGGTGACCATCGCCAAGGACCAGACCGTGGCCGTCACCGCCACCAACACCTACACCCGCGACACCGGTACCTTCTCGGTCACCAAGAGCGTCACGGGCGACTACACCCCGCAGGCGGGCGACTCGGTCAAGATTGGCTACACCTGCAACGACCCCGACAGCACCCGGGGGAGCCTCGATGTGCCCATGGACGGCACCGCCGTCAGTGGGCCGGCCCTCCCCACGGGGACGGTGTGCACCCTGAGTGAGGACAGCGCCTCGGCTCAGCGTGAGGGTTACACGGCCGCCACCGCCTATTCCGCGACGACCGTGAGGATCGTGAAGGACCAGGTCCCGAACGTCTCGGTGACGAACACCTACACGCGCCAGACCGGGGGCTTCTCAGTGTCCAAGACGGTTCAGGGCGACGGCGCGCAGTCCGCGCCCGCGGAGTTCACCTTCGAGTACACCTGCACCGACAAGGTCACCGGCAAGGCCGGCTCCCCCAAGCAGGTCGTAGTCAAGGCCGGCCAGACCGCCCACGTGGGCGACGTGCCGACCGGCTCCTGCACGATCGCGGAGAAGGACGCCTCCGCCAAGGGCACGAGCCTCTCGACGGCGCTGGCCGTCAACGGCACGCCCGTGCAGGGCGACAAGGCGACCTTCGACGTCCTCGGCGGGGACGCCGCCGACGTCAGCGTCTCGGCCGTCAACACCTACACCCTGGAGCGCGGCACCTTCACCGTGTCGAAGAAGGTGGAGGGCGATGGCGCCGAGACCCACAAGAACGTCGCCTTCACCTTCCAGTACACCTGCAGGTCCGACGTCGAGGGCGAGGTCAGTGGTGAGCTGACGGCTCGCGGTGACGGCGCTGCCGTCTCCGGGCCCGCGCTGCCCGTCGGGGCGACGTGCTCGGTGTCGGAGAAGACGTCGTCGGCCCAGGTCAACGGCTACGACGTGAAGACCCCGGAGGCGCAGGACGTGACGATCGCGGAGAAGGATGCCGCGCTGTCCTTCGCCAACACCTACAGCCGTCAGACCGGCTCGTTCTCGGTGACCAAGACGGTGACGGGCGTGGAGGCCGGTGACAAGCAGTTCGCCTTCGCCTACACCTGCACCGACGGGACCGAGGGCACGCTGAAGGCCAAGGCCGACGGCGAGGCGGTCGCCGGACCGAAGGTGCCCACCGGCACGCAGTGCACCGTGACCGAGGATGCCAAGGCGGCCGCGATCGACGGCTACACGCTGGCGGCCCCGGAGGCCCAGACGGTGACGGTCTCGGAGAAGGACCAGGTGGTCAGTGCCTCCTTCGTCAACGCCTACACCGAGGACCCGGCCGCCCCGGCGCCGTCGGCGAGCCCCGAGCCGTCTGCGTCCGGTGAGCCGACGCCGAGCGACCCAGCGCAGGGCGACTCGGCGCAGGGCGACTCCGGATCGTTCCTGGCCCGGACCGGGGCGTTTGTGGGGATCCCCCTTGCCCTGGCTCTGGCCGCGATCGCAGGAGGAGCGCTTCTGGCTTATCGCCGCAGGGCGTGAGCCGGCGCGCTGAGAGCCGGTAACCGAGGCTGTCAGCCAGATGAGTGAGGGTCCTCCACCCCGGGCGGGTGGAGGACCCTCACGGCTCTCCTCCAGGATCCTTTAGACGGCGTCGCGCGCGGCCGGGTGAGAGCCTCCAGATTCCGCGGTCGGCGAGGAACCCAAGGCGCTGAGGAGGCTCGGATGGTACTGAGCGCCGGGGACCAGGCTCAGGGCAGGGTCGATGTTCGCTCCGCCGTCGGCGAGGTAGGTGGGATCGTAGAGGAAGGTGGTGGAGACCTGGCCGCGCGATCGCGTGAAGTGCGCCTGGCCGACCAGGCGGGGTGAGCCGTTGGTACCGGTGACGATCTCGACGGCGGTCATCGGGCACGCTTTCTGGTGAGGCGGCCGGCACGGAGGCGACCGATGTCGCTGGACAGGGGGTCGACGGCGTCGACGAGCTGGTCAAGGATGCCCAGGGCGCGCAGCACCTGGGCGACGCTGTTGAAGCTGACATTGGGGTTGCCCGACTCGATCTTGCGCAGGGTGTCGCGGGTGATGCCCGCGCGCTCGGACACCTGCTGCGCGGTCAGGCCGAGCACCATGCGCCATCCGCGCACGTGCTCCCCGAGCTCCTTCACTTGACGGTTGATCCTGTAGCCGGACACGGTCCTCGTCCTCCATTCACTATGGCTAGCAGCATAGCCTGAACCGGAAGTTATGGCGAAGATGATCGTCACAAGAGATGCGAAGAAGCAGACTGGGGCTCGACGGCGGGTCCGGTGATCGGGGATCGTTCCCCAGATGCGTCGACCGCCCGCTTGGTAGTCTGCCGCCAGCAGCGTCTTGCTGCTCTCCCGCCCCCACTCCTTGGAACAGAGGTACTTTCCGTGCGCAGTCCCCTTTTCGACCAGGCCAACCGTGAGCAGGAGAGCGGCCAGCGCTGGACTCTTCAGTCCAACAAGATGCTGCGCGTGGCTCTGGGGCCGGAGGTGCTGGCCGCGCAGGGGTCGATGGTCGCCTACCAGGGGAATATCGACTTCTCCTACCAGGGTTCGAGGAGCCTGGGCGGCATGATCAAGAAGGCCGCCACCGGGGAAGGCGGCAACCTCATGCGCGCCTCCGGGCAGGGCGAGGTGTTCTTCGCCCGCAGCGCGCACAACGTGTTCCTGCTTCAGCTGGAGGGCGACGCGATCACGGTGAACACGCCGTCCCTGCTGGCCTTCGATGCGCACCTGGGTTACGACATCCGGATGCTCGGCAACGCGGGGATTCTCGCCGGCGGCTTGTTCAATCTGATGGTTCAGGGGCAGGGCGTGGTGGCTGTGTCCTCTGACGGGCCGCCGATGCTGCTGGACTGCTCCCAGCAGCCGACCTTCGTTGACCCGCAGGCGGCGATCTGCTGGTCGGCGAACCTGCAGCCGCAGATCAAGAGCACCTTCAAGATGGGGTCCCTCATTGGCCGGGGCTCGGGCGAGTCCTTCCAGCTGGCCTTCCACGGCCCGGGCTTCGTCGTGGTCCAACCCAGCGAAGGCCAGCCGGTGGTGACGGCTTCCTGAGCGGGGCGCCTCGCGGGTGCTTGCTTAAGGTTCCATGTTGGACAGCAAGGCATCGAGTTGCCGGCCGAGTTCAGGAAGGTCGTTGCGCGCTGTCGTCACCAGGATGTCGACATCGATTGACCAGTAACCGTGCACGACTCGATTGCGCAAGCCGATGGGGCGACGCCAGATAACCTCCGGATGGCCCGAGCGGAACTCCTCGGGTAGTTTCGCAGCAGCTTCCCCGAGAACGGTGAAGTTCCAGGACAGAGCATCAGCCTTCACCCAGTCATCCTCGAGATCAGTCCCCACCGGGACACCATCAACGAGAGCGATGATGCGAGTGACCGCATCCCGCATCTCTCGCAGATACAGATACTCAGGCCGCGTCATAAAATGGCTCCGCGTCCGCAAGGACCTGTTCACGAATCAGCGGATGCAAGGATTTTCGTGACACCAGGTCGACTGGACGCCCGAACAGGTCAGCAAGATCCTGAGACAGGTCCTCGATCTCCCAGCCGAGCGAGCGGTCCTGAGCGAGCTCATAGAGAAGATCGACGTCGCTTCCTGGGCGATCTTCACCGCGGGCGACCGATCCGAAGACATCGAGGCGTGCAATCCCGAAACGACGGCACAGCGCATCCAGCCTCGCTCGGTCGACGTCTAGAGCCTCCATGCCTGGAGTCTACGCGAAGAGAGGCATGACAACATGCCCCAGAGGCAGGGGGTAGGGTGCGCCGCTTCCACCAGCTCACCGATGCTGCTGGGCTGCCCCCAGGTGGCGATCTGCTGGTCGGCGAACCTGCAGCCGCAGATCAAGAGCATCTTCAAGATGGGGTCCCTCATTGGCCGGGGCTCGGGCGAGTCCTTCCAGCTGGCCTTCCACGGCCCGGGCTTCGTCGTGGTCCAGCCCAGCGAGGGCCAGCCGGTGGTGACGGCTTCCTGAATTGGACGCCGACGACGGATCACACGAGCACCAGCATGTGGAGACCGATCCACAGTCGTTCAGCCCGTTCACAGCCGTTCATCCCGCTGATCGGCAAGGGCACCCAGCGTCCGCTGAGTCAGCGCTGGGCTCGATCTCCAGCCTCAGCCTGTTCATCTCGACGGCGCACTGCTCGTTCAGCGGCAACGGGTTGAGGACCGGTAACCTTTCGGCCGATCGAAGGCCGTCCCAAAGTTGGCTGCGGCAGTTGTCGGAGGTCGTAGCCAACCTCAGCCTCGTCAGCCCACGCCTGGATCTGCCTATCGCTGATGCGATGCCCATGAAGAAGGTGCTCGACCACGGCAGTACCGTACAAGACAATCGACCATGTCGCTCTAGTGTGTCATCATCAGCAGCGACAACGACCGTCCAACACTTACTACCCGCAAAACCTGAAAAGTCAGTGCGACATCAAAACACAGGACGAGATAAGCCTATCGATCTTGCGGACATCGACCTGAGACCCAAGCTTGATCTTGATGTGACCAGCCCGCGTCCACAACTCGACTTCTGAGTTGATGTCAAACGTTCCCGCATTCTCGGTCGACCACATATTGATGGCACTGTAGGGCAGCGAATAGATCTCCACCTTCCGACCGGTCAGCCCTTGAGCATCACGGACGATCAACCTCTTCGACGTAAATATAGCGGAGTCTCGCATCGTCTTGAAGGCAGCATAAGGTTGCTCGCCTTGCACGAGAACCCCCATAACATCCTGAGGGATTGGAACCTCCGCCAGGAATGTCCATGTAGCCACCGAGGCCATCTCCATGCTCACGTTTTCACCTCATCGTAAAACAAAGAACTTCGGGAACTCACCTCCCGCAGAGCACAGATAATATTAGGAAAATCAGTGCGCCCCAAACCTACGAAAACGTCCGTCAGGATGTTTAGGCTGACGCATCACCATTGACTACAGGCCTACAGAGGCCGCCCCGGAGTCCACCTCCCTGCCGATAGTAGAGAATATTCCCCGAGAGTGCTGATCCTGGAACAACTACCCGAAACTTGACTCAAGTAAGCACAAGGGCACCGGACTAAGGTCACTTGTACCAAAGCTGGGCGCCTGACGCGGATGCCCGTCCCCATTACGGGTGGGTCAACGACTCGCAGGATCTGCGCCGCTCCGGACTGAACGAAGTCCCTTCCACCGACCTGCATGACAGGACAGAATCGCCCCGACATATCAGCGACAAAAGCTATATCGAGATGAGCGTAATCATATCGAAGAGTCAAGGCTTTCGTAGTTACGCATCTACATAGACCGTTAGAGAGTCGGTCCACCGAGACCGACAATCTGATGTTACGACAATTGCAGTCCCACCTGACGCATTTACGTCAAGCAAAACACGTTGCGCAGGATGACCATAACTTCCGTCAGCACCAAAGACACAAGTAGGCGCATCATTTCCATGCAACCCATATCCCTCAAGGAGTTCCGATCCCCATTCACGAGGCGACCCATGATGAGGAGGAGCAATGACATAGGTTCGCGATCTGTATTCTGCAAAAGCGTCAATCGCCTCATGCAAACGCTTTTTCGCGCCCAGAGACGCGTCACCGTAACCGATCCATCCGGGCACAGTCGGCCAGGCCCCAATTTCTGGTCGATCATAAAATGCAGCTTTCGAACGAAAAGTTCGCAGTTTTTGACCTAGAACGGTCCCAGAATAGAGCATAAGTGACGTTATATTGAGCGTGAAAGAGGATCCAATCATTGCAACGGCGTCTTTGAAAGCTTTTTTAAGATCAGAGGTGTGATTCAGTACAAGATTTCTCACAATGTTGACATCTTCAAGATCTTTTTCGTCGTTAATTAACGCCAATTGTTTTAACTTTTGAACAAAAACAGCAGCCTGATTCTGCGCATCCCATAGGACGTGCGTTTTAAACTCCCAAACAGGAGCGCCTGACAGGTTTGTGATGTTCCACAGATTCAATCGGTTCTGAGGCTGTGATATATTAAGATCCGAGTAACTTCTTATTGCAGAGTTTCTGATTTCGGAATTTGTTAAAATGTAATCTTCACTCACAGTTTCATCTACGCGAATCTCCTCCTCATCCAGTGGCGTCATCTGCTGAATTTCAACATCAGGGCCAGTAATTTCTCGTAACGCTGTTACCGGATTGGCGATAAAGTCCCAATACCATTCATCAAAATCTCCCACGTTCGCATCATAAGTAGATGAATTGTTCGAACTCGAATAATAAACAGAAGGAAATAGTGAGCCGGCTAGGCAAAAAATTCTACTAGATACGGGGGTCATAGGGATAACAAAACGACTGACTGAGGTTTGTTTAGCTAAGTATGGAATTCCGCTGATGTGGTCGTAATCAAAATGAGAAATATACATTATATCAACGTTACGAGAGCGCGAGTAGAGGTAACGTTGATATTTTGGACCTACATACAAACGGGAGACAAATTCGTCGATCTCTCGTTTTAGATTCCTCTGGTTTTTAGTTGTTGCACCGCAATCATACACATATGTCACGGGCTTGCCTTCAGCAGTTATCGTGCCACTGTGAAAAAATCCATGGCCAACGGCCCACTGGGTGCGCGATACACGCATTTTAAATAACGTCATAATATTTATCTTTCTTGTATTCACTCGACATGAGATCAGAAACTTGATTGCTCTCAAGAATTATCAAGTCATGTTTAAAATCTACCACTCAACATTAAACTTCGAGCAAGTTATTCTTACTAGAGTGTAGAGATGACGAGGGTGACTGATAGTGATTTCACGTTAGTTCGAAGGGCGTCTTCATCCAGCCCAGCTACATCGGCGTAAACCCTCGTGCACTCTTAATTTTGGTAGCCAATACAACGACTTGGTTTAAATTAACTAGGATCAAACTTATTCCCTGCTAGTGACTCCCTAAATTTTTAAGGCTGCCGCCTTCATAAACCTCTTGAGGTATGATAGAGAATTTTTCCAATGCATAAACATTATCATCAGAGTGCAGGCTCGTTTGATTTTCACAAACAACTAGTTTGTTAGAGAACTTCCTCGCATGAATTTTACCTCTTTAATTCCGGTTTCTTGACATTAAATCGTCTCGCTATATATAGATTTGAGATATCACCATAATGTGTTCGCCAATCCATTAAGAGTTACTCGGAATTCTTGATTTCTGCTTTTAAACTGCCATTCTCTCTGCTATGTTGTCTGCATTGCCAGCAACCTTCACGTAGATTCGAATGTCACCTCACTTGCAAGAAGCAAAAGTGAATAATTAAACATTAATAGATAGTTTTCGATTTTTCCTTCCCTGAACTCAAGCGATTTATTAAACACTAAACCTAAACTCCACGACGTCCCCGTCGCTCATCACGTAGTCCTTTCCTTCCATGCGCACTCGGCCGTGAGCGCGGGCTTCAGCAACGCTGCCGTACTGGACCAGATCATCATAACTCACGATCTCGGCCTTGATAAAGCCCCGCTCAAAGTCAGTGTGGATTACCCCGGCGGCCTGGGGCGCCGTCGCGCCCTTGCGGATCGTCCAGGCCCGGGACTCCTTCTCCCCCGCCGTCAGGTAGGTCTGCAGCCCCAGGGTGTCGAACCCGACCCTCGCCAGCTTGTCCAGGCCGGACTCCTCCTGCCCGTTCTCGTGCAGCATCTCCGCCGCCTCCTCGGGCTCCAGCTCCACAAGCTCGGCCTCGAACTGGGCATCCAGGAAGATCGCCTCCGCCGGCGCCACCAGCTCACGCAGCTCGGCCTGACGGGCCTCGTCACCCATCCCGGCATCGTCCATGTTGAACACGTAGATGAACGGCTTCGTGGTCATCAGCTGGAAGGTCCTCAGCACCTCCGCATCGATCCCGGCGGCCTCCGCCCCGGCGGACAGCAGCGTCCCATCCTCCAGGACCTTGAGGGCCGCCTGCGCCGTCTCCAGCACCACGGGCTCCGTCTTCTTACCCCGCACCTCCTTCTCCAGGCGCGGGATCGCCTTCTCCAGGGTCTGCATGTCCGCCAGCACCAGCTCGGTGCTGATCGTCTCGATGTCCCCGGCCGGCTCCACCTTGCCGTCCACGTGCACCACGTCCGGGTCCTCGAAGGCGCGCGTCACCATGCAGATCGCGTCTGCCTCGCGGATATTGGCCAGGAACTGGTTGCCCAGCCCCTCGTCCTCGCTGGCGCCGCGCACGATCCCGGCGATGTCCACGAAGGAGACCGTCGCCGGGACCACTCGCGCGGAGTGGAACAGCTCGGCCAGCTTGTCCAGGCGCGCATCCGGCAGCGGCACAACCCCCACGTTCGGCTCAATGGTCGCGAACGGGTAGTTGGCGGCCAGGACGGTCGCGCGGGTCAGGGCGTTGAACAGGGTGGACTTGCCGACGTTGGGCAGTCCGACGATTCCGATGGTAAGTGCCACGCAGGAGAGTTTAGACGGCCCCTCCGACACCGTGCGCCCCAACCGAGCACGACGGCACCGCTCCCCCGTCCCGACCGGCTGCGCCGGCCGGCCCGGGCCTGCCCCCTGCTAACCGGCCTGGTTGTTCATCCGGACCGACGCCTTCAGATCACGCCACGAGGTGTAGAAGCCCCCGCCGGCATTGGCCCCGATGCCCACCGCCGCGGCGATGAGGGAGGCCGCCACCATCACCACCGCGAAGCGCCCCGCGATCGCACCAACCAGCCGCAACGCTGAGGGCCTGTCTCCCTCGCGCCGTCGGCCCCAGCGGGGAGCCCGGGCCAACGCGATCCCGACCGTCGCCAGCGACGCCACCACGGCCACGATGATGGTGCCCAGGCCGTTGATCTCGAAGGGCGCGGCGCGCATCGGCGAGATGGATCCCGCCGTGCGCTGGTCCCTGGGCGTCTGCGTCAGCGGCTTGACGCCGTCGGCGCTCGCCTTGGCCCAAACGTCGCCCTCGGGCGCAGGCAGGCCGGCCGCAGCGAAGACCGCCGGGTCGGAACCCCACCAGGTCAGCAGCGAGGGGAAGCGGTCATTCCACAGGACCCAGGAGTGCCCGCCCTGCACCGGGGTGTCAATCGTCACCGAGTCGGGCTCCCGTACCGAGTCCTCCATGAACCAGGCGGCCCGGGCCGCGCCGGAGGAGTCGTCCTGGGCTCCCATGACGTAGAAGCGAAGGCCGTCGGGGGCGCGCTTCCCCAGCATGGTGGACAGCGTGTTCTCGGCCTGGAGCTGCCTGCCGCTGTGCGCCAGGGCCCCTTCACCGGGACTGTCGAAGGAGGACATGACCCCGACCGCTCCGAAGCGCTGCGGGACGTCGTAGGCGGTGCGGGCCGCGCAGTAGGCGCCCGCCGAGATCCCCATGAGCATCCAGCCGGCCCGCTGTGTGGAGACGTTGGGGAAGGTGGCCCGGATCATGCGGGGGATCTCCTCGGCGGTCCAGGTCTCCACGGCCGGGCGGCCGGCGATGTTGACGCAGTCGTGCTGGCCGCCGTCCACGTTGACCGAGGGAAGCACCATGATCGACGGCGGGATGCGCCCGGCGTCGATCGCCTCCTGGAGCTGCTTGGGCGAGGTCATGCCCGTCACCAGGGACTGCGGGTCTCCGACCCAGCCGTGGATGCCCTCGATGACGTTGTAGGTGCGGCCGTCGTCGGGCCGGTAGCCCGACGGCACGATGACGCGCACCGGCAGCCTGATACCGCTGACCGGGCCGGTCCAGGTGGCCTCCTGAGAGCCGTCGCCGGCGTCCTGGAAGGTTGCCTTCCAGGCCGAGGCCGGGACGGCGTCGTAGACGGAGGGGTCCGGCAGGGGCGTCACGCGCGAGGCCCCCTGGGTGCGCGGGGCTGCGGCCTCGATGACGTCGCCGAGCGTGCGCACGTAGTGCATGGGTCGATTGATGAGCAGGCCTCCGAGCACGACGACGAGCAGCACCGGCACACCCACCATGACGGCACGCGCGGTATAGCGGCCGACGGCGCGCAGCACGGCGAGGGCGGTCAGGCGGCCGGGGGCGGGGCGCGTGGGCTCGGTGGCGGCCTTCGTGGGGGCCTCGGCGGCGCCCTGGCTGTCTGCGGTATCCGCTGCATCGGTCGGGTCCGGGATGTTGGCTGGCTCAGCCGGTCGGGTCCGCGCACGGGCCGGCAGGGTCCACGGCAGCAGGACCGCGGCGACGACGGCGCCCAGGACCGCCAGGACCGCGACGGTCAAGATCGTGCTGGAGCTGGTCAGCTCGATTCCACGTAGGAGGCTCACGTCTCCAAAGCATGTCACTACCTGCGCGAATACCCATCCTCCCGAGGTAGCAGAAGAGCCGTGCCCACAGCCTCCCCACCTCCTCCTAGCGGTGGAGGCCGCCGCGAAGAGGGACTCTTGACCCAGGTCCGAGCGGTCGGTTGCGAGTGGTTGCGGGACGGCCGGCCGACGGTGTCGAGGCGGTCCTCGTGGCATCTAAGGGCCCGGAATAGATGTCACACCCCTGGGGCACTATCGGTTCATGAGCTCCTCACCCGTCCTGCTTCCCATCCTGCTGCTCCTCATCGGCCTGGCGATCGGGGTGGCCGTCGGCTACATCGGCGCGATCGCCCGGCGCACCACCGCGCACCGCACGGACGGCGAGCAGCTGGCGCAGCTGCGGGCGCAGGCCGCCCAGTGGCAGGCCCGGGCTGAGGAGCTGTCCTCGCGCACCCAGGTGGCCGAGGAGCGCGCCGATCGGGACGGCTCGGTGCTGCGGGCCCTGGCGCCGGTGCGCAGCCAGCTCGAGCAGGTGGGTGCGCGGGTGGAGTCCCTGGAGAAGCAGCGCGCCGAGCAGCACGCGGCCCTGGCCGAGCAGCTGCGGGCCACCGCCCTGCGCGAGCAGGACCTGGCCCGTTCCACCGCCTCCCTGGAGGGGGCGCTGCGTTCGCGCTCGGCCCGCGGCATGTGGGGAGAGGTCGAGCTGGCCCGCGTTCTGGAGGCCTCCGGGATGATGCGGCACGTGGACTTCTCCGAGCAGCGCACCATCGGGGCCCTGGTTCAGCGGCGCGGCGGGCTGGGAGCCGCGGCTGACTCCTCTGATGGTGCGGCTGGTCGGTCCCGGCCCGACGTCGTCGTCCACCTGCCGGGGGACGGGTACCTGGCCGTGGACGCCAAGGCCCCCATGGACTCCTACCTGGCGGCCACCGCGGTCCAGGGTGCCTCCCCCGAGGAGGAGGACCGGCGCCGCGAGCTCCTGGCCGCGCACGCCAAGGCACTGCGCGGGCACGTCGACCAGCTCGCCGCGCGCCGCTACGACCGGGCGCTGGGGGACTCCCCCGAGCTCGTGGTGCTCTTCGTGCCGGCCGAGGCCGTGCTCTCGGCCGCCCTGGAGACAGACCCCGCGCTCCTGGAGCACGCGCTGGGGCGCGGCGTCGCCCTGGCCTCACCGGTGTCGCTGCTGACCCTGCTGCGCACGTGCGCCACGGCCTGGGCGCGCACCGCCGTCAACGACGACGCCCGCGAGCTGCTCGAGCTCGGCCGCACCCTCTACGAGCGGCTGGGGACAGTGGCCGGCCACCTCGATGCCCTGGGCGGGGCGCTGCGGCGCAGCGTGACCGCCTACAACAAGGCGGTCGGCTCCATGGAGAACCGGCTGCTGGTGACCGCCCGGTCCCTGGAGACCCTCGGTGAGCAGGTCGACTCCCCCGCGCTCATCGGCGCCGACGCCGCCCAGGTGCGCACCTTCACCGCACCCGAGCTCACCGCCCCCATCGCCGAGGGGCAGGACCACCTCACGAATCCGTAACGCACGCCACATTTCGGTTTCGTGACGATCGACGCTTCCATGGCGTCTATCAGGGAGCGTTGCCTCCGGTCTCATGACGGGTTGCCACGCTGCCAGAACGTACCAACGTCCACATGAGACATACTCCCACCTCCGTCTCATCGGACCCTCTCGAAGGAAGACACCATGCTGTCAATCATCGGAATGATCATCGCCGGCGCCGTCATCGGCGCCCTCGCCCGGCTCATCATGCGGGGAGAGCAGAACATCTCGGTGCTGTGGACCATCGTGCTGGGCGCCGTCGGCGCGCTCATCGGAAGCACAGTCGCCAGCCTCTTCGGCGTCGCCCACACTCCTGGGGTCGACTGGATTCGTTGGGCCCTGTCCATCGTCGCCGCCATCATCGCGATCTCCGTCTACCTGTCCGTCACCGGCCGGAAGTAGGCGGCCAGCACCACCCTGAAGCGGGTTTCGCGGAGGCACTCACCGCCTCCGCGAGACCCGCTTCGTCATTTCAGGTGACGTACGCCACCACACAAGGACGTGAGGAATCCGGCGCTCGCAGCGTCCTCCTATCAGCGCGGCATTCATGGCGCTCCGTCGTGGACGTCAGCCCGAAGCCCACCGGAACCAGTCACCAACACGACTGAGACACCTCGGCGGGCCACCTGCGCCTGCTGATCCGCGCGTCACAACACCATTACCACCATCCGAGAAACGGACCAACGAAAGAGGCTCCGATGAGCAACAACGCCATTCCCCAGACCGGTCAGCAGCGCGAGCGCACCGAGCAGGCCGAGGAGGACACGACCCCTCGCGGCCCCCTCCAGACCTCCCACGGCATCACCACCATCGACGAGAACGTCGTCGCAAAGATCGCCGGCATGGCCGCTCGAGAGGTGCCCGGCGTGTACGACATGGGCAACGCCGTGCGCCGCGCCTTCAGCGCGGTGACCGACCGTATCCCCAACGCTCAGACCAACGTCGCCGGCGGCATCAGCGTCCAGAAGGGCGAGACCCAAGCCGCCGTCGAGGTGACCGTCGTGGTCGAGTACGGCGTCTCCATCGTCGAGGTCGCCGACGCCATCCGCCGCAACATCATTGAGCAGATCGAGGGGACCACGGGTCTGGAGGTCGTCGAGGTCAACATCGACGTCACCGATGTTCACCTGCCTGACGAGGACACCGACACCGCCGGCTCCGCCGACCTCAAGTGATCCGTTCTGACGCCCTGATCTGAGGAGTCCTCATGAAGACAACGCACCTGGCCCTCCTGGTGGGCCTGTTTCTAGGCACTGTTCTCGCCTTCGGCTCCTTCGCCGACTTCGTCCTGGTGGCCCTGTGCGGCCTGGCCGGAGCGGCGGTGGGCCTCTACCTGGAGGGCCGGGTCGATGTCCGAGGCATCCTGGACCGACGAAGGAAGTGACAGACGTGACAATGGCGACCGCTACGCAGCCCAACCTCACGCAGCCGAGGCGCCCCACGAAGGAGGACTCCTCCATCGAGTCCATCGAGCAGCGCGGCGTCACCACCATTCCAGCCGGCGTCGTCGCCCAGATCGCCGCTCAGGCCGCCTATGAGACCGCGAACGTGGGGTCGAACGCCGGAGGAGTGCTGGGAATCGGCACCCGCCGCAACTTCGACTCCCGCCCCGAGGCGCGCTGCGAGCTCTACGGGCAGGTCGCGGTGCTGCACCTCAACCTGGGCCTGGTCTTCCCCACCGCGCTGGTCGCCACCGTGGAACAACTGCGCGCGCACGTGCGCAGCCGCGTTGAGCGCCTCACCGGAATGAGCGTCGGCAAGATCAGCATCGAGATCTCCTGGCTCAATCCGAGTAACCACGTCAGAAAGAGCCTGCGATGAGAGCCCCCGTCCACAAGCTCGTCCACCGCCCGTCCCGAAGCGTACCCGCCACCATCCTGGCCCTGCTGCTGCTCACCGCCGGAGGGCTCGGCACCTGGATCCTGGGCACCCGGATCGTGACCAGGGCCTGGCCCGCCCGGGCTGCCGCCACGGTTGACGCCGTCGGCTCAACCGCCATCGGCTCGACCGCGCTCCTGACGGGCGCCGGAATCGCCGCCGCCTGCGGACTGGCCATGGTCATCACGGCCCTGTGGCCAGGAGCCCACGAGCGCGTCGCGGTCCTGCCCGACGCCGTGCCCGGCCAGACCGCCGTGACGCGCCGGGACCTGGCCGGCCTGGTAAGGACCCGGGTCGAGCAGGTCGACGGCGTCCACAGCGCCACCGTCAGGACCCGCCGACGCCGGGTCGATGTCACCACTCTCAGCGTCCTGGACGATCTGAGCCCCGTGCGTGAAGCCGTCCGTCAGACGGCCGATGAGGCCCTCCAGGTGCTCAAGCCCGTGGGCATCACGCGCAGCCGCGTGCGAATCAGACACACGAGCTGAAAGAGAGAACCCCCATGCGCTCAATATCCGGCGTCCTCAACCGAACGGCTCTGGCCGGCTGCGGACTTCTCATCGTGGCGATGGCGTCCTGGCTGCTCGCCTCCGGCCTCGGCGCCGGACGCTCCTGGCCCGAGGTCACCCCGTTCCTGGCATCCGCGCAGGAGCGGGTCGACACCACCATCGCGCCCCACGGGCACTGGCTGCTGCCGGCCGCCGCGCTCGTCTCAGTCCTGGCCGTCGTCGCCGGACTGGTCCTGCTCGGCATGCAGGTCCCCCGCAAGGCGGCCGCCTCCCCGCTGCGGCTGACCGCTTCCGAGGGCACGCTGCTGGCCACCATCAGCCCAGACGTACTGTCTCAGGCGCTCTCAGAGAGAGGCCAGGACACCCCCGGCGTCCAGCAGTGCACGGTGTGGGTCACCGGGTCCCCCAGCAGCCTGTGGGTCCAGGCCACCGCCACCGTGTCACAGGGCGGCGAGGTCGAGTGGGCCGTGGCTGGCCTCAGGCACCGCCTCGAGGAGGACGTCACCACTTCCCTGGGCGCACCGCCACGACAGGTCGACGTGCTGGTCCGCCTGGAGAGCTCCTCGAGCTCTCGAAGCCACTCACGGGCCGTCATGGGACAGCACGCACCGGAGAGCACCGGGAACGGCGATGAGACATGACCAGCCGGACGAGGCACTGGCGGCACCTCGCCCGCGTCCGCACAAGGCCGCACAACCCGGCGCCGCGTCCGCTCCGCCCGGTGACAAGGACCGCTACCTGGTGCTTCGCGCCCAGGACGGAGACATCAACGCCTTCGAGCAGCTCGTCGAGCGCTACCAGGGACGCCTGTTCCGCACCGCCTACATGATCGTGCGGAACCGTCACGACAGTGAGGACATCGTCCAGGAGACGCTCATCCAGGCCTGGCGGAGCCTTCACCTGGTCAGGGACCCCGGCGCCTTTCGGGGCTGGCTCATGAGGATCTGCGCCAACAAGGCCACCAGCATGACCCGCAAGCGCCGGCGTCGAGCCACCGACCCCTACGACTCCGAGAGCCTTGAGACCGCGAGCGCGCTGGCGGAGACGACGTCGAGCAGCACGGCGGACCCGGCCCGATCCAGTGAGGTCAACGCCCAGATCGAGGCGCTGGCGGGACTCCTGGCCTCCGTGCGACCGGAGCTGCGCATCGTCTGGGTGCTTCGCGAGGTCGACGACATGTCCTACGAGGAGATCGCCCAGAGCCTGAACCTCACCGAGTCCACAGTCCGGGGGAGGCTGGCACGCGCCCGCTCTCTCGTCATGCGCCAGATGAAGGAGTGGACATGAGCACCGCCAACCAGCTCTCACGCACCGCCCAACGGTCGACGGCCGCGGCCGGGAGGCACTCCCGGTCCCATGAGCAGGACGACGCGGCCACCCAGGAGTACCTGCGTCTGATCGCCTCCCTCCACGAGGAGTGGGATCAGCTGGAGTCGCAGGCCAGCGCCTCGGTCATGCCGCAGCGCCACATCATGGACGCCGTGATCGCCGAGACCCGTCACGGTGCCCAGGTGCAGATGCCTGCGACCGACCTGGGCCCCTACAGCCTGTCCGAGTTCTCCCTGCGGGCGCTCATTCGACGCACCGTGGACGCAGTGCTCGGCGCGCGCGCCCTGCGCTCCTCCTTCGAGCACGCCCCCTGCGATGAGGGCCACCGCGGCCTGGGAGTACCGCAGACCATCTCATGCCGGATCTCCGCCCATGTCTCCACCGGCAGCCTTCCACAGCTCGCCCAGCAGGTCCGCGATGCCGTCCGAGAGGCGTGCCATGAGAACCTAGGGGTGTCCCCCACCGTCAACGTCCACATCGAGGATCTCCACGATGACGACTAGCCTCTCAGCCGCAGAACTGGCCAAATTGGTCACCGCTGTCCCCGGCGTACGAGGTATCGAGCCGGGGATCGGCAGCACGCTGAGGGCCATCGGCAGCCGCATCCAGCAACAGGATCCGCGGCAGGCCCGCTTCGGAATCATCGTTGAGGCGGGCTCGCAAAGGGCCGTCATCGAGATCGGCATCGACGGATCGCGGCCCGTCAAGGAGATCGTGCGCGACGTTCAGGAGACCATCATCGGCGCCCTGTCTCAGGCGGGCGTGCACGACAACGGCTCCGAGGCCACCCGTCCCTCCGACGTCGGAGCCCGGAGCACACCCCGAGTCACGGTGCGGGTGCAGTCCCTGCTGTAAGCGCCCCAACCGGGCCCTTGGGCCGGCCCTGGGCCCCTCGTGGCCCCTCGTGCAGGTTCCAAGCCCGTGCCCGACGTCGGGAGGCCGGCAGGCCACCGGTGTCCCGGCGTCGGGCACGGGCTTGAGGAGGGCGGCGAGTCAGCGGCGTTCGTGGACGACGACACCGGAGACGTCGGCGTCCTCCAGGCGCACCGCGCGCGAACCGGACACCAGCCGGTGACCCAGCCAGATCGCCCCGAAGACCGGCAGGCCGATGTAGGAGGAGAGCACCTCCAGCAGCTGGCCCTTGAAGACGGCCTCATAGTTCTGCCCCAGGATCACCAGGGCGCACAGGATGAAGGCGAGGATCGGCCCCAGCGGGAACCAGGGCGCCCGGTAGGGCAGGTCGGCCGGGTCATTGCCCTGGAGCACGTAGGCGCGCCGGAAGCGGAAGTGGCACACGGCGATCCCCAGCCACACGATGAAGCCGCACAGGGCCGAGACGTTGAGCAGCCACGTGTAGGCGGTGTCCTGCCCCACCACAGCGGTGAGGAAGCCGGCCGCCCCCACCAGCGCCGTCGCCCCCAGGGCCCGCACCGGGACCCCGTGGCGGTTGACGTAGGAGAACCAGGCCGGCGCCTGGCCCTGGAGCGCCATCGAGTGCAGCATGCGGGTCGAGGCGTACAGGCCGGAGTTGCCGGCGCTGAGCACCGCGGTGAGGATGACCGCGTTCATGAGGGCCGCCGCGATCCCGATGCCCGCACGCTCGAAGACCAGGGTGAAGGGCGAGTAGGAGATGTCGGAGGCCTCCGAGCGCAGCAGGTTCGGGTCGGTGTAGGGCACCAGGAAGCCGATGACCGCGATCGCGCCGATGTAGAAGATCATGATCCGCCAGAACACCGTGTGGATCGCCTTGGGCACGTCACGGCGCGGATCGCGGGCCTCACCGGCCGCCACGCCCACCAGCTCGGTGCCCTGGAAGGAGAAGCCGGCCACCATGAACACCGACACGATCGCCAGCATCCCGCCGTGGAAGGGCGCGTCCCCAGTGGTCCAGTTGCCGAAGCCTGCGGGCCTGCCACCGAGCACGCCCAGAATCATCGCCACGCCCGCAATGAGGAAGACGACCACCGTGACCACCTTGATGGCCGACAGCCAGAACTCCCCCTCCCCGAAGGCGCGGGCGGACAGGGCGTTGAGAGTCGTCAGCAGCGCGAGGAACAGCGCCGCCCAGATCCACGGGGGCACCCCCGGCAGCCAGTAGGCCATGACGATCCCGGCCGCCACCAGCTCGGCCGCCACCGTGATCGCCCAGTTGAACCAGTAGTTCCAGCCCATGGCGAAGCCGAAGGAGGGGCTGACGAACCGCGTGGCGTAGGTCTGGAAGGAGCCGGCCACCGGCATGTGCGCCGTCATCTCCCCCAGCGACTGCATGAGCAGGAGCACCATGAGGCCGATCGCCGCATAGGCCACCAGGGCGCCGCCCGGCCCGGCCGTGGAGACCGTGGCCCCCGAGGCCACGAACAGTCCCGTGCCGATGGCACCGCCGATGGCGATCATCTGCATGTGCCGATTGGTCAGGCTGCGCTGCAGCCCGCTGCCCTCCTCCAGGGCCTCGTTGGAGACCTGGCCGGAGGCGTCGGGCACCAGCGAGTCGGCGGCGGTACCGGCTACGGCGGGATCGGCGGCAGCGCCGGCAGTACCGTCCGCGGCGTCGGACCGGTGCCCCGGCTCGGCGGGAGGTCGGCCGCCGGCGGCCGATCCGTCATGCTCGTCATGGGAGTGTGTCACCCAACCGAGGGTAATGGCTGGGCGCGCAACCCGGCGTTCACCTTGGCCCGTCTCACGCGTCCCGACGTGTGCTGACGGTCTCAACCACCGTCGGGCCGACCGTCGTCGGCAGCCACCGGGCACCGTCGGGAGAAGACCGGGGAGACCGAGAAGGCCGAGGAAGCCGAGGCAGTCAGAAGGCCCAGCGCGAAGGCCGCGGGCCGCCGGGCGTCAGCAGGTGTGGCCGGCGGCCGGCTCGCGGCGCTTGTGGGTGGCCGGAGCGCCCTGGGCGGCCATGAGGTCGGCGCGCAGGTTCTTGGGCAGGGAGAAGGAGATCTTCTCCGTGGTGGTGCGCACCTCCTCGACGTCGTCGAACCCGAACTCGGCCAAGCGCTCGATGACCTCGCGCACGAGGATCTCCGGCACCGAGGCGCCCGAGGTCAGGCCGATCGTCTCCACGCCGTCGAGCCATGCCGGGTCGATCTCGCTGGCGAAGTCCACCCGGTGGGAGGCGCCGGCCCCGGCCTCCAGGGCCACCTCCTTGAGGCGCACCGAGTTCGAGGAGTTGCCCGAGCCGACCACGAGCATGAGGTCGACCTGCGGGGCGATCTGCTTGACCGCGCCCTGGCGGTTCTGGGTGGCGTAGCAGATGTCCTCGCCGGGCGGGTCGATCATCTCCGGGAAGCGCTCGCGCAGCAGGCGCACCGTCTCCAGGGTCTCGTCCACGCTCAGGGTGGTCTGGCTGATCCACACGACCTTGGAGGGGTCGCGCACCTCGACCTGGTCCACCTCGTGGGGGCCGTTGACGACCTGGATGTTGTCCGGGGCCTCGCCCTGGGTGCCCTCGACCTCCTCGTGGCCGGTGTGGCCCACCAGGATGATGTCGTAGTCCTTGGAGGCGAAGCGCACCGCCTGCTTGTGCACCTTGGTCACCAGCGGGCAGGTCGCGTCGATCGTGGCCAGCCGGCGCTCGGCGGCCTCGGCGTGGACGGCCGGGGAGACGCCGTGGGCGGAGAAGACGACGCGAGCGCCCACCGGCACCTCGTCGGTCTCGGAGACGAAGATGGCGCCGCGCCGGGAGAGGGCCTCGACGACGAACTTGTTGTGGACGATCTCCTTGCGCACGTAGATCGGCGCCCCGTAGTGGGCCAGGGCCTGCTCGACGGCGTCGACGGCGCGGTCCACGCCGGCGCAGTAACCGCGCGGGGCGGCCATGAGGATCCGCTTACCGCCCTTGGTGGGGGCCTTGGTAGTGGCCTCGCCGATCTGCGGGGCGTCCCCGGGCGCGGTGGCGTCGGTGTGCTCGCTGGCGAGCTCGATGGTCGTCACGGCCACCACTGTGCCACAGTAGGACCCAGGTCCCCAGTGGCAGACGTGGCACAGTGGTGCATGTGACAGGCCAGAGCCCCGCCCAGCCCAGCCCGCAGCCCTCTCCCGCCGGCGGTCCGGCGCCCGGAGCAGCACCCGGCCCCGCCGCGGACGGGAGCCCGCAGGAGCTGGCGCCGCGCGCGAACCTCACCACCGCGGAGAACCCGTGGCCGCTGCGGCTGCTGTCCTCCAAGATCGACCAGTACGTCGCCCGCATGAGCCAGGTGTGGGTGGAGGGCCAGATCATCCAGCTCAACCGCCGCCCCGGCGCGGGCATGGCCTTCCTCACCCTGCGGGACACGGACGCCGACGTCTCCATGTCGGTGGCGATCTACGCGCGCGTCCTGGACGCCGTCCTGGCCCGCACCGGCGCCGAGCTGAGCGAGGGCGCCCGCGTCGTCGTCCGCGCCAAGCCCACCTTCTGGACCAAGCGCGGCTCCCTGCAGCTCCAGGCCGACGACATCCGGCCCGTCGGCGTCGGCGACCTGCTGGCGCGCATCGAGCAGCTGCGCCGCATCCTGGCCGCCGAGGGACTGTTCGACGCCGAGCGCAAGCGGCCCCTGCCCTTCCTGCCGCGCAAGGTGGGGCTCGTGTGCGGCCGCCAGGCCAAGGCCAAGGACGACGTGCTGGTCAACGCCCGTCTGCGCTGGCCCGGGCTGCCCTTCGAGATCCGGGAGGTCGCCGTCCAGGGGGCGCGCGCCGTCGGCGAGGTCACCCGTGCCATCCAGGAGCTCGAGGCCGATCCTCAGGTCGACGTCATCGTCGTGGCCCGCGGTGGCGGCGCCGTCGAGGACCTGCTGCCCTTCTCCGACGAGGGGCTCGTGCGCGCCGCGGCCGCCTGCCGCACGCCGCTGGTCTCGGCGATCGGTCATGAGAGCGACTCTCCCCTGCTGGACCTGGTGGCCGACTACCGGGCCTCCACGCCCACCGACGCGGCCCGCCGGATCGTGCCCGACCTCGCCCAGGAGACCGTCGGCCTGGACTCGGCCCGCGAGCGCCTGCGCGCCGTGCTCACCTCGCGCCTGGACGCCGAGCAGGCGGCGCTGGACCAGCTGCGGGCCCGGCCGGTCATGGCCGACCCCACCTCGATCGTGCGCGACCGGATCGTCGAGCTGGATCAGGCCCGCGACCGGATGCGCCGGGCCGTCGGCCACCGCCTGTCGCTGGCGGCCGCGGACCTGCGCGCCGACCACGCCCGCCTGACCGCCCTGTCACCGCAGGGGGTCCTGGACCGCGGCTACACGATCCTGCGCACCCCCGGCGGCAAGGTCATCACCAGCGCCGAGGATGTCAAGAAGGGCGACCTCATCGAGGGCGTGCTGGCCTCGGGGCGGCTCGTCGCCCAGGTCGTCGGCGCCACCAAGCCCCGGCCGGCCAACATCGACTGAGCCGGCCGACCCGGATTTTGTCCGTATGGGACGACTTTGAAGCCTCCCCAGCCAGGCGACGCCGAAGCAAAACGCTCTGACCAGCACAAATGCAAAAGCCCCTCGAGCAGGGCTCCGTCAAAGTCGTCCCTCCCGGACACTTCGCGCCTCGCAGACGCAGACCCAACCCGCTCGGCGCCCGGACCGACCCGTGCGAGAATCGGCGGGTGAGCTCCGAGATGAACCCTGGCCCGTTTTCCGACCAGTACCCATCCGACGAGTACCCGGACGAGTACTCGGCCCAGAACAGCCCCTCCTCAGGGGCGTCAGCATCGTCGGCGCCCTCGGGCAACCGTGCCTCCGGCGCCAATGAGGACGTCGCCTCGCTCAGCTACGAGCGGGCCCGCGAGGAGCTGGTGGCCGTCGTGCAGCGCCTCGAGGCGGGCTCCGTCCCCCTGGAGGACTCCCTGGCCCTGTGGGAGCGCGGCGAGGCCCTGGCCCAGCGCTGCCAGACCTGGCTCGATGACGCCCGCGCCCGCCTGGCGGCCGTCGCTCAGGACGACTCCGAGGACTGACAGGCTCCTACGGGGCCGCCCCTCACCGATCGGGCGCTCCAGCCGTAGCCTCTCCACGCCGGCGACGCCCGAGATCCGGATCCGGCAGTCTGCTGGCGTGCGCCCGCGTCGCGCATCCCCGGGGCCCGAATCACCGCTCCTGCCCGTCTCATGTCCACATCTGCAGCAAAGGAGCGCCCACGCGCTTCGGCCCGTCGGCAGAACCGCGGAATCCTGCGGTTCTCAGTTTCTCATGGAAGCACTACCGGAGTCTCTGCTGCAGATTCGGACATCATTGGGCGAGACGGGCCCTGAGAGCGGCGTCGGATCGGTAGTCTGTCCGCATCCGCCCGCCCGCCTTCTCCGCTCACTGACCAGCTCGACGCCCACCACGCAGAGGCCCGCGCCGTCGCGTCCCTCCTGCCCGGCTCATCAGTCCTGCCATCTCGCCCCGTCTCACCTCAGCCCACAGCCACCGGACCCCGGTCCCGCACAAAGGAGTCACCCATGACCGCACCTGGCCGTCAAGGATCCGCCCTCGTCATCGGCGAGGCCCTGGTCGACGTCGTCATCCACCCCGGGCAGGAGCCCGTGGACATCCCCGGCGGTTCGCCCGCCAACGTCGCCCTGGGGCTGGCGCGCCTGGGCCGCGACGCCGAGCTGCACTGCTGGATCGGCACCGACGAGCGCGGCAAGGCGGTGCGCGCCCACCTGGAGGCCTCCGGGGTCCGTCTGGCTCCGGGTGCCGACGGCGCCGCACGCACCTCCACGGCGCAGGCCACCATCGGGGAGGACCGCGCCGCCACCTACGTCTTCGACCTGGACTGGAACCCGCCGCGCCCCGTGCTGGCCGACGGCGCTGCGCCGCTGCTGGTCCACACCGGGTCGATCGCCGCGATCCTCTCCCCCGGCGCCGCCACCGTGGAGCAGGTGCTGCGCGAGACCCGCGCCACCTCCACCATCGCCTACGACCCCAACGCCCGTCCCCAGCTCATGGGCGAGCCGCAGGAGGCCCGCAGGATCGTCGAGCGCCTCGTGGGTCTGTCGGACCTGGTCAAGTGCTCGGACGAGGACATCGCCTGGCTCTACGGCCAGGACGCGGACCTGGAGACGGTGCTGCGCTCCTGGCTGGAGGCGGGCGCGGCCGTCGTGGTCGTCACGCGCGGCAAGGACGGGGCGCTGGCCCTGTCCGCCTCCGGGGTGCGCCTGGAGGTGCCCGCCGACCCGAGCGTCGTCGTGGCAGACACGGTCGGCGCCGGCGACTCCTTCATGGGCGGCCTGGAGGACGCCCTGTGGAGCGAGGACCTGGTGGGCGCCGACCGGCGCGAGGCGCTGCGCGCGGTGGACGCCGAGACCCTGGAGCGGATCGTGCGCCACGCCGCGGCCATCGCCGACGTCACGGTCTCACGCGCCGGGGCCAACCCGCCCACCCGCGACGAGCTGGCCTGAGCCCGGCCTTCCGCCGTCTCGCCGGGGACATTCCACGCCTACGGGTGCACCGTCCTCGCAGGCGGGGACATCTCGCGCCGTCGGGTGCAGGATTTCTGTCCCCGACGGCGTCGAATGTCCCCGCCCACGCGGAACTGTCCCCGACGGCGTCGAGTGTCCCCGCCGGTGAAGCGGGGCAGGGGCGGAGTCAGGATCAGCGCAGGATCGCGGCGGCGAGCAGCACCACGGGCACGAACCCGGCGGTCGTCAGCAGGACCGCGTCACGTGCCAGGTCCTTGCCGACCCCGTAGCGCGAGGCGTACATGAACACGTTCTGCGCGGTGGGCAGGGCGGCGGTGACGACGGGGACGAGCAGCTGTGCCCCGCCGAGGCCCGCGGCCAGCCCGACGACGACGGCCAGCCCCGGCATGACGGCCAGCTTCCAGACCACGGCCGGCCACAGGCCGCTGCGCCGGCTCACGCGCCGCGCCGATGCCGACACCGCGCCAGAGACCCAAGACCCGCCCACCCGGAGTGGGCGAGCCGCGGCCGCCTGCTGAGCCGCGTGGATGCCCTGGTCCGTCCCAACGACTCGGGCTGACCGAGTACCCCGGCCGGGCTCGCCCGACTCGGGGTCCTGGAGCGGCCTGGGCGCCCCGGCCAGGCTCATGCCCAGGGCCAGCATCATGAGCGGGACGGCAACCCGCCCGAGCATCTCCAGGCCCTGAGCCGGGTAGCCCCCGCACCAGTCCTCCAGGTTCATCCCGCTCAGGTTCGCGGCGGTCCCGGCCACGACGCCCCACAGCAGCGGGTTGCGCAGCGGAACGCTCAGGGTCGCCAGGCGAGACGGGTTGCCGCGGCGGGTGACGGCGTCGAGCACGGTGAAGGTGACGGGAGTCAGCACGAGGAGCTGGAGCAGGAGGATCGGGGCGATCGTGGCCGCGTCCCCCAGGACGAGGACGGCCACCGGGATCCCCAGGTTCGCGGCATTGACGTAGCCGGAGGCCAGCGCGCCGATCGTGGCCTCGGCGGTGGTGCGCCGCAGCACGAGGCGGTGCAGGCACCAGGCGGAGACGATGGCGGCGAGCTCTGCGGCCACGGCCACGGCGGTGGCCCGTGAGACGACGGCGGTGAGGTCGGCCCGGCTCAGGGTGGTCACGAGCAGCGCCGGGGTGGCGGCGAAGAAGCAGACGCGGGTGAGGACCCCGTCGGCGTCGGCGGGCACGGCCCGGGCGCGCACCAGCAGCCAGCCGACGGCGATGACGGCGCCGAAGACGGCCAGCCCCGCCACGACGTCGGCCATAGCCACCCCCTGTCATCAGCCGTCCTGACAGCGATGATAGTTCGAGGACAGGAGGGCGGGCCGCCCGGTCTCGAGTTCGTAGGGTAGGTCGCGCGTTCGAGGGGTAGAGGGTACGACCGCGAGCCTTACCCCACGACCGCACGGGCGAGGATCGGCAGCAGGGCCGCTAGCCGACGGGTTCGAGGTCCACCCAGGTGCCGACGTGGTCGGAGATGATGAAGGAGGCCGTCCCCCAGTCCACGGCGCGCAGCAGCGGGCCTCCGCCTCCTTCCGCCCCCGCGGCGGCAGCGGCAACGGCCGCCTCGTCCGACAGCGGCAGGCCGTCGGGGCCGGTGGGCCACAGGTCGGTCAGGACGTGGTCGATGCGCCGCGTGGGGCCGGCGGCCGGGAAGGTGAGCCCCTCCCCCACGGTCCGCCCCAGTCCCAGGGCACTGACCTGCTCGGCGCTGAGGTTGTAGTCTCCCACGAGCAGGTGAGGTCCGGGCAGCCCGGCCAGCGCCCCCCAGGCGGCGGCGAGCTGTCGGGCCGCCATGGATCCGCGGGTCGCCAGGTGCGTGGAGGCGACCGACAGCTGCCGGACCGGCCCGCCGACCTCCTCGGGCAGGTCGAGGGTGGCGGCCACCATGACACGGTGGGAGGCGGTGGACACGTGGTAGGAGCGCGGGTCCCAGGCGCGCTCGCCGCGCTTCTCGACGCTGGAGGCCCCGCGCCCCAGGCGCTTGACGTGCCAGCCGGCGGCCGGGAAGCGGGAGATGAGGGCGTTGCCGTAGCCGATCGGCCCGGCTCCGACGGCGGCGCGCAGCAGCCCGAAGACGTCGTCGGTCGGTGAGCTGAGCGCGCTGCGCAGGGGCTGGCGCCGCAGGCCCACCACCGGCCCGGCGTAGCTGGCGGCGAAGCGGCAGGTGGGCATCCCCAGCTCCTCGGCCAGGAAGGCGGCCTGGTTCAGGCGCCCGGAGCGGGCCTGGCCCAGGTCCACCTCCTGGAGGGCGACGACGTCGGGGGCCAGCTCGGCGATCTGCTCGGCCGTGGCCCGCATGACGGCGCGGGCGGTGGCCGGGTCGGAGATGTCGGCGCCGGCCAGCGAGCCGGTGGCGGCACTGCCGTCCCCGGCCCCGGCGCCGGGCAGGCCGTGCTGGAGGTTGAGGCTCAGGACCCGGATCATGCTCATTCCTCCTCGAAGGTGAGGCTGACGGAGTTCATGCAGTAGCGCTGGCCGGTGGGGGTCTGGGGGGCGTCATCGAAGACGTGCCCCAGGTGGCTGTTGCAGGCGGCGCAGCGGACCTCGGTGCGCACCATGCCGTGGGAGGTGTCGGTGCTCAGGGTGACGGCCTCGAGGCTGGAGGGGTCGTAGAAGGAGGGCCACCCGCAGTGGGAGTCGAACTTGGTGGTGGAGCGGAACAGCTCGGCGCCGCAGCCGCGGCAGCGGTAGACGCCCTCACGGTGCTCGTCGAGCAGGGCCCCGGTGAAGGGCCGCTCGGTGCCGGCCTCGCGCAGCACGTGGTACTCCATGGGGCTCAGGGCGGCGCGCCACTGCGCGTCGGTGCGCGCCGCGGCCTCCAGGTCGACGGTCGGGTCGGAGGGCGTGGAGGTGGGCGCCTCGGACGGCTCTCCGCTGATGTTGGTACTCATGGTCTCATCGTGCCCGCCCGACGACGCCGGGCGAACCGCGTTCACGCAGCGAAAACGCACCCATCCGGCAGGCTGTCGGCAACGTAGCGGGGCCGACGGCGGCCGGCCGCACCCGGGACAGCCCTGGCAGCCCGCCGGCCAGGGTCAGCGCGGGCCCAGGCCCCCGCGCCGGGCGCGGTGCAGCAGAGAGCGCCCCATGGCGCGCCCCAGGGTGACGGCGCGCCGGGCCCCCAGGCCGTGAGCCGCGCTCTCGCCCTCGGCCTCCGTGGTCCCGACGTCCTCAGCACCGGCATCGGCTGGAGTCCTGGCGGCGGCGTCGGCCTCGGCCTTCTGCTTGGCGACGATCTCCTGGGCCGTGCGGGCCACCTCCTCGGGGCTGAGGTCCTGGGTGACCTCGACCTGATCGACCTCCACTCGCGTGCGCGGCAGGGCGTAGGGGGCCTCGCGCTGCAGCCAGGTGACCAGCTCCTCGCGCACATAGGACTTGAGGGCGCCGACGTCGCCGGGGTTGGCCCCGGTGAGGACCACGCGCACGGTGACGTGGTCGCCGACGGCGTCGGAGACCTCCAGGGAGGCCTGCCGCCCGTCCCAGACGGTCGAGGCGGCCACGAGCCGGGCCAGCTCGGCGCGCATCGCGGCGACGGGAACGCGCCAGTCCAGGTCGAGGGTGAAGGTGCCGGTGCTCTGGGAGCCGCCGCGCGTCCAGTTGGCGAAGGGGTTCTCGGTGAAGTGGGTCGAGGGCAGGATGAGGCGCCGCTCGTCCCAGGTCCGCATGACCACGTAGGTCAGGGTGATCTCCTCGATGGTGCCCTGCTCGTCGTCGACGACGACGATGTCGTCCACGCGGATGGCGTCGGTGGTGGCCAGCTGGAGTCCGGCGAAGACGTTGCCGAGCATGGAGCGGGCGGCCATACCGGCGATGACGGAGGCCAGACCTGCCGAGGCGAGCAGGGAGCCCATGGCGAGCTGGACGCTGGGGAAGGTCATGATGGCGGCGACGAGCCCGGCGATGATGATGACCGCCTCGGCCACGCGCCGGATGATCTGGCTCTGGGTGGTCACCCGATTGGCGCGCCCCTGGTTCTCGCTGGCCTGCACCCCTTTGACGACGGTGGACTCGATGGCCTTGGCGAAGGCGACGACGAGCCAGGTCACCGCGAAGATGAGGGCGATGGTCACCCCGCGCTCGATGATGACCATCGTCGTCGAGTCGTCCTTGGTCTGTCGCAGCCCGGTCAGAGCGACCCGCGTGCCCAGGAACGCCCCGGTCATGGCGCCGACGGCGTAGGCGGGCCGGCGCCCGAAGTCCACGATCTCGCGGTACAGGAGCCGGCGCCTGCCCCGCCTGCCCATGAAGCCGAGGATCGCCACGGCCACGACGGCGATCAGGATGCCGATGAGGGCGCCGACGCCTGCCTGCCAGCCGATGGCGACCAGATCGTTCGTCGTCTTGGCGACCACCTTGACGGTCTCATCGACGTTGACGGACGGCACGCCTGTAGGACCGGAGGCGGGCGTGGGGGTCGGTGTCGGCGTGGCCGAGGGATCCGCGCTGGGGGTCGCGGGAGTGGTGGTGGCTGCAACGAGCATGGGTCCAGCCTAGGCAGCGGGGCTGTGCCCGGGCTGTGACGAACGGCCACGGGCACGATGTCGCACGCTGACAACGAAAAGGCTTGCTCTCACCGCGTGCGGCCGCCCACCCACGTCTTCCTCTTGACGTACTACGTGTGCCGTAGTACGTTAGATGCACACAAGGATCCCGGGGCCGCCCGCCCCCACCAGCCACGCCTCATGGAAGGAGGGCTCACATGATCAGCGCGGACGCCATTCGCGGCTACATCGACCTCATCGTCCTGTCGCTGCTGAAGCGACAGCCGTCCTACGCCTACGATCTCGCCAAGACCATCACCGAGGTTGCCGACGGCGAGTACACCATCAAGCAGACCACGCTCTACACGGCTCTCAAACGCCTGGAGTCGGCCGGTCTGGCGGCCTCCTACGCAGGAGTGTCCGACTCCGGCAAGTCCCGCACCTACTACCGCCTCACCTCCGAAGGCACCGCCCACCTGGCCGCCAAGGTCTCCGAGTGGGAGGACACCAAGACCCTCGTCGACCGCTTCGCGAAAGGAGCCCGCTGATGGACACCACCGAGACCTTCCTGGACAACATGTTCGCCCCCTACCCGGCCTCACCGCGCCTGACCGAGGCCCGCGGCGAGCTGCGCGCCATGATGGAGGACGCCTACAACGACGCCATCGCCCAGGGCAAGACCCACAACGAGGCGGTCGGACAGGTCATCACCGACTTCGGCAACCTTCAGGAGCTGGCTCCGGTGCTGGGTATCGCCCAGGACATCCAGCCCGGCGGCGCCCCGCAGGCCGCCCCCGCGGGTGGCGCACCGACCGCGCCGACCGAGCCCAGTCGGCCCACCGCCCCCGCCCCCGCACCCACGCCCGCCGGCGACTACGCCGCCTGGCAGCGCAACGAGCAGGACGAGGACGAGGACGATCCCTTCATCACCTTCGTGGCCAGCATCTACTGGCCGGCCATGGTCGCCATCTACCTGCTGTGGAGCTTCATCTTCAAGGCCTGGGACATCTCCTGGATCATCTGGCCGGTCGCCGCCATCGCCTTCTGGATCTTCGTCAGCGCTCGCAGCGCCCGCACCGCCTGGCGCAGGATGCGCTGACCGCCCACTCCGACTGGAAGCCCGCACGGCGCATGAGCGAAGGCCCGGAACCTTGTGGGTTCCGGGCCTCTCGCAGTGGCTCCGACCGGCGTCGATCCGGTGACCTTTCGATTTTCAGTCGAACGCTCTACCAACTGAGCTACAGAGCCTTGGGATGGAATCGGCCCGACCATTTCTGATCGGACCAATCCTTTCCGCGACCTCGACGGGACTTGAACCCGCGACCTCCGCCGTGACAGGGCGGCGCGCTAACCAACTGCGCCACGAGGCCAGTGTGAATTCACTGTGGTTATTCACTTGTGCGAATCCGTACCCCCAACGGGATTCGAACCCGTGCTACCGCCGTGAAAGGGCGGGGTCCTAGGCCGCTAGACGATGGGGGCCAGGGGCCTTCGACGTCGTCGCGCCTCGAACCGGGATGAACACTAAAGGGCCAGTCTTCCGCAGCGCAAATCCCAGCGGCGTGACCCTCCTCACCGCTCGGTTCTCGGCGGGATTCCAGACCACGGGGAGGGTCGGCCAGACCCGCGCGTTCTGGCAGGCTGGCCCCGTGAGCCAAGCGCACCAGCAAGAGTCGGAACAGGCACCGGGGCGGATGTCGGAGCAGGACTTCGAGGACGTCGTCGGAGACGCCCTGGGCCAGATCCCAGCGGACCTGGCCGAGGCGATGGACAACGTCGTCGTCCTCGTCCAGGACGAGCCCGACCCGGAGATGCTCACCGAGGAGGACTACGACGACGCCGGGCTGCCCACGCTCCTGGGGCTCTACGACGGCGTCCCCCTCACCGAGCGCGACGAGGGCTGGTCCATGGTGCTGCCCGATCGCATCCTCATCTTCCGCGGGCCGCTGGAGCGCTGGTGCACCAACCGAGAGGAGCTGGTGGAGGAGATCACGGTGACCGTCATCCATGAGGTGGCCCACCACTTCGGCATCCCCGACGAGCGCCTCCACGAGCTGGGCTGGGAGTAGCGCCGGAGACAGCACCGGAGACGCTGCCGATTAAGGATGCGCCGGGGCACAGCGGCAAGGCCGGGGCCACCGGAGCGGCCGGGTCCGGGAATAGACCGACCGTGAGAGCCAATGACCTCGCGCTCGCCCCGGGGCCTGCCTTAGTGTGGCCGGCATGAACGACCGCCACCGGCCTGCCGCTCCGGGTGCGGGGGAGCCTCCCGCCACCACCGACCCGAGCGGGTCCCCGCAGTACCACATGAGTCGACGGCCAGTGCTTCTGGCGACCCTGCTGGGCGCCGGTTCACTGGCGGGATGCTCCCTCCTGCCCGGTTCCTCGCCGGCCGGGGGCTCCTCCCCCAGCGCGACGCCCACCGCCGCGGCGCCAACGCCGCCGCCGTCGACCGCCGCACCGTCTCCCACCGCGGCCGCGAGCGAGACGACCCCGTCCCCCACCACCGCGAGCGCCGGGGCGCTGGAGGGCTGGAGCCTGGAGGAGAAGGTCGGCCAGCTCATGATGGTCGGGGTCGATGCCGCCTCCCCCGCGCAGGCCTCCACCGAGGCCGTCGCGAGCCATCACGTCGGCAACATCTTCATCGCCGGCCGCGCCACGGCGGGCAGCCAGGCGACGCAGAAGGTCATCAGCACCTTCACCTCAAAGGTCGGCCCCGACACCACGCACGGCACTGCGATGCTCGTGGCCACGGACCAGGAGGGCGGTGAGGTGCAGGTCCTGTCGGGCTCGGGCTTCTCCGACATCCCCTCGGCGATGGACCAGTCGACCCAGCCGCGCGATCAGCTGGCGGCCTCGGCGCGCACGTGGGGCAAGGAACTGGCCGACGCCGGCGTGAACATGAACCTGGCCCCGGTCGCCGACCTGGTCGATATCGCCCGGCCGACCACCAACGAGCCCATCGGCCGCTGGGGCCGCGAGTACGGCCACGACGCCGCCACCGTCTCCTCCCAGGCCGGCGCCTTCGCCGAGGGGATGCAGGCCTCCGGCGTCATCCCCACCTACAAGCACTTCCCGGGCCTGGGGCGGGTCACGGCCAACACGGACACCTCGGCCGACGTCGTCGACCGCACCACGACCCGCAGCTCTGACGCCGCCGTCGGCGTCTTCGCCTCCGCCATCGCCGCCGGCGCTCAGGTCATCATGGTCTCCTCGGCGACCTACGCGCTCATCGACGCCTCGGCGCCGGCCGTCTTCTCCTCGACGATCGTCACCGACATGCTGCGCACGGAGATGGGCTTCTCCGGCGTGGTCATCACCGACGACGTCTCGGCCGCCGTCCAGGTGCAGGGCGTCGCCGCCGGCGAGCGCGCCGTACGGGCCGTGCGGGCCGGCTGCGACATCGTGCTGGCCTCGGCCGACCCGACGGTGGCCGCCGACATGGTCAAGGCACTCGTCGCCGCCGCGCAGTCGGACCCGGCCTTCGCGGCCCGGGTGGATGAGTCGGCCGCGCGGGTCCTGGCGCTCAAGGGCGGCCTCCGGTCCTGAAGCCGGTGGGGCCCCCTGAGCCGGTGGGCCAGGAGAACCGCTCGGACGCGCTGGAGCGATCCAGCGCCTCAGCGGGACTTGGTGGTGCCCTGCGGCGGGCCGCTGGACTCCATGCGCTTGGCCAGGCAGTGGTCGGCGTCGTACCCCTGGGCGTCGCACCAGGCGTTGGCCTCGTCAGCGGTGCCGTAGAGCTCGCCGGACAGGGTCACCCACCATCCGCCGACGTCGAACACCGACCAGTCGCTGCTGTTGACGAGCACGGCGCTCGGTTCGGCCTGCCGCGTCTTGAGGAACTCGGCGAGGATCGCGCGGTTGGTCCAGGTCTGCCCGTCGGCGAACAGGTTCACCTGCTTGGAGGACAGCTGCGGGGTCCACTTGCCCAGGAACTTGCTCATGACGACGGAGCGGTCGTGGTCGGCCTGCCACCGCAGGGCCTGGCCGGCGGCCTGCTCGTCCTGCTGCTCCTGGTTGGCGCCGGAGCTCGTGGACGACGCGATCGTCATCGGGGAGTTCGTTGAGCTGCCCGAGGTGACGGTTGACTGGGGGCCCCGGTCGAAGGCGGGACTGACCTTGAGACTCTTGAGGTCGAGGTCCTTGGCGGTGCGGAAGTAGTGCTGCTCGCCGAAGCGCAGCGTCAGCGTCCGCCCGCCGTTGGGGATGATCAGCGGCTCGCTGGAGAGGTCGAAGGAGCCCGAGGCCACGAGGTGCTCGGTGTCCGCTCCGCCGGTCGGGCTCGTGGCGCTGTAGATGAGGACCTGGTTGGACGATCCGGCCAGGAAGTCGCCGTCGGCGCAGGAGGTCGTCACGTTGGCCTGGACCTTGAGCTCGCCCTGGCCGTCCTCCACCGAGGTGACGGTGAGCTCGGGCATGCTGGAGCAGGCCGTGACGGTGCCTGAGGGCAGCGCCGACGCGGTCGAGGTCGCCGCGGCATCGGCCTGGCCGGAGTCCGGCTTGTCGCCCTGGCCGTCGGCCCTGTCCTGCGAACGGCCGGAGGAGTCGTCGTCCTTGCCTGAGAAGTAGGATCCGGCCCACACGCCTCCCGCGCCGACAATGACGAGGAGGAGGACCACGATGATCGCCACCAGGCGTCCGGTGCTTGCCCCCGACGCCTGCTTCTGCAGCTGAGGCGGCGGCATCTGGGGCCCGAACATGTCCCGCTCCACCGCCGGCTGAGGGGCGGAGAAGCCCGACGGCGCCCCGCTGGGGGTCTCGGCCCAGGCGGCGATGTCCTCGGCCGAGGGCGGCGGGGGCATGGGCATGGCGATCGACTCGGCGGAGCCCACGGCAGGAGCGGCGGAGCCCGCCGCCGGGGCCGCGGACCCGGCCGAGGCCGTGAGATCGGCCGCGGAGTCGACCTCGGGCCAGTGCGAGGCGGCGAAGACCGCGGTGGCCTCGGTGGCCGGGAAGGCCTCGGTCTGACTGCCGGCCTCCTCACCCGACGACGCAGCCTCATCGCCTGCCTCCTCGGTCGATGGCGTCGATGACTCAGTCTCGTCGTCCGCCTCGTCATCCACCGGGACAGGCTCGTCGACTATCTGATCCTCCGCGGCCGGCTCGGACTCCGTCTCGGGGTCCTGCTCGACAGAGACGTCCTCAGCCGCGTCCTCGGCGGCTTCGGGCTCATCCGCCTCGGGCTCATCAGCGGCCGCATCACCGGCCTCATCCGTGGTCCTCTCGGCCTCATCGGCGTCGGCCGCGGTCTCCGCCTCCTCGGCGGCCTCGGGATCGTTCGGCGCCTCGTCCCGGGGCGCGTCGGCCGCGGATTCCTCGTCGGAGGGCTCCTGCTCGTCCGCCTCCGACTCGACGCCGGCCTCATCACTCTCGTCAGCGGAGCTCTCGACCTCATCGGTTTCAGCTACAGGCTCCGCCTCCCCGGTGCCTTCGGGCGTCTCATCGGTCTCCTCCTCGACCGACTCATCGGCTGCGGAGTCCTCGGCAGCCGGCTCCTCCGAGTCCTGGTCGTCACTGCCCTGGTCGTCACTGTCCTGGCCCGCAGCGTCCTCAACAGGCTCCCCGGTGCCCGGCGCGTCGTCGGCCTCGGCGGGGAGGTCATCAGCGGCATCCGCGTTCTCCTCAGCAGCCGGCTCCTCAGGCTCATCATCGGGCTCATCCGCAGGCTCACCGGAGCTCCGCTCCTCAGCAGCCGGCTCCTCCGCCGGCTTCTCCGACGACTCCTGGTCCTCCTGGGAGTCGGCATCGATCACCGGTTCGTCAGCGGCCTCATCGGCTTCATCACCCTCATCCGGCTCAGGCTCATCAGCCCCGGACTCATCGGTCGTGTCGGCCTCATCGGCGTCGGCCGGAGCCGCCTCAACCGGCTCGTCCTCGCCCGAAGGCTCAGCGGGGGCGGGCTCGCCGTTCTCGACGTCGGCAGCGACCGCAGCGGTCCCGCCGGCCGAGGCGGCCGCGGCGTCGTCGGTCAGGTGGCCGCGCGCGCGAAGGATGACCAGAACCTCAACGTTCCCGGTACTGGCCAACCAATCGAGCAGATCGGGGTAGGCCGCGGGGTTGGTCGACAGCGGCGCCCACAGGTCGGGACGACTCTGCGCGATCGCGGCCTGCAGGGCCTGGTCCGGCGTCTGGGCGGCAACCGCCGCATCGGCCTGATGAGCGGCCATCATGAGCTGAACCGGATCCATGCAGAGACCTTCCGGGAGAACGTATGGGTGACCTCGACTGATCAGGCTCGTCACAAACCCGTCATGGGTCCCTCACAAGGCGCCGATCAGCCACGATGGTAGTCACGAATCGGCCAAGAGGGTCAAGAAACGGCATCGGCCGAGGAAATCCACCGCTCGACCATGAGCCCGTCACGCCCCAGACCATCCGGAACACACCAGACATACCAGCGCAAGCCCGCTTCGGGCACCGGCGTCCGGCCCGAGCCTCTCCGCCTCGTTGACCGCGCCGTCCTACCGTCGTCTCAGGGACCTCCCCTACCGCAGATCAGGGTTGACTGGCCAAGAGGTCAGGGGGTGGTCCTCCGGTAGGAGGATTCGACTGAACCATGCCGCTGCCAGACTGAACCTATGAGTACCACCGTTCCCGCTCCACACAGCACACCCTCCGTTCTCGCACCCCACCGGCCAGTGGACGACCCCGTAGTCTCCGCCCGCAGTCTCACCAAGGTCTACGGACGCGGCTCGGGGGCGGTCAAGGCCCTCGACTCCGTCAACGTCGACATCGCTCGCGCCCGCTTCACCGCCATCATGGGCCCCTCCGGCTCCGGCAAGTCCACGCTCATGCACTGCCTGGCAGGCCTGGACTCGGTGACCTCCGGGCAGATCATGCTCGACGGCGACATGGTCTCCTCAATGAGCCAGCGTCGCCTCACCCGCCTGCGCCGCGAGCGCATCGGCTTCATCTTCCAGTCCTTCAACCTGGTTCCCACCCTCTCGGCGGCGGAGAACATCACCCTGCCCCTGGACATCGCCCGCAAGAAGGTCAACCCGCAACGCTTCGACCAGGTGATCGACGCCGTCGGCCTCAGGGAGCGCCTGTCCCACCGGCCCGCCGAGCTCTCCGGAGGCCAGGTCCAGCGCGTGGCCTGCGCCCGGGCGCTCGTGGGTGAGCCGGCGGTCGTCTTCGCCGACGAGCCCACCGGCAACCTCGACTCCCACTCCACCGAGCAGGTCCTGGAGATCCTGCGTCGCAGCGTCAACGACCTGAGGCAGTCGGTGGTCATGGTGACCCACGAGCCGGAGGCGGCCGCCTGGGCGGACACCGTCATCTTCCTGCGCGACGGGCACGTCGTGGCCCAGCTGAACGACCCCAACCGGGACCGGGTCCTGGACGCCCTGCGCGAGCTGAGCGAGGCGGAGTCCGCGCCCGCGGCCGGCGCCCGGGCCGAGGCAGCCAAGGGGGCCTGAGCCGTGAGACGAGTCGCCTGGCGCTCCGTACGCGCCCATGCCAAGCAGTTCTTCCTGACCACCTTCGCGGTCGTGCTGGGGGTGGCGTTCCTGTCGGGCACGCTGGCCCTGCGCGCCTCCATGTCGGAGACCTTCTCCAAGCTGGTGTCCTCCACCGCCACCTCGGACCTCTACGTCCAGGGCCCCAAGATCGGCAATGACGACGCCAGTGGCGGCAGCGGCTCCTCGACGCCGCAGACCCAGCCCGTCGACAGCTCCCTGACCGAGACGATCAAGCAGATCGACGGGGTCGAGGCCGCCAACCCCGAGATCCAGATGACCGGCGTCCTGGTGGGCGCCAACGACGCTCCCGTGACCACCTCCGGCGCCCCCACGCTCTTCCTGCCCATGTTCGACAAGGAGCCGGGCAGGAAGCTGGTGCAGGGTGATCTTCCCCGGGGCGAGGGCGAGGTCGCGCTTGAGTCCGGGGCCCTGAAGAACTCCGGCCTCAAGGTCGGGGACACCACGCACATCGTCCTGCAGGGCTCGCCCACCGAGGTCAAAGTAGTCGGCGAGTTCGCCTTCGACTCGCCCATGGCCGGCGCGACGGTCGTGGGCCTGGACCCGGACTGGCTCATGCCCATCGCCGCCCCGGACGGGAGGGTCTCAAGCATCTCGATCAACGTCGCCCAGGGCTCCTCGGTGGACACGGTCAAGTCCGAGGTCACCAAGGTCCTCCCCGACGGCGCCCGGATTCAGACCCGCGCCGAGCTCATCAAGGAGCAGAACAAGACCATCGAGGACCAGCTCGGATTCATCCAGGTCTTCCTGCTGGTCTTCGTCGTCATCGCCATGTTCGTGGGCTCCTTCATCATCATGAACTCCTTCGCGATGAGCGTGCGCCAGCGAGTCAAGGAGTTCGCCCTCCTCCGGGCGGTGGGTGCCTCTCCAGCCTCGGTCTTCGGCATCGTGTTCCTCCAGGCGGTCGTCATCGGAGTGGTCGGGGCCGCCCTGGGTGTGGCCGCGGGGGCCGGGCTCCTGGCCGGACTGGCCAAGCTGCTCGACGCCATGGGCATGCCGCTGCTGGAGAGCACCGGCCTGACCGGACCGATCATCGCGATCTCCCTGGCGGTGGGACTGGCCGTCACCGTCGTCGGCGCCCTGCTGCCGGCGCGCGAGGCCGCCCTGACCCACCCGGTCGAGGCGATGCGCGGCGTGTCGGGCTCGCGGGAGAAGTCTCTCGTCCTGCGCACGATCATCGGCGGGCTGCTGCTGGCGGCCGGAGTGGCCGCGGTCGCCGCCGCCTGGGTGAACGAGGACCTGGAGCAGCGCCGCCTCATCATGGGGCTGGGGGCGGGCGGCGTCGTCCTGGGACTGCTCATCGTCTCCCCCACCCTGGCGCGTCCGGTGGTGGCCGTGCTGGGCCTTCCCTTCCGGTTGCTGCGGCCGTCCGGGCGCCTGGCGGTGCGCAACATCGTCCACAACCCGCGCCGCACGGCCAACACCTCGGGCGCCCTCATGGTGGGCATGGCCCTGGTGTGCGCCGGCGCCACGCTGGCCGCCTCCTTCAACTCCTCGACCGCCGACGAGATCAACAAGTCCCTCAAGGCCGACCTCACCGTCCAGCCCACGACATCGACCTCGAGAACGACTACCCTCTCCGCGCAAAAGGCGGAGGATATCACCAACATTGACGGCGTCAAGGAGACCTCCTCCTACACCACCTATACCGCTGCGGCCACCAAGCCCGACAGCTCTCAGAACCCAACGGCCATTATCGGAGTCATCGAACCCAGTACCTTCTCCAAGGCCCTCGACATCAACCCGGTCTCCGGATCCGTGGACGATATCGATGCCACGCACGTGGCAGCGATCAAGAGCGAGAACCTCAAGGTCGGGGACAAGGTCACGCTGACCGGCCCGAACGGGACCGAGGAGGTCACGGTGGGAGCCGTCGTCGACCCCAAAGTATCCGGCGGTAACTACTACGTCTCCCCGGAGGTAGCGGCCCGGATCGGTTCGTGGACGACACCCGGAACACCCACCGACCCCACCCATGTCCTGGACTCACCCGTCGGCATATTCCTCACCCTCGACGACGGTGCAGACCTCGACACGGTGCGGGGCAAGGCCCGCGACATCGTGGCCGACACCTACCAGTACTCGGTGCTCGACGCCAACGAGATCTCCGACCAGGTCGGCCAGCAGATCAACCAGATGCTCGCCATCCTCTACGGCCTGCTGGGCCTGAGCATCGTCATCGCCATCCTGGGCATCGTCAACACGCTGGTGCTCTCGGTCTCCGAGCGCACCCGCGAGATCGGGCTCATGCGCGCCGTCGGGCTGGGCAAGGCCCAGCTGGCCGGGGAGATCATCACCGAGTCGGTCCTCACCGCCCTGTACGGCACGGTGCTGGGCGGAGCGACCGGCGTGGCCCTGGCCGCGGCCCTCAAGAGGATCCTGGAGGACCAGGGTCTTAAGACCCTGACCATCCCCTGGAGCCAGATGGTGGGCATGCTCGTGCTCTCCGTGGTGGTCGGCGTCATCGCGGCCCTGTGGCCGGCGCTGCGCGCCTCCCGGGTCCCCGTCCTGGACGCCATCGCCACCGAGTAGACACCGAGTAGACACCGAGTAGACACCGGGTGGATCACACCGACGAGGAGTAGCCGGACAGCGAGCGGGTAGGCGATACGTCAGTACCGAACCACCCACTCGATAGGGCACTGTACAACTCGTGGCACCCGCCGTCGTCCGCATGCCCGCCGGCGCCTCACGGTGCCAGTCAGCGGGTCCGAGCCATCCAGCCGGCACTGGAACAGCGATGGGTCCGCTGACACCGGCGCCCCGGCCCGTCCCCCTCAGTGGGGACCGACCGGGGCGCCGGCGCGCTATCTCCCATCTCACCGGTTCTCCCTCTGCCGCGCCCGCCCCGGCTCCGATAGCCTCGTGCGATCATGCCCGAGCCGTCCTCCCGGTCGTTCCGAAACGCCCCGACCACCCGATCATCCCCGTCCGCACCGTCCGCACTCTCCATGGCCCCCGACGCCCCGCTGCCCCAGCCCCCGTCCATCGGGGCCGGGGCTCTTCTGCGGTGGCTGCTGCGCCGCGCCGCCGTGCCGGTCGCGCTGGCGACCCTGGCCGCCTGCACCTCCAACATCATCCAGGCGATCGTGCCGGCCTTCCTGGGCCAGGCCCTCGACGCGGGGATCGAGAACGGCCTCAACGCCCGCGTCTGGGGGATCGGGGCCCTGCTGCTGGTGCTGTTCGTCATCTACGCCGTCGGGGACACGATGCTGTCCTACTTCGGGGTGACGGCCTGGATGCGCACGGCCTTCGACGTCGACCGGCTCGTGGGCCGGCAGGTCTCCGCCACCGGCAAGGACCTGTCCCGGCAGGTCTCCACCGGAGAGGTCGCCACCATCATCGCCTCCGACGCCGAGTATCTGGGCAATCTCATCGAGCATCTGCCGGCCCTGCTGGGGGCGGCGGCCAGCTTCATCGTCGTGGCGGTCCTCATGCTCCGCACCTCGGTGAGCCTGGGGCTGGTGGTCATCCTGGGCATGCCGCTGGTGGCGGCGATCGTCACCCTGGTCATCCGCCCTCTGCAGAAGCGCCAGGCCGTCCAGCGCGAGGCCCAGTCCGCGGTCACCACGATCACCACCGACACGGTGGCGGGCCTGCGGATCCTGCGGGGCATCGGCGGGGAGGACGTCTTCGCGCGCCGCTACCGGGACGCCTCCCAGGAGCTGCGGCGCCGCGGCGTCGAGGTGGCCTCCTCCCAGGCCACCCTCATGATCCTCCAGGTGCTGCTGCCCGGGCTCTTCGCCGCCGTGGTCGTGTGGATCGCCGCCCGCATGGCCGTGGCCGGCAGCCTCACCCCCGGCGGGCTCATCACCTTCTACGGCTACACCGCCTACCTGTCCTGGCCGCTGTGGGTCTTCACCAACTCCGTGCAGGACTACACCCGGGCCATCGTCGGGGCCCGGCGCCTGAGCCGCCTGCTGCAGGTGACGCCGGCGGCCGGCAGCCTCGTGGAGCGCCTCGACCTGGACCCCGCCGCCGCCCACCCCCTCAGCGGCGACCTGGTGGACACCGGCAGCGACCTGCGCCTGAAGGAGGGCCGCATGACGGCCCTGGTCTGCCCGGACCCGGAGGTCTCGGCCGAGCTGGCCACGCGCCTGGGCCGTTTCACCGACTCCGGGCCCACCGTCACCCTGGCGGGCAGGCCCCTGACCACCATGCCGCTGGACCAGGTGCGCGCCAGCATCGTCGTGGCCGGAGCGACCGCCCAGCTCTTCACCGGGACCCTGCGCGAGGCCCTCGACGTGCGCGGCGGCCCAGACCCGCGGCCGGCGGACGTCAAGGAGCTCGTGCACGCCGAGGCCGAGCGCACCACCGGGGCCGACGTCGACCAGCAGGTCCGTGCCCAGGAGCGCCACGCGCCCGGCGACGACCGCCTGCTGGAGGCCATCGAGATCGCCGACGCCGGCGACGTCCTGACCTCGCTCAGCGAGGGCCTGGCCGGGATGATCACCGAGAAGGGCCGGTCCCTGTCCGGCGGGCAGCGCCAGCGCGTGACCCTGGCCCGGGCCCTGCTCACCGAGGCACCCACGCTCGTGCTCATCGAGCCGACCTCCGCCCTGGACTCCCACACCGAGGCCCGGGTCGCCAACCAGGTGCACCGCTCCCGCACCGGGCGCACCACCGTCGTCGTCACCGCCTCCCCGCTCGTCCTGGAGGCCTGCGACGAGGTCGTCTTCCTCGACTCCAGCGGGACCGAGCTCCTGCGCTCCACGCACCGCGAGCTCATGGCGTTGGCCCGCTCCGGCGACGCGCAGGCGGCCGACTACCGTGCCGTCGTCTCCCGGGCCCTGGGAGAGGACGCGGAGGTGAGCTGCTGATGGCGCTTCCCGTCGCACCTGGAGCGGTCGCCATGCGCAAGACCTTCCGGATCATGGCCTCCTACCGGTGGCGCTTCGCCGTCGTGCTGGCCCTCCAGATCGTGGCCGTCCTGTCCACGCTCGTGGCCCCCCAGCTGCTGGGGCGCCTGGTGGGGAGGGTCTCGGCCGGGCGGGCCGACGCCGGCTACGTGGACCGGATCGTGCTGACCATCATCGTCGTCACCCTCGTGGGGGCACTCATCAACCGCTTCGCCCAGAAGTACGCCCGGACCCTGGGCGAGTCGGTCTTCGCCGACCTGCGCGAGCGCATGATGAACCGGGTGGTGCACCTGCCACTGAGCGCCGTGGAGTCCGCCGGCACCGGCGACCTCGTGGGGCGCACCACCACCGACGTCTCCCGCATCGAGTTCCTCGTGCGGGTGGGCATCCCCCAGATCCTCGTGTGCGTGGTGACGATCGTCTTCACAGTGCTTGCGGCCGCTTTCGCCGACCCGATCCTGGCGCTCGGGCTGCTCATCATCGCCCCGCCGGTGTGGTCGATGATGCGCTGGTACCTGCCGATCTCCATCCCCGCTTACCGGGCCGAGTCGGCCGCCCAGGCCCGCCTCAACGGCGCGGTCTCCGAGACGGTCGAGCACGCCGAGACCGTGGACGCGCTGGGGATCGGGGCGCGCCGCGAGCGGGCCATCATGGCCTCCATCAAGGAGGCCTGGTCCCTGGAGCGCTACACGGCGATGCTGCGGGTGCGCCTGTTCATGGTGCTCGACGTCGCCTGGCGAGCGCCCGTCGTCGTCATCCTCCTGTGGGGCGGGTTCCTGGCGGCCCGCGGCTACGCGACCCTGGGGGCGATCACCACGGTCACCCTCTACGCGATGGAGCTGCGCAAGCCGGTGGGCCAGCTCATGTTCTGGATCGACCAGGTCCAGATCGCCCAGGCCTCCCTGTCCCGCATCCTGGGTGTTGAGGAGGTCCCCGACGACCGCGCCCCCACCGGCGAGCAGCCCGACGGCACGCGGATGGTGCTCGACGACGTGCGCTTCTCCTACCGGGAGGGCGTCGAGGTGCTCCACGGGATCGACCTGGAGCTCGTTCCCGGGGAGCGGCTGGCCGTCGTCGGGCCCTCGGGCTCGGGCAAGTCGACGCTGGGGCGCATGCTGGCGGGCATCAACCCGCCCACCTCCGGGAGCGTCACCGTGGGCGGGGTGGCGCTGACCGACCTCACCGAGGACGAGCTGCGCCGCCACGTGGCCCTGGTGACCCAGGAGCACCACGTGTTCGTCGGGTCCGTGGCGGACAACGTGCGCCTGGGGCGCCCGGGCGCCTCCGACGACACGATCCGCGAGGCGATCGAGGCCATCGGGGCCGACGCCTGGGTGGACGAGCTGCCCGAGGGCATGGACACGATGGTCGGCTCGGGGCACCTGAGCCTCACGCCGGCTCAGGCCCAGGAGGTGGCGCTGGCCCGCCTGGTGCTGCTGGACCCGCACACGCTCATCCTGGACGAGGCCACCTCCCTGCTGGACCCGCGCGCCGCGCGCACCCTGGAGCGGACCCTGTCCACGGCGCTGGCCGGGCGCACCGTCATCGAGGTGGCCCACCGCCTCTACACGGCGCAGGACGCCGACCGGGTGGCCGTCGTCATGGACGGGCGGATCGTGGAGCTGGGCACCCACGACGAGCTCGTGGCGCTCGGCGGGGAGTACGCGAGCCTCTGGCAGGCCTGGAACCAGGAGTAGTGCGCGTCTGCGCAGATCGCCGGTGGCGAAAGGCGGGCCTCATCCAGCAAACCTACAAACCCGCCCGGGCCTGCGTTGTTCCACGATGGCGCGCGCTGTGAGATTCTTGGGTCGGAGGGTCGTCCCACTGTCGCGATCCCGCCGCCTGGCAGTCAGTCGACTGCACCCAACGCTGCACCTCACACGAGAAGGTCCGTTCATGCCCAACAACCAGCCACCTCCCCCGCCGTCGCAGGCGACGCCGTCGGCCTCCGCCGTGCCTCCTCGGGGGACCAACGGGTCCCAGCCCACGCTCGGTGAGCTCATCGCCCGTATCTCGGAGAACATCTCAGCGCTGGTGCGCGGCGAGATCGACCTGGCCAAGGCCAAGGGCCAGCGCATGGCCAAGGAGATGGGTCTGGGGGCCGGGCTGCTCGGCGCCGCCGGGGTCCTGGCCCTGTTCATCTTCGGACTGCTGCTGGGGTCGCTGACGTCGGGGCTGTCCAACGTCATGCCCCTGTGGGCGGCCTTCCTCGTGGTGGCGCTGATCCTCACCGTCATCGCCGTGCCGCTGGCCCTGGTGGGCGTCAAGCGGCTCCAGGCGGCCAAGGAGAGCGCCCCCACGCCGCAGGAGGGCCTGATGGAGTCGGTCAACACCGTCAAGGGCGCCGTCGCCTCCGGCCTGGAGAGGGGGAACGCCAAGTGAGCACCAACGCAGCACCCACGCCCGCAGAGCCGTCCGCTGACGCCGTCCTGTCCGACATGGCCGCCCGGCGTCAGGCGCTGGCCGCCGACGTCGACGAACTCGCCGCGCGCCTGGCCCCGAACAACCTGGCCAGGGTCGCCAAACTCAAGGCCCGCGAGAAGGTCCAGGACCTGCGCAGCCAGGCCGTCGGCAAGGCCGAGGACGCGGTCGGGCAGGTCAAGAGCCGCCTGGCCTCCCTGGTCGGCGGGGGCACCGACCCCGACGGCGGGGTGGACTCCTACGAGCCGGGCACGATGACCCTCGGTGAGCGGGTCGGCCGCCTGTTCGACGACGCCCGTGACGGAGACCCCGCCTCGCTGGGGATCGTGACGGTTGCGGGCCTGGCGCTGGCCGGGCTGAGCGTCACGGCCACCGTGGCCGCGGTCAAGGCCTTCTCCCGCTCCCGGGCGGGCCGGTCATGACCAGCGGTTCGCAGACCGGCGTGTCCGATGCCGGTGGCGCCGGCGGCGCTGAGGAGACCGGCGCCGAGCCGCTGAGCCCCGAACAGATCGAGGAGCGGCTGCGTGCCCAGCGGGTGGCTCTGGCGGCGAGCGTCGATGAGTTCGCCGCCCGAGTGGACCCGCGCACCCAGGCGCGGGAGGCCGGCGAGCACCTGCGCGAGCAGGCCACGGCGAGGGCGGACCGGCTGCGCGAGCAGGCTGCGGCCGGCGCCGGTCGGCTCCGCGAGGAGGCCCGCCGGCTGGCCGATCAGGCTGAGCAGACCTGGGAGCGAGCCCGGCAGGGTGACGCCGAGGCGACCTCCACGCTCACCAAGGCGGCCGCCGTCGCCGGAGGCGTGGTGACCGCCGGCATCCTCCTGGCTCGCTTCTCCCGCCGCTGAGGCGGGGGACGGTCCCCTCGCAGACATCGGCCCCACGTCGCGGACAGCGGCCTCATCCGCGCCGCGGACGCACCATCAGGCCCGGCGACTTACCTTGGTGGGTCAGCCCGCGAGCCCTATGGTGCGTCCGCGCGCCAGGCATGTGATGAGGGCAGTGACATCACCGACATCACCGCGGCGGTCCGAGACCGAACTCGTGAGAGCACACGCCTACCATCGAACAACTATGTGATGTGAGTCACATATGCGTTATCTGGTCCAGAGCGCAGAGAACCTCTAATCTGAACCCATAACTCCCCGCCGTCCTCCGGGACTGGCGGGGTCTATTTTTCTTTGTAGGAGGCTACTCGTGGCCCTCACAATGGCGGTCATCGTTGACTACCAGAACGTCCATCTCACGGCGGCAGGCCTGTACATGCCAGGGCGTCCTCCCGAGGAAGCCCTCATCGACCCTTACCGGTTTGCCAGTCAGCTTGCCCGCGCCCGCAACGCGAAGAACGACGATGCCTACCAGGTCGAGGTCTCCAGAGTTGAGGTCTTTCGGGGCCTACCGATCCCGGAGGATGACAGCGATGCATACCGGCGTAACCAAGCCCAGAAGGCACAGTGGACCCGAGGGCATCACGGAGTAGTCAACGTGACGCTGCGGCCGCTGAAGTACTCATGGGAGTACATCGATGGAGTCAAGCAACCTATCCGCGCATCGAGACAAGAAAAGGGCGTCGATGTCCTATGCTCCTTGACGCTCGTCGACTTGGCTCGCTGCGGCATGTACGACGTCGTGGTTCTCGCCTCCCGGGACACAGACCTCGCTCCAGCCCTCGACAATGCTGCCCGAACTGGCAGCGCCAAAGTCGAAGCAGCTAAGTGGTACCACCCCGGAGTCTCTAGTGTCGCGTGTCGTTAGTTGTTTTGTGGTTGGTGCTTAGGATGATGGGGGTATGGCGAATAGACCTGCTCCTGGACTGGTTGTGCGTGAGGGTGACCTGGAGGTGCTTGAGTCCTGGCTGCGTG